>CAZPFB010000033.1:0-21060 GCA_964585735.1 uncultured Leptospiraceae bacterium
TGCGCCTCCCAAATTCGCAGCGAGCGCGCCCTCCCGATCAGCGCGCCAGGATGGCGCGCCCCCCGTGCAGTGCGACAGGAGGTCGCTACTGCACGGGGTCGGGTGGGCGCGATCGCGGCTGCCTTGACAAAGGCGTTCCCTGTTTCGTCCCTTTGCGCATGGCTCGTTCGCTACCTGCTTCCATGCGCGCGCTCGAATTGTTGTCGCCGGGTGCCAATGCGGAGGAGGGAGCCAAGAATTTGCGCGTTTGCGAGAAACCGGTCCCGCAACCGGGGCGCGGTGAAGTTCTCGTCCGTGTCGAAGCTGCTCCCTGCAACCCTTCCGACTTGGGCTTTCTTTCGGGGTCCTACGAAATCGATCGGCCGTTGCCCGCGGTGCCCGGCTTCGAATGTTCGGGTGTGGTCGTGGCTGCTTCCGGTCTTCCCGGTTCGCTGCTCGTGGGCCGGCGCGTGACGACCGGCGGTCAGGGTCGTGGCGACGGGACCTGGGCCGAGTACTTCCGAGCTCCCGTCATGCAGGTGATTCCACTCCTGCCGGGCGTCGATTTCGAACAGGGCTGCGCGCTCATCGTCAATCCCATGACCGCCTTCGGACTTCTGACGCGCGCCGAAGAGCACGGCAGCCGCGCCATCATTCAGAATGCGGCCGCCTCTCAGCTGGGCGGGATGGTCCGGGCGCTCGCGGCCGAAAGGAGGACCCCGGTGATCGACATCGTGCGACGGGCCGAGCACGTTTTGCGCCTGAGGTCGACCGGCGCGCAGTACGTTCTCGATTCCTCGGCGCCCGGTTTTTCCGAGGAGCTGGCACGACTTGCCGGGGAACTGGGGGCGACGACGGCCTTCGATGCAGTGGGCGGCAGTATGACGGCCGTCCTCCTCGGCGCGCTTCCGCCTACGGGCCAGGTCATCGTCTACGCGAGCCTGTCGGGTGAACCCATCTCGAACATCGAATCGCGCGACGTCGTCTTTCGAGGGAAGTCCGTGACCGGGTTTCATCTGGGCAGGCACGTCGCCGAAATCGGCATGGGTGGGGCGATGCGCGACGCCTGGCGTGTTCAGCGCGCGGTGCGACGCGGCACCATACGCATGGACATCCGTACGCGCGTCAGCCTGGAAGAGGCGCCGGATGCCATCGCTTCCTACGCGCGCAGCATGACCGACGGAAAGGTGCTGATTCTGCCCGCCCGTTGAGGTCGATCTTCCGTCGCGTTCTGGGATGCCGAATTCGGGTTGAAATTACCCGCCGTCCGGCCGCGTCGTGTCGGCAGGTCGAGTGATTCGACAGGAGGATGCTTGTGGGAAGACCGGTGGTTCATTTCGAGATTGCGTCGGCGAATGCTGCGGCCGCCGCGGCGTTCTATTCGAAGCTATTCGGCTGGAAGATCGACGACAACAACCCCATGAAGTACGGCATCATCGACACGGCCGGCGCGGGCGGAATCCAGGGCGGCGTATACCAGGCGGATGCCAACACGCCGCCCGGTGTGATGATCTACGTCGCCGTGAAGGACACCGACCAGGCAGCGCGACAGGCCGAAGCGCTCGGCGGAAAGATCATCCGACCGACCGAGGTCATCCCCGGGATGGTGACGTTCGCCCTCATTGCCGATCCTGCCGGTACGGTGATCGGCCTCGTGAAGGATGAAATGCCCGCCTCCGCGCCGAAGCCTGCGAAGAAAAAGGCAGCGGTCCGCAAGAAATCGAGCAAGGTCGCCAAGAAAGCGGGGAAGGCCAAGAAAGTCGGTAAAAAGAAGGCCAAGAAGAAAGCGCGCCGTCGTTGATGACTGGGGACAACGTAGCGCCCCCACCGTGGGTGCTACACCAGGGCGCGGAGGCGCAGGGTTTTGACGAGCGAGGGGGCTCCCTCTGGGGGTACATCGAACCGCACGCCGATCTGGATTCTGGGGCTCGCCGCGCGCGGGTCATGTCGCTGCCAAACCAGAGCGCCTTCGAAAGGGATGGTCAAACCGCCCCCGACGATCTGACCCGAAAGGCGACTTCCGGCCAAGAGTTGTCGCGTCTCCCCAGGTAACAGAACGCACGCGCCCTGTTCCGAGAAGTCGGCCAAGAAACCGGACCATTCCCGGGTGTTCGGTGCACGCAGGAGGACGCTGACCGGGTGCTCCATGCCGGCCGAGACGCGGTCCTCGCGCCGCCGGTCGGCGGTCGCATTCGGCAACTCGGTAGGGGCGGTTCGCTTCAGGTGCCAGGTCATCGAAGATCCAACAGGCGAGCGCGGATTCATTTGACTCAGAAAATTCGGCGCCTCAGGGTGTCGGTTCCGCGAGTCGCCCTTTCGGGAAGCTGGGCGGCGCGTGAGACTTGCAGGGTCTTGTGGAGAGATTGCTCACTTTCGACGGAGCCGTTCCTCGCGATCCGGAGGTGGAGCGCTGGTTCGAACGCCGCAGTGACGCATACGGGGCGCTCGCCCGCCAATGGTTCCATGTGATCCGCGACTGTGGTCCGGACGTACTCGAACTGGTCCACGACGGTTGTCCGGTGGCCTGCGTGCAGGAAGCTCCGTTTGCGTACGTGAACGCCTTTCGGGCTCATGTGAACGTCGGCTTCTTCTATGGCGCAAGGCTTCCGGACCCGCAGGGTCTGCTACAGGGAGCGGGGAAAAACGGGCGGCACGTCAAGCTCAGGCCGGGTGAAGTCGTACTGACGGCAGCCCTGACGGCTTTGGTGCAGGCGGCGTACCGGGACATACGTCATCGTCTGCGACTGCCGGAGTGAGGCACGGTCGCTACGATTCAGAATCGGATCCCGAGGATCCGGTTGTAGGTCTGCCCCTCGTGTGTCGTTCGGATGAAGAGCAGCTTGAGAAGCGAGAAGCGGCGGAAGTCAGTCAGGTCCTCGCGTTCGTACTGCCAGAGAAAACCCCAGAAGCTGCCCACCGCGCTGTAGCCGCGCTCCGGTTCGATCACCTGCTCGTAGAGCGTTCCCAGAAGGAGCAGATGCCGCCCGTTGCGATTGGCTGAATCGTAGTGCCTGTACCACAGGGTTCCGAGCGCGACCATTTCGAAGCGATCGTCTCCTTCGTAGCTGAAAGCCGAAAGCAGGGGTGGAAGCACCAGCCGCGCACGGTTCGTGCCGCTCTCGTACCAGTAGAGGGGAAGGAAACTCGAATGGAACTCCTGACCCTCCCGACTGGTATAGAACCACAAAAGATTGACGTTGTAATATTGTGGCGATCGGTAGTTCCAGCCCATAATGGCGCGATAGGCCAGCGAAAACTCCCTCTGGGGAAGACCGCCGGTCGGATGGGCTACCTCGAAGTGTACGAAACCGAACAGCGCATCCCAGGACTCGGACCGCGCCTTTCGTTCATGGTCGTACAGGTACAGAAAATTCTGGCGTGAGCTGTTTTCCTCCCAGCGCAGATACAGGCCCGCCACAAACAGGCTGCCCCGCCGCCTGCCGAAGAAAGACCAGAAAACCGGCACCACATGGAAGAACGTGGCCTGCTCGTCCGAAGAGTAGTAGAACGGGAAGAACCAAATGTAGTCGTTGGGGCGATAGCTGAAAACAGGCAGAGCCGCCAGGCGCCGCAGACCTCCCCCATCGTACTTGAGGTCCAAGAGCCACAGGAGGTTGTGGTGAACCGTGGCATCCTCGCGGTTGTAGTAGTACAGCGGTATGATCGGAAAAAAGAACGTGAACTCTTCGCGTCGGCGGCGAACGACATCGCGCGAACCGGTGCTCAGCAGATCCTGCTCGCTTTGCGTACTCGAAATGTACAGAAGCGGCGAAAGGAATGAGAAATCGCGCCGTCCGTAGTAGCGCCGGGGTGTCCCGATGGTGCGGTTCGTGGCTGTGCGTTCGGCCCAGAAGACCGGGAAGAGCCAGGTCGTCGTTTCGGAACGGTGGTTGCTGCCGAACGAGCTGCCCTCGGTCTCGTAGTTGAAGAGTACAAATAACGCGGAGAGGTCGAACTTTCGGCGGTGGCCCGGCTCGTCCTGGGGCCGCGGCCGCCAATCCGACCGGCGCGCTCGCACGCGGAAGAGCCGGTACAGTACGCTGAACTCCGTCTCTTCTGCGCCTGTGCCGAGGTAGAGCCCGGAGAAGAAGATGTGGTGTCGTGGGCCTCGCTCATCGCTGCGCAGGCCGTAGTAGAACAGCGGCAGCGCAAAGAAGTGCGCGGTTTCGTGGCCCTGATTGTCCCTTTCGCGCGTGTAGTACGAAAGCCAGGTCAGGGCAATCGTGCTCGAACGACCTTTGGCCCCCAACTCGGGCGGGGACCCGCGCGGAGCGGACCGCCCCGCGGCAGTGGGGCGCTCTTCCGTGCGCTCGTAGTAGAACAACGGTGTAATCGTTTCTGACGTTCGTTTGGCTCCCTCGTTCACCGTGCGGTGCCAGGCCAGAGGTACGACGCGACCGCCGAAGCGCCGGGGTGACTTGTACAGCGAAATCAGGGGCCAGAGGTAAGCATACTCGCGCAGCGACTCTTCTGCTTCGTACATTTGAATGAACAACAGCAGACCGACGCTGCGCACGAACGAACCGTTTTCCTCGCGCTGCAGCGCATAGAGCGGAAAGAGCACGAAGTATTCCGTGAGATGCTTCTGGTACCACACGAACAGCGGCGGTATCACGTGGAGCCGGTCGTCGCTGCGCGTATCCCAGGTGAGCCACGAAAGGGGCAGCAGGCGGAAATGCCGGCGGGTGTCCGCGTAGCGGATCGAAAAGACGCCGTACAGAAGATCAAGTCCCGTGTAGTTGAGCGTATCGTCGCGGGAAACGGAGAGGCTTCGCTCCAGGCGGGGCTCTTCGAACCCGTCCTGCCGACCGCCTGCTCGGCGGCTGCGCTCGGCTGCCACGAGTCCGTCCGCCTGCGCGATGGTCGGCTCGGGTTCGGGCTCTTCTTTGCGAAACGGCAGAGGAGCACTCATCCGCTTCGAGAAGCCGACGAGGTTGTAGAGCCAGGCGACTTCGAAGTCCAGGTACACGCGTCCGGCCTTGGTGTCCGCGCCCACGGAGGCCCTGTAGCCAGCCTCGCGAGTGACAGAAAGCCCCATCAGGTTCGCGTGATAGTACACGCGCGGGCTCTCATGCGAAACGTAGAACGGCAGAAACAACTCCGAGCGCGTCTGCTTTTCGCGGAAGCTCCAGTAGAGCGGAAAGACGACACGCGTTCGCTCCTGCGCGGGTCCGTCATGGGAACCGTAGTAGATCAGAGCCCAGAGTCGATCGCGGCCGGGCTCCCACGAGTGAAAGTGCAGGGGGCCGAACGAAAACCCCGAATCCGCATGGTACGGCCCGGGCCTGATGTAGAAGGGAGCCAGGGCCAGGTAGGAGTCGCGCCGGTAGAACACGAAGGGCACGAACGCAAAACGCTGAATGCCGTGTTCGTCGGTCACCAGGTCCCACAGGGCGAACCAGGTGTGCGTCCAACTCGCCTCCATGACGGTGTTGCTCGTGCGAAAGAAAACGGGGAGGATGGGAAACCAGAAGGAAGACTCCGAGCGGATCAGGCGACCGCCCGAGTCCGTGAAGCGGCGGCCGGTGTGCCCGGAGAGCGGCCAAACGAAGGAGGTCGCGCGTTCGCGAACCCCGTCGCCCACGGACTCGCGCGTGGACCAGGCGTTTTGGAGCAGTGGGAACACGGCGAACGTGGCGCCCGACTCGTTCGCGCCGGCGGGGTTCGTCGAGTACCGTTTGAGCCAGACCGGACCGACGAGCAGCGTACTGACCAACAGCTTCGAGTTCCTTCGAGGGCCGCAGCACGCGTCCTGTTCGGTCGAGCGAAAGTAGAGCCAGGCAAATGACCAAGCGTAGGTCCGTTGTGAAGAAGCGGCACCGCCCGGGCTGCTGCCGGACGGCTCCACGGTGCGGCCGCTGAAGTACAGCGGAGGCAGATGGAGGTAGGCGCTGTAGGCGTCCGTGTCGAAGTCCGCGGCAATCAAGCGACCGTCGCGCCCGTGCCCCGTGCGGTCGGGCCCGTCGCGCGCGTAGAACAGCAGCGGCGCAAACCACAGGCGACGCAGGCCCAAAGCATCACGGGCAAGGTCGAACACTCCAGCGAGGTTGAGGCGCGTCCAATGGGGTCCGGTGTCCACGAAGAAGACCGGAAACATCGCCAGGTACCGTGAAGTCTCCTCGGCGTGAGAGCCCCAGTACAGGAAGGGCAGAAGGGCGCCATGACGCGCGGGACCGTTTTCGCGGAAATGCAGGAGCCAACCGTACAGCGAGAACTCCTGGCCGTGGCCCCGGTTGGACAGCCCGAGTGGCGTGACCGTAAGCCGGGCGGGGCCGTCCACTCGATCGTAGAGCAACGGGAACACGAACGTACGCCTGCGGTTGTCCTGTTTGCTCCGAATATTGTAGTAGAAAGGTACAAAGTAAAGGGATGCGTATCGAGGATAGTCTGTGCTCCGGAAGAGCCAGAATACCATCGTCGAGCGATGCCCGGGCCAACGTTCGTGCTCGACGAACACCGCGTTCACCGGCATCTTCTCTTCGCGATCGCTCCCGTACAGCTTCCGGTCTTCCGCGAAGAGGTCGGAAAAGTCACCCGGCGCACGCTGTGCTGCGAGGGTGGCGGGGAGGAGCAGCAGGCAGAACCAGAGCGCGCCCGTGGCTGCCGCCGCCCGACGCGTTCGTTCAGCGCTCCTGCTTGCGAAAGAGTTCGAAAAGCCCCCGGACACCTGAAAGCACTCCCCCCCGGATCACGCCCGGCGCCCGCGAGCCGCCCAGGACGGCCTGAATCAGCTTCAGGAGCGCCAGATCGAAGGTCAGACGGTAGTCGTTCCAATCGAGTTCGAAGGCAAAGGGGATTTGTGTGCGTACGTCGTGGATGTGGAAGTGGGTGTAGTCGCGCTCATGCGCGGCCGGAATGTTGGCGAGGATTCCTTCCACGCGCCGCCCCTCCGAACCACCGGAGTGGTAGGCCTCCAGCGCGAGCCGGCCGCGCATGAGCGGCAGGTCCCCGACGCCGGTGAGTTCCCCCCACGTGCTGCCCCATACGCGGATGGTCCCGCGTCCGTGCTCGCCTGCAATCTCGATGAAGCCCGAGGAGATGCGAGCGCTGCCCCTTCGGGAGCGAAAGAACACGTCAATCGAAGTGCCCACATCCATGTCTCCGCCTTCGAGCTCGATCTGAGAAAGGGCCAGGCGGTAAACCGGCGCGAGCGTCTCGTCCTGAATGAAAACCGTTCCGCCGCGGACGCGCGTGTTCTTGAGCTCGATGCGGTGGCGACGCGGAACGTAACGGTTCTTCTCGTGAGATTCCTGGCGATTGACGTAGTGCAGAAGCGGCCGCTCCAATTGCATGCCCGCCGTGCGGATGCGCGCGAAAAACAGGTGAATGGGGTCGAGAAAGAAAGAGACCCGCGCGGCCTCGATGTAGATACGATCACGGTCCTGTTTTCCGGGCGCGAAGATGCGCAGGTCCCGGCAGGAAAACCGCAGCAGGGGCACCAGAAATCCCACGCCCCGAAAGTCTATGGATACGTAGCTTCCGAACAGGCGGCCGACGAGCCACAGAAGCACCGGTCGACACCCCAGGACCTGGAGCAGGGCCAGCAGCGCCACGAGCGACCAGACCACGACCAGCATGGACGACTGCCGCCGGCCCAGGCACCGGTGTCAATGGCGACGCGAGACGGTGTGTCCGACCGCGCCCCGCGATCAGGAACGGCTTGCCCGGTGGGGCGGCCCGTCGCCTCGGTGCCTTGGTGCGCCGATTTCAACCGGACCCGAAGAGATGGGAGCATCTGTTTTCGGCAACGCGTCGGCCGCTCGTCCTCGGACACCGAGGTTTCGGCAAAGGACGTTCGCCGGCAGAAAACACACGGGGCGCTTTTGACGCGGCGCTTGCGTGTGGCGCAGACGGTTTCGAGCTCGATGTGATCCTTTCACGCGATGGCGTGCCGGTCGTTGCTCACGGACCCACGGCAGAACTTGCCGGAAAACCGGACCTGCTCCTCGAGCAAATGACCCTGGCCGAATTGCGCGGGCTGAACTTGGCGCAAACGGTGGGCGGCGGTCCTGAGCGAATCCTCACTCTTGGGGAGCTGCTCGAAGAGTACGGTGGCCGAACGCTCATCAACGTCGAACTCAAGCCCTGGCGCATCGTGAACGGAAGCGTGGAACGCGCCGTCGCCCCGGTTCTGGCTCCGTACGTCAAACGAGGCGACCGAATCTTGTGCTCTTCGTTCAATCCGTTTTCACTGCGGCGGCTGCGCGCGCTCCTACCGGAGGTGTGCCTGGGCATGCTCTGGCGCGACGACCTCCACTGGTTTGCGCACAACCGCAGCCTGTTCTGGTTCGTGCACCCGGATTTCCTGCATCCTTTCGAGGGTCGCATCGATGGGCGGCTCTTGGCATACGCAAAGGAACGTGGTTATCGCCTTCACGCCTGGACCATCAACGACGAAGTTCGTTTTCGCGAACTGGCAGACCGCGGCGTCCAGCTCTTCGTAACCGACGAGGTGCAGGCGGCCGTAAGGTGGCGCGACTCATGGCGAGCCGAAGCGGGCATCCCCGCCGATGGGGACGCTCGCGGCGCGCGGCAATGAGGTTCACCGGCTGACCAGGTGCCGCGCGATCACGCCGTCGATGTCTGGTGAGCCGCCGAGTGAACCGGCCAGGAACGCCGAACCGGTATCGGGATTCGTGCGCGACGTAGCGCTTACGAGCCGCACGAACCAGAAGCCGTTAGCCTGAATGCTGTTGCGGACCGCGGTACTGCAACCGGTCGAGAACGTGTTGGAGTCGCTGAGATTCGAGAGGTCGAACCCGTCTCCCCCCGCCTTGGCTGTATCGAATAGGTCCGCGGCATTGAGCGGGTTGCTATCCTGATTGTACTTCACGGGCGTTCTGCCCGCGAAGCTCCCCCAATGGGAAGCGTCCGAACTGTAGGTGGTCTCCGGCGTTCCGGTATAGTTGGGCGCGAACCCGCACCATTGCCCGGCGTTCTTCGTGGTGTCGTTTTCGCTCACTTCGACAATGACCGCTTCAAGAAAAGTCTCACTGGTGTTGGCCAGGTTCTTGAACGCGTTCTCGAAGACGACAAAGTCCACGCCGGTCCCGTTCGTGACCTTCTTGCCCGACCACGCCAATACCACGACGGCGCCCGCGCCCGTCGTGTGCATGCTGAATACGTCGAGCGAGCCCGCGTACTCGCCTTCGCCGCGCACACCGTTCGTCAGGCATTCCTTCGCGCCGAATCCGGAGCCGGTCGCCGCCGGTGCCTCGACGACCACATCAGCGCTGGCAGTCCCCGAAGGCGTGGAGGCCGTGTGGCTGGGGCAGGGGTTCGCGGACGAGCCCTCGAAAAGTCCGCCCCGCAGGAGAAGAAGGGCCGCAGCCGCTTCGTCTCCTGCGCCCGTCTGCCGGCAGGCCTGCGCGACGCACAGCGAGGCGCCGACGATGACCAGATAGAGCGGCGACTTCGCCCAGCGCTTTCGTGCTGGCCGGGTAGTCGCTGCGCGCTGACCGTTCAAGTTGGGCCGTCGAACCATGGCTCCTGCCTACTTTGGATCGAGGCGATTCCACGCCGCCGTGCCGCAACCACCCGTAGCCGGCCAATCGCCGGTTCCCAAATTGGCGGGGTTGGCCACCGTACCCGGACTCGCCTCAATGGTGGCGAAGTCCGAAATGGAAAGCGCGAGGGTGTCCTTGTAGCCGTTGGTGGACTCACAATAGTAGAATTTACCATCTGTATGCTTCAACCATCTACCCCAGAGGAACTTGCCGACATTGGCCGCCGAAAACGTTGACTTCACCCGAAAGAAGAGAACCTTCCTCGTGTTGTCGAACTGTACGATCTCACCGGAGTAGACCGTAGTGTCCCCATCATAGGTGAAGCTGTGTCCGTACGTGCCGGGAGAACCCGAAAGCTCGAAGTCTCCGTTGCGGCTCGTATCGGCCGTACCGCTGAACATGGTGAATCGGCCCCTGAGCTCAATCTCGGCGGGCAAGCTGGTGAGCAGCGCGGCGATGGCCAACTCCTCGTCATTCTCGGTTTCGGCTCTGGGGCAGGCGATCACCATCAGCCCCAGAGTTCCAATCGCGCAGGCGCGCAGAAAGACCCTGGTTGTTTCCTTCTTCATAGTCTCATCTCCACAAGTAGTATTGAGGAGACCCGGCGGTTGCTGGAACCAGGGTGGTTCGATGCTTCCTCCGGCGCCTCCGGCGTGTCCCCGGAGGCCCCATCGCCGGAGGAATACTGCGGCGAGCGTGTACGACCGATTCCGCGCGGTCCGTTTCACAGGGGAAGATCTGGCTTAGGGCTTTCGGCCCTTCACAGTTGCGCGTCAGCGCGGGAATCTCACCCGCTTCCTCCCAAGAGACATGAACAGACTCGGGAATGGCCTCGGCACCGGCAAGTCTTTTTGATCCGGATTCAATTCGACTTGCGCAATTGACCCGTGGCGGCGATACTGCCCTTGACTATGGAGAGAAACATGAACGAAAGCCAGAACTCGCGCAGCCAACGGCTGGTCCAGATCGGTTTTGGGTTGGGGCTGTTTGCCCTCATTGTCGCGGGGCGCACCCTGCCGCACGTCATGAACTTTGCGCCCGTTGCGGCCGCGGGCCTCTTTGCAGGCTTCCTGTTTCCCAGCCGCTGGATGGGTGGCGCGGTGATCCTGGCGGGGATGCTGGTAAGTGATCTCGTCATCGGAATGGACGACCTGGGCATGCGCCTCTTGGTGTATATTGCTTTGGTGCTTCCGGTGTTCTTGGGGCGTTTTCTTCAGAACTTCGAAGGCGGAGCGGTACGGTTCTCCGGCGCCGTCTTGGGACTCGGCCTGACCGGTTCGCTGGTCTTCTTCCTGGTCACGAACTTTGGTGTTTGGCTGGGCAGCGGGTTGTACACCCTGGACCTGAGCGGGCTCGTTCTGTGCTACGTGAAGGCCATTCCGTTCTATCGCGGGACTCTCATGGGAGATGTCTTCTACCTGGCCGTGTTCTTTGGCCTCCACGGACTCTTGAGCATCCGGAGTCCGGCTTCGCGCTCGGCTGCGGCCTGAACGGACGACGAAGCGGGGGCCGCGTTTGAGCTGGTCCGCGGGGCGAGCCGATACGGACACCCGGCCGTGACTGATGGGCCGGTCGCCCCGGTGAGGTTTTTTTTGCACGAAGCGGGGTGAGTTCTGGCGGTCGACGCCAAGGATCGCGCCTCTCTTTGTAGGTGACTCCTCTCTATGGAAAGGATTGCGTCACGCTGCCAGAGCAGGGGTCGGCCTCCGGGGGTTGCCGGTGGAAGGCGCTGGCTGCGCATCCTTTCCCTCCTCGCATTCGGAGCGGGCGGCACATTCGCTCCACTGGCGGCTGAAGTGCCTGCCCCGTACGTCGCCACGTTTCAGACTATCCGTCCCCTGCTGCTTCCTGTCCAAGAAGAACTCGAGTCCGGTCAGTTTGCCGTGCGGCTGGGCGTGAACTGGGCCAATGTCTGGTCCGCGCAGCTCAGCCGCTTCACGATCGACGGCGAAGAACTCTCGTTGGAACCGCATATCCGCTACGCCCTGAGCGCGCAGGATCAGATCGGGCTTTCGGTGCCCCTGAAGGTGATCGGGGGCGGAGCGATGGACAACTCCATCGAGTCCTTTCATCGTGCTTTCGGCTTTCCCAACCAGGGTCGCGAAGACTATCGCCGCAACCGCCTCAACGTCAGCTACGAACCGCTGGGTCCCGCGTACGCCCTCATCGATGGCGATTGGGTCCGAACGAAGCTGCGCGAGTTCGACTTTCGAGCTTATCCGCGCAGACAGCACAGCCCGCCGGTCCCAGGCGGCGGCCCGTTGGGGATTGACCTGTTCGGCGCCACGGAATCGCGGCCCCTATCCGGAGGCAGTCTTTCCGGCGCCGGGGATCCGATTTTCTCCTACCAGCACGACTTCGCCCAGCTACGTCCGGGCCTGCGGTTCTCCGGCGGGCTGCTCGTGAAGTTCGCGGGAGCCGGCGCGGCGCCCCTCTCCTCGGGAGGTACGGATGTGGGCGTGTTTGCGGCGCTGTCCGGTCCGCTCCCCGGAAGCTTCGCCTACGAACTGGGACTCACGCACGCGTGGCTGGCGGACCGACGCTTCCTGGTCCTCGAACTACCCTCCACTCAGTGGGTGGCGCGCGCGGGATTATTGCGACCGATTGGCCTGGGTTGGACGGCGCTCGTTGAGTACGTCACGTTCACCCGACCGGTCGTCGATTTCGGCCGTCTTTCGGAGCGAGGACATTTGGTTGCCCTCGCTTTTCGGCGCGACGCGGCCGGCGGTCGACTGGTGCTGGCTGCGGTGGAGAACCTGATCACCTACGGTACGACTCCAGACATTGCCATGCACGCTTCGTACGAAATTCGGTGGTAGCAGGGCGCTGACCGGTCAGGGCGGTCGGAACTGCGCTTCTCGCGAGCATCGGCATCTGCTTCGACCTCGGGCGGGCGGCGCCTCCCCGGGTCAGAGTCGCGCCATCTCGTGCAACAGGGCTTTCGCTCCGCGCGCATTCGTAACGGCAAAGCCCGGTTTGCAGGCCGCAGGCGGCTTCTTGGCCGCTCGATACTGCCCGAACGAACCGAACGCGTTGTCCACACCCTTGCGCAATGCTTCCAATTTTCCGAGTTCCAGATTGTCTTCGGGATCATCTGCCCCGCTGATCGTGACGCATCTGGCGAATTTCTCGCCGGGGCCGCTGATGGGAATGTACTCTCCGAACGCGCACCGTTTCTTGCGCTCCAGCCGGAGCCCCCGGTTGTTCAGATGCCACCGCCCCGTGTCGTAGGTGACACCCGCATAGGAAGCCCGCTTCATGCCGGGCAGCGGTCTTTCGTCATTGGCCTCCCTGCTCTGGGCCGTGTGATAGATCCCGCCGGGACAGAGCAGGATCGTGGCTTCACCACCGGCCCCCTCATTCGAACGCGTGAGGACGTGTGCGCCGCTCGGGACCTTCGTGGTTTTCGGACCCGGTTTGGGGGAGCCGGCCTGGAGGCCGTAACCTGCCCCCGCGAGCACGGCCGCCGCCAGGGCGGCAGTGAGAAATCGACCTGTCTTCATAGCTGCACCTCTTGTTGCATTCCGGAGGTCCCAATTCCCCGCGCGCGTCGGTCCCAAGGGTCAGGACACCGCGATCGAGCACGCCCGGTGTTCCAGAGCATGATGAGCCTGCCGGGTTTCGTTTCAAGAAAAATTGTGACGGCCCGTACGCAGGAGCACCCAGAAAGCCCCGAAAAACGCCGCTATCGTAGCGGATACTTCAGGAGACGGCAAAAGCACCCGTCGTTCAGCCCGCGCGATTTTCCTTCCAAAAACTACCGCGCCCGCCGAACTGGACCCATGATTCAGTCCAACTACTTCCAAGACAACCCGGACCTCCAGGCCCACTTCGATCACTACATCGACTGGAACGAGATCGTTTCGCTCTACGAAGACGGTTTTCGGGACGCGGCCGAGTTCGACCGCACCGGGAACGATCGCCTTTCGTTCGCGCCGCGCAGCGTCGAAGAAGCAGTCGAGACGTACCGTCAGATCCTCGAAAGCTACGGAGACCTCTGTGGCAACGAGATGTCGCAGTTGGCCGCGCCGATGGACCGCGAAGGTCTGAAGTTCGCGGACGGCAAGGTCACCCATCCCGAACCGTTCGTTCGCTTTTTCGAGAAGTTTCACGAAGCAGGCCTGCACACCACCTCCTTTCAGCGGCGCTTCGGCGGCCTCGGTCTTCCGCACACGGCCAAAGCGCTCGCGCAGGAGATCAGCTACCGCGCCGACAGCTCCCTATCGATTGCCGTGGGTTCGGTGAGCCTGGCCGGAATCCTCGAGATGTACGCGGACCCTGCCATGCAGGAGGAGTGGATACCGCGCCTTCTCGAGAACAAGTACGTCGTAACGATGGGACTCTCCGAGCCCGACTTCGGCAGCGACCTGCCGAACATTCGCGCGCGCGCCGAAGAACGCGACGGCGCCTGGTTCGTCACCGGAACGAAGCGATTTCAAACCATGGCCTGCGGCGTGAATCAGTATCCTTCCGCGGTGCTGCTGCTTGCGCGATCGGGCGCGCCCCAGAGCGGAGCGCGCGGCCTGAGCTTCTTCCTCGTGGAAGGAAAGGACATCGAGATCACCGGCATCGAAAAGAAGCTCGGACTCAAGGCTTCGGCCACGTGCGAAACGGCGTTCGAAAATGCGCCCGCTCGCCTGATCGGCCATGAGGGCCACGGCCTTTCGCGGTACGTGATTGGCATGCTCAACGGCGCGCGGTTGTCGGTGGCTTCTCAGGGTACCGGGTTGGCCACGGCGGCCTTCTACGAAGCGCGCAAGTACGCCCGCGAACGCATCCAGTTCGGTCGCCCCATCATCGAGATCCCCGCCGTGGCGCGCATGCTCCGACGCATGGAACGGGAGACGGCAGCCATGCGTTGCCTCATGGTCGAAGCCGCCTCCAGCGTGGACCGCTATCACTGGAAGGTTCTGCGTCTCAAGGATTCGGGCGACGGGGATCGCGCCATCAAAAGCGATCCGGAAATCCGACGCTGGGAGAAGCTCGCTTCCGCGATCACGCCCATGTCGAAGTACTACATCTCCGAGATGTGCAATTCCATCGTCTACGACGCGCTTCAGGTGCTCGGTGGCGCGGGATACATAGAAGAATACGACCTGGCGCGGTTGTACCGGGACGCGCGGATCACAAACATCTACGACGGGACCACTCAGATCCAGATCAATGCGGCCATCGGCGGAGTGGTCAGCGGGATGTCCGCCACCGGCGCGCTGCGTGAGTACTATCGAGATCTTCTCGAAGGACTGCCGGCTTCCGACGAGGCGCGTCAGTTGTTCGCGCGTCTGGAGACGCTGGTGGGGCTGTATCGCGATCTGCCCGCGGGCGCAAAGGAAGGGCTCTCGTTCGAACTGGTGGAGAGCGCCACCCGCCTCCTGAACGGTCTTCTCTTGGAGCGCACCGCGGTTCGGGCACCCGCTTCCCTGGCCGCCGAGCGGCGGGAACTGGCGCACGAGTACCACATCGACAGCCTCGGCCTCTCCGGCGCGGCCGAACTGCGATTGCGAGACGCCGGAGCAAGGAGCCTGCATGGCCAGCCCGCCTGAGCTGCCCTCGTTCGAGTTCTCCTTCTGCGACCTGTACCCCGAGACTGTGCGGGAATTGCACGAGGTGCTCGGGCAGGTGGCGGAGGGCATCGATCCGGACCTGCTGCACGGTCCGCTGATCTTGGTCACGCACGAGCTGGCCGCCAATGGGATGCAGGCCATGTATCGCCTGGCTTTCTACCGCTTTCTGGTCAGCGAGCTCGGCTTGGGCGAGGTGGACAATGCCGGTTGGCTCCAGGTTTTCCGGATGGAACTGGCCGAACATCGAGCCGAGAACCTGGCCCGCGTCTGCCGGCAGCGCGGCCTGTTCGTGACCGTTCGGGGAAGGCTCGAACCGGAGGGCTACCGTATCGAAGTCGAGAATCCCGGCGCGCCCACGCGCGAGGACTTGGTTCGGATCCGCGGAGTTCTGTGCCATCGGTTCGGGCCGGAGGTTTTCGAAGAGCTCCTCAGCCGGGAGGAGGACCCGGGGCGACCGGCTTGGGAAACGGGCGTGGGGTTGCCCCTCGTCATCGTGACGCTGCGCGGCTTGGGCATAGCGCCCGGGAACCTGCGTTTCACGGTCGGGCACGGGCACACCATCGCCTCGTTGCTCTTGCCGCGCAGCCTGTTTCGCTTCGAGCGGGCCACCGACCTGCGCATTCTGACGCCGGATGAGGAAGCCGAAGTCATGACGGGACTTCTGGGCTCGGGTTCCTGGGGGCTCGTTCGTTTCGACTCTACCGGCACGCCCACTGCGTTTTCAGATCGTTTTGCCAGGCGCTTGGTCGTGGATATGCACGACCCCGCCGCCCTGTCTGACAGAATTCCCAAACGCTTCTTCAAGGATCTCTTCAGCGGCCCCCAGAGCATCCGCCTCACCCGGCGATTCGACAACTATCGGATTCGTGTGCGCGGCGGCTCGGGCGAAGAAGTTCTGTTCAACGTGAGTGGTCATCTGTCCGCAGCCGGCCAGGTGGAGACGCTGTGGCAGGAAGTCTCCCTCCAGGGATCCGGCGTTCTGCGCGAGGGCGCCATCGTCGACAACCTGAACATTCAGCGTCTGATCGAGCCATACATCCCGCCCTCGGTTCTCGAAAAGGCGCGCGACGCCGTGAGCCTCGGCACAAATCGCCTCACGGACGCGGTGGAAAACCGGACGATTCTGTTTGCCGATCTCGAAGGCTTCACGCACAAAGCAGAGAGCCTGGCACCCCACCTGGTGATGGAGCTCCTGAATCAGTCTCTGGGCGTCTGCGTCCGGGCCATCGAGACGCACCGTGGCATCGTCGACAAGTTCATGGGGGACGCCGTGATGGCCGTGTTCCCGGAGCCCCTGCAGGCAGTCGTGGCCGCGGTCGAGATCCAAAACCAGTTTCACCAACTCAACGCGTTTCGTCGCAACGCGGGAGAAGAGCCCGTGAACCTGCGCATCGGCATCAACACCGGTCAGGTCATCTTGGGGAACATTGGGACCGCGCACCGCATGGACTACACCGTCATCGGCGACGTCGTGAACACGGCTTCCCGGATCGAGAAGCAGTCCGTCCGCGGTGGCGTCCTGGTTGGCGAAGCGGTGTTTGAAAGGGTGCGGGACAACGTCACGGTCAGCGAGGTGCGCAATGTCCGCGTCAAAGGCAAGGATGTGGACCTCCGCCTGTACGCGGTCGCCAGCGTGACCTTCCTTCTGGAAGGCGAAAGTACGACTCTGGAGCTCGCCGGATCGGTCGAATCGGACCAGAAACCGGCAGAGTTCGACAGTTTCTGACGCGGTGTCACGAAAAGGGCTTGATCTTTTGGGGTGGGGCTATAGACTTGCCCCCATCACCGGGAACACATACAATTCCCCGGCAAGGAGTTCATCATGCGAAAACTGATTTTGCTTGCTGGCCTGGTCGCTTTCCTCGCAGGGAGCGCGCTTTCGGCCACCACCTACCGCCTGTTCGTTCACGGCCGTTCGGCCAAGAACCACTGCGGTTCACTGACCACGCTTTCCAGCGGCACTTCCGACGTGAACGGCTACTGGAGCGGCTGGGGCTACACCCCGACCGGAATTGCCAACGTGCGCTACGTCGGCTTCGACGGAGAGCAAAGCGGTGGTGCTTACAGCTGGAACAGCTGCGGGGCAGCCAGCCAGCTCTACAACGCGCTCAACACCTTCTGCACCGGCTCGAATGATTGCGAAATCTACACGCACTCGACGGGCGGCCTTGTGGTTTCCGCCTTCTTTGGAAAGTATCCGTACACCTCCACGTGGTACAACATCCGTCGCATCCAGCTCATGGCCAGCGCGGCCGGTGGCTCGGAGCTTGCTGACATCGCCAACACCTATCTGGGTTGGACCGGCTGGAGCAACTACGGCGGGGAACTGGATCACTCCGTCAGCACCAGCGGCGCGCGTTCGGGTTTCGATCACAACCAATCCGGTGGTCTTCGTTACTACACCACCTCCGGTGAAGGCAAGGATGGGGAAACGCTTTACATCACCTGGATGTTCCTGCCGGGCATCGACGACGGCGTCGTGGCCAACCACTCGCTGTGCAACGTGAACAAAGTTGCGGACGTGGAAGCGCATTGCGCCACGGGCAACGGTCGACTGACCGAATCGTACACGTGCTGGAGCGGCTGGAATCCGTTTGCCACCTGCTACCGCTACTACTATCGCTGGACCCCGTTCTACACAATCTACCAGGGCGGAACCAGCCACACGCACAAGACGGCCATGGGCCACTACAATCGCCGCTGAGCGTAGTCTCTTGTCGTGACTTGGAGGGCCGGACTCGTCCGGCCCTTCTTGTTTGCGGAGATCACACCGGATGTCAACTCTCGTAGAACCAGTTCGCGCAGTGTTCGCCGTCGTGGTCCGTCGAGGTCGTGGCCTCCCGAGGAAAGCCCCGATGACCCCCTGGTCCTCCCTTCGCCTCGCCTCACTGCTTTTGCTCGTGAGCCTGCTCGGCTGCCGCGTGCTCTTCTGGCATGACGAGCGCACCTGGACTTCGGGTCGCTGGGACGGGGAGTCCACCTTCTTCGAAATGGAGCAGCGCTTCCAGAGCAAGGCGCATTGGTTCGCCCTGAATCAGGGAACCATTACGCGCAACTACCGCACGGTGATCCTGCGCCACGACTTCCAGGGAGCGGAGCGGGCCGGGCGTGAGATCGCTTCGTTCCCGGGTTGGGCGCTCGAAAACTCGCTGTACCGACTGGGAGATCGACTTGTCCTGATTCGCGGCACTACGGACGAGTTGGGCGGACGGCCCCGCGAGTTGGTCAGTTTGCCGGCTGGTGGTGGCGGGAATGCGCGGCCGGAAGTGCTCGTGCACCCCCCGGACCTGCTCCTGGGCGCCTTTCCTTCTCCGGACGGAAAAGCCCTCGCCATCCTTACAACTTCGGCTACGCTGCAGAAACCCACAGGCGAGGTTTCCGTGGATCTGCGTCCGTGGCAGGAGGGTCGCCTCGGAGCAGGAAGGGTAGTCCGCCTCGCCTGGAGTGGGGCGCCCGGTGTTCCCAACGTGGCGTGGTCGCCGGATGGCGCGCAGTTTCTCGTGCACACGGCAAAGGTCGTGCAACAGGTCGCCAGGGCTACGGGGAGCATGACAGTGGCGCGGTCGTTTCCGAAATGCTGGTTGCAGAGCACGTCCAATGTTTCCGAAAGTGGGCGTGCGTTTTTTCGAGTGGATCGGTCAGGTCAAATTGAGCTGCGAGCGGCGGAAGGCTGGAACGATAGCGGCCGCAAGCTCTGGATTGCGGACATCAAACGGATTGGGGAGGGTTGCCCGTGAACAAGAAGATGGTCGGTTTGGGAATCGCTTTGGTGGTGGTGTTGGGCGTGGTCACGCTGTGGCTGCTTTCCGGTGAAGACACTTCCTCCGGCAAGAAGATGGATGATGTCATGAGTTCCGGCAAAGATCCCACCATCACCATGGAAGGGGACATTCCCATGGTGAAAGACGATCCTCAGGAAGTTCTCGAACAGTATCGTAGATGGGCGCAGTATCCGCCCTTCAGCCGACCGCTGCACGCGGGGCAACGCGACCTGCTGGAGCCCTATGACGGGGATCGCCCGGCCATCGGCGTCATCGCGGAGAAAGCTGAGGGTTGCGAACCCGTCGAGGGCGGCGCCAAGTGTTCCAAAGAAGCCAAGCTGTCTTCTGCCCGCTGCAAGCTGACTCCGGAACGCACCATCTCCATTGGCAAGAGCGACTTTCGGGTCTACCTCTACTGCTTCAACTCTGCAGATCCGAAGCTACCGCGTGTCCCGATCAAGGACATCAAGGCCAAGACCTACGTGAAGCTGGACCGGAAGCTGGTGGGCTCCTTGCCGCCCGTTGCCGTAGGCGACGACGGCAACAACGGGGACGCCAAAGCGGGAGATCTGCTCTATACCTTTCTCGTCCGTCCGGGAACCAAGGACTGGGGCCCGCTCTACCTCGAAGCGGAGTTTACGGTGGAAGGCCGACCGCACGTGCAACGCGTGGATTGGTTCAGCACACCGCATGTCGTGGCCCGCTTCGGAAAGGGCGCTCGGGACAGCCTGCGCGGGGGGCACCTGGTGGTGACCGTCCCGGTTCAGGTTCTAAAAGAGGGTTACTACAAGTTCGACGCGAACCTCCAGCAAAAGGAAGGCGACCGCGAGTTCGTAGCCAGCGCGTCGTTCGAAGGGCGTCTGGGTGCCGGCTCTCATTCGGTCGAGTTCACCTTCTGGGGCAAGGTCATCCGCGACCGGAATTTGGGCGGTCCGTATGTAGTACGCAATATCCGCGGCCGCCGCGACAACTCACCGGTCACGCCGGACCGGCTGCGGGCCGCGCTCGAAAGCGGGCAGGCCCTCGGAGAGGTGCGGCACACCGAGCCCCTCTATGAGCACATCGAACCGGCCGCGGACCATGAGACGGCCACCTACCAGGCTTCCGACTTTTCGGATCGGGAATGGGAATCCCCCGAGAAGCAGCGCCGGGTGAACTACCTGCAGGGCCTGGTCAAAAAATAGCGTTGGTCCGGGCCTGCCCGCAGATTTTTCGCACCGCGAGGCCAGGGCGCGCCCCTAATGAGGGGTGCGCCTGTGGCCGTCTTTCTGGAACACCTCAACGTCCTGGTGCCCGTCGCCGCCATTCGCGAGTCCGCCTATCCGGGCGGCTTCGACGGGTTGCTGCACGACCGCGCGGTTGAACTGGGACTCACCCTCTGGCATGACGGGTACCTTCTGCGAGAGGGGGCGCTGACCCAGGACGAAGTCGAAAGCGTGCTGGATTTCTGGAAGGGGCACGGTCTCATGCCGACGCATCGCGTCCGGGGCATCCTCGAATGGAAGGACCTCTGCGTTATCGATGCGGAGAGCGCCGGGCTTTCGCTGCCCTGTGCCTGGATCGAGCTCGATTCGGAGGGTCGCAGTGCCTTTCTGCGCGGCCAAGAACCGGGGCCGCTCGTGGGCGCGCCCTGAAACGCCATCCGCCCGGCGCCGACAAATTTCTTGGCGCATGCGAAAAGGATTGTGCTGCGCCGCGCCCCAGTTCAAGTTCGGGAATGCTGCGCAAACCCATTCTCGCCTTCTGTCTTGCCATTTGTGTTTCGTCTACCGCACTTCCGGCTGCTCCCGCAGGTCAGTCCGGTAACTCCACGCACCTCGAGGCCATCGGGGCTCTGTCCGCCGCCTTCGCCTTCCAGACGTTTCTCAACATCGGGATGCTGGCCGATGCACACGCCAAAGGGGTCTACGACAAAGAGAAAACCAAACCCGTGTTGGGTTCGGTCATGCACTTCATCCGCTCCACGACCCAGCATCTGACGGCCGTTCAGAAGACTCCCCTGACGGCGGAGGATCGAAAGTATGTCTCCGATTTGATTGGCGTCTGCAACCTGCTCAAAGCCCAGGGGGAGGCCCTCTCCACGCACATCGATAGCCCGAGCGAAACCACCGGGCCCGCTTTCGAGAAAGCGCGTCAGGCGTCGTGGGCGGAAATCCGTCGCGTGCTCGGCATCAAGGAATAGGCCACCGGCCTCTCGCTTTCCGGTTTGACGGAATTGCCTGAGCGCTCGCCCTCATCTCATTCGTGGGG
>CAZPFB010000033.1:21070-49346 GCA_964585735.1 uncultured Leptospiraceae bacterium
TGGGGGCGGGCGCGCAGGCTGGCTTGATTGACGTCTGGGGACAGCCAAGTCTCGGACGGCTGGGCGCGCTCGTGCCTGAGGTGGCCGACCTGTTGCGGCGCTCCGGTTCCTCCGGAGTGCTGAGCAGGGATGTGCCGGCCGTCGAACTCGTGGCCGCCATGGACCAGGCCGGCGTCGAGAGGATGATCCTATCGGCCTGGTCCAGGCCCGGCCAGTCCATCGTAAGCAACAGTGAATTGTATGACTACATAAAGAACCACTCCGGTCGCCTGTACGGGATGGCGGCGGTGGATTTGGCCAGGCCCGCACAGGCGGTTCGGGAACTCGACGTGGCGGTTCGTGAGTACGGATTTGTGGCGCTGCGGGTCATCCCCTGGCTGTGGAAGCTCCCGCCCAACCACCGCCTGTACTACCCGCTGTACTCTCGCTGCGTGGAACTGGGTGTCCCCTTCTGTACCCAGATCGGACAAACGGGCCCGCTCATGCCTTCCGATACGGGCCGACCGGTGCCCTACCTGGACGAAGTCCTGCTCGATTTCCCGGAGCTGACCGTCGTGGGGGGGCACCTCGGCTACCCCTGGGTCGACGAGACGATCGGCCTGCTCATGAAGCACGAGAACTTCTACATCGACACTTCCGCCCACCTGCCGAGGACCTACCCGCGGGCGCTCTTGGATTACATGAAGACGTGGGGTCGCCGGAAAGTGATGTATGCCACGAACTATCCCCACCTGGACATCCAGAAGTGTGCCGACCAGGCTCGGGGATTGGGCCTGTCCCCGAAATCGGAACGGGCCTTCCTGCGTGAGAATGCGTTGCGGGTATTCCGGCTGTAGGGATGTAGCGGAGGAGGGAGTCGAACCCCCGACACGTGGATTATGATTCCACTGCTCTAACCAACTGAGCTACTCCGCCGTGAAACAAGAACGCCGGCCCAGGCGGCCGGCGAGTTCATTAGCGCGGACAGGACTCGAACCTGTGACCTTTGGGTTATGAGCCCAACGAGCTACCAACTGCTCTACCGCGCGGTGTTCTTGCCAAGGATCAGGCAACGGGGCAGTCAGTCAAGGACTTTCGCCGCCCAGTTCACTCCGCGCGCTGGAATGGATTGCGACCGGCGACGGCGTGAGGACGTTTGAACCGTGGGCGAGCGCGCGGACCAGGAACCAGAAACATGAATCCCCTGTCCCAGGCGGTGGCGCTATCGAGCATTGGCCTTTCCCTGGTCGGCGCGTTGCTGTTGTTTCGCGCCCGCGACAGGCAACGGGGTACCCTGTACCTTGCGGGCAGCCTCGTCATCGCAGCCGTCGCTTCGCTTCTGCGCTATTTCTTCCTCGTGCAAAGCGCAGTGGCGGTCGTCCTGCCGCTGCTGGCTTTTCCGCTCTTGTTCTGGGCGGCCCCATTCGCTCTGGGCTACGTTCGAGCGACCTTTGGCCTCCCCTTTCCCCGCCCCTGGGCATACGGGGCGCTGGCCCTGAGCCTTGCCGGAGTGGCTGCGCACGCGCTCCTGCTTGCGTTTGTGCCGCACGCCCGGGATGTGCGTGCTGTGTCCGATCAGGTGGAGCCGCTTCGCAGCTACACTATCTGCTACTTTCTTGCTCTGTCGGTCTGGTCGCTCTTCTGTCTTGTCGGGGCTTGGTCCGCCATCGCCAGCGGGCGCAGGCAGTACGAGCAGGAGTTTTCCGGCGCCTCGCACGAGCAGGCCTCCTGGTTGCGCTTCTACGTGGCGGTCCTCGCCCTGATCGTGAGTGTGCCCGGTGTGCTGGCGATCGCCAACCAAATCCTCGGACCGCGTGCGTACGGCCCAGTGACTCCCGTCGAAGGCTTGCTGATGCTCGCGTTGATCTATGCCGTATTACAGCGGCTCGTGGAGCAGCCGGACCTGTTTCGAGCCGTGCCGTCGCGCGCGGTGCCGGCCGCCGTTGAAGCCGGGCCGCGACTCTACGCGAAGCAGGCGGTGCAACCTGACGACAGGCGGGCGCTGCTGGCAATTCTCGACGGCTTCATGCGTTCGCAGCGTCCGTTTCTGGACGAGGGGCTTTCGCTGCGGAGCCTGGCGGGCCGACTGCAGGTGCCCGTGCACCACCTTTCGATGACTATCAACGCGGAGCTGCGGGTGAACTTCCATACCTATGTGAACGCTTTTCGGGTGGCCGAGGCGGCTCGGCTGCTGAGGGACGCATCGCAATCCGACCGTACGATCCTCGACATTGCGTACGAGTCAGGCTTCCAATCCAAGGCGGCATTCAATCGGCTGTTCCGACTTCTGGTGGGTACTTCACCAAAGGAGTTTCGGCGAAGCAGTCTGCCCCCGCCGGAAGCGCCAGATCTTCTGGGAAAGGGCGCCATGGGCCCTGAACCGACGTCTCTGATTGCAAGGCGAGTCGACAGCCGCTCTTCGTAGTGCCAAAGTCAGTTCATGAGGCGACACCCTTCGATGTGCTCGATGAAGTTCCGACGCTTTCGTCATAGACCCGGTCGCTTCGGGCTCGCGATCAGCCTGATCTTGGGTCTGGGGGCATGCCGGCCCGAAGCCTACAACTCGTCTACTTTCAGTCCGATAGAGGAGGGAACCTCGACATATGGGTGACCAACGCCGACGGGAGCGGGACACCCACGCAGCTCACCACGTATGCAGGAAACGACCAAGATCCGTTTGTGGCGAAGGACGGTCGCATCGTGTTCCACTCCAACCGGTCCGGCCCCACGAAGATTTGGGTGATGGACGCGGACGGCGGAAATGCGCGGCAGGTTTCGGACACCAGTTCCACCGCGGATCAGCGCCCCTCTGTGGCCGACGATGGTTGGGTCTACTTCGACTCCACGCGTCCGGGCGCCAACAATGAGATCTGCCGGTCGCACCTGGATGGCGATGGGACTGTGTACGTGCTGACGGCCGAGGGAGTCAATGCGCTGACCCCGGCCGTCACGCGTGACGGAAGCTATGTTGCGTACGGGTCCGCGCGGGCTGGCTCCACGGATCTCTGGGTGCTACCCCTGGACGGGAGTCGAGCCGCCTTCATCGCCCACTCCTCCGCTGCCGACGACGGCGCGCCCGACTGGGGCGAGTAGCGAGCGCACCCGGGTCGGTCCTTGGGCGGCGCCGGTCACCTGGACCAAACCCAAGCCCCACCGGCACTGCCCGCTTTTCTTGGTTGACCCGCAGTGTTCTCCCGCGCAGACTGCGCGCTTGACCAGGGAGGCGGGGCCGTAGGAGAATGTCACAAATGTCGGTTTCCATCCCAGACGAGATTCAGCACTACGAAAAGAAGATCTACGACCAGCGGCAGCTCATCGAGATCTCCCGGGCCCTCAATTCCACGCTCGACTTCGAGTACCTGATCCAGGCGGTCTTGGACATGTGCATGGCGCACGTCCAGACCATGCAGGCGGGCATGTTCCTGACGCCCGAGATGGATGCTGACCACGTGGCCCTGGTGGACGGCTACAAGGGTTTCGAGCTGAATCGCCCGCTCGAAGCGTACCGGATTCCGCTGGACTCGCCGGCCATTTCCTTCTTCGAGCAGAACAACCGCAGCCTGACGTTGCGCGAACTCGAGGAAAAGGTCTCACGACAGGCCACCGTGGACCTGCTGCGCGAGATGGGGGCCGAGTTGGTCGTACCCCTGAAGGCAAAGGGCAAGGTGATCGGTCTCATCGTTCTGGGAGAAAAGGTCGTTGGCGGTCAGTACGACGAGTCGGAACGTCAGTATCTCGTCGACCTCGCTTCACTCGGCGGGATTGCGGTGGAGAATGCCCGGCTGTACGAGCGGGCTACCGTGGACATGATGACCGGCCTGAAGAACCATGCGTACTTCCAGAGCCGTACCAAAGAAGAACGGGACAAGGCGACGAAACGGGGAACTCAGCTCGCGCTGCTCGTCACGGATGTCGACAAGTTCAAGAACTTCAACGACACGTACGGTCACCAGGCCGGAGACGAGGTCCTCAAGGCCGTGGCGCGCGTACTCATCGATTCAGCCCGCAAGACGGACTTTGCGGCTCGCTACGGCGGCGAAGAGTTCTGTCTCGTGATGCCGGGCGCGGACAAAGACACGGCCATGGAGATGGCCGAGAACATTCGTCGCACCGTGGAAGCCATGACGGTGGAGAGCGAGGGGCGCACGATGAAGGTGACCATGTCCATCGGCGTGACCAGCTTCGATCCGGAAAAGGACAAGATGAACCGCTCGCTGATCGAGCGGGCTGACCGGGCGCTGTACGCCTGCAAGCACAACGGCCGCAACCAGGCTCGCTACTACACGCCGGACATGGATCGCAACGACCACTGATCGGGTCGTGTGGCTCCGCCGGGTCGTGGGCGATCGGGCTGGCGGCTGTCGGGTTCACTTGGGCCATCGCGTTGGGCCCATCATCGCGCGAAAAACCAAGCGACCAGGCGTTTCATTCCGGACCGGTTTGCCGCCTGATCCGGGCAGTGGATGAGTTTCAATCCGAACGTTCATTGACTGGCCACTTTGGAAATCGCGCGTCAGGTTAGCCTCTTCGGCCTCCTCTCATTCGGTCGAGCAACCGGCTTCATCTTCTCCAGCGTGCTCACGACCTTGGCTACCTTCCGCAGAAGCCACCTTCGGCGTCCTGGAGCTTCTTGGAATTTGCGTCCGCCGTGGGCCGGTAGACCCCGCGTTGGGTGCGAGGTGTGGCCGCAGTGGCTCGATCGACCGCCTCCCGGCGGGCTTTCGTGGATTGCAGCCGCATCGCGAAAAAGCTCCCCGCCCGCCTCAACCGAGCGCCCTCGTCGAGTCGATATTCAGACTACATACACAGGTCGGTTTCCGACCACGAATGACCTCTTTTGCGAGAGGGGTTGCCCGGCAGCCCGACGCAGCAGGAGGCCCAAAATGCCAGCACAGATTCTGACCGCCGAACCACGCTCGCCGGGCCGCTTGTTTGCGCCGGACGATTTCACCCTGCTCGATTGTCTGGTGGAATTGCGCCCGGATGATACCCTTTCGGGCGTGCAGTTTCGGGATTGCGCGATCGACTACACGGCCTGCCCCAATCAGCGCTGCATCAAGAAGTTGGTCTGATCCCCGGCGGCGTCAGCAGACGCCACACTCTCCGGTCAGGTTGATCAGGTAGCTTCCTTCGTCACTGTCATCGTTGGTGATCGTCACCGTGCCGACCGAACCGGTGGCCTGTGTGTAGTTCACAGTGAAGGCGGTGCTCCCGCCTCCGGCGATGGCAGTGGCGTCGGGCGTTGGATTGACGGGTGAAAACTGCGCGCCTGTGACAACGATGGGATTGGCGCCGGTCAGGTTCAGAGTCCCGCCCCCGGTATTCTCGATTGTGAAGCTGATGGCCGTGCTCGCGGTTCCGGCGAAGTAGTTGCCGCCCGAATTGGTATCGGTGCCCGCCACCTTAACATTGATTTCCGGCCCCGACTGAGTCGCCCCCTGTGAAGTGGCCGCCGCCACACCGCTCCAACTGACTGCGCCGATGGGCAGGTTCGGATCGAAAACGGAGTCTTCCGCCTGGACGCAGGCGCCTGCAGCAATGACCAGGCCCAAGAACCCGGCTGTGATGATCGTTTTGGTGATTGTCTTCATATTGTTTGGTCCGTCCTGCCCGTGGCTTCGTCCCTGTCTACTGCGTGCGCGCTCGATTCCGAATGCTGCGTCCTTCCCACGCCAGTTGTACTCCCAGCGTGAAACCGGGATCCGTGCGAGCCGCTTTCTTCGGTGATGGCCCGCGCGATTCCAGGCGCGCATTCAAGAAGAATGCCGTGTCCATGAAGGCCGCCACCCAAATGGCGGGGACCAGGAGCAGGGCCTGGTTGAAGCGCGCCGTCTTGGCGCGATAGTCCGCTCCGAGCTCACCGTAGTACAACGCCGCAGCGGCGATCCCCGCGCTGCCCGCGAAACCCAGAGCCGCAGGACCCGAATCCTGATACGCTGCCCGCGCGCTTTCCATGGCTTCGCGCGTGCTCCACAAATAGATCAGGGAGGCCGAAAAACCGCCGAGGAAGCCAAAGCCGCCCCAACGGTCCCCGCGATGTAGATGGCCCCAGCCCGGCAGCACCAGGGAACGCCACAGAGAACCACGGTAGGCTTCCGCTGCGCGTGTCTGCCCGTGCGCGGCTTCGGCCAAAGCGACGTCCCGCTCCAGGCTTTCCGCGCTGCGATCCTCGCGCGCCAGGCTCTTCTGCTTCTGCATGAGTCCGACGGCCCGATCTAACTCGGTGCGCACGCCTTCCAGGATGGGGACCGAAGCCGCGTACGCGCGGCCCAGCTGTACTTCCGTGGTGGCCAGCTCCCTTTCGATTTCCTGGAGTTCCGTGCGAATCTGGGTGCGACGCTTGCGGAGGTCTTCGCGCTCGGCGGCTCCCTTGGGCCGCAACCTCGCCATTTCCTCCCGCTCCCGGCGAAGTTGCATGCGACGGTCCGAAAGTTTGGCCGCGCGTGCGGCTTCCGGCAACTCCAGGGTCTTCAAGCGTCCGAGCTGTTCGCGCACGACGAATTCCGGATCCTCGGCCTGCGCGCGACGGAGTTCCTCCAGTTTCTTGCGGGCCGCCTCCGCCCGCTTGCGCAACGCCGCGATTTCTTTGGCGCGCCAGTCGACCTCTCTGTACTCGACCCGACGAATCAGGCTTTTGACGAGCGACTTCGCCTTCCCGCCACGTTCTTCGATGTACTGGACTTCTGTCGGAGTTTGGCCAACAATCTGGACGTCTTCGAGGGACGAACCATCTTTCAGTCGAATGTTATCTGCCCCGACGGGAACGAACGCAGCGCCGGCGAGGACCAAGATCGACAAAGGCCGCGCAGGCGAATGAAAGTTCATACGATTCTCCTTGGTGAAGGCAGGCATGTGCCGCGAGGGCTGATCGCCGCACATGTCGGGTTTGCGTTGACTTCTGTCAATGTTTCTGCGTGATTTTTATCACCGGTTTCACCCGCACGCAAGGACTTCGAAGTGCTTGTCGATTCGGATGCTCATGCTGCTTTCTGATAGTGAGCGGGCGCCCGTCGCCTGCCGAGATTCGATGGCCAAGAAGAAGCGGAAGTCAGCCGGTCGTTCGACCACAAAAGTAGCGGCAAGGCGCGGTGGACACCGCTCGGGTTACTGCCCCATCTGTGGCAAGCTCCTGCCCATCGGCATGAGCGCCAAAGAGATCGCCAGGCTCTACCGCCAGGGGATGTCCACTCGTCAGATTTCGGCAATCGCCGGGATCAATCAGGCCACCGTTCACGAACGCCTCAAGCATCAGGGCGTCAAGATGCGTCCGGTGGGCGCACCCAGACGGAAGAAATAGTATGTCTACGAAAAGCAATCGGGAACGCTGCCCCTTCTGTGGGCAGACGATGCCGGTGGGCAGCCTTTCGCCACGGCAGATGGCGGCCCTGTACCGCCGCGGGAAGTCCATTCGCGAGATTGCCGCTCTGGCCGGCTGCCACGCCCAAACCGTGCATTTGCGTCTGAAAACGCAGAAGGTCAAGTTTCGGCCGCCGGGCGGCTCGCGCCGCAAGCGCGCCTGACCCGACGACGGGATTGACTCGCGTTCCGGGTCCGTTCCGGTACACCCGATGGGAGCCGCTGGCGTGGACGAGGAGCATCGAGAGGATCTGCGGCGGCTGCGGAAGTGCGCTCTAACGGCCGGCGGGACCGTCGCCTTCTTGGCCGCGCTGCGGCTGATGGAGGATACCCTGGGTGTTTCGCTCTCGTTTCTGGGCATCTTCCCTCGAAGTCTCCGCCACCTGGGTGGCGTCGTCACGGGACCCCTGATCCACGGCGACTGGAGTCATCTCTTCGCCAACGCGCTGCCCCTGTTCGTGCTTTGCACGGCCCTGTTCTATCACTATCGCGCGGTGGCCGGGCGGGTAGCGCTGGCCGTGTACGTGGTCGGTGGACTCAGTGTCTGGCTCCTCGGGCGACCGGCCTTTCACATCGGCGCCAGCGGCCTGAACTACGGCTTCGTGAGTTTCATCTTTATGGCGGGCGTGCTGCGCCGGGATCGTGCCTCCATCGCCCTGGCACTGCTGGTCACGTTTCTGTACGGGAGTATGATTTGGGGAGTCTTTCCGACGGTCGAGCGCGTGTCGTGGGAGGCGCATCTCTACAGCGCGCTCGTGGGCGTGGGGGCCGCGGTGTGGCATCGCCTCCGCCATCCGGTGGCCCGCGAGAAGGACGATTGGGAGACGCGCTACGCGCAGGGCATCAACGAAGACAACGAGTGGACGGACTATGAAGGCTACGCGCCGGGCGAGGGCGATGATCCCGAGCGCGGCATCTACCGGTAGAACGGTTTGCGCGTGTCAGGCCGTGCGCCCGGCCGCGGCTCACATCTGGAGCATCCTCGCTACGGCCAGCGTGACGATGCGCTCCCCTTCCTGCATCACCCGAGAACGCCACGCGGGCGATGAAGGATAGAACATCTCTCGGTACGTCTTGCGGACCGCGGCGCAGTCGCTTTCGGAAGCGCAACCGTAGTGGTAGCTCTGGTTTTCGAGAATGGTGCGATGGATCGAATCGATCGAGCCGCGCGTGGTCTGGCTGTCCAACGTGCCAAACTCGAGGACCATGGGAACGTAGTTCGTGCTGGCCGGCATGAGCTGCCCAATGTACTGCGAGAAATCGCCGTAGGTGGTGTAGAAATCTCCCGTATCTCCCCAGTCGATGGTCATGCCCGCAAAGACCCGCTCGGTGAGTTTGCGGATCGCGTCGGTCTTCGGAGCGTTCGGAAAGAGGTGAGCCGTGCCGCGTTCCCCGTAGCCGGTATGGAGGTCGACCAGAAGCACCAACTTGCGCCCTGCCGCCGCGGCGCGCCAAACTCCTTCCAGAAGACCCTTCTGCTGTTCGAACTGCTTGCCGCCGAAGTAAATGCCCAGCGGATGTTCGTACTGTCCTTGAAGTACCGCCTGGCGCAACTTGGGCATGCCCTTCACAGCTATGTTGAAGACGGCGCGGAGCGGGAAGAACCGATGCGTGAAGGACGAAAGTGAAACCGGCCCGGTCGGGTTGAGCAGATCTTTTACTTCTGCGTAGCCGGGATTTTTGACGGAGAAGAGTTTGGTGTCCGCTTCGTGATTGCGGTTCAGGTCGACATTGTTCTCGGTTACCCGCCGAAAGAACTTCATGCCGAACGGGTTGACGCCGTGGACGAAAAACAACTCGGGCCGGTCGCGCTTCGCCGCCAGTTTTTCCAGCAGGCGGCGCTGCACGGCGCTCGAAGCATATCCTTCTCCCCCGTGGACCCCGGCCGTGACGATGAGCAGATGCGTGCGGCGGGGCGAAGGTACGAAGCACGTGTCGATGCTCAGGTCCCTGGCTTTGCCGCTTGCGACAGAGAGACTCCCGGCCCTGGTTCCCGGCGCAGTCCGGGCGGTGCCGGCGCAGGCGGCTCGAAATGCTTCCCGGTTTTCTTCGTACGACTCGCGAAAGTAGGGAAGGTGTTCCTTCTGGATGGGCCACCTGTCCGCAAAGCCTGGCGTCATCGAGAAGTACACATTTACGGCCAGCAGAAGTGCGACGACCGCTCCCACCAGAATGCCGAGAACCAGGCCAAGCTTTTTCATAAGGCACGAATGTCGCGGAGCACCTCCTGTGCCGGCAAGCAGTTCTTGGTTGGAGCTACGCTGGCCGCGCGGGCAGTTGCTTTCGAATTGCCGGGAAATGCCGTCGCCGGTGAACTGAGCGATGCTGTACTTCGAAGACCTCGCGCCGGGAATGCAGTACCCCTTGGGATCCTGTGTGGTGACCAAGGAGGAGATTCTCGAGTTCGCCCGGCGCTATGACCCGCAGCCGTTTCACGTCGATGAGGGGGCGGCCGCCGCGTCGATGTTCGGCGGCCTCATCGCCAGCGGCTGGCAGACCACCGCGCTCTACATGAGGCTGTTTGTGGACTCGATGGTGAACCGGGCGGCCGGCATGGGTTCCCCCGGCGTTGAGGACCTGCGCTGGAAGCGGCCCGTGCGACCGGGGGACACGCTCACGGGTCACTTCACGATCCTGGAATGTCGCCCCTTCCGGGGCAACGTGGGCCTCGTGCGCGCGCAAAACGAACTCGTCAATCAGGAAGGCAAGACCGTTCTCTCGTTCGTGGGGCTGATGCTGTTTGGCCGCAGGCCGGTGTAAAGATCCAATTCATCTGCACCGAGCGAGGTCACCAACAACATGAGGGGTTCTACAGGTTTGCGTGCGCAGTTCCCGCGGCAAGGAAGCGCAGCCGCAAGCGCACATCATTTCCGGGTCTCGGGGCACACCGAGAGAATTGTGCTCACGAGCGTTTGCAGGTCCACAGGTTTCGCCAGGCAAACATGGAACCCATGTTGCACCAGCGCCTGCCGGTTTCTCTGCCCCACAACACCGGTTAAAGCGATGAGCGGGGGGCCATCGGGATGGGGGCGCAGCCTTCCCGGCAAATCGGCCGCCGCCACATCCGGGAGGTGAACGTCGGTGAGTACGCAATCGAAAGGGTCGGCGGCCAGCAGTGCGCAGGCCTCGCCCGCCGTACTGCAGGCACGCACCTGCGCACCCAGGAAACGCAGATTCTCCTGGAGCAGGGCCCGGCTCACAGGGTTGTCTTCTAATACAAGGAGCCGGAGAGTGTCGAGCGGTTGACTGTGGATGTCATGGGTTTCCATAGCTCGACTTCCATCTTCTATCACATCGAGGCAGCCTGGCTATCCCGCCTCGGGCCGACGCAGCGCCGAAAGCTTTTCCTCGAGCGCGAGGACCGGGAACATCCGAATCAGAGCATCCACGTGCGGGGGGCGCTTGCCAACCGCTTTCTGAAAACGACCGCGCCGTGCGTAGGCCTCGAGGATCCGCTCCTCGCGAGAACAAAGACCGAAGACGGCCTTGAGCAGTGTGTGCCGATCCCGTTCTTCGTGGGCCCGAGTTTCCGCGCACAGCAGGCGGACGTGGCGGCAAAGGCGCTTTCCGAGGCGAAGCTGGTCCGCCGCGTTCAGACCGGCGAACCGAGACAGTTCCTCGGAGAATAGCCGCGCGTACGCGCGGAAGTAGACCGGATCGGAGAAGAGTCGGGCGCGGTCCGGTACCGCACAGAAGCGCATGTAGCAGTCCAACAGGGCGAGCTCCGCAGCCTCCCGATGTGGATAGTGTCGCTTTGCCAATCGATAAGTCGGTGAGAGAAGGCCCGCCTCGACGAAGACCACCCACCCCTGCACCACGGTTTCGGCGATCCGGTCGATGTCAGCCTCTTTCTCCATCGCTTGCAACTCCGCAACGGGGTCATTTCGACTGTATATCGGTAAGACGCCTGCGTCCATTGGTACCATCCGCTACTGGGACTCGTGACGGTACGGAGCCACTCGACGACGAAGAAACCGTCAGCGCGGCATGGCCGTTGCATAGCCGCGGTTTCGCAACAGGACCAGGGAAATGTCGTCGGTTTGGTTGGGGCTGAAGGTCATGATGCTGTCGAGGACCGATTGACCGATCCGTTTTATGGGTTCCCGAGCATTCTTCTCCAGGAGCAGCGCAAGTCGCTCCTCTCCGAAGAATTCTCCCGCAGCGTTGCGACTCTCAGTAATTCCGTCCGTGAAGAGCATGATGATGTCCCCGCGCCCTATCGCAACGCTGGAATCATGGAGGTGGCCATCGAGGTCGTCCGTGATCCCCAGCCATGTGCCAACTGTCGGCAGCATCTCCACTTCGGCAGTGCCTGCCCGGTAGAGAAGCCAATCGGTGTGCTTCCCGGCGTAGACCACTCGGTCTGCTTCGAGCCGCATCAGCAGGACTGTGAAGTAGAGTTCCGCGCCCATCCGCTGGATGTTGTCTTTCAGCACTCGATTGGCGTGGATCAATACTTCTGCCGGCCCGGAGTTCGGGCGCGCCTGTATGACTGAGTAGAGACTGGTTTGGGCCATCATCATGAGCAGACCCGAATCGACACCGTGGCCGGATACGTCACCGATTGCTACCCAGTGTGTTCCGTCCGCTTCGATGAGGTCGTAGTAGTCTCCGCCGACTACGTCGGTTGGGAGCATGATTGCCGCCGATTCATAATGTCCGATGTGATGCTTGTCCGGAAGTAGCGCAGACTGGATTAACCTCGCCAGTTGCATTTCCCCCCAGAGCCGGTCTCGGGCCTGCACGACGTCCTGCCGGGACCTTTCGAGCGCCCGGTTCGTATCCACGAGCCGGGAGCGGAGGTGGTATTCCCGATGCACCAGTCGGTACCTCACCCAAGAGATGCTGACGGTGATCACTATGGTCGATAGGACGAAGTACATGTTGTTGATGAAGTTGCGCGTTTCAAAGCCCTGCATCGATAACAGGTTGAGGCCCACGTAGATGGACAGGGACAGGCAGCCGTTCACGAGCGAGTGAACGGGGGACCACGACAGCAGCATGTTGACGGCAATGATCACGAGATTGATTCCTGCATAGTAGCTGGAGTCAAAACCGCCCAGGTCGACTGTCATGTGCGTAATCATGGCGCTGATGGCCAGGGTGAATGCGTAGCCGTGGAGGTTGTTCCAGGCACCGGGACGAAAGCTGCGGATAAGGACGTACTCGAGCACGAGAATTGCCGTGGTGACGGCCCGGTAGGCGGCAAATCTCCAGAATAGTTGCGGTGGGGCAATGAACCAGTCGAGGAGCGAGAAGAGGGGCACGAGAACGATGCCCAGCACGGCGAGGACGCGCAGCCAGTTTGCCACGATTGGGTAGAGGTACTCATGAAAAGTAGGCGGAATCTCCGCGGAGTCCACAGGTGTGGAAGGTTGCGATTCTGTCTGAGAAAAGAAAGGCCGCTCATGCGCGAGTAGACTCATATCTTTTGCACCTCCAGAAACATTTGGCATCCCGTGTCCTCGAAAAACAAATTGTGGCTGTTGAGGGGCAGACCAGACGTTAGATCCACGAGTTCCGCTTCATTCCGATAAAACAGGGTCCAATCGGCCCAGTATTCCATGAAGGCGCGATCGGGGTTGGAAACGTGGTAGTTCCCGATAACCAGTCTTCCACCTGAGCAGAGCATGGAAGCCAGGCGGTGAACGAGGGCTGTGGCGGTAGGGGGAGTTAGATAGTCAAACAAGCCCATCGAATAGATGAAATCGTACTCCCCAAGCTCTGAGCCCGGATCACGCCTGCGCAGCAGAGTGCGGACCGATTCGCAGCGGAACTGCGCTTTGACCGGCCGGCCGATCCGCTTGGATGTGGCCAGGCAAAGATGACGGGCCGCATCCAGGGCCTCGGCGTCCTGGTCCAGAAGCGTTAGTTCCAAACCCTCGGCTACTTCCGCGCCGGTCAGGTAGTCGCCGAGTTCGACCGCTTCACCGCTCGCCAGGGAGAGGACCCGAAACGCGCGGCCGGAATCCTTTGCCACCCGCGCGCGATTGAGGAGTTTGGGAAGCAGGCGGCGCCGGCTTCGAACGGCCTCTGCGGCTCCAGTTCGCAGCGGGTAGCGGTGCATCAACCGAGAAAATATGGTGTCACCTTCATCCCGGTCTTCATAGATCATTTGGAGCATCTGGAAGTCGCCCGCGAAGCCCTTGGGCTTCAGGTTCGTTCGCGACAGCAGTCGGGAGTCCATGATGAAGTCCCACACCTGTTGTCGAAAAAAGTAGCCGTGTATGTCCTGTTCCTCAGGGTTCAGGGTCCCCGTGAGATCCTTCAGCAGGTCGACCGTCCCGTCGAAATGTGCGAGGAAATCTGCGCCTTCGCGTTCCAGGGTCAGGCGCTGAAGCTCCGCGCGCACGTCAGCGCTTTCTCCTGCCAGCTTGCGGTCCAATTGATCGAAGAACTGTTTGTACACGCTGAATTCGAAATGGAGGTTGGCGCTGTACTCCTTGAACCTCGGGTGCACCCGATCTTTGCGGGACAGAATCAGCGGAACGTTGAAATGCCCCCCGGTGGCGCCCCGTCGCTCGCCGGCGCGCAGCAGCGCGTGCAGGTCGCACACCTCTTCCAGAAACACCAGGTGACCGGTGCGCCGATCCGCTTCTTCGACCGCAGGCAGAAACCGGCATCGGCCCAAACGGATGCGCTCCGCGCCCAGCTGCAGCACAAGTTCATCGAAGTCACGCGCCCCGTTCAGGTCGCGGGCGGCCCGGATGAAAAGTGCGTAGGACGTACTACCAAGCACGCATACCTGCACGGCCCCGGAAGAGCGGTGAAGTTCTCCGGAAGCTTCCTGTACCGCACCGAGGCTCATTCCAGGCCGCTCACCTGAATCCGGCCATCCCGCGTTGCAAAAACGCGCAGCGCCGAAAAGCTGAGATCTTGCCATTTCTTACTCTTGCGGTAGATGACATGGACTTCCTGCCTTTCTCTGCGCGCCCGTTCGAGGGCCTTGATGATGGGAGTGACGCTCGACGAATTCATGTAGTCCATGTCTTTGAAGTTCCAGGTGACGCGCTTCTGGCTGCGCGCACCTTCGGACAGTGTTTCGAGCAGTATCGGTATCATGAAGGTGCGCGGATTGCGCAGCTCACTGCGGCCGGACCAATGCGCTTCGATAGACTCGGCCGTTTCGCGAACCTCCGCGCAGAGCTCCTGCTCCCTGTAGGTTTGGATTGGTTTCATCGCTATTTCCTCTCAAATGGAAAGATTGCCGAGACGTGCAGCACTTCCTCTCCGGTCACGTAGAAATCGAGTATGGCATCGCCCTCGTACGCGATCCGCACGAGACCCAGTCCGCTCTCGTCGCTGTCTATTGGCTGAACGGCGACGGCTTTCATCCGTTCCAGGTACGCTTGAAACGGGGATTGGTATCCCCGTATCCACTGAACGAAATCGTCGAGGCGACGGACGTTGTCCATTTCGCGCGGATTCAGGGGGCTTTCGACTTCCACGGTGACCAAACGATTGCGGACTTCTGCGCGCAGGTGGATGCCTGTGCCATCCGGAAAGTGCCCGTACTTCACAGCGTTCTCCAGTAGTTCGGAAGCGACCATGCACACCGCCTCCCTGTGCTCTTCCGAGAAGCCGTTCTGGCTGAAAAAGCCATCGCAGGCCTGTCGGGCCGAACGTATGTTCTCCCAGATAGGGAAGACCTCTACCTCGAGCACCTGCTGGGCTTCTTTGTTCGTTACGTTCATCGCATCTTTACCCCTTGTCTTTCCTTTCACGCCAGTGACCGCGGCGCATAGACTCGGACCGGGCCGGACCGACCGCGGATTGCGCATGCGCCCAAATAATCCATGTCGAACTCCACATTTGCGTGCTCAAAAGTACTATGATCAATGAGAATATCGTGGCCTGCCTTTTTCGTCATCTTCTCGAGGCGGCTGGACACATTGACGGGGTCTCCCAAAACCGTGTAGTCCATGCGGCGGCTGTATCCGATGTTTCCCGCAAAAACGGCCCCGGTTGCTATGCCGATGCCGAAGCGCACGCCGCTGGGCAGGAACGGCGGACGCGATTCGTTATAGGCACGCGTGTATTCGCGGATCTGGAGGGCCAGGCGTACGCAGTTCACGGGATCGCTTTCTTCTGGAAAAGGGCACCCGAATGTGATCAGCATGCCGTCTCCCAGCAGCTTGTTGACCGAACCACCATTTGCGTAGGTGAGGTCCATAACTCCGGCGAAATAGGAACTCAGGAACTCGGCAAATTGGGCCGGAGCCAGGCCTTCGGCTATGCCTGTTGAGCCGCGCAGGTCGAAGAACATTGTCGTTGCCTGGACGTGTTTGCCGCAAAGCTCTCCGCCATGGTCCCGATCGACGAGATAGTCGACCATGTTCTCCGGGAAATAGACCTCGAGAAGACGCTTCTGGTTTTCCATCTTCGCGATTCGGCCTGCAAGCTCATCGTGGACCTGCCGAATACGTGCCGCATCACGAAATACAGCAGCAACGCCGAGCAGCACATCAAAATTGTCGTGGATCGGCGAAACCGAGCCCAGAACCGGGACAGTCCGTCCGTCCCGGCGGACCAGGCTCGAGTCTTCGGGGAGTACGATGGAGCGCCCATTTCCGAGTACGCTGGCTATGGCATCCGCCGTCCAATGCGTCTTGCTCCCTTCAATTCGGAAGAACGAGCTGGCGGGCTGACCTACGCAATCCTCCTCGCCCGTTTCGATTAGGCGGGCGGCCACCGGATTGAGAAACTTCACGTTTCCGGTGGGGTCGGTCGCAACCAGTGCGTCCCCAACGCAACGCAAGGTGTGTTCCAACCATTTCATCGACTCGTGCAATTGCCGGGACACTTTGTGTTTGTGAAGCGTCATCTCGATGGCAACGCGAAGCTCAACCTTCTGGACGGGCTTCAGAACGAAGCCATACGGATCGGTGGCCCTCGCGCGCCGTAGAGTGTCCACGTCGCTGTGCGCTGTGACATAGACCACAGGAAGGTCGGCCACCTTGTGAAGCGTCTCGGCCACCTCGATTCCGTCGAGGAAACCCTTGAGCAGTACGATGTCCATGAGGATGACATCGGGCCGCAGATCCCGCGCGAGGCGGAGCGCTTCTTCACCTGATGAAGTCGTGTCCGCGCGAAAGCCCATATCGAAAACCATCCCCTGGAGATCGCGGGCGACGAGGTTCTCATCCTCAACGATGAGAACGTGGGGCTTCATGGATTCGCACCCTCGTTCGATCGTGCGCTGGCGGGAGGGACCGGAACCAGTAGGACCACTCGACCGCCTTCAACGCCGTGCCCCCCGGATATGGACGCGGTGCGGAGTAGGATTTCGTGACCGTGGCCGCCGCGCTTTTGGAGGAGCGAAGGGGCCCACGAAATGGGCAGCCCGCTACTGCTCCCAGTTGGTTCACCGTCCATTTGTTGAAAAACACAGACACGCTGAAGGTCCATGCCCATGGCCTCGCCGATGTTCCACCCGGTCAGTCGTTCAGCCGCTCGATTCATGAATTGGATCGAACCGGCACCATCGACCGCGATGAGGCCCGCATTCAGATGCTCGGCCGACGCAGCAGCCCACCGCGTCCGCCGTCGCTCATTGCGCTCGCGCCGGTGCTTGTGAATGGCCATCTCGATGGAGATGCGCAAATCGGAGACCTGAACGGGCTTGGTGACGAAACCGAAGGCATTGGAGAGCTTGGCTTGGTCCAAGGTTTCGCGATCCGCACGACCGGTGACGAAGATGATCGGGACGTCAAACCTTCTGTGGATTGCTTCGGCCGCGTCGATGCCGCTGAGGAATCCCTTCGAAAGATGGATGTCCATCAAAATGAGGTCCGGCTCCATGTCACGGGTCACGCGCAGCGCTTCTTCTCCGCTGGCCACTGTGTACGGGACGGAATAGCCGAGTTGCATCAGGCGATGCTGAATGTCTTTGGCCACTACGTTCTCGTCTTCTACTACGAGTATGCGTGCTTTGCTCACCAATTCTGCCTTTCATCGGGCCATGGTGCGGCCTCGGGGAACGTATGGCGCTCCGCCGATGCCGCGTGGCCGTTGCTGAAGAACGTGTATCTATTTTTTCCCAACTCCTTACTGAGGTACATGGCACTATCCGCCCGGCGCAGAACCGACTCAATGTCCTCGCCATCGGCCGGAAAGGAAGCGATGCCAATGCTGGTCCCCAACTCGAACTCGCGTCCCTCCAGTGCTATAGGTTTGCGCAGCATCTGAAGGGCAAGTTCGGCCACGCGGGTGGCCTCGCCACGATCTCCGGAATGCAACAGAATCACGAATTCGTCACCGCCGAACCGCGCGACCGTTGAGGGTGCCTTTAGCGTCCCGCGCAAGCGATCCGCCATTTCGATCAGGAGCAGGTCGCCGATAGCGTGCCCCATGTCGTCGTTTACGATTTTGAAATTGTCCAGGTCCAAGAAGAGAATGAAGAAGCTTCGTTCGGTGACGTCTGGAGCCTTCAGGATGCGCCAGACCCGCTCGTAGAGTGCGGACCGGTTGGGAAGCCCCGTGAGCTGATCCTCGAGGGCCAACTGCCGCAACTTCTCTTCAAACTGGCGCCGCTCGGAAACATCCCGGAAGGTGATGACGGTTCCCAAGCGCTCCTTCTCGTCGTCTATCCGGGATGACCGGATCTCGACCGGGATGCCGGTATGCGAAATGACCGCTTCGGTGGAGAAGTGGCCGTTCGCTCGATACAGGGCACGGACCGGATCCACCGGCGTTCCGTCTTCTTCGTCAACCCATAGAGCGAAAGTGTCGAGCGGCAGACCGATCACCGACTGCTCGTTGAGTCCAGTCAGTCCTTCGGCCGTGGCATTCACAAAAAGCACGACACCACGCGCATCGACCGCGATCACACCATCGGCGATGCTGCCGAGTGCGGTGGCAAACCAGCGTCCATTTTCACGCAGGAGTTGCTCGACCCTGAAACGGTACAACGCGAGCTCCAGGGCGATGCGGATGTCGTTGGTCGTGAATGGTTTTACTATGTAGCCGAATGTGCCTGACTCGCGGGCTCGGCGAACGGATTGCGCATCGGAGTGCGCGGTCAGAAAAACGATCGGGACGGTGAGCTCGTTGCGCAGCGCCACCGCCGTCTGCAGTCCATCCACGGCTCCCCGTAGACCTATGTCCATGAGGATCAAATCGGGCCGACGAGTCTTGGCCAGGTCCATCGCGGTGGCCGCGTCGTCTGCCAATCCCACGACCGAATGGCCGAGTCTGCTCAGGCGTTGCGCTATGTCGTGGGCAACCAGAGCCTCGTCCTCTACGATGAGGATAGAAACTGCCGAGGCGGTCAAGTCCGGTGGCAGCTTGCCAAAGCGGCTGTACTGAACCGCGCCCAGAGCCAGTTCCATGAGTGCGAGGTTAGCTCTTCGAGCGGGGGCCGGTCAATTGGTACAAAATCGCCTTTTGTACGGGGGCAGTACGTAGCAGGAGGTTACGGGGACGGACTGCGCGCGCTCACAAGCCATTTCAGTAGCTGCCGCATCTCTTCCACAACTTGCGCCACGCGCTGGGACCTTCCTCTCTCCCTGCACAGGGCTCGTTCGAGGCGCAGGCACGCAGCTGCCAGGGGGCGTGCTCCCACATCCAATGCCGAACCCAGAAGTAGGTGTGCGTAGTCCTCCATCTCCTCCTTCGTCGCCGTAGGCCAAGTGGAGCTCTTGCGGAGCATGTCCTCAAGAAGGCTCTGCAACTCCCGATGCACGATTTCCACCTTCTCCGGGGTCAGGCCGACGAAGGCCCTGCCATCCAACATGCCGTGGAGCTTCTGCCCCCCGTGCTTCTTGCCAATCCGAATCCGTCTTTCAATGATTGCCGGAGCTGGACGCAGGAGTCCCCCATATCCGGGGAGAAGTCCCACCATGCCGTAGCAGTACGTACGAAAAGTGGCACTAGCCCCTCCTTGACTTCCTTTTCGCACCCGGGTATAGTTGCATTCAGCATTGGGTCCTGTTGTTGTGCGGTGCGTCAGAAGGCCGAATGATGAGCACGGTTTTGATAATCGAGGATAGCGCACCCGTTCGGGCGCGCATTGCGGGCCATCTGGAGGCAGAGGGTTTTCAGGTGCTTCAGGCCACCACGGCCGCGGAGGGTACGGAGCGCGTGCGCGCCCACCTTCCAGATGTCATTCTCTGTGACCTCGCCCTCCCGGACAGGGGCGGAACCGAACTCTTGAAAGACCTCCGCGACGACGATTCGTTACCCTTCATTCCCGCCATTGTCGTTTCGGTGCGAAGACAGACCGCTCAAATCGTGGAGGCCCTGGCTTTCGCCGAAGAGTACCTGGTCAAGCCGGTCAATCTCGTCGAGCTGCAGGCGCGTGTCCGTTCGATGCTGCGCCTGAGCAGGACTCACAAGGAACTCCAGCGGCTGAACAGCAACCTGGAGGGACGGGTTCGGGAACGGACACTTGCCCTGGAGGTGGCCAACGAGGCGCTCCGCGAGGAGGTGGAACTCCGGACGCGTTCGGAAGTAAAGGTGCGTCGTCTATCCAAACGCTTCATCGACATGCGCGAAAAGGAGCGAGCAGAGCTGGCCCTCGATATTCACGATGTCCTGGGTACCTCGCTGCTGACGCTGAAGTTGCTGGTGAAAACAGCGTGGCGGCGCCTCGATCCGCAGGGCGATCACAGCGAAGCTCTGTTGGAGATTGTAACGCTCCTTTCGGACACAACGGAGCGGGCCCGAAATCTGTCCAAGGCGCTCGGGCCCCTGGCCCTCGAAAGCTTCGGCCTCAGCGGCGCGCTCAACGGCCTTCTGGAAACGTACCGGCGTGCCCATCCTGGCGTCCGCGTTCGCCTGTCTTTGCCGAGAACAGAGCCACAGTTGGATGCGGCCGCACGCATTCACATCTTTCGCATTGCCCAGGAGGCGCTTGCCAACGCCTTCCGACACGCGCAGGCTAAAGAGGTGGGTGTCTCCGTCCGTTTCGGCGACCTGACGGAATTGGTCGTCATTGATGACGGCCAGGGATTTGAAATAGAGACTCCCCGGCCGGGAATCGGACTTCTCATCATGCAGCATCGCGCTGAAACGATCGGCGCGAATCTAATGGTTACAAGTGTACCGGGCACGGGAACCTGCGTGCACCTCACTCTTGCGTCGATGCCGGAAGCAAATCAGGAAGGGGGCAATGGAGACGGCAGCCGCATCTCACAAGACGCTTAAGCAGCGCCAGGTTGTTCACGCGGATGACCACGTGATGTTCCGTCAGGGCGTGCGCAGTCTATTGGAAGAAACCCCCCACGTCAGGATCGTGGCGGACACCGGTTCGGCTGAAGAAATCCCGGATCTGCTCCGAAAGAACCCGTGTGACCTCCTCATGCTCGACCTCTCCATGCCGGGGACGAATTCTCTGCAGCTCATTGAGAGGCTGCGCCGGGATTTTGAGCAGGTGCCCATCATGGCGCTTACCATGCACTGTGACCGCGAGTACTTTCAACCGGCGATAGCCCGCGGTATTGCGGGCTACGTTCTGAAAGACGACGTCTTTGAGGTTCTTTTGGGGGCGATCGAGACAATCTGTGAGGGAAGGCGCTTCTATTCCGAGTCTGTGCAGAGCGGGATCATTGAGGACTATGAAGCAATTCAGCGCAGTCACGCAACATTGGACATTCTGAGCAAGCGCGAGATCGAGATCCTGTCTCTGATCGCGGCCGGTCTCATGAATCGAGAGATTGCCAATCGCCTTTTCTTGAGTGTTCGCACTGTCGAAGCTCATCGGTCGCGCGTAATGCGCAAGCTGAAGATCGACAACGTCCAGGGCTTGGTTCGCTTTGCGGTGAGAAACGCGCTCGTATGACGGGAAGTGTCAAGCTGAAGGAAAATCACGGAGGTCTCGTATGTCCGCTGCGGCGCTCAAAGAGGAAGCCATCAACACTGATCAGCTGCTTGCGGTTCTGTACGCGGCGCGGGACGGGGATTTTTCTGCCCGCCTGCCCAACGACGCAATAGGCGTGACCGGCAAAGTATACGATGCCATCAACGACATCATCGGCCTCAATCAAACGATAGAGCGTCATTTCGAGGGGGCCGCGGCCTCGCTGGGCAGACGTGGGCAAATGATGCAACGGATCCCGGCGGCCGATCTCCGCGGAGGGTGGCGTCACACCGTCGAAGCCTACAATGACCTCATCGAGAATATAGGCCAACCCACAAACGAGGTAGTTCGTGTCATCGGAGCTGTCGCTGCGGGCGACCTGACCCAAGAGATGCCGCTGGAGATCGAAGGACGACCGCTGCGCGGGGCCTTTCTACGCCAGGCGCGCATCATCAATCGCATGGTTCAACAACTGGCACTGTTTACGACGGAAGTGACGCGGGTCGTGCGTGAGGTCGGCACAGAAGGTAAGCTGGGCGGTCAGGTCGACAACAAGGGTGTGGCGGGGATCTGGAAGGACCTGACCGACAACGTGAACTCGATGGCCTGGAACCTGACCAGCCAGGTAAGAAACATCGCCGCCGTGACGACCGCCGTGGCGAACGGAAACCTGTCCCGCAAGATTACCGTCGACGTCAAGGGCGAGATCTTAGAGCTCAAGGATACGATCAATACGATGGTCGACCAGCTGAGCTCGTTCGCTTCGGAGGTAACGCGTGTTGCGCGGGAAGTGGGCACGGAAGGAAAACTGGGCGGTCAGGCTGACGTCAAGGGCGTGGCCGGTATCTGGAAGGACCTGACCGACAACGTTAATTCCATGGCGTCAAATCTGACCAGCCAGGTTCGCAACATCGCACACGTGACGACTGCGGTCGCCAACGGCGACCTTTCCAAGAAGATTACCGTGGATGTGCGCGGCGAGATCTTGGAGCTCAAGGATACGATCAACACGATGGTGGACCAGCTGAGTTCGTTCGCTTCGGAAGTAACACGGGTCGCGCGCGAAGTAGGGACGGAAGGGAAGCTGGGTGGACAGGCGGAGGTCAAAGGTGGGGCCGGAATCTGGAAGGATCTAACCGACAACGTGAACTCCATGGCCTCGAACCTCACCAACCAGGTGCGGAACATCGCTGCCGTTACGACCGCCGTTGCCAACGGGGACCTTTCCAAGAAGATCACGGTGGATGTGCGTGGCGAGATCCTGGAGCTCAAGGATACGATCAACACCATGGTCGATCAACTCAGTTCGTTCGCTTCGGAGGTCACGAGAGTTGCGCGGGAAGTGGGCACGGAAGGGAAGCTCGGCGGACAGGCCGATGTGAAGGGCGTTGCTGGTATCTGGAAGGACCTGACTGACAATGTGAACTCCATGGCGTCCAACCTTACGAACCAGGTCCGAAACATCGCGCATGTGACCACCTCCGTGGCCAACGGTGATCTTTCCAAGAAGATCACTGTGGACGTGAAAGGGGAGATCCTCGAACTGAAGTATACTAACAACACGATGGTGGACCAGCTGAGTTCGTTCGCCTCGGAGGTGACCCGGGTGGCGCGCGAAGTGGGCGCAGAGGGGAAACTCGGCGGTCAGGCGCAGGTTCGAGGAGTTGCCGGGATCTGGAAAGATCTGACCGACAACGTGAACTCCATGGCGTCGAATCTTACCAGTCAGGTCCGCAACATTGCGGAGGTGACGACAGCCGTTGCCAACGGGAACCTCTCCAAGAAGATCACGGTGGATGTCAAAGGTGAGATCCTCGAACTGAAGAACACCGTCAACACGATGGTGGACCAGCTCAGTTCGTTCGCGTCGGAAGTAACGCGGGTTGCCCGCGAGGTGGGCACGGAAGGGAAGCTCGGCGGACAGGCCGAGGTGAAGGGTGGGGCCGGACTGTGGAAGGATCTCACCGACAACGTGAATTCCATGGCGTCCAACCTTACGAACCAGGTCCGGAACATTGCCGACGTAACGACGGCAGTCGCCAACGGGGACCTTTCCAAGAAGATCACCGTGGACGTCAAAGGGGAAATTCTCGAGCTGAAGAATACCATCAACACCATGGTGGACCAGTTGAGTTCGTTTGCCTCGGAGGTCACGCGGGTTGCCCGCGAAGTGGGTACCGAGGGGAAACTGGGCGGTCAGGGCGACGTGAAGGGCGTTGCCGGGATCTGGAAGGACCTCACGGACAACGTGAACTCGATGGCATCCAATCTGACCAACCAGGTGCGAAACATTGCTGAGGTAACCACGGCGGTTGCAAACGGTAACCTGTCCAAGAAGATCACAGTGGATGTTCAAGGAGAGATCCTGGAACTGAAGAATACTATCAACACCATGGTGGACCAGCTCAGTTCTTTTGCCTCGGAGGTAACCCGGGTAGCCCGAGAAGTGGGCGGCGAAGGAAAACTGGGCGGTCAAGCCGATGTGAAAGGCGTTGCCGGGATCTGGAAGGACCTGACCGACAGCGTGAACTTCATGGCCTCCAACCTGACCACTCAGGTCCGCGGCATTGCCCAAGTCGTCACAGCGGTTGCCAATGGAGATCTCAAAAAGCAACTCGTACTGGAGGCAAAGGGCGAGATCGCCGAACTATCGGGAACCATCAACAGTATGATCGATACCCTGGCGCTCTTCGGTGACCAGGTTACCAGCGTTGCCCGCGAGGTTGGTATCGAGGGGAAACTCGGCGGGCAGGCGGACGTGCCCGGTGCGGCGGGGTTGTGGCGGAACCTCACCGACAACGTAAACGAACTGGCCAGCAACCTGACCACGCAGGTGCGCTCCATCGCGGAAGTGGCCACCGCCGTGACGAAAGGTGACCTTTCGCGTTCCATCATGGTGGAAGCGCAGGGTGAGGTGGCTGCGCTGAAGGACACCATCAACGAAATGATCCAGAACCTGAAGGAGACGACCCGTATCAACACGGAGCAGGACTGGCTGAAGACGAACCTTGCCAAGTTCACACGCATGCTTCAGGGCCAACGCAATCTGGTGAATGTATCGGACACGATTCTGTCTCAACTATCGCCGCTCGTTTCGGCCCAACAGGGGGCGTTCTATATTGTGGAGGAGGATGACGACGGCCCTGAGCTGCGCTTGCTTTCCAGCTATGCCTACCACGAACGCAAGCGGCTGAACAACCGCTTCCGGCCCGGCGAAGGCCTCGTGGGCCAATGCTACGTGGAGCGTGAGCGAATCCTGATCTCGGACGTTCCGGCCGACTACATCAAGATTTCGTCGGCCCTCGGCGATTCGCCTCCCTTCAGCATCATCGTCCTCCCTGTCCTATTTGAAGGTCAGGTTCGTGCGGTCATCGAGTTGGCCTCTTTTCAGAGGTTCACGCCAATCCATATTAGCTTTATGGACCAACTCACGGAGAGTATCGGTATCGTGTTGAATACCATCGCGGCGATGGATCGGACCGAAGAGCTTCTCCAACAATCCCAAACGCTGACCGAGCAACTGCGCGGTCGCCAGGAAGAATTGGAGCAGACCAACAAACGTCTCGAAGATCAGGCTCAATCCCTGCAGCGATCGGAAGAACTCCTGATGGAGCAACGCGAGGAGTTGCAGAAAGCGAACGAGGAACTGGAGGAGAAGGCGCGCCTCCTCGCGGTGCAGAATACCGAAGTGGAGCGCAAGAACATGGAGGTCGAGCAGGCACGGCGCTCCCTCGAAGAGAAGGCCGAGCAGCTTGCCATTACCTCGCGTTACAAGTCGGAGTTCCTGGCGAACATGTCGCACGAACTGCGCACACCGCTCAACAACATGCTGCTTCTGTCGCGGCTGCTGTACGAGAACCAGGAAGAGAATCTGTCAGAAAAGCAAATCGAGTTCGGCAGGACCATCCACTCCTCCGGCCAAGATCTGCTGCAGTTGATCAGCGACATTCTGGATCTCGCCCGAATCGAATCCGGGAAACTCGCACTGGACATCAGCAACGTTCGCTTCTTGGACCTCGCGGAGTACATCGACCGTACGTTCCGGCAGAGCGCTCTGGACAAAGCGCTGGATTTCCGTATCGAACTGAGCGACTCCCTTCCGGTCTTCATTCGGACGGACAGCCAGCGCCTTCAGCAGATCCTGCGCAATCTGTTGTCGAATGCCTTTAAGTTCACGGAGGAAGGCTCCATCTCAGTCGATGTCAGAATCGCGGAGTCGGGTTGGTCTTCGGATCATCCTGTTCTGAGCCGGGCGCCGCAGGTGATTGCGTTCGTCGTGGTCGATTCCGGAATCGGCATTCCCAAAGACAAACACCAGGTGATCTTCGAAGCTTTCCGGCAGGCGGACGGTAGTACGAGCCGGAAGTACGGCGGAACGGGTCTCGGGCTCAACATCAGCCGTGAGATCGCGCGCTTGCTTGGCGGGGAGATCCGTATCGAGAGTGAGCCAGGTACCGGCAGTTCCTTCACTCTTTTCTTGCCGGATGAGCATATCGTACGACCGGAGGTGGAGGAAGGCAACAGCGGCTTCTTCACGCTCACCGCTGAGACGGTAGCTCCCGCCTCTGGGAATGGCCATCGTGGGCGGAGCGTGTCCCGCGGTCCCACAGCGGAGATGCTCCCTCTGGAACGCTTCAAGAACGAACTCGGGGATGACAGATCGAGCGTCGTTGCGGGCGACCGCGTCATGCTCATCGTTGAGCCGGATCTTGAGTCGGCGCCGAGTCTTCTGGAGGCGGCCCGAACGGAAGGATTCAAGGGCATCGTTGCGGGGGACGGCGAAAGTGCTCTGGCGATGCTTGGGAACTACGGCGTGCAGGCCGCGGTTCTGGACCTCCGTTTGCCCGACATGAGCGGCCGAACGCTGCTCGATCGGCTGAAGCGAACGCCGCACCTTCGGCATATCCCGGTGGTGGCCATCGCGGGCGACGCGGAGCGCGCGCGCGCTCTGCGCTTCGGCGCTCTGGAGGTACTGGACGGCCCTGACAGGGAGTCCCTTTCGGAAGCATTCGGATCGATACGAAACATCCTCGATACCTCGAGCAGGCGGATGCTGATCCTGAGTAGGGAAGGCGGTTTGCGTGACAGCATACCCGAACTCTTTCCTGAAGACGGTGTCCTGTGTAGCCACGTGGCGACCGCAGCTGAAGCATCAGCGGCGTTCACAGAGAATCGCTTTCATTGCGCCGTACTCGATTTTGCCAGTTGCAGGGAAGAAGCCCGCACGTGCCTCCGCGAGCTGCGGGATCGAAATCTGGACGTCCCGGCTGTCGGTTTCGCGCCGGAGGGGTTGGGCAGTGACCCCGAACTATCCCGCTTGGGACCGACACTCCTGATGCGGCCAGCAGCCAGCCCCGAGGCTGTTCTGTACGAGGTTTCCCTCATTCTGCATACCGCGGATGGTGCGCTATCAGATTCCCAGCGCAGAATGCTGCGTAGGGCCCAGTTGCCGGATCCGTTGCTGCGCAAGCGAAAGGTTCTGATCGTCGATGATGACGTCCGAAACATCTTTGCCCTGACGAGCGTCCTGGAGCGTCACGAGATGTCGATCGTCTACGCCGAGACCGGTCGCTTGGGCATTGAGCGCCTCCAGTCTGAAGGAGACGTGGATATCGTACTGATGGACATCATGATGCCGGAAGTGGACGGCTACGAAGCGATGGCAATGATCCGAGGTCTGGAAGGGTTTCGGAACCTGCCGATCATTGCAGTCACCGCCCGCGCCATGAAAGGCGACCGGCAGAAATGCATCGAGGCCGGCGCCTCGGACTATATTACGAAGCCGGTCGAGATGGAGCAGCTCCTTTCGATGTTACGAGTATGGCTGTCAGGATGAAAGGGTCGGAGCAACTGGGGGCAGGCGCGTCCGCCGCCAAGGAGGTGACGGTTACAGGCGACCTGTCGCTCGAACAACCGCTCGCGGGCGAAAAGGAGGTCGAACTCGAAGTGGCGGTCCTTCTCGTCGATGATCGCCCCGAAAACCTCGATGTTTTATCGGCGGTGCTCGCGGATATGGATTGCACCGTCACGGCCGCCCAGGACGGCGAGGGAGCCCTCCGCCTGATGCTGCACCGGGAATTCGCTTTGGTCTGCATGGACGTGCGGATGCCGGGCATGGACGGCTTTGAAACCGCAGAGTTGATACGGGCGCGCGAAAGGAGCAGCCGGACGCCCATCATTTTCCTCACGGCCTACGCGAACGACGCCACCCAGATTCGGAGGGCGTACGGTCTGGGCGCGGTGGACTTCATCATCAAGCCGATCGATCCTCAGGTTCTGCGCAGCAAAGTAAACGTGTTCGTAGAACTATATAGAAAAACAGAGAAGATCAAGCGTCAGGAGGAATTGCTGCGCCGGGGAAACGAAGAGTTGGAAGCCCGGGTCACGGAGCGGACCCGCGAACTCGCCCGCGTCAACCAGGAGCTGGTGCGCGAGAATCGCCAGCGCCAGCGTGTGGAAACAGCCCTGCGGCGCAGTCAGTTTCGGTTCCGAAAGGTTTTCGAGTCAAATGTGGTCGGCGTCTTTTTCTGGGATGAAAGCGGAAGACTCGACGAAGCAAATGACGCGTTCCTGGAAATGGTGGGCTACGATCGGACCCAACTAGAACTAGAAGGGGGGCTCTCCTGGGATGACCTGCTGTCGGCGGCCCGCGAGGCAGGCGGAGATGCGACTCCATACTCGCTGTCCTCATTGGCTGCTCAGAACACTCAGCCGCAGGAAGTGCTCTGCCGCCATCGACTTGGACACGAAGTCGTGCTTCTGATCGGAACCGCCTTGATGGAGGACGGGGATGCGGGTGGCCTCGCCCTGGCCGTGGACATTACCGAGCGCAAGAAGTCGGAAACAGAGCTGAAGCACTCGTTTGACGAGAAGGTTCTGCTGCTGAAAGAGATTCACCACCGAGTCAAGAATAACCTTCAAGTGATTTCGAGCATAGCGAGTCTACAGGCTTCCTACCTGGCGGACGAGCGGACGCGGGGGATCTTTCAGGAGTTTCAGTCCCGAATCAATTCGATCGCGCTCGTGCACGAGTTGCTGTACCAAACTGAGCAACTTGCGCGCATCGACTTCGGTGAATACCTGCATGACCTTGCGGGGAATCTCTGGCGGTCCTATTCCTCGGGTCTGAACGCGGTTGAGTTG
>CAZPFB010000034.1:0-48414 GCA_964585735.1 uncultured Leptospiraceae bacterium
GCAAACTCGCCTGGCTTGCCGTCCGCCAGGCAACCGGCCTCGACGTTTTCACCGCGATGGAGGTGGGCGGCGCCACCGTGCAACTGACGGCCCCCGGTCCGGAAGGTCTACAGGCCGTGAGCTTCCCATTTGGTCAGAACGCCATGTTTTCCCACATCCAACTCCGGCAGAATCGGTCGCTGTGCGCCGCCGGCACAGGGCCGCAGGTCTTCGAGAAGTGTCGCGCCGCCGTCGCGAGCGCCGTCGAAGCTATGAAAACAGAAGTGGCCCGCGGTCGCTTTCAGAGCCCGCCCCTCTTCGGCCTGGGCGCTCCGTGGGCCGCGGTCTTCGATCTGACCCGCCGCGATTCGGTGACGCTGTCCGAACTGGATCGCCTGGGCCGAGAGTTCTGCTCCAAGGACGTGGAAGCAACCGTGGCGGCCGGCGTTCCGCGCGCCTTCGCGGCGCGGACGTGCTTCTTGCTTTCTCTTCAGAGCGCGCTCTTCGCCGCGAGCGGGCATGACACGATTCGCCGCGGACGCGAAAGCTGGCCCAGGGGAGCCGCTTCCTCCGCGTATTTCCCGGCCTGCCGAAAGGTCGCCGGATCCCGGTAAACTGCTTGCCGGCCCAGGCAAGGTCGTTTGTCACCGGGCAGAGCTTCGCGGGCAGAGCCCTGTTGGGCAGACCCCATCTTGCACCGAGGTATGTTATGGAAGAAATCGCGGTCTTGGGCGGTGGGTGCTTCTGGTGCGTGGAGGCGGTCTTTCAGCGCTTGAAGGGAGTCCGCTCGGTAGAGTCCGGGTATGCGGGCGGTCACGCTGCAAACCCGACCTACCGCGCCGTGTGTGAGGGAAGCACGGGCCACGCGGAGGTCTGCCGCATCACGTTCGAACCCGAGGTCGTGGACTATCGAACGCTGCTCGAAGTGTTCTTTGCCGTACACGACCCGACCACGCGCAACCGGCAGGGCAACGACGTGGGGACACAGTATCGCTCGATCATCCTGACGACATCTCCCGAGCAGGAACAGACTGCGCGCACGCTAACCTCCGAACTCACGGCATCCGGCGCTTTTGCCTCCCCCATCGTGACCGAGGTGCAGCCGTTGGAGACATTCCATCCGGCCGAATCGTATCACCAGAACTACTTCAACGACAACCCAAGTCAGCCCTATTGCGCGTACGTCGTGGCGCCCAAGGTGAAGAAGTTCCTCGGGCATTTTGCGCAACTGGCGAACCAGTAGAAAAAGGATGGCGGGCCAAGGCGGTCACCACAATCATGCTGGGATGTCGGGTATGATCAAGAACGATCCGCAAGGGCACAAACAGATCGGAGCCGGGTTGGTTTTCACTCTGCTTTCCATTGGCGTTCTCTTTTTCTCGGGGAACGGGGCCCTCCTCCAATGCGACACCTCCGGTATCTGTACGCTGGAGCGTCGGGACATACGCGGCAAGACCCGCGAGGAATTTCGTTGGGCCGAGGTGCGGGGAATCACGACCGTAGACGTGGTCCAGGGAAGCAGCACGGCCCGGCGCGGCTCGGCTTCTTCGAACATTGCCCTGCAACTCGCCGGGAATCGCACGGTCCGTATTTTTGCGTCCAACGTCGGTTGGAATCTGGGGAATCTGGACTATCGGGATCTGGCCGCGCAGGTGAACGCGGCCCCACCCCGGCGGCTTGCTTCACTCTCTCCCGGCGGCGCCGCGCCCTTCGTGTCCCTGGCCGTTGGGTGCATCGGGTTCCTGGCGCTGGCGCTGGCGCGTATCGTGCCCATTACTTCCGACCTGGCCCCCGAAGCATTGGCGGAAGCGCGCAGGACCAATCTGCGCGTCTTCGGTTCCGCTTTGCTTGCCGGTCTTGCGGGCTGGGCCGCGATTCTGTTCGCCTTCTACCAGTGGTATGGGCTGAGGTGGTGAGCGAAGCTCAGGCGCCCGGTTTCCCCAACATCCGAAACATGTTCTTCTTGTACGCCTCCACGCCCGGCTGGTCGAAGGGATTCACACCCAGCAGGTAGCCCGAAATACCGCAGCCGTATTCGAACATGTACATAAGCCCGCCCATGGAAGCGCCGTCCAACCGTTTCATTTGGAGACGCAGACAGGGGACACCACCGGCAACGTGCGCTTCCATCGTGGCCCGCAGCGCCGTCCGATTGATCTCGTTCAGGCTGCGACCGGAGAGATAGTTGAGACCGTCTTCGTCCCTGGCTTCGCGGGGGATGATGGGGGCCGGGCTTTCTTCGACGTCGATCACAGTCTCGAAGATGGTGCGCTCTGCCTCCTGGAGCCATTGCCCCATGCTGTGCAGGTCGGTGGTCAGATCGACGGAGGCAGGGAAAACGCCCTTGCCCTCCTTTCCTTCCGACTCACCGTAAAGTTGCTTCCACCACTCTGCAGTGTAGTGGAGGGCCGACCGGTACGACGCAAAGACCTCGATCTTCTTGCCGGCGCGGTAGGCAGCGTTACGCGCGCAGGCATAGGCAAGCGAAGGGTTCCGGACAGGGTCGTCCCCACCGCGTACGATGTCCTGCATGCCGGCGGCCCCTTCGAGGACGCCTTCCACGTCGATGCCCGCCACTGCGATCGGCAGGAGCCCAACCGGCGAAAAGACACTGTAGCGACCTCCCACGTCATCGGGTATCACGAAGGTGTCCAGACCGGAGCGATCGGCCAGGCTCCTCAGACTCCCCCGCGCGGCATCGGTGACGGCCACAACTCGCTCCTTCAGTCCCGCGTCGCCGAACCGATCCTGCAGGTCGGCAAACAGGAAGCGAAAGGCCAACGCGGGTTCCGTCGTGGTTCCGCTTTTGCTGATGACGACAACGCCGTAGTCCCGCGTGCGTAAATGCGCCAGAAGCTGTTCGTGGTAAGCACCGTCGAGCTGATGGCCTGCGTAGTAGATGGGCAGGTCTACCCCGAACGGGTCGCGCAGCGCTTCGATCACGGCGCGCGCGCCCAGGTAGGAGCCGCCAATCCCAACCACAACGACCGCATCCCGCTGGCGCAGACGGGAAGCCACTTCGCGAATGCGCGAAAGCTCCCCCTTTGCATTCTTGGGAAGGTCCAGCCAACCCCGGAACTCCGCGCCAGGACCCGAGCCGGCCTCGAGGACTCTCCGGGCCCGCCGACCCTCTTCGAGGAGGTCCTGCCAGGGCAACGAGAATTGGGAGAAGTCGAATTGAACCATGCCGGGAGGGAGCGCCCCGTGGGCTTCGGGCGCAATCGAAAAATTGTTGCAGGCCCGGCTTCGAACGACAGGTTGCTGCTCATGAAATCACGCACCTTCACTTCGGCCGTCTTGGTTCTGGCGGCATTCGCACTGCCGGCGGCCCTTCCCGCAATCGGCACGTATTCCAAAGGACAGGTCCTCGTTCAGAAGCTGACGAAATTCGAAAGCCGCGGTCTCATCTGGGAGTCGTATGAGGGGGAGGCCGAGGTGGCCTCCTTCGACAAATCGGAGAAGTGCGCCGTCAAAGAGAACCAGTGCTTCACGCCCAAGAAGCTGCTGGTGAAGTTCAGCGTCCGCAAAGACAATGCCAAGGTCGTCAACTTCTTGCGCAAGCAGAAGGACCAGGGCGGCTTCGTGCTCGTCTATCGCATCCACCGCATCGAGGCAGCGGCCCTCGAGGAGGACATGGAGGTCGAAGATTTCGCCGAACGGGTTGCCGGAAAGCCGGAGGGGCTCGAGGACCGGACCGCCCTGGCCGAAAAGCCGGGTTCGCGGAGCTTCTCCGTGCAGGGGAGAATCGTCGAACTTGCCAACCGTGGGACAATGTACTCCACGTACGAAGGCCTCTACGAAGATACGCGCACGGGCAAAGTGCATCCGTTCTCGATCAACGACGAAAAGCTGGCGCAGATCGCGCTCAAGGCCATGACAACCAACGGCACGTACTACCTGGGAGTCTCTCAGGCAAAAGTGAGCGTACGCTACTCGAGCGATCACTTCCTATACGAGATCAACTTCAAGGAAGAAGCAGGCGGTGTCGTGGCCAAGGAAGAACCCAAGAAGATGGAGCCCCCGGCCAAGGAACCCTGAACGGAGATCACGGACCCGACCCGCGGATGTCCTGCGGGTTCGGTCGGTCGAATCAGACTCCCAATAACATGACGTGGCCCAGGAACAGTGTGTTCCGTCCCCTTCCGAGGGGGCGACTGATCCTGCTGCTCTGCGTCGTGCCCGCGGCGGCGGCCCTGAGCCCTTTGGGCCTGCGCCTGCTCCAGCCCGAGCTGAAGGCACTGGGCACCTACGCAAGCGGCCGCAAGATCATCCTGCTCGAGAAGATCGAAAGCCGTGGCATCTTCTATGAGTCGTACGAAGGCAAGGCTTACGAAGCCTGGTACGACTCGGGCGAAAAGTGCGATGACAGCAAGGAAAAGCGCGATTGCTACACGCCGACGCGGCGACGTTTCGATTTCAGCGTTCGCCCCGAGAATGCTGTGACAGTCAACTTCCTGAGAAAGAACGAGGGACGCGAACTCCTGATCGAGTACCAGATCCATCGCGTGGAAGCGGCGGCCCTGGAGAGCAGCTTCGAAGTCCTGAAAGCCTACGCCAGGGAAGACGCTCCCCCCACCAACATGCAGCGTCGCCTCGTGAACCCCGACAAATCCGGTTCGCGCCATTTCAACGTGTACGGTCGCATCCTGAGCCTGGAATACAGAGGAACCGTGATCGGGACATTCGAGGGTCTCTACTACGACATGCGCAAGCGCAAGGTTCATCCGTTCTCCATCACCTGGCCGCGCATGGCGTCCATGGCCCGGGACACCATGTTCTTCGTGAAGCCCATACACTTTGGGATCACGGACGCCATCATTACGGGTGCTCGCGCTTCGAGCTACGACATCTACGAGATCAACTTCGACGAAGAATCCGGCGGTGTGGACCTTCCGAAGCCCAAAAAGGAAGAACCCAAGGGCGACGGACCCAAACGGTAGGATTTCTCTTTACACCGGGAGCGCGGACACGACCTTGGCCTTGTTCCGGTTCCCACGGGATCCGAACGCGGGCGTAGTGTAACGGTAGCACAGCAGCCTTCCAAGCTTCTGGAGAGGGTTCGAGTCCCTTCGCCCGCTCAACTCTCCATCAGGGCCATTCCGGTTCCCGAAAGTACACGTCGGATGTATCTCCCCAGACCGCATATGTTGTTGCGAGGCGTGCTGTTGGGCTGTGTGACCGCGGCCGCCCTGTTGGGATCCGACTGCCGCAAGAAGGTCGATGTCCGTCCGTATTGTTCGGTGGGCGGCTCGGAGTTCGATACCATCGTCGATGCTTGGAACGCAGCGCGACGGAACACGGACTCCGGCTCACCGAGCCTGCATCACGAAGGACGGGGGAACAGGACAGCGGCGGCCCCGCTCCTGCGCGGCGCCTGCGGCCTGGCGGCTGTTACGGAACGTCTCCCCGACCGCGACTACTCCCGCCTCCTGCGCGCTTTCGGGAAGGAGCCAACGGTCCTGGCAGTCGCCATGGAAGCCGTCGTGTTCGTGGTTCCCGAGCGCTCGCCACTTACCGCCATTTCGGTCGAAGGGGCCAGGCGCGTGTTTTCAGGTCCGCCCGTTTCCTCCAATGACCTGGGAACTACCGCTGCGGCTCAACCGCTGCAACCGTTTGGTGTGAACTCGGCCTCGGATCGTTACCGGTGGTTCAAGCAGGCGGTCCTTTCGGGAGCAAACGTGGCCTCACACGTGATCGAAGTTCCGGGGCCCTTGGAGCTGGTGGACCGTGTTGCCCTATCTCCGGGAGGGATCGGCTACGCCCGACCGCGAGAACTCAAGGCGGGCGTGCGTGCGCTGCCCATGAGCTCAGGAAACCGGACCGTTACGTTCTCCGAGTCCGCTGCGGGATCGGGGGACTATCCGCTCGCCCGCTACTTCTACCTGTACCTTCCGCCGCCCGGTCACCGATCGGTGAACGCCGACGTGATTGCTTTCGTGGAGTTTGCCGTAGGACCGCGGGGTCAGGCAGCCCTGCGACCGCTGGGGCTCTACCCCGTCCCGGAAGTGGAGCGCCGTCGAAACGAAGCGCTGCTGGCTCCTTTTCGTGATCAGCGTTCGTCCAAGTAGGCTGCACCCAGGAAGCGACCGTGGTGCGAGAGCGAAAGGGTTCCGCGACGGATTCCCTGTACCGTGAAATAAGGAACTCCCTGAGGGTTCGTGAGAATCGAAGCTGCAGCATGGACACGAAGATGATCGCGCAGGCGATCCAACGCCCAGTGACGAATGAGTTCGCCCTCGGTCGGCCTTCCCTCCTTCCCCAGACTCGAAGGTTCGAACTCCGCAGTGAACACAGCCACCCGTTCGTCTGCTCCCGCGATGGCATCACTCAGAACAGCGGAAGCGTGAAGTGTTGGTTCGGCCCCAGCCTCTCCTTCGACCGATCCGATGACCACGACATGCAGGCACGTTTCGGGTCCGGAGATCTCCAGACCCGCCATGGTTCCCAGCGGCGTAGCCACTTCAAAGCGTCCCGCTGATGTGGGCCGAACCTCGTAGCTCGGCCAAATACAGGGCAGGTGCGGAAAGGCCTGTGTCTGCGCTTTGAAGGCCGCCTCGCGTGCGGCCCAAAGCAACCAAAAGGCGCACACGTTGTCGGTTCGTAGGAACGAGGAGGCCAGTTCCTGCTCGGAAGGATGAAAGGCCCGCGAGATGAACCGGGGATGCAACCCGTCCAGTTTGCAGTCAGGGTCGAGGAGGTCTACGATGTCGCTTCCCAGGAGGATCACACAAAGACTCCGGAAACGCGCCCGCCCGGAAGCGGAGGACGGGCGCCACGCGGTTCAGACTTTGGCTTTGATCAGGTCGACCGCAGCACCCACGGTGCGCACTTTGTCAGCTTCGCCGTCTGCTATCTCGATGTCGAACTCATCCTCGAAAGCAAGGACGATATCAACCAACCGCGACGAGTTGACCTTCAGGTCCTTGAGGATGCTGGTTTCGCTGGCCACAGCGGACAGCGCGTCTTTGTTGCGCGCGTAGGGAGTCAGGATGGTGACTACCTTGTCGAAGATTTCCTTGTCATTCATGCAGTACCTCGTTCCCCGAGCTATGCTCAGGACGCCCATTTCTTAAAAATGAGGCAACCGTTCACGTCTCCAAATCCAAAGCTGGACTTGGCCAGGATGGTCATGTCCTGTTCCCGCGTTTGCCTGACAATGCTTTTTTCGAAGGGCTGCACCTCCGGGTGCAGGTCCTCGCAGTTCAGGGAGGGATGCAGGAATCCTTTGTACAGCTCAAGAACCGCGGCCACGCACTCCATCCCGCCTGCGGCGCCCAGGCCGTGTCCGATCATCGATTTTGTGGAGTTCACAAATGGGAAGTCTTCCGGCGGCCGTTCGAGCGCCGTGCTCCAGTTCCGCAGTTCGTGTGGATCGGCAAACGTGGCGGTCAAATGTCCGTTGATCGCATCCACGTCCTTTCCGGAAATTCCCGCGTCCGCGAGCGCCGCGCGCACACAGCGCTGAACGCCCGCCGGATTGGGCGCCGTCATGCTTCCACCCTGACGCTGCCCGCCGCAATTCAGCGTGCCGCCCAGGACCTCCGCGTAGATGCGCGCGCCGCGCGCTTGCGCACTCTCCAGGCTCTCCAATACCAGAATGCCGCAGCCACTTCCCGGAATGAAACCCGCCGCCGTGGCCGAAAGCGGACGCGAGGCGCGCTCCGGCTCGGAGTTGTGGTTCGTGTTGAGGACCTTCATGGCGTCGAACCCCGCCCAGATGTACGGCGATGAACCGTCCGCGCCACCGCACAGCATGCGTTCGGCCAGCCCATCCCGGATCCGTTGCAGCCCGAGGATCACCGCCTCGGTTCCCGTCGTGCAGGCGCTCGAGTTTGTGGTGACTTCGTTTCCAAGCGCCAGCAGCCCAGACATCTTGGCCGAAACACTGCTGGCCATGATCTGCTCGACGATCGTCGAACCAAGGCGACGGACCTTGCCTGCGTCCACTTTCTTGACAACCGATTCAATCGTGTCCATCCCGGCCGCGCCAATTCCGATCACCGCCCCGGTATCCCAGTGCGTGTCGGAATCTGCCGCAGGAACCGAAAGGCCGGCATCCTTCCAAGCATCGATGCCCGCTATGCCCGCGTAGATCATCGACTCGTTCATGGCCATCAAGGCCTCGTCGTCGAAGTAGGCGGAGGTCTTGCTTTCCACATCCTGAGGGATACCGCCGACGTGACATCCGAAGTTCAGCTCCTGCAACTTGGGAACGAACCTGATTCCGCTTTTGCCCGCGCGCAGCGCGGCCTCGAATTCGGAAAGCCCATGTCCGTTGGGGGCAATGATCCCCATCCCGGTCACCACTACTCGTCGCTTCATTACTTCCTTCCCGGCGCCCTGGTTCTGCGGCGACCGGGGACCGAATCCCACGGGCCGCGCAAGGCATCAATCCAAGATTTCCAGCCCCGATACGACGCCCTCGGAAGCGATGTCCCCGGAGGGCAGCTCGATCCGAACCGCGCTGCGCAGTTTTCCGCGTCGTAGAAAGATCTTCTCCCCAAAAACGCGCACGCGCGTGCCCGGTGAAACAGGCGCCGCAAAGTCGACCTCGCAGTCCGTGAAATACGCCAGCCGCTCCATGTCCCGTCCCGCGATCAAACGGTGATACAGGTTGAGCGCCACTACGCCGAACTGCGCCATGGTCTCAATCAGTATGACGCCCGGCGTGATGGGGCGACCGGGGAAATGCCCGGGATAGAAGAACTCGTCACCACGGAAAAAGGCGGTTCCCGAAATGGAGTCCTCGGTCAGCGTCTCGATCGTTTCGATGAAGCGGAACGGATCCTTCTGAGGAAGGGCAGACAGCACGCGCTCGATCTGGTCGGGCCGCGCCTGCTCAGCCGCCATACAGTCCCCCATTCACGTGAATCACCGTGCCCGTGATGTAGTTGCCTTCCACGGCCAAGAAGCGGACCACTTCGGCGACCTCGGCCGGACGACCCATGCGGCGCAGCGGCACGCGAGCCAGCACGGCAGTCCGCACTTCCTCGGGTAGGCCGGAGGTCATGTCCGTTTCGATGAACCCCGGCGCTACGGCGTTCACGAGAATCCCGTGCTCCGCAAGCTCCAGAGCTACGGTACGCGTGAAGCTTTCGATAGCGCCCTTGCTCATGGCGTACACGGACTGGGCCGGGTTGGCCATGGAGGCCACGACGCTCGAAAGGTTGATGATACGACCCTGCTTGCGGCGGATCATCAGCCGCGAAAGCCTCTTGGTGAGATACCACACGCTGCGCAGGTTCACGTTCAACGTCTGTTCGTATTCCTCCAGAGTGGCGCTGAACAGCGGATTGTCCATGGCCATGCCAGCGTTGTTTACGAGCACCGCAAGCTCTCCGCCGAACTCTTTGCGGAGGCGCTCGTAGACGCTCTCCATGCCTTCCACTGTGCCAAGTTCCGCCTGCAGCGCAACGGAGCCGTTCCCGAGGGAAGCGGCCAGAGCCTCCGCTTCTGCGCCGCTGCGATTGTAGTGCACGAGAACGCGAAAGCCGGCCTGCGCCAGAGCGCCGCAACAGGCTGCTCCGATCCCCCGACTGCCGCCCGTGACCAGAGCCAGGCCCTTCTCACTCATCGTGCTCTCCCGTGACCATCAACCGGTGTGCCCCCGCGTCCTTCACCGTTCCATCATCCCGCCGACGGCGTGTTCCGATTGCGCGGGGTAGTCGGTATAGGCAATTCCCTGGAAGACACCCACGCGAGCATCCTTGACGGTGTAGATCTCTTCGCCGTCGACCAGGAGGCGGCCGTTACCCACAGCGATGGCGGCACCCTGCTCCGGCATCATGGTGAGACGACGGATGTCAATCTCGTAGCGGACGAGCTTGTTGTACGGACGGATCTGGCCGACGAACTCCACCTCTTTGCAGCCCAGAGCCCTGCCGTTGCCGTGAGCGCCGCAGGCAACGATATAGAAACCCAATAGTTGCCAGATTGCATCTACTCCGAGACAGCCCGGCTGCACCGGGTCTCCCAAGAAATGGCACTGAAAGAACCACTCGTCGACCCGGATGTCCTTTTCCCCCACGATTCGGCCGCGCCGCTCCCCGCGCTGGAGTTCCGTGACCCGGTCCACCATCAGAAAGGGAGGCGCGGGCAGGCGGGAGAACTCCGCCGGCGGATCGATGACCAGGTTGCCGTGTGCAAACGCGAGCAGCTCCTGCTGGCTGAAGTGGGAACGCTCCTTGAACTCTACGTAGCTGATCATTTCAGTCCCTACCCCGCTATATGTTCGCCGCCATCCACGCGTATCACGTCACCGTTCACCCAGGCCGCCTCGTCCGAGCACAGAAGCGCAACGACACCCGCCACGTCTTCCGGTGTCGTTAGACGACCGAGCGGATTGCGCAGGCGCATCCGCGCCTGGAGGTGCTCGTTACCCGGGATGAGCCGCAGGGCCGGTGTGTCGGTCACGCCCGCCTGAACGACGTTGCAACGAATGCCGTAGGGCGCGTACTCCAAAGCGATCGTGCGCGAGATTGCTTCCAGCGCGCACTTGGCAGCGCTGACTGCGCCGTACGCGCGCCACGCCGTCGTGTTGCCTTCGCTGGTCATGGAGAGAACCCGCGCATCGGCGGCAAAAAGCCCGCGCCTGTGCGCTTCCTGGACGTACCCCAACAGGCTCGTCCCCATGGCAAAAACGGTGGACGCAATGTCTTCGTCTTCGAGCAACGCGTCCTCGTCGTAGAACGGAGGGGTAGCCAGACCGGCCACCTGGGCCATACCCCCAGCAAACAGTCGGTCCAGGGCGCCGCGCAGTTTCTCGGTGCTCACGCCCAACTCTGCGGCCAGAGCGGTTTGCGCCGATTCGAGCCCGGATTCCGCCTTCGGTGGAGCGGCCGGCTTCAGGTTTCCGAAAGCGATGGAATGCATGAGCAGGCGCAGACGGCCCTCGGAACCCAAAGCACCGGCCAGCCCATCCATGACCTCTGTGCGCCCCTCCGGGGAGAGCGCGTCCGTATTGATGGCGAGAAAACCAACACCTGTTTCCCGGATGCGCCCGAACTCCTCGTCGATTCGGGCCATGGCGCCGCGACGGTCCCGATGCACGACGCAAATGTTCATGCCCGCGCGCGCCAGCCGCTGCGCGGAAGCCAGACCGAAACCGCTCGAACCGCCCAAGACGAGCGCCCAGTAGCGGGTCCCCCGGAAATCCAAGCTACCCATCCCCAAACGCCTTCTTCATGGACCGCACATTGATAATCGATTGCACCTCGATGCCCACCGTTGCGAAGAATCGCTGGAGCGGGCGGTTCGGTCCGACCTCAATCACACGCGCCCCTGTCCGTCCCAGCGCCCGCATGTTGTCCATCCAGCGAACAGAACCTGAGATCTGTCGGACAAGATTGCTGACCAACTCCTCCGGCTTGTGGAAGTCCCCGGTGAAGTTCGACATCACGCGCCGGGCATTTTCGAGCGCAAAAGTGCCCTGATGTTCGCGCAGCTTCTGTTCGAACTCGGGCTCGATGTCCTTCATGAGGCTGCAATGGAAAGGCGCGCTAACTTCAAGGAACCGAACTTCAGGCGACGCGCCACCTTCTTGGAGCGCCTCTATTTCGCGGGCGGCGGCTTCCACCGCCTCTTTGCGACCGGAAAGTACGATCTGGTCGGTTGCGTTGATGTTGGCGGGCTGGGCTCCGTGACGCTCTGCTACTTGCACGATGGGGAGCTTATCCAGCGAAGGGTGAATCACGGCGGCCATGGCGCCCACGCCTTCCGGAACCGCGCGCTGCATCAACTGACCGCGGATTCTCACAAGGGTCACCGCCACTTCGAACGGCAGCACACCTGCCGCGCACAACGCCGTGTACTCTCCCAGGCTGTGTCCCGCGAACGCCAGCGGCGCAAAGGCATACCCGGCTTCGAGCGTCCGGTAGACCGCCATCTCCATCGTCAGGATGCAGGGCTGGGTGAACTCCGTGAGGTTGAGACGCGGGTCCTCCTCGGCAAAGCAAAGCGCCGCGATGTCCTCTCCGAGCGCGGAGGCAGCTCTTTCAAAGATGTCACGCGCTTCTGGATACTGCTCGTGGAAATCCTGCCCCATCCCGGGCCGCTGTGACCCCTGCCCCGCAAAGACAACCGCTGTATTCGAGTCGGCCAAACGATTCTCCGTATCCGGGCGAGATGAGCTGCGAGCATCTCCCGGGCAAGCACCTTTTGGGTCCAGGACGGAAGCGACTTCCGCCAATCAACTACCGCCGCGCAAAACGCACGATTTCTCCAAGTACTCGCGTGAGAATCTGCTGGTTGGGGTCCGGTTCGGAAGCGTGGTCCCCCTCATGACCACGCTGCTTGCGTCCGGCCGGTCTTCGAGTCGATCCGCTCACGCGCAGGCTGTGGTCGCCGCCCTCGACCGTTACGAGTCGCGCCCGCGGCAGACGATCGAGAACACCTGACAGGAGCGTCAGGTCACAGAGCGGATCGCGCGTGCCCGAGATGAACAGCATCCGCGCGGAGATTTCGTAGAGGTGGGCATCGCGCATACGATCCCGTTTGCCCGCCGGATGGAGCGGATAGCCCAGAAAGAACAGCCGCCGCAGCCCTGCACGCTCGGCGATGCGCGAGGCAATCCGGCCCCCCATAGACTTGCCGCCGGCTACGATTCCTTTGACGCCGTCGTCGAGGCGCTTCGCCACAGCTTCGACGACGCTAAGGTAGGCTTCATCGAGTACGCCCGGTGGGTCCGGCGCTCGACGCCCGCGGGCCTGGTAGGGAAAATTGAAACGAACGGACAGGAGTCCGCTTTCGGCAAGTCCGCCATGGAAGTAGCGAATGAAATCGCTTTCCATGTTGGCCCCCGCTCCATTGGCCACGATGACGGCTTTCGTGAACTCCGGAGGTTCGAGGAACTCCACGGGAAGCTTGCCTCGGGAGCTTTCGAGTTCCAGCCTTCGGCGGCGCACCTTTGCACCGGAGACCATGACTCACTTCTCGAGATCGAGAGACTCCACGAACTTTTCCAGCAGATCGATGTGATCCTTCTCGGGTCGCTCGAAGCGCAGGCTGGGTTCGTAGAGATGCTCATCGAAGAGGTGGAAGTCGAAGATCTTGAGTTCGAACTCGGGCAGCGTGATGATGATGTTCTCGGAGTGAATGTCGAGGATCAGTTTCTCTTTCAGAGCCAGCAATTCCGTATAGCGAATGAGGCGACGAATGTCTTCGGTGATCTTCAGTAAGACTTTCTTCTTCACTCGCCCGAAGCGTTCGCTCTCGAAAATGAAATCAAAGCGCGGCGAAAACCGCGACCACCACCCTCCTCGGGATTTGTGCGCGGAACTGGCAAACTCCTTGAGGTGTTTTCCGGCCAGCATGATCTGGCTGTCCATGGGCGTGAGCTTTTCGAAATGAGCGTTGCTGAAGGGCCGGCTCCGGTAGCGGATGCCCATGAAGAATTTCGTTGGCAGTACCAGTTCCGGAAGCGCCTCGCGCACCTTCCAGTAATGGTAGCGCTCCAGGCCCAGACGGTTGAACTTGAAGCGAATGCGCTCGGCCCTATGGGAACTCACCCCGCGGCAGAGGAATTCCTGAAGTTCGATCTCTTCTCGGGAAAGAAACCTCTCCTGATTGGCGTTCACCTCACGGAACAAGGACCCGAAGATGGGATCCGACGGCAGGACTTCTTTCGATACCTTGAGCACCATCCGCCAGGGCAACCGGTACACGAACTTGTAGGATCCCCGCCCTATGTATGCTTCATTGGAGAGCGGCATGAAGTCTTCGAGAAACTCCCGACCGTAGCCAAACGTGACCTTGAACACGTGGGATACCGGGAATACGCGCTCGTACAGGCGCCGCAGCACGCCGGACTGGCGCAACTGGAAGTCGACGGGCAGGTCCTTCGTTTCGGGCGCCGGGTGTTCCCGCGCCAGGCGAAAGAATGATTCGGTGCGCTCGTCCGACAGGAGGTCGGCAATGGACTTCACCATCTCTCCGGCATGGCGACCCGTGTCGCGCGCGCGTTCCTGCGCCTGACGCACGCGCCGCCGCACGTTCCAAAGGACGTCCCGAAACCTCAAGCCAACACCTCCCGGTAGACTGTCAGAGTCCCCTGCAGAACTCCCTCCATAGAAAAGGAAGCCGCGCGCGCGCGGTTGTACTCGCCCATAGCTTTTCGCAGATCCGGATCCATAATCAATCTCTCGATGGCCTCAGCCAGCGCGCGCGCGTCGCCGACGGGACAGAGGTAGCCGCCCGAACCTTCGTCGATCATTTCGGGAATCCCTCCCCCTCGCGTGGCGGCCACAGGGAGCCCAAAATGCAGGGCGTCGAGCACCGCGGTTCCGAGCCCTTCTTCCTTCGAACTCATCACGAACACGTCGAACATCCGGTAGAACGAAAGCACGTCCGTTCGAAAACCGGTGAACACGACACGGCCCGCCTGGTCCAACCCCAGTTCACGGCTTTTGCGCTCCAGCTGAGAGCGGAGTTCACCCTCTCCGAGGATGAAAAGGCGCCAGCGCGGCATCTGACCCACCGAGGTTTGGCTTCCGGGTTCGGGCAGGAGTGAAGCGGCTTCCAGGAGGGTGCGGTGATCCTTGTGGTCGACCAGCGCCGCCACGTTCCCCAAAATGACTTCGCCGGGTTGGCCTCCAAACTCCAGGCGCCGCACAGCGCCGTCTTCGACGTCCCGGTAGCGATCCGGGTCTATGGCCGAATACACTACATGAATGCGATCGCCTGGAACGCCGCACTCGCGCAGCACTTCGCCGACGCGGCGCGAGACTGCAATGAAGGCGGAAACGCGCGGCGTGAGGTACTTGCGCCGCGAAAGGAAGTCCCGAGCCACCGGAAAATCCACGCGGCGGGAGACGATGAGGCGCGAACCCGGAAGCTTCCGGAGTAGGCGCAGACCCAGGCCGTGCGCACCGGAGGTGTGGGCGTGGATCACGTTGGCCCCGATCTCTCGCGCCGCGCGGGCGATACGCCGCGGCGCAAAGAGGTCCAATTCGCCACGCATCGGAACTTCGACCACGGGGAGTCCTTCGGCGCGGGCTCGCTGTGCCAGTTCCGAATTCGGGACCACCACGAGAATCTGGGCTACCCTGTGGTCCAAAAGGGCGCGCACCAGGTTCAGCACCTGTCGTTCGCCGCCACGCCAGGTCCGGGCGGTATTGATGTGTACCACCCGGGGCTCGGTCAACCCAGTATCTCCGCGAGATGATCGCGTACCTGCTCCTGAAAGCGGGCCCCCGTGATCAGGATGATGCGCGATGCCAAGAAATTCCCCCAGCGCGCAGCCTGCGTTACGCTGTAGCCGTGCGCCAGTCCAAAGAGCACTCCCGCCGCAAACGCGTCCCCCGCGCCCGTCGTGTCCACCGGACGCACAGGAAAGCCGGGGACCTCCAGAATTTTGCCGTCCTGCACGACGAGGGCTCCCTTTTCGCTGTTGGTGATGAAAGCGAGCGACGCCACGTTGCCGATGTAGGCAGCGGCGCGGTCCAGCGAATCCATTTCGGCAAAACGCAAGGCCTCGTCGCGGTTGCAGAAGAGTACGTCGCAGTTCTCCCGCGCAAAATGGAAGAAGTCTCCGCGATAGCGGTCCACGCAGAAGGGATCGGAAAAGGTCATCGTGGTGCGCACATTGTGCCGCCGGGCATACTCGGCCGCATGCCCGAAAGCGGCGCGTGGGGCAGGCGCGTCCCACAGGTAGCCTTCCAGGTACAGATACTTCGAACGCGAAACGCGATCCTCGTCGATGTCGGTGGGCGAAAGCTCGACGGACACGCCGAGACTCGTGTACATGGTCCGCTCGGCGTCCGGCGTCGTCAGTACGATGCACGTGCCCGTGGAGCCGTGGTCGGCCGGGTGCACGTCGAAGTGGATTCCATTGCGCAGCAGGTCTTCCCGATAGAATTCCCCGTTCGGATCCCGGGCCACCTTCCCACAGTAGAACGCACTGCCGCCGCTCACGGCGACTCCGAACATGGTGTTGGCCGCTGAACCGCCGGATTGCAGCCGCACTTCCTGCGAGCCGAGCGCGGACAGCAACTGACCCTGCGCGTGGGTGTCCGTGAGCGTCATCGTTCCGCGGTTCAGGTCGTGCTCGCGAATGAAATCGTCGTCCACGTGTGAAAGCGTATCGACGAGGGCGTTTCCAATTCCGTAGACATCGTAGGTTTTGGTCATCGACGCACAATTCCCGGGCCTGCTCCCCCGGCAAGGAAAAGAGCTTCCCGGGAAGCCCGGCTCCAGGAGCCCTCCCCACGAATCATGTGGCTCCTGGGAAACAGAGGACTCCTGTGGTTCTCGCTGGCGCTCGCGGTGAACTGGGCGGCGCTCATCGGGCAGAGGTTGGCGTTTGCATGGGCCTTTGTTCCCGGTTTCCCGACTTCATTTTCGTCGGCTCTTGCCGAACAGTTCGCCTTGGGCTTGCGTTTCGATCTGGCCACCCTGCCCGTACTCGTGGCGCCCGCAGTCGTCTGGCCGTGGCTCTCGCGGCAGGCAGCGTTGAGTCGTCCCGGGCAGTTCGTGCTTCGCCTGTGCGTTTTTGGGCTATTCCCCCTTTTCGTCTGGGGCCAGCTCTCGGTTCTTGCGGGAACTCTTTACTTTGCCGTGAACCAAAAGCTCCCGGGCTGGGAATACTATGCGTATCTCAATGACATGCCCTTGCTGATGGAAAGTGCCTTCCGGGACACTCCACTTGTCGCCGGGCTGGGCGTGTTTTTGAGCCTTCTGGTCCTGGCCCTCGGCTTCCGTTTCTCGTTCCCTTCCCGGTCGCCCGAACCTTCCCCTTCCGAGGCAAGGCCGCTCACGCTGGCTTTCGCGGCACGGGCGGTGTCTTTGCAAATGCTCACCGTCCTTCTCGGCCTCGTAGCCCTGCGGGGCGGGTGGCAACAGAACCCGCTGCGGGCCGCCGACGCCATGCGCACCGGCAACCCGGTGTTGGACACGCTGCCGCTCAATACCGTGTTCACGGCGCTTCAGGACTTCTCGGGGCGCGACGAATTTCGGACCTTCTACCCCAGAGATCAGAACATCGCCTTCATTCAGAAGTTGTTGGGGAGGCCTGAAGATTTCCCGAACGCCGAGTACCCGCTGCTGCGTCGTATGCCTGCCACGCTCCCCGTTCGTTCGCCGCGGCCAAACATTGTTCTCGTCATCCTCGAATCGTACACGGCTGCCCTCCTTTGGCCCTATGGCGGGGACCCCGCCCTCGCCCCCGAGTTTCGCCGAATCGCCGAAAGCAGCGTCGTGTTTCGACGCTTCTTTTCGGCAGGCGGCCGCAGCGCCAACGGCATCTTCTCCATGCTGGCCGGAATCCCCGATCGGGCCGGCCGCACCATACTACGCTCTCCTCAAGTATCTATCCGCCTCGGCGGGGTCGGGCGTTTGCTCGGCGCCAAGGGATACGAGACCTTCTTCTACCATGGCGGCGACCTGCGTTTCGACAATCTGGATCGCGTTCTACCGCGCCTGGGCTTTGCCGACCGCGTGGGCGCCGACGAGTTGCAGAAAAGCGGATGCTGCAAGCACAGGCACGTGTGGGGCTACGACGACGCCGACACGTTCGCGGCTTTTCTCAGGCGCTTGGATCGGGCGCGCCGGCCCTTCTTCGGAGTCGTCTTCACGCTCAACACCCATCACCCCTTTGCGATCCCGGACCACTTCGCCAAACCCTACGCGGGCCGTCCGCAGGGAGATTTCCTGAACGCATTCCACTACACCGATCACGTGCTCGGAAGCTTCTTTCGTCAGGCGCAGACACGCCCTTGGTTCGGGGACACCGTCTTCCTGATCACAGGCGACCATGCCCACCACACCGGACTCGACTATCTCGATGATCGAATGGTCCCGCTGCTGATCTACCGGCCCGGTCGCCTTCGGCACCAGATTCGCGAGGACGTGGCATCACAACTGGACATCCTTCCCTCGGTGCTTTCACTGGCCGGAGGAGACAGTCTCTACGCGGGAATGGGCCGGGATCTTTTTGCACCGATGGCACGCGAGCCCTTTGCCTTCTTTGCCGGAGGTTCCGGGACGAACGTCATCGGCTGGATCCAGGGCGACCGGATCTACAGCGAGTGGCTGCTCGGAACGCTCCAGGGGCTCTACACCTCCAAGAAACCCCTCACGCTACAGGAGCTGAGCGCCCGTGAAGGCAACCTGGCGGGCGAACTGCGACACCGCACACGCCACTTCCACCAGTTCGCCCGCACTATCGAAAGAGAGAACCGCGTTTGGCCCGAGAGGTTACCCCCTTGAAACCAGGCGTCTTCCAAGTCACGACCAAACTCTTTCTCCTCGATGGCACGCATTTGCTCACGCTGCGCGACCGCGACTCCGGGACCGGAGACCTGCCAGGCGGCCGCCTGGAACAATCGGAATTCAACGAACCCTGGGAGCAGGCAGTGGAGCGCGAAGTGCGCGAGGAGTTGGGGGACCGCATTCTCGTGAGCATCCACCCCGAGTCGCTGTTCGTCTTTCCGCATTTCATTCTCAAAGACCGCGTCGATGCGCTGGGAGTGGCCTTTCGGGGCACCTACCTCGGAGGCCCGCTCGAACTTTCGGAAGAACACGACCGTTGGAAGTGGGTGAACCTCAAGTCCTACGAACCGGAAGGGTTCTTCCCGCCCACCCTGGCCGCGGCCATCCGCCGGTTTCAGGCGCGCTTCTTCTGAGTTTTGGTTTACAACGTTGCGCCGCGAAAACGGGCTGCATCGCCTATGTCCAACGAAACCCTGCAACGCCGACTCTCTGCTTTTGACGCCGGAACCGTCGTCGTCTCCGACATGATCGGGTCGGGCATCTTCTTCACAACGGGCTTCGTTCTGCTCAGCGTCGGTTCGGCGCCCGAGGTCCTCGTGGCCTGGATTGCGGGAGGCCTCTTTGCGCTCTTGGGCGCGCTTTCCTACGCGGAGTTGGCCGTGATGTTCCCGCGGGCGGGCGGGGAATACAACTACTTGAAAGAAGCATATGGTCCGCTGTTGGGCTTTCTTTCCGGTTGGACTTCGCTGTTCGTCGGTTTTTCAGCTCCCATCGCCATCGGTGCGTTGGCCTTCAGCCGCTATCTCCAAACCCTCTTCCCGACTCTCGCGGTCGAAAACGTCCTGCCGCCGGGCCTCGGGTTTCCGCTCTCGCTTGGTTCGCTCATCGGGCTGGGCATGGTGTGGCTGCTCGCTTCCTTTCACTTTGCCGGTCGTGGAACGGATCGCCGCGTACAGGTGGCGCTGACCGTCCTCAAGATCGTGGCCATCGTGGGGCTGGTTCTGGCCGCCGTGGTCGGCGGTCGCGCCAATCTGACTCTGCTCGGTTCGAGTCTGGACGGTCCCTCTAAGGGACTGATCGCCTTTGCCGCGGGTGTCGTACCGATCACCTTCAGCTACAGCGGCTGGAATGCGGCCGCTTACCTGGCGGGGGAAGTGCGCAACCCCGTGCGCGACCTGCCGCGCGCGCTCGTGGGCGGCACGCTTCTCGTCACGGTCGTTTATCTGATCGTGAACGTCGTGTACTTGTCCGCTCTTCCGGTGAAGGAACTCGCCGGCGTCGGGCCGGTCGCTGAGAAGGCGATGACGGCGCTCTTGGGGACGACCGGCGGACTTCTCGTGAGTATCGTGATTGCGTTATCGATCGTCGGGGCCATCAATGCCATGCTCTTTATCGGCCCGCGCGTTCTGTACGCCATGGCCCGGGACAACCTCTTCCTCCCTTTCGCGGGCCAGGTGGACGAGCGGACCGGCGTGCCCCGCAAGAGCACGCTCGCTCTGACTGGGGTCGCCTCGGTGATGATCTTCGTGGCCGACCTGCGCGACCTGCTCCAGTTCGCCGGATTCGTGCTGGTGGTCTTCAGCTTCCTCGCCGTCTCCACGGTCATCGCGCTGCGGATTCGTCGTCCGGAACTGGAAAGACCTTACCGGGTCCTGGCCTACCCGTTCACACCGATTGCCTTTTGTGCGTTTTCCATCTACCTGATGTACTCCTCGTTCTTCTTTCGCTGGAAAAGCTCGGTGGCCGGCCTGGCCGTCGTGGCCGCCGGAATCCCGGTCTACGTTCTGCTCACGAGAAGGCGTGCCGCTCCCTGAACGCGGCAGGCGGAATCCGCTTGAAGTTCGCGCTATGGCCCGGTCCCCTGGAGGCCATGCTCCGTCGGGTGAAGACGATGCTCCGCTGTGTCGCCACGCTCGCCCTGATCATCATCGCCGTGTCGGGCTGCGGCCGAGAAGATGGTGCTCGGCCGACTGCCGCGCGCGGCGTGCTGGATGTGCGGGACTGGAACTTCGAGCGACAATCACCGCTCGTGCTCCAGGGGCAGTGGGTCTTCTTCTGGCACAAGCTCATCCCACCCTCCGCGGACCGCAGCGTCGAAGGCACCGGGTACCTGAACGCGCCGGGTGTGTGGACGGGCCAGTCGTTCGGTGGCCAGAAGCTGCCCGAGCATGGTTTTGCCACGTATCGCCTGCGCGTCCTCCTGCCCCAGGCGTCGACGCCGCTGGCGATTCGGCAAATGCCCGTCGACACGGCCTACGTGCTCTTCGCAAACGGCCGACAGGTGGCCGCCAACGGCAGGGTGTCCACGGACGCGGGCGGTTCGCGCCCCCAGTGGGTGCCGCGGATCATCGACCTCGGCTCAGTGGGCCCGGAGCTCGAACTCGTTTTGTGGGCTTCGAACTACGAGTTGCCCGCGGGTGGCCCTTTCTACGGCATGCGCCTGGGGTCGGCGGCGCGCATTCGGGAGGCTCGCGAACTCGGCCTGCTGCGCGATGCGCTCCTGGCGGGAACTCTGTTCCTTTTCGGATTCTACCACCTGGCCGTGTTCGCCCTGCGCAGACAGGATCACTCCGCCGGGTACTTCGGCCTGGCCTGCCTTTCGGCCAGCCTCCACGCCATCACGCACGGTGAGAAGCTCCTCTTTGCGGCCCTGCCCGAGGCTCCCTTCGAATTGTTACAAAAGCTCAATGTTTTGGGCGGCTATCTCGTCCTGCCGCTCTGGGTCGGGTTTCTGCGCGGCGCCCTGCCGGACGTGTTCTCGAAGTTTGTAGTACGCACGATCCAGGGAATCGGCGCGGCGTTTGCACTGGTGGTTCTGGTCTTCCCCGCCGCGGTCCACTTCCGAACGGGGATCCCCTACTATCTGATCAACCTTGCCTCATTCCTGTATGCAGCCTCGGTGCTTCTCCTTGCCGCGCGACGAGGGCGGGAGGGGGCAGCCCTCGTTCTTTCCGGGGTCCTCGCGATCCTCCTTTCCCTCGTTCACGACTTTCTGTTCGAGCTGGGAAAGCTCCCTGCTTCGGTACCGTTCTTTTCGGCCGGCATCTTCCTGTTTTTCTTTGTGCAGTCCATTGCGCTGGCCCGACTTTTCTCGAAGGCCTTCTCGCGCATCGAGTCCCTATCCGACGAACTCGACGCCAAAAACAAGAGTCTCACGCGGCTCGACGAGCTCAAAGACGAGTTCCTGGCCAACACGTCACACGAGTTGCGCACGCCGCTGCATGGGATCATCGGTATCACGGAATCATTGATCAGCGGGGCCTCGGGGCCCTTGGCGGAAGAGACGGTCCGCAATCTACGATTGGTGGCCGCGGGAGGGCGACGCCTTTCGAGCCTGGTCAACGACATTCTGGATTTCTCCAAGTTGCAGCACCGCGACCTAACGCTGCGCCCGCGGCCGATGGACCTCGAATCGGCCATCGACCACGTACTGGAGCTCTCGTCTCCTCTGGTTGGGAAGCGCCACATCGAGCTCTTGCACAAGCGCGCCCCGGTACCCGCGGTGCTGGCGGACGAAGAACGCGTGCAGCAGATTCTGCACAACCTGGTCGGCAACGCGCTCAAGTTCACAAAAAGCGGACTGGTCGTGGTTACCTGCCGCCCCGCCCAACGCGAGGGCTTCGTGGAAGTGATTGTGGCCGATACCGGAATCGGGATCCCCAAGGACCGGCAGGAGGCGATTTTCGAATCGTTCGTTCAGGCGGACGGATCCGTGGCCCGGGAATACGGCGGGACCGGCCTGGGTCTTTCTATCACCAAGAGGCTGGTGGAACTCCACGGCGGCTCCATCCGCGTTGAGTCCGAGGTCGGGGAAGGTTCACGTTTCATTTTCAGTCTGCCGACGGCCTCTGCCGCGGCAGGCGAAGCGACGGTGACGGTCGCGCCCGTGGCTGAATCCTTGGATACCCTAAGGGAGGAGGCCGGTCCTGCCCTGGACGAAACGGTCGTCGCAACGGCACCTGCTCTGAGCCAGGAAGCGACTCAGGATACTAAAGAGAGCGACGCGGCACCCGGAACGATTCTGATCGTCGACGACGATCCGGTCAACCTGCAGGTTCTACGAAATCACCTATCGCTGCACCATCACACGATCGTAGAGGCCTCGAACGGTGTCGAAGCTCTGCGCATCGTGGGCGACAGCACACCCGTCGATCTGGTCCTGCTCGATGTGATGATGCCCGGACTTTCCGGGTACGAAGTCTGTCGCATCCTGCGCGAAACCTACTCACCCAGCGAACTGCCCGTCATCATGCTCACCGCGCGCAATCGCACGGGCGAACTCATCGCGGGACTCGACAGCGGAGCCAACGACTACCTGGCCAAGCCCTTCGAACCGGGCGAACTCATCGCGCGCGTGCGAACCTTGCTTTCGCTGAAACGCTCGGCGCGGCTGCAATCGGATCTGGCCGCGCTGCACCAGGAACTCCACCTGGCCCGCGAGATCCAACAATCGCTCCTGCCCCGCGACCTCCCGACTGTTCCCGGCCTCGAGGTGGCCACCTGCTACCGCGCCATGGAAAAGGTGGGCGGAGACTTCTTCGACTACCGTGCCGGGGAGAGGGACCTGGGCGTCCTCATGGCGGATGTCTCCGGCCATGGCGTGCCCGCGGCGCTGATTGTTTCCATAGTAAAGGTGGCATTCTGGTTCCAGAAGACCCTTCTGCCGCTCCCAGCGGAGCTGTTCGCCAGGATGAACCAGATCCTTCTCACCAATACCGGAGACGAGTTCGTGACGGCTTGCTACGCCTACATCGACCTGGACACTCACCGGCTCACCGTCGGCAACGCCGGTCATCCACCGATCTTGTTGATGAAGCGCCGTGAGAACCGGTTGCTGGCTCTTCGGCCCATGGGGCGACTCCTGGGTATCCTGCCCAACGCCACGTTCACGGCCGAAGAGGTGCCGCTGGACCCCGGCGACCGCCTCCTCCTGTACACGGATGGGGTCTTCGAAGCTGCCAACGCCGACCGTGTCGCCTTCGGGGAGGAACGGCTGCGCGAGTTCCTCCGGGAAAACATGCATCTTTCCGCACGTGAGTTCACCGACCGCCTGGTGGAGTCGGTCACGGAGTGGTCCGGAGGGCCTACATCCATGGAAGACGACGTGGCCGTCGTGGTCGTGGACGTGCTCTGACTCCCAAAGGAGCTTGACAGCACCCGCAACCGTCGCCATCTCCTCTGGGTCGATATGGGGCTCTCGGAGGCCGAAGTACAAACCCTGGTCGGGGAGCACCGGGAGACCATCTTTCGCTATCTGCTCAAGCGAACGTTCGATCGGGACACGGCCGAAGACCTCACCCAGGACGTATTGCTCCGCATTCATCGGTCCCGGGAGACTTTTGACCCGGAGAAGGGGGAATTCGGCGCTTGGGCCATGCGCATTGCCCACAACGTGCTGGTGACGCACGCCGATCGAACCGGCCGCAGCCCGGTCACACGGTCGCTGGATGCAGAGCCCGGGGAGCCGGCCTCTCCCAGACCAACGGTAGAGAGCCGGTTCGATCAGAAAACATTGCTCACGGAAATAAAGAACGCAATCCGTCGTCTACCGGAGCCGGAGCGCACGGTAGTCTTCAACAAGGAGGTGCGCCAGCGAAAGTTAGCAGAAACAGCCGAAGAGCTCGGTCTTTCCGTGCGGACCGTGAGCCGCAAGCTCCTCTCCGCGTACGATCTTCTGCGCGCGGAACTGGTGCAGCGCGGGATTACCCCCGAGGAGTTCAGCGCGGATTGAGGGGACCTCCGCGCATCGCATCGAAAGTCGCATTGCAGCTTGGTGATATGGAAGAGAAGGCCACAGACATACTGACTCCTCAGGAAGAGTTCGAGACACTCATGGCCGCCCATCTCTGCGGGGAACTGGACGAGCCCGGGGAACAGCGCTTCCGGGATTTGCTCGAACGAAATCCCGAGTGGGAGGCCATGCGCCAGCGGTACACGGCCGTTCACAATCTCATCGCGCGCGTCCCTCCTGACGAACTGAAGAAGGCTTTCCAGGGTGGCCGCCTGAGCGGCGCGCGCGCCAGGCTCCCCCGGCTGCTCCTCCTTGCTGCGGCAGGCGTGCTCTTGGCGGTCGGCGTCTCGGCAATCTTTGTCGCGCTGCCCGGCCGTTCCGGCAGGACCCTTGCGTTCCCCCACGGCCGTTGCACTTCGGATGGCACCGTCATGCGGTCCGGAGATCGCGTCGGGAAGTCCATCGAGAGCGGTGCGGACTCCTTCTGCGATGTCAAGATTCGCGATGGCGGTCAGGTGGCCGCGCGCGTCTTTCCGAACTCTGCCCTGCGTTTTCATTCCGACCCGTCCGGCCTGCACATCCAGGTGGAACGCGGCCGCGCTCTGTTCGACGTCGGTCCGCGCGGCAAGAGGGCTGTCGAAGTACACGCGGCCGGGCATACGGTTCGCATCCTCGGAACGCGCCTGACAGTGGCGGCCGAGTCGGGTGGCGCCGAGGTCGAATTGCTGGACGGTCGCGCGCAGGTCCGTTCGGCGGCCTACCTGGAAAACGTGCGGCTGGACCGCAGGCTTCCGGCAAACGTGGTCGCCGTGGGGACGCGCCAAATGCCTGCTCTGTTCGAGACCCGCGTGACTGCGCTCGAGCCTGGCAAGAGCGTTCGCCTGCGCCGTACGGGGATGACCGAAGGCGAAAGGCTGCGGCTGAGCGTGGCGCTGGACCGCGCCCTGAACGATCTGCCACCCAGGGGCGTGGTTTCGCCGGAACAGGCTGCCCGGTTCGTGGCCACCATCGCCGAAAATCTCAAGTCGAGCCCGCCGCTGCAGAAAGCCCTCGAGGGCTCGAAGCTGGAAGTGCAGATAGAGGCGATTACGCCGCGTCGCCGTTGGCAACTGGAGCGCTCCTTCCGAGGACTCGCCGGTGGTCGTGGCCCCGCCCCGGGCGATGCGGACCGCAACCGAGCTCCCCTGCGACCGACGGACGGCCCTGGCGTGCTGTCGGCTCTAAAGGAGAAGCGACCCAGCAAGCTGCTCTACCGAATCCACCTAAAAGATGGGCGCGTTCTCACGGGCATCGTCGAACAGGAGGGCTCTCAGTATCGCCTGAGTACGGACCAGGGGGACCTCCACATCCATCGCGACCAGGTCAAGAACCTCGAACTGTTCCTGGATGAATAAGCTGATGCGATCGCACAACCTTCTACTCCGTCAGGCGGGCGCGCTCTCCTGCCTGTTCTTCGCAGCGACAGCTTCCCTGACAGCCGACACCGTCGAGCTGCGCAACGGACGCCGAATCCAGAATGTGCGAACCACGGTTCGTGGCGGGCGCATCTTTGTGAATGACAGCGCCGGGCGCACCGAATCGTTTCCGGCGCGTGACGTGAAGTCCATCGTGCCGGGGGCCGTCAACTGGCCGCGCGTCGAGCCGCGAAAGGAGCAACCCAAACGCGAAGAACCCAAACGAGAAGAGCCCAAGGTGATCGAACCACGGCCGGTCAAAGAACCGGTAAAGAAAGAGGAGCCGGTCGCGCCCAAGGGCGAAGGCACGAGACCCGGACCCTCTCTGGGGGAGAGGGTCCTTCCCTTTTTGGAAGGGCTGACTCCGGGCTGGTCGGGCCACTACCGACAGGGTCGCCCCTGGGTGGGAGGGTTTGCCACACTCCTCGAGCTCTACGCCCTCGCGCGGTTGCTCCCCTGGATTCCGCCGCCCCGAGCGTACGAGCAGGAATTGATCCCCCAAATCGCGCTTTCGGCCTTTTTCGTAGTGCCGCCGGGGGCCCCACCCCCTCCACCTGGTGCCTTGGGCCCTTTCAATACCCGATACTTTGCGGACACATTCGCGTTGGTCTCGACGTTTCGCCTGAGCGCCCATCCGGTCCACAACGGCTACCTGAACCGCCGGGATGCCGACGCCAATCGGATCACCTGGGCTGTGGCGCTCGGAGCGGCGCTTGTCTTGGACGGCGTAACTTCGGCCCTCTTCGTGCGGGGGGAAGCTCCGCAGCAAAAATCGACCGCAACGGCCCGCGCAACGAGTGCCTCGTTCTACATCGTACCGCAAAGCGAGGGCGGGATTGTGGCGGGGGCGGTGCTGCGGTTCTGAAGGGAGCGCGGGGGAAAGCGGTCAGCCCCGCGGAATCGCGGGTCAGAGGAGAAGTGAAAGTTGCCTTTGGTCAAGATTACAGTTTTCAAGACCTGGAGGCAAGAGGAGAAGCAAGCGCCGTGAGGCCAAGACCAAGCTTTTCTCCATTCTCACGGCCAAGCTTGAGTCTCTTGGGATCTCGCCAAACGACGTCCTTGTCGTCCTCCATGAGCCGCCTCTCGAGAACTGGGGCCTTGCGGGGCGATCAGGCGCGGAGGTGCCCATCGGCTTCGATCTGAATGTATAGCCCGTGCCTGCCCATCTCCACTGTGGTGCTCGCGAACTGTCGGATCTGGCCGGCTGACGGACAGCTCTCGGTAGGAGGCAGCCGCCCCGAGGAGCCCACTCAGACTCGGGTCAGTGCCCTACCCGGCCGCCGACCGCGGCGCGGTTTCCTCGATGGCGCCCGCGTTGCGATGGCGATACACCTCATTGTGTACGCCCCAACACGAGAAGCTGCAGAACTGAACGGGTGCTTTCTTGCGCGTGCAGGAGGAGACGGAGCACACGTAGTACTTCTGGCCGAAACCGATGGGTTTCTTGCAGGAAGAGCACTTCCTCCAGAACGAATCTTCCATCACGTTTGGTAGGCCAGGGCGATCTGGCCGGTGCGCGCCATCTCCAGTATCCCGAATTCGGCGAACATCCGTACGATGCTGCTCACCTGACGATTGCTGCCGTGCACTTCAATAAGGATAGAATCCTCCGAAATCTCGGCCACCGTTCCCTGAAAGACCTCTACGATATTGAAGATCTGCACACGGTTGGCTGGCGTGGCGCGCACGCGGATCAAGAGCAGTTCCCGTACGAGAGACTCCCCGTACGCAAGCTGCTTCACCTCCAGCACGTCCGCGAGCTTGAGGAGCTGGCCCTGGAACTGGAGTACGGTATCGTCCGACCCGATGAGGACAATCGTCATGATGGAGATTTCCGGATCGTCGGTCACTCCGACCGCGATACTGTGGATGTTGAAACCACGCCGCGTGAAGAGCCCGGAGACGTGGCTCATAACACCGGGCCTGTTCCGAACCAATATCGACAGAACGTGCTTCATGAAATCCCTGGGCCGAGCATGCCCACCGGTGGGTCGCGAGCGTCAAGTTTTATTGACCTCGGGGACCTGGACGCCTCCTCTGACGGTCCACCCATGCGCAACGAGCTCGACTACCACCAGGACGGCAGCTTCACCGCTTCGGGTTCCCTCCCTGTGGACGAGGCGGATGCGGAGGGCACGCCGATCACCCGCGCTTTCCGGGCGCTCATCCAGGAGTTGCAGACCGTGCGCACCGAGTACCGCCGGCTGCTCACCACGGATGGACGTATCGTCGGACCGGAGCGGTTTGAACTGGGCGCCTTTCTGGACCTGGCTCTCAACCGCCTCATCGTTCTGCGTATGCTGGTGGAGGGCCGCGAGGAATTCACGGCCATCAACATGAAGTACAACTATCGCTTCGTGGTCCGGCGCACCGAGGGGCGCTGGACGGGGCACGGACTCTTGGGCATCTACCGCGGCAGCCGCTTCGAGAACCTCCACCTTTGGCTCTCCCGCGTCATCCACGAGAGACTCGCGGAAATCGTTCGGTTCTACGGCCAGGCCGCCGCAGATGGCGTCCTCGACACGCGCGAGCGAATCGTCCTCAATCGGGCGCTGGACCGACTCCTCTTCGGCATCATCGTCATGCGCATCAACCTGGAAACCGGAGGCATTTCGTGATCCGAATCCTGCTCTGGCCCCTCGTGCTGCCGCTTCGGCTTCTGTACTTTGCGTACTGCCGCCTGCGCAATTTGAGGCGACCGGCCCTGTTTCTTTCCCACACGGTGCCCGACCGGTTCACCATGCACCGGCCGTCCGGCTGGGCCGCCATGTTCGTACCCCAGCGCGAGGCCCACTACTTCGACTACCTCTTCCTATTGCGGACCATCGAACGCTCGCGCGGTCTCCAGAACGTTGTCCTGCGCATCCCCGAACTGCATTGCTCCTGGTCTGAGGCCGACGAAATAGCACGACGTTTGGACGCGATTCGTGCTGGGGGAAAGACGCTGACCGCCTACCTCGAAGGCGGCAACCTCAAGTCTTTGTACGTTGCCGCGCCGGCCGATCATCGCCTATCCTCCGAGAACGCGGACTTTCTCTGCGCCAGGCCCGCCGCCGAACCTCTCTTCCTCGGCCGCGCTCTGCAACGCCTCGGAGTCCGCGTCGAGGTGCTCACGGCCGGTCGCTTCAAGAGCGCGGGCGAGCTGTTTACGCGCAACAACCTCTCCGCTCCCGCCCGGGAGGCGCTTGTTTCCATCATCCGTGATCTACGGCACGACATCGACAGCCGGTTGGCTTCTGCGCCAAACCTGTCCGCGGCGCACGCGGCGTCCACGCTTCGACTCATTCGCGATCACGCTCTCCTCCGCAGCGAGGATCTCGTCGCCTCGGGCTTTCTGCACGGAACCGTGCGGTCGGCGGAGTTGGAGGGCTACGTGCTTGCCCGCGCAACCGACGCGCCGAAGGCGAAACGTTCCCGGAAGAAGAGGGATAAGAAGCGGCCCGAACACCGCGGGTCCGATCAGGAGAGTCTGCCCGACGCCGCTCTTGTCCATCGGGCTTACACGGACGAAGTGGCGGTCGTGCGTCGCTACCACCGCGAGCGCTTTCGCCCTGTGCGCCAGGGCGCGCGACCAACCGTCGCCATAGTGGCGCTTACCGGCAACATGGTGGGCGGTCGCCGAGGGGATCCCATCCGTCCGGAGCTGATCGCCACCGCACCCTATCAAGATCTGTTGGAGGGACTCCGCGAGGGCCCGGAAGAAGCCGTCTTTCTCTTCATCAACAGCCCCGGTGGCACTGCTTCGGGTTCGGAGCAGCTCTTTCAGTCCATCCGCGCGCTCGACGAAACCAAGCCGGTGTTCGCGGTGCTCGGGCCCGTTGCAGCTTCGGGTGGATACTACATTGCGCTGGCGGCACGCCGGATCTTCGCGTCGCCCAACAGCATCAGCGGTTCGGTCGGCGTCTTCTCGATGCACGCCGACTTCCAGACGCTGTACCGTAGGATCGGCGTGGGTCGGGATCGGGTGGCTTTCGATCCAACCCAGGACGCGCTTTCCGAATCGCGTCCGCTTTCAGCGCGGGCCCGAGCGCTCATGAAGGAGCACGTCGCAAGCACCTACGAACTCTTTCTCAACCGGATGACGGCGGGGCGGACGAAGACCGCGGCCGAAGCGCGACGCATGGCGGAAGGCCGCGTCTGGAGCGGGCGGGCCTTTGCGCGCGCGGGTTTTCTCGATGAGTCACTCGACCTATTGGGAGCGCTGGACTGGTATCGTCAGACCGCAGGCTATCCGGAGCACACGCAGATTCGTTTGCACTTCTACCCGCAGATCCGCACGGATTTGCGCAGCCTGCTGAGCCGCTTCCCGATTGACCTGAGCCGCGTGGGTCCTGTTCCGCCGGCTGCGAGGTCGGCCATCCAGATGCTCGAAGCCTGTCGGCCGGTCTTCGAGCAGGCCCACGGACGTCCGCTCCTACACTTCCCGGCGCAGTACTTCCTGTCCGGACTCTGAGTCGCCGCCCGCTTACTTAAAGAAATTGCGCACCAGGCGTATCTCGGCGCCTGGGATGCAGTCATTCCGGCGAAAAACCGCTGGCGGCAGAAGCGCGGCCCACCCCGAAAGCGGAATGCATCGCCCGGCTGCACCAAGTCCGCGGTTTGGAAGCGGCGGGCTCGCTTTGATTCTCTTAGGTTTGCTTTCGTATGGGGCGGTGACTTCTTGTGCGAGCGAGCATCATCCGAAGCGGACGGTCGATGCGCCGGAGTCCTGTTCCCATCTTCGGCCCATTGCCCTTCATTCGGACACCCCGGCCGTCAACTGTGAGCTCGTTCCCTGCGACGGCACTTCCGCCGCCACCGGCTTCGGCTGGCAACTGCTGCGCGACCAGGAACCGGACCGCCTGATTCTCATCGCGAGTGGCGCAGCATCCCCGGGAAAATCCGGTCGGAGCGAGGCGAAGTGGCAACCGACCACCGTCCCCGGCTACTGGCCAGCCCACAGACGACCGGAAGGCGCGGGTCCGGGAGGTACGCATCCGCCGAACGCGCCTTGGTCAGGTGCTGAGACTCCGTCGCGCGAGGGTGGCTCGTCCAGAAACACGGGCGCCGGTCTGTTTCGGCTGAAGATCCGCTTCCCGACCGAGCAGAGTCGCGCTTGCTACTCGCACCTGCTTCTGGTCGAGGCGTCGAGCGCCGCCCTCCTTTTCTGGAACGGGCAGACCTTCGGCCGCACAGGGAGGATCGGCCACGATCGCTTCACAGAAGAGGGACGCCTCGCGCCCACCCTTCTGATACTTCCACCGGGACCGCGGGCGGGCACGCACACGCTCGATGTGCTCGTCACCAATCATCACGCGCGCAGCGGGGGTATCCACGGCCTCCTGCTCGGCAGTCGAGGCGCCCTCACGATCGTTCGGGACCGGCATCTACTGTGGAACGGCGTCGTCACCGGCGTCTTAGTCCTGGCTGTGGCCTTCTTCCTGCTCCTTTTCCTCGCCGTGCGAACCGCCCGGGTCTATCTGGCCTTCGTTGCGCTTCTGCTCTGTTTGCTCGCCCGTACCGTCAGCTCCGGTTCGCTGCTCGAACTGACCTCCCCGGAACACGATTGGACCGACATCCGACTGCTGTTGGAGTACCTTTCCGGTGTATCGCTCACTCCCGTCGCCTTCTACTGGTTCCTGTACTGCCTGTTCCCGGGTCTCATTGGCACGCGCGTGGGTTCCAGGCGGCATGCGCTGACGAGGCTCTACTTCCGGGCCGTCGGTTGGTTCACAATCACCGGGGGTGCGTCTTTGACTGTCTGGTTCCTCATCGTTCGGGACGTCACGCAACTCGGAGCTCATCACGGCTTCTTCGTCCTGGGTTTCCTCGGCCCGAGCATTGCGCTGCTCTTGGCCTCGGTGTTCCTTGCGGCTCTGCGGTCGTACCCTGGTTCCCTTTCAGTGCTCGCCGGTTCGCTGGCCCTCGCTCTGGCCGCGGCAGCGGATTCCTACTCGGTGGTGCGGGGCGATACGACCACGCTGTACGTTCCGCTGGGCACGACCGCCCTCGTGCTGCTGTTCTCGCTCGCCCCGGCGCGGCAGTTCCAGGACCTTCACCAGCGCGCCATCGGCGCCTGCACCGTGCTCCAATCCGCCAACCACGAATTGAGGCGCAAAGACCGTGACAAGGGCGACTTTCTGGCGGCGTACTCGCGCGCGCTGGCCACTCCCGTTCAGCACCTGCTTGAACTGGCCCTGGAACGGGCAAACGCAGAAGGAACGGCGAAAAGCTGGACGTTCGTGGAGCAGACTGAACTCGCTCTGGCTCCACTGGAGAGACTTCTTTCCTTCTGTCAGTTGAATGAGGACCATTCCGAACTGCCCGAACTGCAGCCGGCTGGCCTTATTGCGGTCGGCGCCGAAACGCTCCGGGGCCTCACCGGACTTGAACCGCAGATCGACGTACCTCCCGCTCTTCCGCGCGTGCGGGGTCGCTCCGATTGGATTGTGCTCGCGATCGGGGAGATCGGTGCAAACCTCGCAAGCTACGCGCGGGTGGAGTCCCTGCTCCTCAGCGCCGTCCCCACAGCAGACGGCATGCGGATTGCGCTGTTCGCCTCGGGCGCCGGGTGCGCGCTCGATAGGAACGGAACAAAGGGCGCCGCCTCACCTGCCGGGGGCCTGGGTTTTGGTCTCGCCGTCGTGCGGCGAGTCGCAGAGCTCCACGGAAGCCGCCTGGAGATCACGTCCGGCGGCTGCGGCTCGGAGCAGTACACTACGTACTCGTTCTGTCTGCCGCTCTTACGAAGGACACGGCGCGAACGCTTGGGACAACTCGAACAGGTCTACCGTTTTCTCGAAGCGGGCTTGGAGGCCGACCTGGGCGACTTGGCCGGACTTGCTTCCGCACGCGGGGGAGACGCAAAGAGCTGAATCCGCTCACGCTCCTCGACCTGAGTCAGCTTGGGCGCGGGCAAGGCGTCCAGAAGACGCCGCAGGAGTTCGTACACCGGAACGACAAAGGGAGTCACCCCCTCGCCAAACGCGGCCGCATGCACCTTGACCATCGGCCGGCGCGACGAGTCTTCACTTTTGTACACACCCTCACCCATCGTGTCCCACACGCGCTCACCCCTGCAATCGTAGAGCACCGTGCGAATACTGACGGCCACTTTGGCTTCGCGACGCTCGAGCCTTCGCACCTCTGTCACGAGCACGCCGTGCAGACTTCGGTCCCGCTCGCAAATCCGCGCACGGCCACCGACCGCGACCTCGGCGGGGGGGTCCGGCGGAAGCAGGAAAGGCTTCTCTATAGAAAGAAACTCCCGCTGCATGCGCAGGATACTCTCGGAAAGCCCGGGCACGCCGCCGGCGGTGGGCTCGACAAAAAGGGCGATCCGTTTCAGGGCATCTTTCCCCTGCCGGTCGTATCCGGTTTTCAGGTAGCTGTACTTCACGGTGCACCCGGTAAGCACGAACAGCCCCAACACCCACAGCGCCTTCATCGCGGTCCTCCACCAGCCTGCACGGCCGGCAACCATCCAGAATCGCCGGTTCATCCGGTCAAACGACTCCCCGCTCCCTGGCCGGGAAATGCAAAAAGGACTTGGAAGGCCGCCGCCGCTCCCTACCGTGGGGTTCCATGTCGGTCGCAGGACGGGCCGAGCGGGCTCTGCGCAAGGTCGCAACCCATCGGACCCTGGCAATCGCTGGCGCGCTCTTGGTGGCGTTGCCCACGCCTTCGGTTTCTTCTCCGGGGTTGCCGCCCGTCGCCTGTGGCATTCTGCTCGCGTGGGCACGACCTGGTTCGGATATGCAGACGAGGCTCTCCGCACTCACGGACTTGGGACGTTGCCCGGCCGACCCGACCGCCCGCCGACTGCTCTTGGAGACCATCCTCGAATCGCCCGACCCGTTCCGCGGTCGCGCGCTCGACAGCCTGCGCCCCCACCTGCACGCCGATGCCCACGCACCCCTGCTCGAATTGGTCCGTCGACGCCACCTTCCCCTGACGCAGCAACTGCGCAGCCTGGAGTACCTCTCGCGCATATTGGCGCCAGCTCAGGTGGCGGTAGCCACGCCCGTTCTCGTTCATGTGCTGAGGAGCACTCCGGCGACCACCGACCATGCACGGGGACGCGTCATCATCTTTGCTCTGGCCGGGCTGGCCGCCGTCCGGGCGCGTGAGGCCACGCCGCTGGTCGCTCAGTACACAGCGGACCGGGACGTCGATGTGCGCGTAGCGGCCATCGAGACCTTCGCCGACCTGGTGCCCGGAAGACCGCCGCCACCACCCAAAATCGTGCTGGCGGTGGGCCGTCGCGCGCTTCAGTCGAAATCAGGAGCCGAGGCGGCCGCCGGCGCCCGACTGCTCCGCTCCCTTGCGTCAGAAGCGAGTCGCGAGGTCCTCGTGCGCCACGGAAAGGAACGGCAGGACGGTACAGTGTCCGCCCAATGGGCTCGATTGGTCCGTCGCGCGAGTCTCTTCAGTGCCCCCTCGATTCGCTCCGAGCGCCTCGCCATCCTGCCTTCGGAAGCCATCGTCTACCCCACCCGGGGAGCTTCCTCGGAGTCCGGATGGTTGCAGGTGCGGCTTCGGGGCGGACGCACCGGCTGGGTGCTTCTTCGATTTCTGGATTTTGGACGGGGAGTTGAAAGCTCTCTTGACATGCGGCATTCCGGCCGCGACTACGCACTTCGAGAGTAGATGAAAACCCACCGCATCAAGACCGGTTATGACCTCCCGATTGCGGGGGCAGCCATTCGACAGGTCGGAGCGGGACGGCCGCCGTCCTCGGTCGGCGTGCATCCGGCAGAGTTCCACGGACTCAAGCCGCGCCTTCTGCTGAAAGCGGGCGCATCGGTGAAAGCAGGCACGCCCCTCTTTCACGACAAGAACACGCCCTCCGTCGCCATCGTTTCTCCTGCATCAGGGCGCATCACGGAAATCGAGTACGGTGCGCGCCGCGCCATCGAAGCCATCCGCATACATCCTGAGGGAGACGAATACGAGCAGCATCCGAGCTACCGACCAAATGAGGTCGCCTCGATTCCCCGCGCACAACTGATCCAACACCTCCTCAAAGGAGGAATGTGGCCTTTCATCCGACGGCGTCCTTTCGGTACGATTGCGCATCCGGATGAGCAGCCGGCCTCCATCTTCGTCAACGCGATGGACACCGCTCCGCTCGCGGCCGATCAGGCCTACTTACTCGAGGGACAATGGGAAGACTATCGCGCGGGCATCGCCGCGCTGCGCACCCTGGGCCGCGTGCACGTAGTGGTCGATGGTCGCAACGAGAGTGAGTTTGCTCGCCTCGACGGAGTACAGTTGCATGCATTTGTGGGTCGGCATCCGGCCGGCAATACCGGCACCCACATCAGTCGCATCGATCCGGTGACCAGACCGGGGAAGGTCGTCTGGACCATCGCGGCGCGTCACGTGGCTCTGATCGGCAGCTTCCTTCTGGTGGGCCGCTACCCGAGACACCGCCGGGTGGCCCTGGTCGGACCCGGACTGCAGACTCCCGGCTATGTGGACACCGTGGCGGGGGCACAACTCGGCGGGCTCATCCTGGGCCGCGGCGCGCCGGGAGATCTGAGACTTCTGTCGGGGAATGTGCTGACAGGACGCAGCCTGGGCGCGGCCGGATACTTGGGCTTCTACGATGCCGAGGTCACCGCGCTTCCGGAGGACAGGGCCAGACACTTTTTGGGTTGGCTAGCCCCGGGCGCTTCGCGGCCTACATTCTCGCGCGCCTACCTTTCCGGATTTTTCCCGGGCCGGCGGTTTGCCATGGGAACGAGCCTGCGCGGTGAGCGGCGTGCTCTGGTGAAGACCGGGGACTACAGCCGCGTGGTCGCTCTGGATGTTTTGCCCGAATTCTTGGTCAGGGCAGTCCTTTCCCAGGACATCGACCTCATGGAGCAGTTGGGGATCTTCGAATGCGCGCCGGAAGACTTTGCGCTGTGCTCGTACATCTGCCCCTCCAAGACAGAGTTTACCCAAATCATTCAGGAAGGGCTGGACCTGATGCAGAAGGAAGTATCGTAATGACGAACGGCGAGCCCATGGGCCCCCGCGCGCCGCAGTCTCATCTCGGGGCCGCAGGAACACACACGTGAAATTCATTCTCGATCTACTCAAGAAGCAGGAACACCACTTCCATCGGGGAGGCAAGCTCGAACGCCTCTTTCCACTCTGGGAAGCGCAGGAGACATTCCTGTTCACGCCGGGCGAAGTAACGGACCGCGGGCCCCACGTACGGGACAGCATGGATCTCAAGCGCCTCATGATCACGGTCGTGGTCGCGCTCGTCCCCTGCACCATCTTCGGCATCTACAACGCTGGCTTCCAATCGGCCAAAGCCCTCGGCATCGCGGGGCAGCTTTCGTTGTGGCAGCACATGGCCAACGGAGCGTTCCTCGTTCTTCCGATCATCTTCGTCAGCTACGCGGTGGGCGGTGTCTGGGAAGTCATCTTCTCCATCATCCGTAAACATCCGGTGAGCGAAGGGTTCTTGGTCACAGGTCTTCTCTTCCCGCTCACTTTGCCCCCGACGATCCCGCTGTGGCAGGTGGCGGTGGGCGTTTCTTTCGGTGTCGTGATCGGCAAGGAGATCTTCGGCGGCACGGGAATGAACGTGCTGAACCCCGCGCTCACGGCGCGCGTGTTTTTGTTTTTTTCGTTCCCCATCGAAATCTCCGGCGCGGACCCGTGGGTCATGAAAGAGGCCGGTCGCCTGCTCTTCTCGGCCCCGGGCGCTCAGGTGGCCGATGGCTTTTCGGGCGCCACTTCCCTCCTCGTGGCTTCCGACGATGCAGCCACCCGCCCGGCCGCCGCGTTCCTGGCCGCCAATCGCTTTCATGACCTCTCGCTATGGAACATGTTCGTCGGTTTGGAACCGGGGAGCATCGGCGAAACCTCGGCCCTGATGTGTCTCATCGGAGCCTTCGTGCTCATCATCACCGGCGTCGGCAGTTGGCAGATCATGGTGGCCATGGCCGCGGGCGGTCTGGCCACCGGCGCTTTCGTGAATTTGGTGGCGGGGCCGACTTCCAAGGCCGTGTTCGGGCTGCCGGCTCACTACCATCTGGTGATGGGCGGCTTTGCCTTCGGGGCGGTTTTCATGGCCACGGATCCGGTCAGCGCGGCAGCCACCGACACCGGAAAGTACATCTACGGTTTTCTCATCGGCGTGCTGACGGTGTTGATTCGCCTCGTGAACCCCGCCTATCCAGAGGGTGTCATGCTGTCGATTCTGTTCATGAACATCTTCGCGCCGCTGATCGACCATTTCGTGGTGAAGCGCAACATCGCAAGGAGAAGAAGACGTGCGGAAGCAACGGGGTGACCTTTACACATTTCTCTTCGCAACAGCGGTCTGTCTGTTCTGCAGTATCGTGCTCGCCCTGGCGGCCACGGCCCTGCAGCCAGCGCAGCAAACGAACGCCCGACTGGACATCGTCAAGAACCTGCTGTCCGTCGTTGGCTACAAAGAGGAAGACATCAAGAAGATGAAGGCGGCGGAGATCTTGGGTCTCTTCAAGTCCGACTTTCGTGTCCTCATCTTGAACGCCAAGGACGAAGAAGTGCCCAGAAGCGTCCTCGAAGATGCTCTCGTCAGCGGCCTGAACTACCCCAAAGCCGACGTTGCCGAACTGTTCACCTTCGAGCTCTTGGACCGTTTCAACGCCAAAAAGGGCCTCCTGGCCCGACGGGCCGGCAAGACCGAGAAGGAGTTCGACCCCGGATTCAAGACCCTCTATGTCTATGCAAAGGGTGGTTCGCCCCAAGCCTACATTGTCCCCATTCAGGGTCTGGGCCTTTGGGACAAAATGTACGGGTACGTCGCACTCGAGAAGGACCTCAAGACGGTTCGTGGCGTCACGTTCTACGAGCACAAAGAGACGCCGGGCTTGGGTGGCGAGGTGGACAAGGCCTGGTTCAAAGATCAGTTTAAGGGCAAGACCATCTTCAACAGAGGTGGCGAGTTCGTATCCATCACGATTGCCAAAGGCAAGGCTGCCGACCGTGGGATCAAGGGCGACGAGATGTCTCACTATGTGGACGGCATCAGCGGGGCCTCTCTCACCGGGAAAGGCGTCAACGAGTTCATGAAAACCGACCTCCAGAAGTTTGTTCCCATGTTCAAGAAGCTACAGCAACAGGAAGAGCCCAAGGCCGAGGGCGGCAAGAAGACCGCCGCGGCTGCGGTGCGCCGGACCGCCCTGGCGGGAGGAATCGCACAATGAGCGCCGTCGAAACACAGGAAAGAGTACTCACTCCCCGCGAGCCCGTCTTCGGGAAGAAGGAGCGGGCAGCCGTTCGGGATCCGCTTTGGGACAACAACCCCATCACCCTCCAGGTCTTGGGAATCTGCAGTTCGCTGGCCGTAACCACGCAGTTGACGACATCGCTGGTCATGGCGGCATCGGTGACATTAGTAACCGCGTTCTCGAACCTGATCATCTCTTTCATTCGCAACCTGATCCCCAGCAAGATTCGCATCATCGTCATGCTGGCCATCATCTCCTCCCTGGTGATCGTCGCTGACCAGGTCCTCAAGGCCACACTCTACGACATGAGCAAACAGCTGTCGGTCTTCGTGGGGTTGATCATCACCAACTGCATCCTGCTCGGTCGCGCCGAAGGTTATGCCATGGCCAACAAACCCCTGGCTTCACTTTTGGATGGCCTGGGGAACGGCTTGGGCTACAGCGCGGTGCTCATCATCGTGGCAGTCACCCGCGAGATTCTGGGGAACGGAACCCTGCTGGGGTTCAAAGTGATCCCCGAGGCCGCGTTCGCCGCAGGCTACAAGAACGTGGGCTTGATGATACTACCTCCTGGGGCGTTCATCATCTTGGGTCTCTTGATTTGGGCGCAGCGCACCGTTTCTCGCAAGTTCGAGGAGGCCTGACATGGTGGACCTGATCAACATTGGCGTCAAAGCCATCTTCATCGAGAACATCCTGCTCGCCTTCTTCTTGGGCATGTGTTCCTTCTTGGCTGTATCCAAGAAGATCGAGACCGCGATCGGCTTGGGATTCGCCGTCGTGTTCGTAAACGGCATCACGGCACCGATGAACTGGCTTCTCAACCACTACCTGCTCGCGGACGGCGCCCTCGCCTGGGCCGGCCTGCCCACCGTAAACCTGAGCTTTTTGCAGTTCATTACGTACATCGCAACGATTGCAGCGCTGACACAGGTGGTCGAGATGGTCATCGACCGATTCTCGCCCGCGCTCTACTCGGCCCTGGGCATCTTCCTTCCGCTGATCGCCGTCAACTGCGCCATCCTGGGCACGTCGCTTTTCATGGGAACCAAAGGCTACGACCTGAAGCAGACGACCGTTTTTGGCGTCGGCTCCGGCGTGGGCTGGATGCTGGCCATCGTGGCCATGGCGGCCATTCGCAGCAAGATTCGCTACTCGAACGTCCCGCCGGGCCTTCGCGGCCTTGGAATCACCATGATCCTCACCGGCCTCATGGCCATCGGCTTCATGTGCTTCGTGGGAATCAGCCTGTAGGAACCGCGCATGGAAAACACACAGATCGTACTATTGAGCATTGCCGTTTTCTCGGGAGTGATCCTCACTCTCACGGGAGTCATTTCCGTGCTCGAGAAGCTCCTGGTTCCGGCCGGGAACGTGAAGATCAACATCAACGACAGTGCCGAAAAGAGCCTGGAGGTTTCCCCGGGCGCCACGTTGCTTTCCACCCTTTCAGGCGCGGGTATCTTCCTGCCTTCCGCCTGCGGTGGGGGCGGAACGTGCGCCATGTGCCGCTGTCAGATCTACGAAGGCGCCGGAGACATCCTGCCCACGGAAGTCGGACACTTCAACCGCAAAGAGATCAAAGAGCACTGGCGACTGGCCTGCCAGGTGAAGGTCAAGAACGACCTGCGTATTCACGTCCCTGATGAAGTCTTCAGCATCCAGAAGTTCAACTGCAAGGTTCGCTCGAACGACAATGTGGCCACTTTCATCAAAGAACTCGTCCTCGACCTGGAAGAAGGCAAGACGATGCACTTCGAAGCGGGCGGCTACATCCAGATCGACGTCCCGAAGTACAACATTCGCTTCAAAGACTTCGACATCGGCCCCGAGTACCGCGGCGACTGGGACAAGTACAACCTGTGGCGGTACGTGGCCAAGAACGATGAGGAGATCTTCCGCGCGTACTCGATGGCCAATCACCCGGCGGAAGGGAGCATCATCAAACTCAACATCCGCATCGCCACGCCGCCCCCCGGTCTGGACGTGCCGCCCGGCATTTGCTCGAGCTACGTCTTCAACCTGAAACCGGGAGACCGGGTCGTCGTGAGCGGGCCGTACGGTGAGTTCTTCGCAAAAGAAACGGAGCGCGAGATGTGCTACATCGGCGGTGGCGCTGGCATGGCCCCGCTGCGCAGCCACATCTTCGACCTGATTCAGACGAAGAAATCGAAGCGACGGATCACGTATTGGTACGGCGCGCGTTCGCTGCGCGAGATGTTCTATCAGGAGGATTTCGCAGAACTCCAGAAGAATAACCCGAACTTCACGATGCACGTTGCCCTGAGCGAGCCGCTGCCCGAGGACAATTGGACCGGCCCGGTCGGCTTCATCCATCAGGTGGTACTCGAACAGTATCTCAAGAACCATCCGGATCCTACGGAAATAGAGTACTATCTCTGCGGCCCGCCGATGATGCTTTCGGCCGTGCAGAAGATGCTGTACGACTTGGGTGTCGAGCGGGACATGATTGCCTTCGACGACTTCGGAAGCTGATAGGCTGCCTGAGCCTTGGGGCCTGGTGGCGGAGGCGGCAGTGTCATCCGGCCGTCTCTTCGGGGCAAAGACCGGGTGAGGGGTGGAGGTGCGAGAGCACAATCGGCATGAGTGGTCGGCGAAGGATGCTGGGCTTGGACGCATGATGGGTAGCGAATGAGAGTTGTCACCCTACCTTGGGTTCTTGCTTTCGCTGCTGTTTTCTGCGCTGGAAAAAGCTCTGATTCTTTCCTCTCTGGCCGTTGGCAAGGTACCGAGTCTTCGGAGATCATTCTCGAGTTCAGGACGGCGCAGGACGGAGCCGGCCAATTGGTTCTGGAATCCGCCGGTGACGAGATTACGATCGATGGGCTCCATCCAACATATTCCGGCGACGATTGCTACCTCGTAGGAAAGCGGAAACCGGAACTACTTTCCCTGCACATTCGCAAGAGGGATGCCACGACCATGGAGGTTGTCTACTTTCCGCAAAGACCCGAAGCCATCGTGCGATACAGAAAAGCCGGTTGGCGCGGGTGCTCCCGTGACGCGCGTCTTTGCGGCCTATCCGGCTGCCCAGCGCCGGCGTCTCCTTCAGCTTCGGAAGCTGATCTTTTCCACAGCCGCGACTGCGGATGGAGTCGGTCAGATCGAGGAGGCGCTGCGCTGGGGACAGCCTTCGTATCTCACGCCACAATCAAAAAGCGGCAGCACGATTCGTCTTGGGCGCCTCAAGGATCGTCCTGACAGGGCGGCCATCTTCTTCCACTGTCAGACGAACCTGATCGCGGCCATGCGGCGGACGTTTGGGGACCTATTCGAATACGAAGGTCCAACCACGATCATCTCTGGCCCGCACATCGGCGCCACGTCGCAATTCTCGGCGTACTGCACTCCAGTCACCGTGCATGGCCGCGCGCATGAGTGCTGTCTGCCCACGGCCTACCTGCTCGCCAGCGCACGCCGCCAAACACAAAGCGATCGATGCAACGGCGCGCATCCTGCGCGAACGCGGACCTTCGCTGGATTCGGGAGATACGAGCGCGCCGGCGGACGAAACGCAGACCCGGAACGACCGCCTGCTCATGCAGTCTCCTTGGTCCCGACCCTTCCGAAGTCGACTGCCTTGGTCCGTCTGATATACCCGGCGTTGTCAGAGCAACAGCGGCAACACACGGTGGCGTACGCGAAAAACGTAGCGAGAGATTCCCCGGGGAGCCTCGTAGACTTCGCCGTCGAGCTCCGGCACCTCACCGTCCGGCGCCTCCAGTTCCACCTCGGTGGCTCGGTACAGGCGGGCGCCCTGAATACGGCCCGCTTCGCCACGGTAGATCTTGCCCGTCTCGGCAATGAGCCGGACTTTCCCTCCCTTGGCGATGAGCACGATCTCGAAGATGCCGTCGTCCAGCTCTGCGGTCGGCGCCCAGTACATGCCGCCTCCATTGTACCGTGCGTTGCAGACGAACAGGTTGAACAGCTTCTGCTCGAATTGCAGTCGGCTCCCGTCCGGCTGACGCAGGCGAATCTGAAAGGTGCGGGGGTCGTAGCCGGCGAGCGTCCGCAGCGTGTGGTAGTAGAAGGACGCCGAACCAAGCGAAAACCGTGATGACTTCTGCCGCTTGAGCACGCCGGCGGCCATTCCAATCGAAGCAATGTTCACGAAAAACCGACGCAGCCCCCGCTCGGGCAACTGCATCTCGCCACAATCCACAAGCCGAAAGGTGTTCTCCGCAATCGCCACGCTGTAGCCAGGGTTCAGCTCACGCAGAGTTCGGTGGAAGTCCCCGCCCGTCCCGAGGTCGATCACTCCCAGCGGAATGTCGTCGGAGAGCACCCGACCGTGCTCATCGAAATAGCCGTTGACCACTTCGTTGATGGTTCCGTCTCCACCCGCGACGAGAATCTGTGCGTGGCTTCTTTCCCGGAGGGCCCTGCCCGCCCTGGCCTCGGCGTCCAGGGGTCCGGTGGTGACATAGAGTTCGAAGGATCCCAGTTGATCTCGAAGTTTTCCGCGCATGCGCTGAAAAACGGATGCAGCCCGGCCGCCCCTGCTGGCAGGATTCAGAATCACGAGCCGTTCGCTACCCGGGTTTCGACGGAAGGCTCTCCGGAGCATGCTCCTCAGGGACATGTCCGAGGGCACGCCGCCGCTCTCGGTGGGTCAACCTTTTCCGGTCTTCCGGCGAAGCGCGCGCAGTAGCATTCGGCAAAGTGGAGGCACCGGATGAAGTGGTCACCGCTCGGGAGCGTACAGCCCGACCAGCTCGTAGACATGCGCATTCAGATGCACTATGCGGCCATGCTGGTCGCCTCGCCGGCACACACGCTCCTGGCGCATCGAGAGGACTACAGCGAAGACGCTCTGACCTGGATGGATGATCGAAACGCGTTGCGTTCAGAAGAGACCCTCGGCCTGACCTGCCTGCTTGCGCCGGCCGAAGGACAACTGTGGTTGTCGGCCGAGCACGGAGCCGCCGAGCACTTCAGCCTGGATGGACTTCGGTTCGACGAGGCCCGCCGACGTCTGGCTGAAATCGCAGCGCGAAGGCTGGGCCGAGATCTCAACTTGCGATTGCCCATCGAAGACTACGGCGAAGAGATGCCCGAGCACGGCCTGCGCCACGCAGAACCGTTTGGCTGGGACATGGCGGCGGCCCACGAAATCGGTCTCTACTACGCAAACGCGGCCGCGGCCATCACGATGGCCACGAAGAGCCAAAAGGGGCGATCCGCCCTGCGCCTGTGGCCGCACCACTTCGACATGGCCGTGCTCATCACGTACGCCGGCCACGAGCCCGCCCGCTACGTGGGCGTTGGCTTTTCTCCGGGAGATGCGGACTATCCCGGCGGGTACTTCTACGTCAATCCCTGGCCCGCGCCCTCGCCGGATGCGGAGTTGCCCAAACTCCCCAACGGAAGCCACTGGCACAGGCAGGGCTGGACGGGCGCCGTTCTTCCGGCCACTGCCATCGTGGGCTCTTCCGACCAGCAGGGACTGGTCGGCAGCTACCTCGAAAATGCAATCGACACCTCCAAACGGCTTCTGCGAGTCTGAGCCCAAAGACTCCCCATGAAGAACGTCATTCCCCACTTCACCGCCGAAGCGCTGACCTCCGATCGGCTGCACGAAGACTTTCCGGCCACCGCACTCTTCTTGGACATTTCCGGTTTCACGGCCATGACCGCCCGCCTCATGGTGCACGGAAAGGAAGGCGCGGAAGTACTGTCCGCCATCCTGAACTCGCTGTTCACGGATCTGATTGACGCAGTGGGAGAGCGCGGCGGTTTCATTGCCACCTTCGCGGGGGATGCCTTCACCGCGTTGTTCCCGGGTCCGCTCTCGCCTGCGCCCGTGTACGCGGCCCAGTCGCTGCAGAAAGTGTTCGCGGCTCGGGGCAGGCAGCAGACGCGCTTCGGCGATTTTCACCTGACGGCCAAAGTCGGCCTTTCGTTTGGACAGGTTTCGTCGGGCATAGTCGGAGCTCGCGGTCAGCGCGCCTTCTACTTCCGTGGTCCCGCCGTCGACGGAGCGGCTGAAGCCGAACACCGTGCGAGCGCCGGACAGACCATCCTCGACGGGACTCTCCAGAACGAGCTCGGATCTGACGTGGCCACGTCTGCGCTCGCCGATTCGTACTTCGTACTCGACCGAGTCACGCGCCCCGAAATCGATCCGCCGGTTCCGGGGCCACCCGACCGACCCAAAGAGGTCCTTGCCGAGTTTGTTCCTCAGGCCGTTCTCGAGTTGGGACTGACCGGTGAATTTCGCAGCGTCGTGAGCGTATTCCTTTCTCTGCGGGAGCCGTCCGCGCACGAACAGGTCGACCAGGTGGCGGGGGCCGTACTGCGCGCTGCAGGCGACTACGGCGGCTACTTCAACAGCCTGGATTTCGGAGACAAGGGCTGCACGATCCTCGTCCTGTTCGGGGCGCCCGTGGCTCACGAGGACGACACCGTGCGCGCCGCCGACTTCGCGCTGCGCGTCGCTTCTGAATTGGGCAACGGCGTGCGGATCGGGATGACGGCGGGCACCGTGTATGCAGGGCCGGTGGGTTCCGAACGCCGCGCCACGTACACGGCTCTGGGCAGCGTGGTGAACCTTTCGGCGCGGCTCATGGCCTCGGCTGCCTGGGGGGATGTGATCTGCGACGCCGCGGGCGCCGCCCTCCCGGCGCACTACCAGAAGGAATCGCTGGGCGCAAAGTCGTACAAGGGAATCTCCGAACCGGTGGAGACCTTTCGCCTTTCGGGCCGCGCCGAAGTGGGCGCGCAGGCAGCCTTTACGGGGGAATTGATCGGCCGTAGCACGGAGTTGGCCGCCCTCGAAGAGTCCGTCGCGCCGCTCGAAGGGCGGCGCTTCGCGGGCGTCCTCCTGCTGACCGGCGAGGCCGGTTGCGGAAAGTCGCGCCTGCTCCAGGAGTTTGCGGCGCGTCTGGACGGACGCGCCACCACTGCCACACTCCCCTGCGATGGCATACTCCGCAAGAGCCTCAATCCGGCCGTGCATCACCTGGCGCTCTCATTGGGCACATCCGACGTCCGCACACCGGAAGAGAAGAAGGCCCGCTTCGAACAGGGCTTCGATACCCTACTCGGCGAACTGAGAGCCACCGGGCACACGCAGGCGGTTGAGATCGAACGCGAACTGACACGGACCAAATCACTGCTCGCGGCCCTTCTCGGGATCCACTACCCCGGCTCCCTCTATGAGGAGTTGGACGCCCAACGGAGGTTCGAAAACACACTCATCGCGCTCAAGGATCTCTTCCGCGCACGCAGTCTCATACGACCACTTGTCCTCGTGTTCGAAGACATTCACTGGCTGGACTCCGATACCAAGACGCTCTTAGGCGCCCTCACCCGAAACATGGGGGCCTTCCCCATTCTCATCGTGGCGGCGGGTCGCAACGCCGATGACGGCAGCACGCCCGAACTGGGCCTGGACAGCGAAACGAAAGTCCGCCACGTCGAACTGGGCGCCATTCCGGAAGGATCGCGCAGGGACTACGTCGCTTCCAAACTCGGTGCAACGCCGTCCGAGGAGCTTGCCCGCTTCATTGCCGGTCGCGCCGAAGGAAATCCTTTCTATATGGAACAATACTGTCTATATCTACAGGCAAATGGGCTCGTGACCGGCACCGATGTGTTGAACCTCAAGCAGGCTGCCACGGACCTGCCCACCGGAGTGAACAGCCTGCTCACCGCGAGGCTGGACAGATTGCGCAGCGAGTTACGCATGGCCGTGCAGGCCGCTTCGATTCTCGGCCGTGACTTCGAGCGGGAACTCCTGGGCGGCATGCTGGCCAACCCGGATCCGTCGCACCTGTTGTCGGAGGGCGAGGGAGAGCAGATCTGGTCGCCGGAAACGGCCCGCCTGTACCGGTTTCGGCAGAACCTGCTCCGCGACGCGGCCTACGAGATGCAACTCAAAGAACGGCTGCGGGAATTGCACGGAATGGCCGCCCACTTGATCGAAAGCGCGGGCAGTGACGAAACCCGCTACGCGGATCTGGCGTTCCACTACGAGCAGGCGGGCGACGTCCCCAAGACACGGCACTACCTGGAATTGGCGGCCCGGCACGCACAGGCCAACTACGAAAACGAACGGGCCATTCACTTCAACGAGCGCCTGCTGGTCTACGCCACCAGCGACGAAGAGCGAGTGGGCGTGTACGAAAGGGAAGCCGCAGTGTACGATGTGCTCGGACGTTGGGACGATGCCGAACGTGTTCTGGAACTGGGGCTCGCCCTGACCCGGGACCAGGGGCTGGCTAAACGACGGGCGGGAGTGTTGACACGCTTCGGCGAAGTGTGCCAGAAACGCGGGCAATACGATCGGGCGGTTACGCTGCTCGAAGAGGCCGCCGGACTGGCCAGGACGGCCGCCGACCCGGCGCTGGAAGCGGGCGCGCGCACGTTTCTCGGTCGCACGCGTTGGAGCATGGGACGTTACCCTGAAGCGCTCGCGTCGCTGGAGGAGGCCATCGACCTGCGGCGTCGGACCGACGATCGGCGTGGGCTTGCGCTCGCTCTGTACTACGCAGGTGTCGTCGACCGGGACCGCGGTGACTATCCGGCGGCTCTGAGAAGGTACGATGAGTCGCTGGCGCTTTTTCGCGAGGTGGGCGACCGCATGCTGATCACCTACCCGGTTTACGACATTGGAGTCATCCACCTGTATCAGGGACGACTGGACGAGGCCCTCGAAAACTTCAGTCAGGCAAGCGACATCTACCAGGAGATCGGCTACCAGAGCGGCTCTTCGGCTGCGCTGCTCAACCTCGGCGTGATTGCCGGCAGACGCGGTAGGCTGTCCGAGGCGGCCGCCTACTACGAGCGCTCGCTGCAAACCGCCGAAGAACTCGGCGAGAAGCTGGCCATCGCCTATGCTCTCTTCAGCATCGGGACCGTTCACTACCAGGAGCGCGACTTCCCGCGCACGCTCCACTACTTCGAGAAGGCTTTTCAGATCATGAAGGGCATCGGAGCTCGCGGCTACTACGGCTACGTCCTCTCTTACCTGGTATGCACGTACGCGCGTATGGGTCAGACGGCCAAGGCGCTCAAAGCCGCCGTGCAGCACTTTCGCAACATCGCCGACACGGGGTCCGATGTGGAAAACGGACGCACGCATCTCGGAGTGGCTCTGGCGCTGAGCCGAGCGGGCGCACTGCAGGGTCCCAATTCACAGCAGGCAGCCGATGAGATCGCGCGCGCCACCGAAGTCCCGCCGGCAGCGCGCGCCCATTTCGAGCGCGCCATCGAAAAGGCGCGGGCTGCGGACTATGTGATCACGCTCCTGCCCGCCTTGCGCGAGTTCGCCGCTTTTCTCTTCGCGAACGCGCCCGGCGAAGCCGCGTTGGCCGGTCAGTGCCTCAAGGAGGCGGCGGCGCGCGCCCAGGCCTCCGGGATGTCACTGGAACTGGCTCTCATCCAGCGAACGGCCCAGGAGAACCACGTGCCCCTCGGTTCGTGATCTTTTTCGCGCTACGTTCGCTGGCGGCATTCGGCCTGCCGAATCGTCAGCCGTCCCCTCCCGAGAGGCTGCGAATCAGGCTGGCGCTCGAAACCACTGCTGGCACGCTCGTTGCGTACCGGTCCGCATGAATCGGACAATTGGGATGCGCTTTCCGTTTGGCGGCAGTATATTGGGATGGGACAACATGCAAACACCCATTGTCACGCGGTCGCTGCTCGCATTGAATATCCTGGCCTTCGTGTTCACGATTCCTTTCGGGGGGCGGGAATTCTTTCAGACGTTCGGCCTGGTTCCCGGCGACTTCCGGGTCTGGCAGCCACTCACGAGCATGTTCCTGCACGGGGGCCTCGCGCACATCATCTTCAATATGCTCGCACTCTGGTCCATCGGGGCGCCGATTGAACGCGACCTTGGCCCAGCACGATTCCTGACCCTGTATGTGGTGTCGGGTCTGGCCGGCGCGGCGTTGGTGCTCTTCCTTCCTGTACTGAGCATCGTGGGCTTGAACCTCGGCGATCCCTACATCCCGACCGTCGGCGCCTCGGGCGCTATCTCAGGGCTCTTGGGAGCCCTCGCCATCTTCTATCCCCGCGCCACCATGCTCCTGTTCTTCGTGATTCCCGTGCGGGCCCGAAGTCTTGCCATCGGCTTTGGCCTGCTCTCGCTCGTGCTCCTGTTCTTTCAGGACGGCGGTGGAATCTCCCACTCGGGGCATCTGGGCGGCCTGCTCGGAGGGCTCGCCTACTCCTGGTTCGCTGTTACCGGCGCTCGGGCGGCGCAAGAGCAACGCGCGACGGTGATGCCTCCGGAGAACGGCTACGGTTTCGATCGCGCTCGGCTCATGCGCCAGCTTCTGCGCGACCTGATGCGCGATCCACGGACCGGTATGGCGCACGGCGGACGATTCCTCGACCCTTACGCTACGCTGGACCGGTACGACTCGCGGGATCGCTACGAACCCGAGCGGCCGTTCCAGACGCGAGCCGAACGAGATGTGACCTACGAACCGCCGCGCCAACCCGCGAAGCGGTTGTACTACGACCCGGTGACCGGCACGTTCTTCTTCCGATAGAGGGCTGCGCCTGCGGCCTTGACAGGGGTGCTGAAGAAGTCGAATTTTCCTGGCTTTCTGTGAGGTGGCGGCGCATGGGGGTTGCATGCGCGGTGAAGACAACAGCCGGGAAGCCCTCGGTTCCGAGGCCGGGCGCGCGTTGGTTGGATGTTCACCTTCTCTGCCGCGATCTACAATCTCATCCGGATACGAAGCCCATACCAGACGTGATCACATCTCCCCGGTGGACCCGCCTCAATTGCGGTGCGAATACAACACTCCGAGCCGTGGCCTGTCCCCGATATCTGATACACAAATTCGGGTGACCTGATTTCGGAGGT
>CAZPFB010000035.1:0-48051 GCA_964585735.1 uncultured Leptospiraceae bacterium
TGCGTACTTTCATCAGCTGCACATTGACGGCAGACGGTTCTGGCGAAAGAAGACGCCGCAAGAGGGGCCGGGGCGCACTGGAAGCAACCTAATGGTAGACGAACAACGGCACCGGCGACTGCTCGATCAGCTTGCTCGTGACCGAACCGAAAACCATTTCGCGCCAGCCCGACGTACCGTACGCGCCCATGATCATGACTTCCGGCGGTTCTTCCGAGAGCATCGCCTGGAGTTGTTCCCACGGATGTCGATCGGTCACTACGGGGCTCGCTTCGACCTGGTGCCCGTGCAGTGAGAGAAAAGCTTCGGCCTCCGCGCAACGCTGCTTGGCCTCTGCTTCCAGGCGATGGATGGCGATCACCCGAACCTGACGTTTGCCCATCAGCCCCATCATCTGATACATGTGCAGAGCGCGCGACGCGCCGTGGCTGCCATCGGTGGCGAACCACACGCCACGTCCGGTTGCTGTTTGCTTCGGCACGACTACGAGCGGGCGCGGTGAAGCGCGCATCACGTCGCGCATGGTGTGACAGGGCCCGGCCTGGGTGATGTGTTTGAACGCGCTCACCTGGCCCATGACCAGCACGTCGGCCTGATGTGACTCGGCCACGATCACCGCCAGCGGATCGCCGGTGCGTTCGATCGTCTCGGCCGTGACGCCCTCCCTGCGGCACGCGTCGAGGAACTCCTTCTGGATCTTTGCGCAACTCTCCCTGGCCTGCTGCATGCGGGTGGCCTGCTTGTGTTCGAGGAAGCCGGCCGCTCCCACTGGTTCGGCCTCGGGGCGCATGATGGACGGCTCGTCGACAATGGCCAATCCGCGCACCTGCGCTCCCGTTCGCGTCGCCATCCGGGCCGCCTTGGCGATGGCTGCGGGTCCGTACTCCGAGCCGTCCAGGGGTACGAGGATGCGCTTCAGCATGACCACGTGTTGCTCGTCTGCCTGGCCCTGGTCAAGTCGTACCCGAGCAGGCGCTCCGATTTTGGTTGGCAGGAGTCGCGCCGGCCCGGCACAGTGGCCTCTTTAATGCGACATAATCAGACAGAGGGGGCGATTCCAGCGGAGGGGAATGAGCAAAGCTCCATCCCGGACCGAATCGGGACATTCGACGCCGATATGGGGGATGCGTGGGAGGCTGGCCGTTCGGGCCATCGGGAAACCGGCGCTTCCGTCCAGCAGATGCTGCATTTCGGCCGCTCACCGGCGCGGCAGAAGGACCCTCTCCAAGAATTTCTTCGGCAGGCCATTATCAATCCGGACCCGTCCACCGCCCGCGCGGTGCTCGACGCCTGCCGGATTCGGATTCACCATCTCTTCGACAAGCTCTCGAGCCTTTCGAACTCGCGCACGCGCCTCCTGCCCCACCAGATCGATGCGACGCATCAGGTGGCTCAGGCGCTCAAGCCCCGCTTCCTGCTCGCGGACGAGGTGGGCCTGGGCAAGACCGTCGAAGCGGGACTCATCATCAAGGAGCTCACCTTCCGCCGCAATCTCAAGCGCAGCCTCATCGTGGCGCCCGCAACCCTGTGCTACCAGTGGCAGCGCGAGATGAGTTCCAAGTTCAACGAGGAGTACGAGATCCTCACCCGACGCACGATGAGCCGCATTTCGCGGGCATGGAACTCCTTTCCGCGTGTGATCACGAGCATCGACTTCGTCAAGACTCCGTCCGCATCCGAGGAGGTTCTGCGTTCGCGCTGGGACATTGTCGTCTTCGACGAAGCGCATCGCCTGAGGCGCGACTACTCCAAGGTCACCCAGGCCTATGCTTTTGCGGACCGCATAGCTCCGAAAGCGGAGGCGCTGCTGCTGCTCAGCGCCACCCCGTTTCGGGGTCGGCTGGAAGAGCTCTTCTTTCTCATACGCCTGGTCGATCCCGATCTGCTCGGACCCTTCCACTCGTTCGTACAGGAATACGCACACGACGACACCAATGAAGCGGCCCTCGGTCGCCTGAGGGAACGGCTCTCGCGGGTGTTGATTCGCCGGCGCAAGGTCGAAGTGGGTGGATTCACCAAACGTTTTGCCTGTACGATTCGCCTGGAGCTTTTGGAAGTCGAGCGCGCACTCTATGACGAGACCACGGACTATGTGCGCCGTGAGTACAACCTGGCCATGCAGGAAAAGAACCGGGCTGTGGGCTTCATCATGATCGTGTTCCAGAAGCTCCTGGACTCGTCCACGAGCGCACTCCTGCGCGCCCTCGAACGACGCAAGACCCTTCTCGAAGAGCGGATGTTCGGCGCGCCGGCGGCCGCGGACTTCGACGACGAGGATTGGGAGTTCCTGCTCGAAGACGACGTGCCCGAGGACCGACTTTCGGCCCTCGACCCCAGGCAGAGGACGCTGCGCGACACGCGCCGCGAACTGCTCACACTCAACCGCCTCATCAGCATCGGGCGTCGCATCAAGACCGACCGCAAGCTGGACAAGCTGCGCGAATCCTTGGAACTGCTGCGCAAACAGGGTCGCGAGCGCTTCGTGATCTTCACGCAGTTTCGCTCAACCCAGGACTATCTGGCCGAAAACCTGCCGGGGTTTCGGGTCGTCGTCTTTCACGGTTCGCAGTCCGCCGAGGAGAAGGAGGAGGCCATCCGTCGCTTCGAGCACGAAGCGGACATCCTCATCTGCACGGAGGCCGGCGGCGAAGGACGCAATCTTCAGTTTGCCAGCGTGCTGTTCAACTACGACCTGCCGTGGTCACCGCTGAAGATCGAGCAGCGCATCGGCCGCATCCACAGGTTCGGTCAAAAGGAGGACGTGAAGATCTTCAACTTCTCCACGCGCGACACGGTCGCCGAGCGCGTCCTACAGGTGCTCGAAAAGAAGATACGTTTGTTCGAACAATCCATCGGGCCTTCGGACGCATTGCTCGGCGCGGTGGAGGACGAAGCGGACTTCGAGGCCAGCATCATGCAGATGGTCATGGGTCGCAAGTCCCAGGCCGAGTTCGACGCGGAGGTGGAGTCCCGCATTCGCCTCGCGGAGTCCGGTTATCGCAAGCTGGGCGACCTGGTCACGCCGCACTGTGTGGATCTGAACCTCAACGACTACTACGCGCACACGCGGCGCAACCGGGACATCGACAATCGCGAGATCGAGCGGCTGACTCTCCAGTACCTTTCCGCTCACGCCGACGAACCCCTGCGACTCGAACGCAAGAAGTCCGAGCCGTCGGGCGCGCGTCGGGGCCTTCCGGCCGAAAGAGGAGCCGCTTCGGCTTCGCCTCCTGCTCCAGAATTCGTCCTGCTGCTGCCTGACGGTACTTCGCGAGCGGCCACTTTCTCTTCCGAGATGGCCCTGGAGTGTCAGAACGCCGACTACCTGGCGGTGGGACACGAGCTCGTGGACCGCGCGCTCGAACACTTCCTGCATCGCAGCGAGCGGCCGGTATTCCTGAACGCCAAAGCGCGCGCGGGGCTCTCATCCGGCTGGTACTTCGTTTTCCTGGTGCGCTACCAGAACGCGTTCAACCGCGCGGCTCTGCTGACGGCCTTCTGCCCGCACTCGGGAGGTCGCTGTTTCAGCCCGGAGGCCACGCCGGAGGAGTTGCTCGGAGAACTGGCGTCGCGCTCGCCCCTTTCAGCCATGGAAAGGGAGGCCGGCATTCTGCCGCGCGTGCATCTCCTTCCAGAAGAAGAAGCGGAGCTTCGCGACGCCTGTGAGCGCGCGCTCGCGTTCGTGCGGGCCGAAGCTCAGAATCGAGCCGAGGAATTACGGCGCGAACTGCACCCGGTCTTCAAGAAAGAGGAGTACAAACTCGAGATTAGCTATGGGAAAAAGCTGCGATTCCTTTCGGAGCAGTTGGACCGTCGCCGGATGCGCTACCGGCAGGAGCCCCGCTTCGAGTACCGCTCGGCCGTGACCCGCACCGAAAACGAACTCGCCCGGACAAAGCGCGAACTCGAAGTTCGACTGGAGTCGATCCGCCGTGAAAGCGAGGTAGTCTGCGCCCTCGAAATCCTGCAGGCCCTCCGCTTTTCCACATAGCGCGCCAAAAACGTTTGCCCGTTCTTCAAGACCGCGCCTATTGAAGTAGATACTATCAACAGCGGGCTTTTCCGCCGGGTCTTCGCTTGTCGGTTCTCGATTCACAGGTTCTGCGTGCGCGCCTTCGATTGGCTTCCGGCGTGACCTTGCTCTTGTGCGCGGGCGTCCCGACGCTTTCCGGCGGGCCTCTTCGTACCTCACCGGCGCCGACCCACAATCGCGTGGCGGGGCCCGCCGAAGGGGAAGCCCTTCCCATGGAGGGGCCGGCCGACATCAGCGCGCGCGGCTCGGCGTCCGGACGCAGTGGGCGGCTTCTGCCCGGCGAACGAGATCTCCTGGTCCCACGCGCCGAGCTCAATCGCCTGCTCCTCGGGGCGGCTTCGGCGGGCAACGTGGCGGTCGTTCGGGAGACGCTCCGACGCGGCGCGTTCGTCGACTTCCGCAACCAGCAGGACCGAACCGCCCTCATGGAGGCCATTCGCAGCGGCAACGTGCCCACGGTGGAGCTCCTGCTCGCGGCGGGAGCGGACCCGAAGTTGAAAGACGCTTCGGGACGGGGTCCGCTGCACGACGCGAGTGTGAGCGGGGCCACCTGCGCCCCCGTCGCCGACCTCGTGCGTCGGGGTGCCGACGTGAACCTGGCCGATCAAGACGGCATCACCCCGCTCATGATTGCGGCGGAGGCGGGGCGCGAGCATTGCGTTTCCGAACTGCTCCGGATCGGCGCGCGCGTGGATGGCCGCGACGCGCAGGGCCTGACGGCTCTCCTGCACGCGGCCCGGTCGGGTCGCCTGAGTACTCTGCGTGTGCTGGTGACGCGCGGCGCCGATCCGCTGTCCACCACGCCGACCGGTAGAACGGCCCTGCACCTGAGCGCGCGCGGCGGGCACCCGGAAGTCCTGCGCTACCTGATCCGCTTGCGCCTTCCCCTCAACCAGCCCGATCGCGATGGAAGAACGCCGCTCATGGAGGCTGCCTGGGGCAACCATCCCGACGTGATCGACCTGTGCATCGAGCACGGCGCGGACGTGGAAGCGCGCGCGTTCGGCGGGCAGACGGCGCTCATGTTCGTGGAAACCGGCGCGGCCGCCGCGCGACTGCTCGACCGCGGCGCCGACCCGGAAGTGGAAGACCAGGCCGGTTCCACGGCGCTGATGCTCGCGTCCATCATCGGTCGCGAACAGGTCGTCGCGGAACTCGTGCGACGCGGCGTTCAGTTGAATCGGATTTCGCGTGGCGGTTGGACCGCGCTCCACTACGCCGTACAGTACAACCATCCCGACGTCGTATCTCTGTTGCTCAAGGGTGGCGCGTTCACGAGAATCCGACTCCCCAACGGGGACGACGCGCTCTCGCTCGCGCGCCGGCTGGGCCGCTCGCAAATCGTGACGCTCCTGGAAAAGGCGCAATGAAGTCGGAAGAACCGGAGGGCGCGGACGAGCTGTCCGGTTCCTCCGAGGACGGAGCAATCCCACCGGGCCCGGTGCTCTTCCTGGTCGCCGTGCCCATCGGCAACCTCCGCGACATCACCCTCCGTGCACTCGATGTGTTCGCCGCCTGCGATCACGTGGTGTGTGAAGACACGCGCAGCACGCGTCGTTTGCTTTCGGCTCACGGACTGCGGGCCGAACTGCTTTCCTTTCGACCGACCCATCGCGACGCGGATTCCCGGCGCGCCATCGAAGCGCTTCGGGGCGGTGAGCGGCTGGCCTTCTGCTCCGAGGCGGGCACACCTGCTCTGAGCGACCCCGGGAGCTTCCTCGTGCGGGAGGTTCGCGCGCATTGCCCGGACGTACCCATCGTCCCCATACCGGGCGCCAGTGCGGTCACGGCGGCCCTGTCGGTGGCGGGGTTTCAGACCAACCCGTGCCTGTACCTGGGGTTTCCCAGCCCCAAGGCCGGTCGCCGCCAGGCTCTCCTGAAAGAGCACGCCGGCTTCCCGGGAGTCATTGTGCTCTTCGAATCCGTCCACCGGGCGCGGGCCGCGCTTGCCGATTTGCGGACCCAATTCCCGGATCGGGAGATCCTGATCGCGCGCGAACTGACCAAGAAGTTCGAATCGATCCAGATTTGGGAGCCCGGCTGCGCCCTGCCCGAGGACCTGACCCTGCGCGGTGAGTTCACTTTGGTGGTGGGCCCGCGCCGACGAAAAAACACGCCGTTTGCCTTCATCGCCGGCCAAAAAAGTGTTTAATCTGCCGGAGGTCCCACCGATACTCTATTCAGAGGTATCCCCCGATGATGATTGATAAGGTAGGTGGAGTCGGCCCGAACTACGGCCCCCGCAAGACGGGTCCGGTCGAACGCAAGGACAAGCCGTCTCAGGCGGCGGACAACGTCTCCATCTCCGATGAGGCGGCCCGCGCGGCTCTGGCGGCCAAGACGGCGCGCCTGGCCAGCACAGCCGAGGATCAGTCCCGGGTGGAGAAGCTGCGCCAGGTGAAGGAGCGTTTGGACGCGGGTGAGTACGACAACCTCACGGACGAGCAGCTCGACAAGATCGCTGACCGCCTGGCAGATTCCTTCCTCGGCAGGTCCTGAGCCGAAACAACGTGGCGGCGCGGCCCACCGGCCGGCCGCCCGTTTTGTAGTTGTGGCGACGGACCGTCGCCCTGAAGCTTTCCCCGCCTCCCGTTTGCCTTGGAGGCCCCGGGTTTAGGCTTCGCTTGAGCAATCCCACGGAGAGCGAATGGGCCGAAAGGCTCCGGGCCAGCGAAGAACGGCTGCGTCTCGTCGTCGAGAGTACGCCGGCCGGAGTTGCGGTACTCGACCGTGACCTGGTTTACATCGCCTGCAGCCAGAGATGGGTTCAGGACTACGGCCTGACCGGACAACAGGTGATCGGCCGCAGCCACTACGACGTGTTTCCCGAAATCCCCGAGAGGTGGCGCAAGATCCACCGGAGGTGCCTTGCGGGCGCGTCCGAGGGTTGTGACGAAGACCGTTTCGAGCGCGCCGATGGGTCCGTGCAATTCCTGCGCTGGGCTATCCAGCCCTGGCGGGAGCCCGGCGGCGCGGTAGGCGGCCTGATCTTCTTCACGGAGGACATCACCGAACGCAAGCGAATGGAGGAGCAACTGATCCAATCGCAGAAACTCGCATCGCTCGGCACTCTGGCCAGCGGAATCGCGCACGACTTCAACAACATCCTGGCCATCATTCTCGGGTACCTCCCCATCCTGGAGGCCGCGCGCCTCGAAAGGGAATCCTTCGAGACGACGTTGCACGGCATTCAGAAGACCATCGAGCGCGCAACCGGCCTGTCGCAGCAGTTGCTCACGTTCGGACAGAACAGGGTGGGACGGATCGAACCAGTGGATGTTCGCGCCCTGCTGAGCTCTTTCGTGGAACTCCTCAAACAGACCTTTCCGCGAACGATATCCATCGAATTGCACGCGGAGGAGCACCTTCCTTCCGGCCTCCTGGAAGCGGGTCAGTTTCAGCAGGTGCTGATGAACCTCTGCCTCAATGCCCGAGACGCCATGCCGGACGGTGGTTCGCTTCTTCTGCGCGCCGAGCAAGCGGATGCCGATTCCCTCCAAGGGCGACTGGAAGACCCCCGTGCGAAAGAGTTCCTGCGCGTCGTGGTCCAAGATACGGGGGCGGGCATGGCGGAAGACCACGCGGCGCCGCGCTTTCGAACCGTTCTACACCACCAAAGGGCCAGGCCGCGGGACCGGGCTCGGGCTTGCCGTCGTCTACAACATCATGCGGCAGCACGGCGGATTCGTCGACGTCGAGAGCGAACCGGGCCGCGGCACGAGGGTCACCCTGTACATTCCCTCTACGGCCGATTCACCGGCCGCCGATTTTGTCCCACCGGAGCCGTTGCGTCCTCATGCCGAGGAGTTACTCCTCGTCGAGGATGAACCCATGCTCCGCGAAATCACCCAATGGAGCCTGATGGCCGCGGGATTTCGGGTTCTGACGGCGTCCGATGGTCCCAGTGCCATCGCCGCTTTCGAGCAGAATCCCAACGTGGCCGCTGTCGTTTGCGACCTCGGGCTGCCGGGAATGTCGGGCGTGAAGCTGATCGATCGCCTGGTGGAAATGCGGCCTGCCATCGGCGTCGTGGTTACCAGCGGCTACATCGACGCCACGGCGCAGCAGGAACTGCGGAGTCGGGGCGCCCGACTGCTCCAAAAACCCTTTCGCCGCGAGGAACTCGTCCTGGCAGTTGAATCCGTCCTCAGTCCGTAGCGGCGCGCCCGCCTTGAGCGGCCAATTGCCGTAGCTCGCGAGATCGGCGGATCATGATCTCGCGCATGCAGAAGTTGAAAATGGGGGCCGTCTCGATGATCTTCCGGATCTCCCCGCGCGCCACTTCGAGCACCTCGCCGCCGGTCAGGGCCGTGACCGTGGCGTTGCGGGCTGTTTCGTCGAGTGAGCCGTACTCGCCGAACATGTCCCCGCCGTGCAGGACCTTGACCTCGGTGCCGTTGTGGCGAACGCTGTATTCGCCGGAGAGCACGATGAAAAACTCGCCGTCGCTGCGGCCCTGCTCGATTACGGTGTCCCCCGGGGAAACCCGCTGACGTGCGGCGCCACGCGCGATCCGGTCCTTGACGTTGTCGGCGAATTCGGAGAAAGGCCAGAAGCGTTCGATTTCGGACCGGACCTTCCAGAGCTGGCGCATCTCGTCGACCCGTTCTTCGGCTATCAAGAACTCGTGGAACAACTTCTCGTCGATGGCGCACAGTGTCACCGGCGTGGCCGCCACGATGGAGGCGGAGCGGACCTTGTTCTCGTCCAGAACGGCCATTTCACCGACGAAATCGCCGGCCTCTTTGCGGGTCTTCTCCGAGAGCGTGTGGCCGTCGTGAACCATCACGCTGCACCTCCCGGTCAGAATGATGTAGATGAGGCCCTTCGAAGGCTCGTTCTGCTTGAGGATGATGTCGCCAACGTTGAACGTGACGATCCGGAAGTTGTTCATCAGCGCCGTACTCCAGTCCCGGGAAATGTTCCGGAAAGTGGAGTTGATGATGTGCATCGTCTTGATGATGTACGAGTCCTCGTTGCCCGGGATGATGTTGTAGCGCTTGCCCGCCACCGCGTGCGAGAAGGTGGCGTCGAACTCGGGCGGCAATTTCTCGAGGTGCATGAAGACGATCCTGTCCGACTGGGAGCCCAGCGCATCCCGGGGGTTGCCGTGCAGGATACCCATACCGCCGTCTGCAAAAAGGATGTCATGGCGTTCGGTGTACTTCTTCTGGAGCGCTTCGAACTTCTCCCGTCGGACCACGCCCTGGGCCACCATGGCTTCGATGTCCGTGAACGACTTGTTGTCCCCGATGAAAACGATGCTCCGCGACATGTTGCCTTCCTGCATGCGGAAGGTGGCGCCAATGGTGGGGATCGAATGAACCGTGTAGTGCGTCTCGATGGAGACCCCGAAGAACTCCGTGACTTCGTAGGGTTTGACTTCCACGAAATGGAACATGGAAGCCAGGTCCTCCACCGGCAGAAACGTCTGCAGGGAGAGCTTCATCATGGCCATCCAGAAGATCTCCTTCGTGGCCAGCAGGCGGACCTTGTTCGAGAGGCGAATGAGGGGAAAGATGTTGCAGTGGTCGTCGTGAATGTGCGTCAGGAAGATGGAGCGGATCTCAGTGGTGGAGATGCCGCGCGCGTTGAGGGCCTGCCCCAGGTAGGGGACACAGTCGATGAGCATGTGCTCGGAGTTGTAGTGGAGCACGAGACCCGAGCAGGGCTTGTCGGCAATGAAGCCCGAGGCTCCGCCGAGAACGGAGACGCCGAAATGCGCGGGCATGGTCGTCGTGAAGTCGTTGCGCAGGTCGTAGGGCGGTTCCTGGGGAACCGCGAAGCCGATGTCGATGCTGTGTTCTCCAACGGCAAAGGCATCCCGGCCCGTGTGAGCTATCTGTGTGCCATCCGCGAGTCGGGCCACGCCGTTCTGGAAGGGAACAAACTCGACGAAATCGTCGATCGCGAGTTCCCGGCCCTCGGGATCCTTCACGGCAAGCGCCCGCGATTCCCGGTACAATTCCTCGAACCAGGGGCTCTGACCCAGGGCTGCGTATTCTTTTTGGGTGGGACCGAGCAGTGTGAGCCGGAGCAGCTTGCGATTGGCTTTCAGGTGAGAGGCGCTGCCGACAATGGTCAGCTTCTTCCCCTTCATGAAATTGCCTTCGACAAACAGGAAGTAGTAAAGTGGGAACTCGGTGCAATTTTGTAGAACGTCGAACCGGTAGGGCGTATCCGGCAGGACGATCACCTGGGGGCTGCCCGCGTTGTGCAGCATCAGGAGCTTGATCACCTCCGGCGGACAGCCGAAGAGAATGGTCTTGTCTCCCTCTTTGAGGACCGCAACTCCCGGCGCCAACTGCAACAAAGACATGGCCCGCTGCCCTCCCTCAACGATACCGGGCGATCTCCTGTTCGATCTTCGCCACGATGGAACGATAGGCCTCGGCAACGGGAGTGTTCGGGTTGTCCAAGACGTACGGGCGACCGCTCTCCCCGGTTTCCATGATCTCCTGCATGAGCGGGATGCCGCCCAGTTCGGGAATGTGGAACTTGGCCGCAAACGCCGCGGCGCCGTTCTTGGAAAAAATGTGCGTGTGCGTTCCGCAACTCGGGCACACGAACTCCGACATGTTCTCGATCACGCCGAGGACGGGGATCTTCACTTCCTGAAACATGGAAACCGCGCGCGTGGCGTCCTGGAGGGCCACGTTTTGCGGCGTGGTGACGATGACGGCGCCATCCAGGTCCACGAGTTGCGCCAGCGACAACTGCACGTCTCCGGTACCCGGAGGGAGGTCAATCACCAGAAAGTCCAACTCCCCCCAGAGGATCTCGTACAGGAACTGTTCGACGGCCTTGCCAAGCATCGGTCCGCGCCACACGACAGCCTGCTCGGGGTGAATGAGAAACGAGAACGAAATGAGCTTGATTCCGTGGATGAGCTCCGGATAGATCTTGCTCTCCCCGTCGCCTTTGAGCGCGACCTTCCCGGTCATGCCGAACATCCGACCCAGCGAGGGCCCGTAGATGTCCGCGTCCAAGAGCCCCACCTTCCGGCCCATGCCCGCCATGGCCGCGGCCAGATTGGCGGCCACCGTGGACTTGCCCACGCCACCTTTACCCGAGCCTACGGCGATGATGTTCTTCACCCCTTGGATTCGATTCCCCTCCTCTTGAACTGCGAGCGAAGGATCCAGCTCGAACTTGATCTTCAGCTTTCCTGGCACCAGGGCGGACACGAGACCCCGAATCTTCGACTCGAGCCCGATTTGCACGCGGCGGTCTTCGTCAGGCGACTTGATGATCAGGCGAGTCGTTCCGTTGTCCTGTTCCACGCGGGCCAGCATGCCCAAGTCCGGAAGGCTGCGCTTGCGGTCCGGGTGCTGAACCTTGCGCAGCTCCGCGTTGATCTTCTGTTCGAGTTCCGTTTGTTCCATGGATGCAAGCTACCGAGAGGTGGCGGCTCCTGCTACCGAGAAACAGGCCGGTCCCAAACGCAACCGTATTCGTGCTTCCCTTCCAGCCCGGTCATTTGAATCGTACGCACAGACAGACATGTCAGGCGTGGGAGACAACATCGAGGCGCCCAATGCGGGCTGGACGTTTGGCGGGGAAGTCCCGAAGACCTTCGATTCCCACGTGCGCCGTTCCGTGCCCCTCTACCTCGAAGGGCACGACCTGATTTGTCGGATTTCGGACTACTTCCTTTCGGAGGACTCCTGCGTCTACGACCTGGGGACGGCCACCGGAGAGGTCGTGCTACGTTTGGCGGAGCGTCATCGCAGGCCGAATCAGCGCTTCATCGGCATAGATCGGGAAGAAGGCATGATCGCGGAGGCCAAGAAGAAGGGCGCGGGGGATCCCCGCATTCAGTTCGAAGTGGCCGAAATGACTGCCCTGGAACTCACCCCCTGCGATCTCGTGGTATCCTACTACACGATCCAGTTCGTGCGGCCTGCCTTTCGGCAGGAGGTATTCGACCGGATCTACCAGAGTCTGAATTGGGGCGGGGCTTTCCTGCTCTTTGAGAAGGTCCGGGGACCGGACGCACGCTTTCAGGACATCATGACCGGAATCTACACCGACTTCAAAGCCGAGCAGGGCTTCTCGAGCGACGAGATCCTCGCCAAATCGCGCAGTTTGAAAGGAGTGCTCGAGCCCTTTTCCACGCAAGGAAACCTCGACCTGCTGGCTCGGGCCGGCTTCCGGGATTGTATGACGGTCATGAAGTATCTTTGCTTTGAGGGCTTCCTGGCCATCAAGTAACGGCCACCGGGCGCGTGGAAGGACACAGAAAACCAAATGATTACCATCGGTAACTTCTTCTTTCGCTGGCGGGACACCGCATTCTCCCTGGTGATCTTGAGCGGGATCGTGCTGGTCGCCCTTTTCCCCCAGATCGGCCTGGGAGATGAACGGATGGATTGGTTGGCGTCCATCGTAGCGCTGCTGCTGGCCGCGGCGGGCCAATTGGCACGGGCGTTGACCATCGGCTATGCGTACATCAAACGCGGCGGCCTCAACAAACAGATTTTCGCCGAAACACTGGTGCAGCGGGGAATGTTCGCGCATTCGCGCAACCCCCTCTACCTGGGGAACCTATTGATTGTGACCGCCGCGGTCTTCGTTTTCAACACCGTTTGGTACTACGCCATAGCCCTGCCCTTCTTCTATTTCATATACATCTGCATAACTTTAGCCGAGGAAAACTTTCTCCGGAGCAAGTTCGGCGCGGCCTACGACGATTTCTGTCGAAACGTTCCAAATCGTTTTTTTCCCGGAAAGCTGGGGTCGTTCCGCGAGTCGACTCGGGACATGGACTTCACCTTCAAACGCCTGATCAAGAAGGAGCACGGCACCTTCTTTCTCGTTTTCACGACGCTGGCTCTGGTTACGCTCGTGAAAATGCACGTCCGACATGGCGTGGCCCTGGATGCTCCTTCCTCCATCGCGCTGTGGGCGGTCATGGCATGCCTCGGGGCCTTTCAGATCGCGTCGGCTGTTCTCAAACGTTCGGGGAAACTGGAATGGGATCCGAATCGGCCGTGAAGAGTCTTTCGGCCGCGCGTCGTTCGGTCCTGATCCTGAGTCTGGGCCTCGGGCTGCTGTTCCTGCTCGGAAGCGTGGGCGCGGTGATGGCTCTCGTTTCGCCTTCCCCGGCCGGGGCGGGGGGCTCTTCCGGTAGTCGGATGGGTTCGATGGACTCCACGAAATCGGGGCGCACGCAACTCGGCTCCGGAAAGACGAGCCTTTCGGATGTGCGGGAATTCGAATCACGTCCGCCGGCCGCCGAACGCTGGCAACTGGTGCTGACCCTCCTGGCGGGCCTTGCGGGGGCCGTGCTCGGACTCGGCGGGTTCCTGTTGCGGCGGCGCGGCGCGGGGCTCTACTTTCAACGTGGGCTCGGCATCCTCTTGAGCGCCAACGCGGCGTACCTGCCGTTTTCGCTGGCTGCGCCGCTGGCGGGACCATCGCTCGTCATCATCGCCCTTGCCGGTCTTGGCCTGTGGGTGGTGCTCGTTACGTGGCACCCGGCTTTCCGCTCTGCTTGAGGATCCTTCCGTCTCCCCACAGGCGTTCCAGGTTGTAGAACTCGCGCAGTTCCTTTACGAACAAATGGGCGACCACGTCGATGAAGTCGACGATCACCCAGCCTGACTCGGCTTCGTCGGGGCGCGTGGACGGACCGGTCTTGGGGAGTTCGGGTCCGAACTCGCGCAACACGTCACGTACGAGCGCCTTCAGGTGAACCTGCGAGGTGGCCGTGGCAATGAGAAAAGTCCGAAAGTACGGGTTCACTTCCGTGAGATCCAAGAGCAACAGATCCTGCGCCTTGCGAGAATCCAGAAGAGCGTAGATGCGCTCCCCCAGACCGGCAGCCTCCGCGGCCTGCGTGGCGCGCGGTCGCTTCTGTCCTTGCGCTTCTTCCTTGCGCGACTCCATCGGTTCCTCGGCGCCACGTTTCATAGGGCCAACTGCTGCGGATTGAAGTCGTTCCCGATGAGGAGCGTCATGTGCACCTGAACGGCCTTGCGGATGAAGAAGACCCGCTCCTTCTTGATGCCCGTCTTGCGCGAAAAAGAAGCAGCCGCGAAGGTGTTGCCTATCCGGTCGATGATCAGGGAATTCTCGATGGGCTTGGGTTCGTAGTTCGACACGGAGAGTACCAGCGGTCCCTGGTCTTTCAGCAGGGACTTCACCCGACCGGCAAGCCCTTTCCGTTCCGTGCCGTTCGCCAAATCCACCGGGTAGGTTTCCGTGCGCAGTGTTCCTCCGGTCAGCCGGTCCCGGAACTCGCCGAAAAGCTTCTTGGCCGAGTCCTCCTTCACCAAGAAATCCGGGTTTTCCCGAGTCCGCTTCGGGCCAATCTCCAGGGGAACCTCGAGGACCGCGGTGAACGCATCGTCGCTGAGGAAGGCCAGCAAAGCAGTAAGCTCCACAGGCTTGAGATCCGTTCGGACCAGCGATAGCGGAAATTCGATGAGGCGCACGTCCGTAAAGGCGCCGCGCAACCGCTCCAACCGCCATATCAGCGAAAGGAGCACAGCCTCCGACCGATACACGCGGTCGATGGAGGTGAAGATGACATCCTTGTCCTTCGTGACGAGCGACCCGAAAGCGTACTCCAGGAGCCGCTGCCCGGAGTAGAGTTCCGCGCCCTGGGGGTACTGGAAGCGCGAGTCCTTGAAGAAGACCGGTTCCTCCAGGAAGAAGGGCAGTCCGCCCGCCACATCCAGAAGCCGGGCCAGGTCCGCGCGCGTGATCTGGATCGAGTAGTCCGTCGAAACGCCCGTGTAACGCTCGAAACGATCCGCGGACGATGGTGACAACGCGGAGACCATCTCTCCCGTGGGACTGAAGCGCGCGTCCGGGTTTAAGAAGACGATGAGCACCTGGTTTTTGTCCGGAAAAACGGCCATCTGGGCCGTCACGAGCGTGCGTTTGTCTTCGGTGACGCCCAGCAGGATTCCGAAGGGTTTCGAGCCGCGCAGCCGTTCCTGCACCCCGCTGGCGAACAGCCGGCGGAGCCCCCAAAAACTCAGAAACGCCGCTGACACAATCAGCGCGCCTATCGCCACCATTCTGAACAATCGATTCATCGAGATACGGCCCCGTCTTTGGCGTAGAGCCGGTGAGCCAGGATGTAGTCAAGAACACTCCCAGGCAGACAGGCGCCGGCGGGTCGACCGGCGTGAAGCGCGCCGCGGATCTCGGTGCTGGAGCAGTCCACGGGCGGGTTTTCGAGCAATCGGTGGGGAGGTCCCGGGAAGCGCTCCGAGAGTTGCCGGCAGAGTCGGGCCGTCTCGGACGGGTCGTCACCGGGGCGACGAAACACCCACAGGGCGTGCGTTGCGAGTATCCGGTCCGGCTCCTTCCAGCGTTCGAAACCCCGCACGGCATCGGCGCCGACCAGGAGAACACGAATGCGTGGCGGACCCGAGCGGGTGCTGTCGCGACGTGACAATTCCAGGAGCGTGTCCACCGTGAAGCTGGGTCCCGGTCGCTCGAGTTCCCCTGTTTCCACGACGCAGCGGGCGCGCTGCGCTTCGTCCAGTTCCGCTTCGAGGGCCAGCCGGATCATGCGAAGGCGATGTTCCCCCGATGTCGGCGGGCGGTCCTGCTTGAAGGGCGAAAGGCCCGCGGGCACAAGAACGATCCGGTCCACTTCGGGAAGGCCCAGCACGTATCGAATCATCTCCAGATGACCCAGGTGGGGCGGATCGAAGCTACCGCCGAAAACGGGCTCGATGGTGGCCGCACTTCCCGAAGCGTCCGGCATCAGGAGCGGACGTGGCCGTCTCCGGTCAGGATGTAGGTCGTCGTCGTGAGGTCCCGCAGGCCCATGGGACCACGAACGTGCAGGCGACCGGTCGAGATCCCGACCTCGGCGCCCATACCCATCTGCCCGCCGTCGTGAAAACGCGTGGAGCAGTTCACCATCACGGCCGCCGCGTCCACGCTCTCGGTGAACCGACGCGCCGACTCGAGGTTTTCGGTCAGGATGGCCTCAGAATGTTCGCTGCCGTAGGCTTGAATGAATTCGAGGGCTTCGTCCAGACTCTGCACTACCTTCACGGCCAATCGCTGGTCCAGGAACTCCTCGGCGTACGTGGCCTCGGGATCGGCAACCGCGCGCACTTCCGGGAAAAGCGCGGCGGCCTCAGCGTCTCCGAGCAATTCGGCGCCCGCCTCGGAAAGGGAAGCGAGCAGGCTGCGAGCGTGCGCAAACTCCCGGTGCACAATCAGATTCTCGATGGCGTTGCAAACGGAAGGGCGTTGCAGTTTTGCGTTGATGGCCACGGCCACGGCTTTCTCCAGATCCGCGTCCCTGTCTACGAAGAGATTGCACACGCCCTTGTCGTGTTTCACGACCGGAATGCGGGAGTTGTCCGCCACGTAGCGGATGAGAGCCTCTCCGCCGCGCGGTACGACCAGGTCAATCAGCCGGTCCTGCTTGAGGAGCGCGGCCATCAAAGAGCGGTCCGTGTTCTGCACGAGTTGCACGGAGTCCTCCGGCAGACCCACTTCGACGATAGCCCTCTGAAAAAGGGCGAACAGCGCGCGATTGGAATGCAGCGCCTCTTTGCCGCCACGCAGAATGGCGGCGTTCCCGCTCTTCAGAGAAAGTGCGGCGATGTCCAGCGTCACGTTCGGTCGCGATTCGTAGACCGTGAAGACGACGCCGAGCGGAACCCGCTTCTTGATCATCTCCACCCCGCCCGCAATCGTCCCGCCGGAAAGGACTTCGCCCACGGGATCGGGAAACGCGGCAATCTCGCGCAGGGCCTGCGCCATTCCGGAAAGGCGCTTCGTGTTCAGGGTCAACCGATCCTGGAGCGCCGAAGAAAGCCCGTCCTCGCGCGCGCGAATCAGGTCCTGGGTGTTGGCCGCCAGAATCGGTTCGGCGGCAGGCCCATCTTCGAGCAGTTCCGCGGCGCGCAGGAGCACGGCGTTCTTCTTTTCGGTGGAGGTGACGCGCGTTATCCGAAAACCACGCCGCGCGCGGCGTGCGATGCCCTCGGCTTCTTCGAGGAACGCCTCGGCGGTCTGCGCGACCGGACCGCCGGAAGAGGTGGGTTGGGTCGTGGTGCCAGCGGGCATGGTCCACAAAGAGGCGACGGTCGTTCGCCTGGTCAAGGAGAATCGGTTTGTGGCTCCGGCCGGTCGGAGTGGGCCCGCAGCATCTCCGCCACCTGGAACGCCATCTCCAGACTCTGGGCGGCATTGAGGCGGGGGTCGCACTGCGTGAGGTAGTTCTTCTGTAGGTCCTCCTCGCTGATGTCCTGCCCGCCCCCGGTGCATTCGGTCACGTCTTCGCCGGTGAGTTCGAAGTGAATGCCGCCCGGAACCGTACCTTCGGCCCAATGGACCTCGAAGAACCGGTGAATCTCGGCAAGGATGTCCTGAAAGGAGCGTGTCTTGTAGGAAGAGCCGGTGGTGTACGTGTTGCCGTGCATGGGATCGCAGCTCCACAGAACGCGGCGACCGGCGCGCTCGATGGCGCGGACCAGCGGCGGCAGCAGCTTCTCGACGTGCGGCGCCCCGAAGCGCGTGATGAGCGTGAGTCGCCCCCACTCGTTTTGGGGATTGAGGACTTCGGTCAGGCGGATGATCTCGTCGGGGTCGTGTTTCGGGCCGACCTTGACGCCGATGGGATTCAAGACGCCACGCAGGAACTCCACGTGCGCTCCGTCCAACTGACGGGTGCGGTCGCCCAACCACAGGTAGTGCGCGCTGCACGCGTACCAGCCGCCCCGCGTGGAATCCTGCCGCGTGAGGGCCTCCTCGTACCCCAGAAGCAGCGCCTCGTGCGAGGTGAAGAAGTCGGACTGCTGGATCTCCGGAATGGCCGGGTCCAAACCGATCACGCGCATGAAGGTGAGCGCCCTGTCGATGTGGCGGGCCAGGGCCTCGTAGCGATGGCCCTGCCGCGAACTGGAAACGAAGTCCGTGTTCCAAGCATGCACGCGGTGCAGCGAAGCGTAGCCCCCTTTCATGAAGGCGCGCACCAGGTTGAGCGTGGCGGTGGCGGCATGGTACATGGAGAGGAGCCGCTTGGGATCCGGACGGCGCGCCGCCGGGTTGGGATCCGGAGAATTGACCGCGTCTCCGCGGTAGGTGGGCAGTTCGAGTCCGTTCACTTTTTCCGTGGGACTCGAACGTGGTTTGGCAAACTGGCCCGCGATGCGACCAACCTTGACGACGGGTTTCTCCCCGGCGTACGCAAGCACCACGGCCATCTGGAGGAGCACTTTCAAGCGCGCCTTGATGCTATTCGCGTTCACGTCCGCAAACGCTTCGGCACAATCGCCCCCCTGTAACAGAAACGCCTCCCCTCTGGCCGCGGCGGCCAATCGGTCGAGCAGCGTGCGCGTCTCTCCCGCAAACACGAGCGGCGGCCACTGGCGCAATTCATTCAGGGCCGCTTCGTACTCGGCCGTGTCGGGCCAATCAGGTTGCTGTGCGGCGGGAAGCGCGCGGTAAGACTCACGCGTCCAATTTTCGGCGACGGGTATCGTGGTGGTCATGTTGCTCTCGGTATCAGGAACCGAACTTCTCCAGAATCAGGTTGTTGCGATGTACGACTTCAGGCGCGCGAAAAGGGAGGGCCTTCTGGCGGATCTCTTCGCCGTTGAGTCCGAGCGCGGGCTGCAACTCTCGGTAGCTGTAGTTCGTGATACCGCGCCCGAGCACGAAGCCCCCCGTGTCGGCCACTTCCACCACATCACCCGCCAAAAACCGCCCGCTCGTGCGCAGAATGCCCGCGGGCAGGAGCGAAGAGCCCCGTTCCAGAAGAGCCCGCCGCGCGCCCTCATCCACGAACAGACTGCCGCTGGAACGCGCGTAGAGCAACCAACGCTTGCGCGCAGACAGGGTTCGTTCGCGTCCGCCAGAGATCACAGTTCCGATGTCTTCACCACCGAACAAAGCCTGCAGGGGCGCGGGGTGTGCTCCGGGCAGGATGGCGAGCGTCTCTCCGCCCATCATGGCCAGAACTCCTGCGCGCAACTTCGTGGTCATGCCCCCCGTTCCCGGACCGTCCGGTCCCCGCGCTTCGGCGAGGACGTCGGGCCCGATGCTACTGAGAAAAGGAACACGTCTGCCGCCCATCAGAAACCCGTCCACGGATGTGAGAATGACGAGCAACTCAGCCCGAAACAGCGAAGCACAGGCCGCCGATAGTACGTCGTTGTCCCCGTAACGCAATTCGTCCGTGGAGACAGTGTCGTTTTCGTTTACGATGGGCAGAGCCCCGAGCGCGGTCAGCTCCTCCAGGGTGTTCCCGATGTTGAGGTACGAGCGCCGGTCGCCCAGGTCCCGTGCGGTCATGAGAACCTGCGCGGCCGCGATGCCAACTTCAGCGAAGAGGTCCGTGTAGACCGACATCAGGCGATGGTGTCCGATGGCCGCCAGGGCCTGTCTGCGCGCGAGCGCCGGTTCGCTCGTTGCTTCCAGGGTGCGCAGGGTTCCGAGAGCGTGGCGGCCCATTCCGACCGCGCCGCTGGTGACCAGAAGACACTCTTTCTTCTGGTCCCGCAGCCATAGGACCGCGTCCCGGAGCTTCCGGATCATCTCGGTGTTCACGCCATGGCGATGGCTGCGGTCAGTGAGCAGACTCGTCCCGGTCTTGATCACCACCCGCCGCGACTGGCGAATCCTCTGGAGAGACTCGTCCCGGTTCATATGCAGGGCCCGTTTTCATCACGCGTTCGGCAAAGCTCTCGGCTGGGAAGAAGGAAAAGATACGCGCGATCAACCGCTCGATCCCGAGTCCGGTGCTCGCCGAAACATACTCGACTTCGGGAACGGGCCCCTTCCACAGCTCGGGTTTCCGGAGGCGACGGGCAAACTCTTCGGCAAAAGCCAGATCCCCGTCGGCGAGGTCGATCTTGTTCACGACGAGCAGGCACGGCAACTCCGGCAATTTGGGGGAGTACTGCGCCAATTCCTCGCGCAGCATGGCCAGGTGCGACTCGCCATCCAGATCACCGAGGTCCACTACGTACAGGATCACCCGCACGCGCTCGATGTGGCGCAGGAAGGAAAGCCCCAGACCCGCGCCGCGATGGGCCCCCTCGATGATGCCGGGAATGTCGGCGACCAACACCCGGCGGTGCTCGGCGTTTTCCAATACGCCCAGGTTGGGGACCAGCGTGGTGAAGGGGTAGTCCGCCACCTGCGCGTGACTGTTGGAAAGCGCGCGCAGCATCGTGGACTTTCCCGCATTCGGCAGGCCCACGAGTCCCACGTCGGCAAGCAGCTTGAGGTTGAGGCGGAGGTGGCGGACTTCGCCGGGTTCACCCGGCTGCGCGAAGTCCGGCGCCTGTCTGACCGATGTGGCGAAGTGTTGGTTTCCCTGACCGCCGCGGCCGCCCCTGGCAACTGTGAGGCTCGAATCGGGGTGCATGAGGTCGCCGATGGTTTCCCCCGTGTCCACGTCCACGACCTGCGTTCCGAGCGGCACGTGCAGGATGAGGTGCTCTGCGGCGTGCCCCGTGCGATTGGCGCTCTTGCCGGGTTGCCCCCGGTCGGCGGCGTAGGTTCGGCGCGCGCGGTATTTACCCAGGGTGAGCAGACCGGAGTTTGCCTGGAAGATCACATCCCCGCCGCGTCCACCGTCGCCACCGTCCGGACCACCGCGGTCGACGTACTTCTCGCGGTGGAAGCTCACGCAACCGGCCCCGCCGTCTCCCGCGCGAACGGTAATGTCGATTTCGTCGATGAACTTCATCGGAAAAAGACTTGCTGCTCGGGCACGAGCGGCCCTCCTTCCCCGCAACTCGAGGAGGCGCCGCGCATGTTCGAATGGGTACACAAGGAAGAGCTGGTCTTCGTGATGGATGTCGTGCTGGGCTCTGCCTGCGGTTTTGCCATCGGTGTCGAGCGCGAGTCACGCGGGAAGGACGCGGGTATCAGTACGCATTCGATGGTCATCATCGGCGCCACGCTGTTCACGTTTCTGTCCATGCTCGTCGATCCGGCTTCCAAGTCGCGCATTGCCGCCCAGGTCGTCACGGGAATCGGCTTTCTGGGGGCGGGCCTGATCATCAAGGAAGGTGGTTCCGTCCGCAACCTGACCACGGCGGCCAGTCTATGGTTTGCCGGAGCGATCGGGATGGCCATTGGCTTCGGCTACTATCTCTCGGCCATCGTGGCCACCACGCTTTCGATCGTAATTCCGCGCATCCCCCACATCAACAAGAAGAGCCCGGAAGCGCGCGACCGAACCTGAAAAGGGGCCCCGTTGACCGCTCTGCCGACCGGAGCTTTATCGTTTGCGCCGCGCTATGCCGGGGCGACCCTCTCCGCCGCCCAGCCGCAAGCCGGCTTCCCGTCACCTTCGCGCGGCTCACGGACGGACGCCACGCCCCGTTCATTCGCACGCCCGCTCACTCGCACGCCAGATCGGACCACATGCCCCGATCGATCGGCCGGCCGATGGTGACCCCAACCCGAGAGCAATCGGCAATCAAACCCGCCGCGCTCGGACTCGGACGCCCCGGGCCAAAGCCCCCGCGGCGATTGGTCAGGCCTGCGCTGCCGCCACAACCGAGACTTTCTTCTTGTTCCGGTTGATGTGATCGAAGCGAACGATGCCATCGGCGAGCGCGAACAGGGTGTGATCGTTTCCGACGCCCACGTTGACTCCCGGATGGATCTTCGTGCCGCGCTGGCGGATGATGATCGTACCCGCGCGTACCGTTTCTCCGCCGAAGCGTTTCACGCCCAGCCGCTTGGATACGGAATCACGACCGTTTCTCGTCGAACCGCCACCTTTCTTGTGCGCCATTGTTATTCTCCCACTACAATTCGATCCGGATAGGTCTCTGCGACACTTCGCAGACCGAGCAGCGTGGACGCAAACAAGAGGTCCACCTGTCCGACCCGGTCGGAGTTTCCGGAAACCCTGACCTCATACAAACCGTCCCCCGCGGTAATGCTCGGCTGCGCCTCCAACAGGAGTCGGAGTGAGTTTCCCAAATTCTCGACGAGAATGGAAACCGCCGCACAGACGATGTCGGTCCCGCGCGGTCCCCAACCGGCGTGCCCGGATACCCTTATAGAGCGATCTCCGTTCGCGCCCGCGTGGAACTTCACCTCGATCAACGGACTAGCCGGTGATTTCGGTGACCTGCAACCGCTGAAGCGCCTGCCGGTGCCCCCAAGCTTTGTGGCGGCCCTTTCGCTTTTGGTACGTGAAAGCGCGAATCTTTTGGCCGCGCAGGTTCTCGAGCACCTTCAGTTTCACGACGGCGCCGCTCACCGTGGGCTTGCCGATCTTGACGTCGCCAGCGTTCCCCACCATTAGAACATCCCGGCATTCGAGGACGGAGTTCTCTGCCGCCCCCGTCAGTTCCGAAAGGAAGACCTGGTCCTTTTCGACTTTGTGCTGGTGGCCCGCAAGGCGGATGACTGCAAACATAACTTCCGCGGCCCTTTACCGCAAACACCCCAAGGGCGGGTGGAACGACCAGATTTCCCCGGCGACCCCCTCAGTCAAGCAAAACGGACGCCGAACCCCCCGGCCGGGCCGAAGGACGCGGCGTCCGTGAAAGTGATCCGTACCTTACTTCTTGCGAAGGGGCGCCGTCAACTCGGCGAGGATCTTGCTGCCCATGGTGGCCATGTTGCCCACGAGCGTGGCCTTGTCCGCGTTCTCGTTGCCCGTCCACGGGAAACGGTCTTCGAACTCGACGTAGGTCACGTACACACCCGATTGGGCGTCGTACAGGGCTGCCCTCACGACTGCCGACCGGAAACCTTTTCCGGCGATCGTCCTGGTTTCACCAGCGTCGATGTGGGCCACGATCAGGAAGCGGGGCTCCGGAGCCTTGAAGTTCGGCTTGTTCAGCTTTTCTTTGATCCACGGCTCGGCAATCTTGAGACCGGCAGAAACGGCGTTCGGCAGTTGCTGCACCATGGCCACAATCTTGTCGGGCGTGCCGCCGTGAACGTCCTGGCGTGGATCCCAGCTCTTGTGGAAATCAGCCATGTGCCGCACATTCCAGGCCATTTCGTGACTGAGGTTGTTGTTGAACGGCGGGATGGCAATAGCGGGCTGGAGGGAGATCCAGCGGCCTTCCGTCGGGACCATGATACCCGCAGCCAGGGCCGTTTGCATGGCAACGCGTATTAGGTCACTCCCACCCATGTGAATGTCGATGGGCAGGACAATCCCCTGGCTTTGCGCCCAGTTGACGTCCTTGTTTTTCTCCATCCACTCCTTATTGACCAGCGCAGACCGTCCCCCGCAGGCCAGGGCGACAACGGCCACCAGCGCGAAAGCGGGAAGCTGCATCCAAGTTCTTTTTCTCATTGAGATCATTCCTCCTGAATGTTTGAATTTTGTGAGCTTTCAGACGGGTCAACGGCTTTTTTGTTCGGTTTTTTCCGCTTCGGGGAACCCCGGCCCGAGCCGCCGGTGATCATCTCCAGGAGCGCTCCACCCGGAATCGATTCCGACCGAAATGAGCAGTCCGCAATCAGAAGCGTTCAATCCCTCGGTCTTGCAGCGGGCAAGGACCGCCGCCTCCTCGCACGAGGAACGGACGGCGGGCGCCCGCGTGGCACACGACCGTTGCGCGGCAAAAGCGGCGCCGAAGATACGGCGCGCGTCGGCATCGGACAGGCGAAGTCGTTGTTTCAGAAGCGCACGTTCCCAACCGAGCCGAACCGCGGCCGCCTGGAGCAGGGCGAGTTCCTCGCCCGTCAAACCGTGAACCTGTGACCTCTTCTCCATCCGTTCCCCGCAGAGCTTCTGGTCCGCCCGCCCGCGCAGGCACGCCCGCTGCTCCTCCCGCAGTTCCAGGACGCGCGCGCGAATGGTTGATGGATGCATATTATTTCGGGCGGCCGCGCGCTCCACGACCGTGCGCGCCCGCTCGAGTTCGTCCGGCGGCGCCTCCCGGCCACAGGCGACAGTCGCGCCGCCTGCAAGGGCGAGCCACGACAGCCTCCGAAGCATCGTGCGGCGGAACATCCTCACCGGGCCTCACCCCCTGAGTTTCGTGCGGAGCCTGCGCGCAGGATCGACCGGATGCGTTCCGACTTCGAATCGGCCAGCGAAAGCGGTGTGCGCTGCCGGCTGTCCCTGGCCATCGGATCGGCTCCGTGTCGGAGGAGCAACTCAACGAGGGACGCGTTCGCGCCTGATACCGCCCAGTGCAGCGGAGTCCAGGTCCAGCCATCGCGAGCGTTCGGTTCGGCCCGGGCGGCAAGGAGGACCCTGGCCGTCTCGAAGCCGCCGAACATGCACGCCATGTGCAGAGGAGTGCGACCGAAACGATCCGCCGCCGACGGCCGGGCGCCGTGCGCAAGCAGGACGGCCGCCGTTTCCGCGTGATCGAGCGCGGCCGCCAGATGCAGAGCCGTCTGGTCATCCGCGTTGGTTTCGGCCACAGGGTTGCCCAGGGCCAAAAGCGCCGGGACTCGAGACGACCGGCCCAAGATGGCCGCTTCGTGCAGCAGCCCGTGGCCACGGCCGGAGGCCAGGACCGTTCTCTTCGCGGGCAACGTGCCGTGCCTCGTGAAGGCAATGAGGTCGGTGGACAGGACCGGAAGCGACGGAACGCTCATCATCCTGCCGGCGTCGCGGTGCTCAAAGGTTGGATCGGCCGGATCCTGGCAGGCCGCGGCAGCGAACACCGCCGCGACCCAAGCGAATCGGAAAACAGGAACCCTACACCACACCTTCGCGAACGGTGTAGATTTCGTCTTTGATGGGGAGTTCCTTCTTGAGGTTCTTGATGTAGGGCAGCAGGTCCCCCATCTCCTGGTAGTGCTCGCAATTGGGCTGGAGGCGACGGGCCACGGTGAAATACTTGTACAGCTTCTCTTCTCCGGAGCGTTTGGACCACTGCTTCTTCTCACAGCGAACGCGGAGAATGTACTTGGAGTGATCCGATTCGTAGATGCGGACGACGTGGCAATTGGCGCAATTGGCGCAGTAGATCTTATCCTGGCTCAAGGGTATCTCCTCCTACTCGGGCGGCGCGGGGGCCGGGGAGCACAAAAAGGGCACAGGATCCCAGAGGGGCGCAGGCGTCAAGAAGGACTTCAACGCGCTCTCGAGGTCCGCAGCGCTTCCCCGTATCACGTGGCTGGGGCAGAAGCCTGTGACGGTTCACGGAAGGCCCGGTGGGAAGAATAGCGAATGATATCGTCGGCCTGTTCTTCCGGACGGTCCTCGTCGTCGTCCTGCTGGTCCACCGCCCCCGGTCCGTCGGGAGGGACGACCTCGAACATCACCTCATCGAAGACCTTGGCCCGATGGGCAATCTTCACGAGGTAGCGCCCGGCCCGAAGAGGGTCGAAAGCCTGGCGGATCACGGGGATCCCGTCCTGCATCTCGACGGCCACCTCGCGCAGGTCCAACTCGACGGGCGTAGGCGTGTTGTTGGCTTCGTACAGGGCCACGACCAGGTTCTCCTTGGGTCCGATGCGTCCGCTCTCCAGTCGGTACACCCAGCGGATGGTCTCGTAGTCGAAGAAGTACAGGCGCCTGCGACCGAGGCGGTAGGATTCCGTAGAGAGCATCGAAAGCTCGGGCTCGCGGATTTCACGGTCGTCCGAAGCGGCCCAGGCAAACTCGCCCCGAAATTCCGATTGGCAGGCAACCAGTCCCAAGAACAGGGCGAGCGGCCAAAGCCGGGACCAACTCATGCTACTCGTATCGGCCGGACGACCGGCTCGGTTCTGCGAAAATTCCGCGGCTCAACGCCGCACGTAGTCGATCAGCGTGGCCGCCTGCCAGCGGGGGATCCCGAAGAGTTGGGAGGTGGCGTAGATGCGCATCTCGTCGCTCGGGTACTCGCGGTAGATTCCACTGATCACGGCGTGCACACACCCCGGTTGGCTGATCCCTTTCGCCAAGAGTCCCCGCAGCTCTTCCTCTTGCCCGGTGCCGTATTCGCGCGTGTAGGCCCGCCGAACCAGATTGGCCGACGGAGATTTCGAGTCCGCATAGACTCGCAGGGCGTTGCTGACCTTGCCGTACAGAGAGCGCGCATCCTCTTCCGGCAGGGCCGTCTTGAGGTAGGCGAAGAAGGAGTTACGATACGCCGCCGCATTGCGCGGATAGCTGCCCATGCGCGGAATCCGGGCGGAACGCTGCGGCGCAGTGCGGCTGCGCTCGCGAGGGACCGTTCTCCGGGTCGTCCGAGCTTCCCGTTTGGGTTCAATCGAGCGACGGACCGGGTCGCGGGCTTCCGAGGATTTTGGTTCTTCTATGGGATCCCGGCGGGCCACGCGCGGCGAAGTCTTCGCTTCGCTTCGGCGGGGCAAAGCTCGATCGGTTTTGGCAGCCGGCGGAGCATCGGGCGCCCATCGCGCCAGACCCATCTGAAGGGAAATGAGGCTCACCTGCATCTCGCGCGCCATGATGTACGGCGAAGTCTTCTCCAGCTTGGCAAGCGCTGCCAGCGCGTTCGTGCGCAGGTCTTCCTTTTTCGATTCGCGGTAGATTTTCTTTAGACTTTCGCGCGCTTCTTCGGTGGCGGTCACGCTCGGCGCGAGCTCGATGGCGCGATTGGCCACGTCTTCGGGTTCGTCGTCGGCGCGTTGCAGAACCGCGCGCACGAGCACCGCCGTTTCTTTGGGATGCGAAGCGTGCCGGTTGGCCAGCACCAAGCGGAGTGCCTTGGCCCGCTGCGGATGCTCCGCGTTCCCCGCCGTAGCAAAGAGAAAGTTGTCCGCTTCTGGCTGCTTCATTTCGGCCAGCGACTCCAGCGCCTGTTCGGGATGGTGGCCGCTTTCTGCCGCCTGCTTCAAATCCGGTATGGCGGGCGCGTACGACTTGGCTCCGAAGAAGCGCATGAGCTTCACCGACATGTCCTTCACCTGGCCGGAAACCGAAGCGTGCAGCGCGGCGGCCGCCTGCTCGGGGTTCTGCTCGATCAGGTAGTCTGCGAGCGGCTCGGAGTAGAGACCCTTGTTGGAGGCCAGGACCTCCGCGGCGAAGGCCGGTGTTCCGGATTCGTTCCGTTTGGCCAGGGATCCCAACGCGTCACGACGCACGACCGGCTGATACCGCCCGTTGCGTGCAATTTCTTTCAAGTAGGCCGAAGCGTCCGGATGCCTGATCTCACCCAAGACTCGAACCGCCTGCTGGCGTTCGGTTTCGGACATCCCGCCGAATCGCTCGCGGATCTCGGCAATGACCTTCGTGGCTTCCCCTGACTGTGCCCTTCGCAGCGCCTTGTCGAAATCGGCGGGCGTGGAGTAAGAAACGCAGCCGGCGACCATGAGCAAAAAGCCCAAGAAGCCCGCTCGGCCCGAATGGAGTAGAAGGCGATTGGCCCGGTTCATGTGACTTCCTGGTTTCCTGGCGGCCTTGACCCGACCGTTTGGGTTTCCCTTAGAGTATCGGACGATCTCAGCGGGAGGATGGTTCTGGAGGCAGGGGCCTCTCCTCGAGCACCCGAGCCCGGTCGGAGATGTCCTTTTCCCGCGCGCCGGGACCATTGGGACCGTGCCAAGAGGGCGGCCGGTCGCGCATTTCCCAGTAGGCCGAAAAAGCATCCTTGGCCCCCCGACGAACGCGCGCCCCCAGTATCAGCAGGCGCACGAGGAGGTAGACGAATACCAGCAACAGAACGAAAAGCGCTATCTTCATGAGCCGAAGCAACCGGTTCGGGCGCAGTGCGGGGCGGACGCTGCGGCCGACCCGCACTTCGTCCGCCTCCCCTCTGCCCGGTCGACCCCCGCAGTTGGGGTCGACCGTGATTCCCTTACGGCAACAGGCTCCTGTGCGGATTCTGGAGCACCACGTTGATTTCCGTCACCGAGTTGGCCTTCACTTCGAAGAACCGGTTTTCGACCGGGTTCGTTTCGAGGAAGGAGGGCTTCAACTGGTAGTACTTCGACGGCGGCAGGTTCAGGAACCAGAAGGAGCCATCCGACAGTGACGTCATCTTGGACGGCAGGTTCGGCGCTGTCTTGGTGGGCATCCAGATCTGCTGGCCCTTGACCGGCTTGTCGAAGTTCTTGTGGAAGACCTTCCCTTGGATGGAGCCGTAGCCCGCCAGAGACATGACCACAAGGGTCTTGTTTTTTGAAGCGTCCTGCTCCACGCCCAGGCGGCGCTTGATCACCGGATAGTCGTCGGCCTGAATCTCGATCTCGTGCACGCCGGTGGGCACGCCTTCCAGCGTGATCTGTGCCACGTAGTTTCGGATCATCCGTCCGTAATGCATGAACTCACCGAGCGGAATGTCCTCTCCGGTGGCCGCGCGCAATCCCGCGCGATCCAGCCACTGCACTTTGGCAGGGAAATCATTGCCGGAAACGAGCACCCGCACCTTGCGCACCGTGCCGACCAGGCGCGAGTACTTGATGCGGTCCGCGTTGTTCATGGTGTTCTGACCCGCGCCACGATCCTTGAGGATCGTCGTGTTGATCACGACCGTGGATTTCACGTCGTGAACGACAACCTTGGGCTCCTCCGGAGTGACCGGATCCGTGGGTTTGGTGGGCGTGGGCGGTTCCGGGCCCGGGCCGGGTTTCGGCTGATCGTTCGGCGGAGGCGGATCCACCACGGCCGGTTTCGGGTCCGGTTTGGGCGGCTCGGGTTTCGGCTCTTCCCCGGCCAGAATGATGCCCGAAGCGCCACCGCTCAGCTGCGGGTGCTGCTTGTGGTTGAACTTCACGGCCATCTCCGTGATGCGCTTGGCGGACCACTCGAACGCTTCCAGAGCCGTGATCACTTTGTCTCGGTTGAGGTCCGCCTCGTTGTCGTTTATCCCCTTGGCGAACCAGTACGAGAAGATGCCGTGGTTGATGTTGCCTCCGATCTCGATGGAGGTTTCATCCGCATCGCTCGAGCCGATGATGGCCTTGCCCTGAAAGTAGAACTGATCGGCGCCGTCCTGAATCACGGTACCGGAACCACCAGGGGCCACGGGCACATCGTTCATCCCGCGCTTGCCCTTCTTGACGATCCCGCCGGAGAAGCAGCAATCGAAGATCCACACGAACTTTTTGGTCTTCACCTTGGCCAACCAGGTGTTGAGCTGATCGTCCGGGACGTGCGGACGGTCGAACATCACGATCTCGTTGCGGATGCCGTTGGGCGCCTTGGCGTCCCGCACGTAGGTTCCGTGCCCGGCAAAGAAGAACACGACCGTGTCATTGGGTCCCACCACGGCAGCCACCCGCTTGATGGCGGCCTCAATGTTCGTGGCGGTAACCTGGCGGCCCAGGATGGCTTCCACTCTTTCGAAGCGACCGTGCTTCTGAAGGGTGTCCTTGATGAGCTGCGCATCCCGCTCACACAGGTCCAGCGGCGGGATTTCAGCCGAGTTCCCGGTGTAGTTTGTGCCGAGGACTACCGCCACCCGCTTTTCCGCGGACAGGGAAGAGATTCCCAGTACGCAGACGATGAAGCAGACCGGGATGGAGAAGCGACGCAAGAGTCTCCCTGGGTTCATGTTCATGTGCTCCTTGTGGTTGTGCAATTCGGCGGGCAGGCCCGCCGGGGGTGATACAACCGAACACACCCCTTCCAGTTTTGATCCGACGGGGGAAAGGGATTATTTGTTCAGCGTTTTGTCTACAGTTTTTGGCCCGTCAGGTGTGGGGGTCTGCGGCCGTCCGGTGACCGACTGAACGGCTCGCTCCAGCACGATCGCCCGGATCGTATCGCGCAGGTCCTCCGTGGCGTCCTGAAAGCGCAGGGAAACGACTTCATTCAGTTCCACGCACCTGCGAAAGAGGGGCTCGGCCTCCTCGGACGTAGCGGCGGGTGGGGATTGCTCCAGGGAGGCAGCCAGCTCCTCGATGGGATTCTGCAGAGCGCCCGCGCTCAGGTAGCGCCCTGCATAGATATGGAAGAGTTGTCGCTCCAGAAGGCGGGAGAGCAGTCGCAGGCGTCGCACGATGGCCTCTCCGGCGCCGCGGAGGGCGGTCAACCCTGGATCGAGAAGCCGGCCCGGGCGACGCCCGCGGTTTGGGGGCTCTGCGGTCGCACCAGTTCCTTCTGGGCCGCTTCCTCCCAAGCTTCCTTGAGCTGGGCCAGCAGCCCCAAGATCTCTTCGATCACGGCCGGGTCTTTGCTGATATTGCCTTCCAGCAGCCGCTTCTTCATGTAGGCATAGAGGTTCAGCAGGTTCTGGGCGATTTCGCCGCCCTCGTCCATGTTCAGCGAAAGCATGAGTTCGGTGACGATTTCCTGGGCCTTGATGACGTTGGCGTTCACCACATCATATGTGCGGTGGCTCATGTTCTCCAGAGCAACGCGCAAAAATCGCATGGCTCCGTCGTACAGCATCACGATCAGCTTTCCCTGGTTGGCGGTTAGAATCTCCGTATCTTTGTATGCTTCGAGGTTGTTTGCCTTAGCGGTTGCCATCATGAACTCCCGTGATTGCCCTATCGGCGAAATGAGAGGGTCGGCTTAACGAAAAGGAAGCCCCCCACCTCCGGCGGGGCCACGACAAATTCGGTCCCTGGCGGGGCGCGGAAGGCCGGGAACCAGCGGCGGCGACTATGTCACCAAGGGCGAATCCGCACGGGAGCGGACCGAGCCGCGAGCATGGCACGGGACGCCCTCGCCGCTCAAGGGGCGAGCAGACCGGCGCGCAGGAGGAGGAGCAGGGCGACCCCGAGGAGCACCCGATAGACCGAAAACAGAAGCACGGTGTGACTTCGGAGAAAGCGCAAAAGTCCGGCGATTGTGCCGTAACCCACCAGCGCGGCCGTCAGCGTCCCCACGAAAAGCCCGCCGAATCCGAGAGTGGCCAGTTGGTCGCGCTCCTTGAACAGCTCGTACAGACCGGAAAGCGCGATGGCCGGTATGGAAAGCAGAAACGAAATCCGCATGGCCGCCGGTCGCGTGAATCCCAGAAGGAGGCCCATGGTGAGCGTGGTCCCCGATCGCGAAGCGCCCGGGATCAAGGCAAGGCTCTGCGCAAAACCGATCAACAGCCAGTCGAGCCAATCCGAAGTCTCGATCTCCCGCCGGCGGCGCGACTTCGCGTCCACCGCGTAGAGTAGTATGGCCAGGACGATCAGGCTGCCGGCAATGACGTACAGCGACCGCGCTTCGCCGGTGATGAAGCGCGAAAACAAGAGCCCAAAGACGCTCACCGGGATCGTACCGAGCACCAGGTACCAGGCCATCTGAGCGGGACGCGCCGTGAACGGTTGGCCCGCAGCGATGCCCCGCAGCGCGGCCCACGTGAAAGCCGTGATGTCGGCGCGGAAGTACACGAGCAGAGCAAAGAGGGTGCCCAACTGGATGACGGCCGAATAGGCCGCGCCCGGATCTCCCCAACCCAAGAAGGCCGGCAGAATGCGCAGATGCGCGGTGCTCGAGACGGGCACGAATTCCGTGAGGCCCTGGATGACGCCGAGCAGCGCGGCTTGGGTGTAGGAGATCATGCTCCTGCCGCGGGCCGTTCGGAGCGTCGGGCGGTCAAGTCGAATTGCGGAACACGTGGTCCCGGAAGTGGCCCAGCAGTTCTTCGCTGCCCGTGAACAGGATCTCGATCTCGTCGCGCGAGAGGTCGTAGATGACGGGGGTCTTGAGGTAGCGCGAGAAGTCTCCTTTGCTGAAGTTGTCCGATTCCTCCCGGAGGAACGAATACCAGGCAGCCAGCAGAACCTTGAGCTGCGGGATGTCTTTGACCGGCATGGAAATGGCCTTTTCGTCGCTCATCGGACGCACGTTGGTCTGCCCGCTTTGGCGCGACAAGCCCTTTTGCCGATTGGCAGGGCGTCCGGTCTGGATGGGGGGGGCGGTCGGGGACGCTGTGGGCGGGGTAAGGCGTGGGGGCGGGTTTCAGAAACGTACGCCAATGGAACCGTACAGCTCCGTTCGCCCTTCGCTCACCCACGCCCGACTCCGCACGGCGGCGGCCGTAACGACGCCGAAAAGGGGATCGTTGTAGGTGACGGCAGCCTCGGCCGCTTCGAGTGCGCTGACAATCGTGAGTCCTCCATCCCGCGTGAAGTAGTAAGAGCTTTCGAGCTCGTTGAGCCTGCCGCGCAGGTTGCCGTAGTACAGGTGGGTCAGCCGCAGACCGAAGCGAAGGACCAGGTGGTCGCTGACCGGCCTCTTGAGACCGACGCCCAGGCGCCAAAGGTTGCCGTAGTCCGGCACATGGCGACCGCCGTAGGTGCGCGCGTTCGTGCCCTTCACTTTGTACCCGGAGACCCGAATACCCGAACCGAACAGGAAACCGAAACCACCTCCCACCTCATAGTCCCAGGAGCGGGACAGTCGCCGCGAGAAGTCGTACTTGAAGATCTGGTACTGCACCTGAAATCGGAAGTCGAAGTCCACCACTTCCCCGTCGCTGCGCAGCTCGGTGAGCCGGGTGGTCGGGAAGGAGTAAGTGCCGAACCCCAAACCGAAAAAGTGCTCCGGGCCGAAGATGTCGGACGCGCGAAACCAGAACTCGCGTTCCGCGCCGAAAGTCTCCTGATCCCCGATTACCGTGCCGAACTCGTCGCCATTGAGCTGAGAGTGAAAGCGACTCATGGAGCGACGAAATTGGTTCGGATGACTCTGGCCGACTCCGAATCCCAGGCCGACTTCGAAGGGCACCGCATGCACGTCGACCGACCAGAACAGGAAGACGGCAAACGCGGCCAGACAGCCGAGGCACTCCTTTCGTCCCGGGAGATGTCGTCGAACCTCGCCGGCTGCTCTTTTCTGTTGACACCCGGACATAGAACCCACTCCGTCGAACGCACTCCCGCGGGCTGCGAGCGGGCAAATGAAAAAATGGGCCAAAGAGCACTGAGTCAGTTCCATGGCGGATAAGCCACAAAACCATTCGGCGCTCCTGTGGGTCCTCCGCGCGCTGCCGCGCCGCTGGATCAGTCGGGTGGCCGGGTCCGTTTCGCGCATCACCTTCCCGGGTCCCATCCGCCGGCGTCTCCTGGCTTGGTTTGCGCGGCGCTACCAGGTCAATTTAGCGGAAGCCGAAAAACCGCTGGAAGAGTACCGGTCGCTGGGTGATTTCTTCACGAGGGCGCTGAAACCGGGCGCGCGGCCCATCGACTCGCGAGCCGGTTTTCTCGTGTCACCGGTGGACGCGGTCCTTTCGCAATGTGGACTGGCGGAAAACGGGCGGCTGATCCAGGCCAAGGGACTCGACTACACCCTCGATGAGCTGCTCTGGCCGTCCGGTCTGGCCGGTCGCTTTCGTGATGGCGCTTACGCGGTGCTCTACCTCAGCCCGCCGGACTACCACCGCATTCATACGCCGTGCGGCGGTGAGGTCGTTTCTTTTCAGTTCAGTCCCGGCACGCTCTATCCCGTGAACGCTGCCGCCGTGACCGGGATACCGCGCCTTTTTGCGCGCAACGAGCGGCTGACTTCGTTCTTGCGCACGCCCGCTCACGGGCTCGTGGCCGTCGTGAAGGTGGGGGCAACGAATGTCGGGCGCATCCGCGTCGTCTACAGTGACTTCCACACGAATCGGGCCTTTCTGCGCAGCCCACGTTCCGTGGAGCTGCAGCCCCCGGTCGCACTCGGACGCGGAGCGGAATTGGGTCGTTTCGAGATGGGTTCTACCGTCATCCTCCTGTTCGAAGCCGGTCGCGCCGAATTCCTTCCGGAGTTCGTTCCGGGAGTGCGGGTGCGAGTCGGTCAGGCGATTGGCCGCTTCGTAGACTGAGGGAGGGCACCCGCGAGGCGATTGGCCACAGTGCTAATCTAGGTGAAGATAGGGCGGCGGGGAGAATCCACGGCAGGCGCCGCCGTTTTCCGCCGTTCAGCCCCGGCGGGAGCCCGCGCCTGCTTGACAGCCCCACCAGGATTTCATTGCGTATGGCATGAAGACCACCATTGATATTCCGGATGATATTCTTGCAGGGGTCCTCAAATACAGCAAGAATACCACCAAGAAGGGGGCGGTCATTGAGGCAATGCAGGAGTACATCGATCGCCGTCGAATGGCGGAACTTGCGGAGAATCTTGGCACTCTGAAAGGCATCATTTCACGCGAGGAATTGCTGCGCCTGCGGAAGCAGTCGTGATTACGCTCATCGACACTTCTGCCTGGGTGGAGGCGCTGCGTACCAAAGGCGATGAGCATACCCGAATGGAAGTGGCAGCGCTCTTGGAGTCCGGCAACGCGCGCCTGACCGAACCGGTGATGCTCGAGCTCTGGAATGGCGCCCGGGGGAAGGCCGAAACCGGTATGCTCAGAGAGATCCAGGGGCGCGTCCCGCTCCTGCGCTGCAACGAGGCTGTTTTCGTCCTGGCGTACGACTTCGCGCGCAGGTGCCGAACACGGGGACTCACGGTCCCTTCGGTGGACGTGCTCATTTTTGCTGTGAGCCGCCACTACAAGGCGGCCCTCCTTCAGCGGGATGCTCATTTCGCAAGGATTGCGGACGTGGTCCGGTGAAAAGGGCCGCATTGGGCCGACCTGACCGACAACCTGGGGTGGGCTGCACTTGACACTTGGGAGAAGCTGACTTACGATTTGGCCGGTCGCACTCGGGTTCTCCTGTATGCCATTGAAACGGTCAGTCGCGGTGTTCGGAAGGCGCCCTCGGCTGTTATCGGATTTCGGCCAAAGGGCCTTCGGGGTCGTCGATGCGAATGAAGATCCCCGATATCGGATCGCCCAAGCAGTTGGCGCCTATGACGGCGCGCGATCTGCGGAGATTCGTTCTTGGGCCGCTACTCGTTGCGAGTATGAGCTGCGACTACATAGTCGATACTCGGGAACTGTCATCGCCTACGCGGGCTGCACGGTCCAGACCGGGGACAGCAGCCGGTGCAGCTTCCTGCTCCTCACGCTCGCGTGCGACGCGCAGTATCCGCCGGAGTGCCGGTGATGGACGATGAAGTGGAGGAGATTCTCCGAGAACTGGAGGAGCTGCCACCGGGACAGCAGCTTGTGTTCGTCCAGGAAATGATCGCGGACCTGGAGAAGGATGCACCGGACGCCTACGCGCGGGGGCGAGGGCGCAGTCAGAAGGCCAGGTTCGGACGCCTCCGGTTGGGGCTGTGGGAATGAAGATGGCAGGCGGTGGGTTTCAGGTGAGGTGCCGCAGCGGGCGCGCTTCTACGCCCGCGCGCCCGCTGCGGGGTCGTGACTATGAGATGAATCGGCTCGGTCGCGCGCTGATTGCGAAGGTTGTGCACGCGGTCGTCGGCGAGGAGGTTCGTCCGGCGCTGGTTCAGCCGACCGATTTTAGAATCCGGTCGTTTGAAAGCAGGGCGTAGCTGCAGAGTCGAGACTCGGAAAGGCCGCGGGAGACTCTGAGTATGTTGGTTTGCACCCGACGGGACTGTGATTGAGACGCCGGTACCGACTACTTCGAACGAGGTCGCGAGCGACAGGCCGATGATAGTCGGCGCGAGGAAGCTGAATTCCAGAGAAGCCCGCCGTGAGTATGGAATACGGACAGAAATACCCGAGCCCGACGCCGAGTCTTTGAGTCATAGCCAATGGATGGCGCCTACCTTGCGGCGACCAGGTTCCCGCACAGTGCGCTGCGCCCGCGGATCCAAAAAAAAAGGGGCGCTGTTCGGCGCCCCTTTCTCGCAAAGGATTATGATTTCAAATAGGTCGGCACCGTCCTACTCTCCCACGCGGCGAACCACGCAGTACCATTGGCGATGAAGGGCTTAACTTCCGTGTTCGGAATGGGAACGGGTGTACCACCTTCTCTATTGGCACCAACCGTCGTCCACAGGATGGGAGACCCCTTTGGCCGTCAACAAAAAGATGGGGCCGCGGTCGAATTGACGTGGCCGGGATGCGTGCCACGAGTTGGACATGGGGTCCGTAGCATTCCGGGTTCAGGTCCGTAGAAGCGACGGTGGCGAACATGCTGACGACGGGGAAGCTTGAGCCCATGACATCGCCCGCGCGCAAATTGCCTTGGTGGACGTTCGTGGTCCCCGGGCCCGCGTTCGGCCTGTCGCTCTTTCTGCTGAAGCTTGGTCCGCGCAGCGCGGCGGCAGGGTGCTCAGCGGCTATCGTCGTCTTGATCATGACGCTCTGGTGGGGCCCGCGCGTGATCCCGGCCGTAGTCGTAACTTCTATTGTTTTCGGAACGCTTTCCGGTCTGAGCCTGCAGCACGCCCTGCTACTGGCGCTCCCTCACGCCACGGGGGCGCTGGCGGCCATCGCCCTCATTCGACTCTGGGACGTGGACGTGGCTCTTCGCGGTCGCCGTGATCTTGCCCTCGTGTTTGCTTTCGGGATCCTCCTGCCTTCGCTGCTCAGCGGAGCGCACCGCAGCGCGCAGAATATGAGCCTCGGTCGCGTCGGCGCCGACCAGGCAGCGTCCGCGTATCTTGCGGAGTGGGCTTCGAGTCTGGCTGTGTTTCTGTTCTTGGGTCTGCCGCTCCTGCGTTTCGTGACACCGCGGCTCCAAGCGCGAGGGTGGACCCGTCGCTTGCTCCCTCCTTCTCCCGCGCAGCAGCGAGCGCCCGCGTGGCACCTCCTGGGCAAAGTCGTGCTCTTCGGGCTCGCCGTCGTGTTGCCGGTGATTCTCCCTGCACGCCCCTACTACCTTCTGCTCGCGCTACCCGTACTCGTTTCCGCTCTGGCTTTCGGTTTGGACGGCGCCATACCTGTGGTCGCTGCCACGGTTCTCTCGCACGCGCTTGCGCCTCTTTTCGGCGGAGTCCCCGGTCACATTCCCGAATCCCTGCCCTCCACCTGGACGCTCCCTGGAGATTGGGCGGTATTGGTCGTGGGCGGTCTGGGTGTTGTGGCGGGTCAGGTGGTCAGCGAGCTGCGAGAACAGGCGCGTCGGGTCGGTCCCATCTCCAGCTCGCTGAAGAAGCGCGAGGACCTGATCAGCGCGCTCGTGGACAACATGCCCGCCGTGGTCTTCATCAAGGATCGCGAGGGGCGCTACAGCCTCGTCAACCGCGAACTCGAACGCATCGCCTGGCCGCGAGAGGAGATGTTGGGGCAGCGTGACATCGAACTGTATCCCGCGGCCCTTGCAGCCGAGTTGCGCGAACACGATCGTCAGGTCATGGAACAGGGCCAGGCCCGCTACTACGAAGAGGTCGTCCCCAGTCCGGTCGAACTGCGACACTATATGGTCATCAAGTTTCCGCTCTACGACGAGGGCGGGCAGGTCGAGGCCGTCTGCGGAATCGCCACGGACGTGACGGACATGAAGCGCGTTACCGAGCGTCTGCGCGACAGCGAGGCCTTCCTGAACATGGCCATCGACGCCGCACGCATCGGAACCTGGAGCTGGGACTGTGTCACGGACGAAGTGCGCTGGTCGGAGACGGTCCCTGCGATCATGGGCGTTTCCGAAAGCGAATTCGACGGCCGCTTCCAGTCGGTGCACGCCGCCGTACACGCGGACGACTGGCCCGAGCTACAGAAGCAAATCGCCAGAGCCTTGGAACCAGGAGCGCCCGACTACCGTGCCGAGTTTCGGGTGGTGGGTCCCGGCGGTCGCCTTCGTTGGGTGGAAGCGCGCGGGCTCGTGGTGCCTGACGAGCAGGGTCGGCCGCTGCGCATGACCGGCACTGTAGCCGACATCACCGAGCGCAAGGAACTGGAAGTGAACGTCCTTCAGGCGCAGAAGGTCGAGGTCATCGGAAGATTGGCGGGCGGCGTGGCGCACGACTTCAACAATCTGCTCACCTCCATCCTGGGGTACGCCGACCTGCTTCGGCAGCGCGTTTCCGGTGACGACGAGGCGGAGCTGTACCTCTCGCGGATCGTCGATGCCTCGCGGCGCGGCGGCGGGCTCACCCAACAGCTTCTCGGGTACGCACGCAAGCAGGTGGCGCAGCCCGAAGTGCTCGAACTCAACCTGCTCGTGCGACGGGTCGTGCAACTCATGCGGCGCCTCACGCGCGCGGACATCGAAATCATCTGCGATTTGGAGCCGGACCTCGGTGCGATTCGCGCGGACCCGGTGCACGTGGAGCAGGTCCTCATGAATCTCTGGGTGAACGCGCAGGACGCGATGGAGCGCGGCGGCAGGCTGGCGCTGCGCACCCTGATCCTCGACATCACCGATCGGACCCAGGCGCCGACGGGCATGATCGAGCCTGGAAGCTACATAGCGCTTCAGGTCAGTGATACCGGCCACGGAATCCCCCCCGAGATCCTCCCGCACGTTTTCGACCCCTTCTTCACGACCAAACCCGTCGGTCAGGGCACGGGCCTCGGTCTTTCGACCTCGCTGGGCGTGATTGAGCAGGGCGGAGGTCACATTCAGGTGCAAAGTGAGACGGGTGTGGGCACGACTTTTACGGTTCTGTTTCGTTCGGCCGAACCCCAGCAGGTGCGCCGCGCGACCGAACCTCCCACCGCCGAACAACTCGGCGGACGCGAAACGATCCTGTTCGTCGAGGACGATGGTGCCATTCGCGATCTGGTCGCCACGTCCCTGGCCCGGTACGGCTACCGGATTCTCCGTGCTTCGAATGGCGTCGAAGCTCTGACAATGGCTCGCGAGCACGCTGTTGACCTTCTGGTCAGCGATGTGGTCATGCCGCGGATGACCGGAACAGAACTCGCGGCAGTTTTGACGGAAGAAAAGCCGCACGTCCGTATCCTGCTTACGTCGGGTTACGCGGAACCGCTCGGCGACGGAGATGGTGCGCTTCCTGCCGGCGTACACTTTCTCCAGAAGCCGTACGCACCGGCGGTTCTGGCCCGGAGGATACGCGCCGTCCTGGACGCTCAGTGAAACCGGGCTATGGCGACGAGACCGCCCGCGAGCACGGCAACGCCCGCCAGCAGGGACAAAACATTCGACGCACTGCCGCGCGAGCGCGCCTGCTGCGACGTGGTCACGAGCAGCCGCGCTTCAGGATGCAGGCCTCCGTACTTTTCCTGCCAGAGGGCAAGGAGCGCCTCGCTGCGCGGGCTCTTGGTGAGGAGCTGCCCGAAAGCAATCGGGCGGGACCAATCTCCCAGGCATGGAAATCGGTCCTCGAACCAACCGTCCTCCCCCAAACACCGGCCGAAGTACACAACCGGCTGCGGCCCCCGAAACGGACACAGGGTGAGGACGTAACGTTTCACGACGGGGCGGCGCTCCGAACCGGTACGCTCGGTATAGCGCGACTCGACGCACCGCTTCAAATCGATGCTCGCCGGCGGAAGGTTCGCGTACACGAGCTTGGGCGGCGACGGCACAGGCGTGCTCAGGTCCGGGATGTTCGTCACCTGCGCTGCAGATTCCCGCTGCCGATCTTTCCAGTCGCCATAGATCCATGGGACCGTAACGATGAGGAGCAGCGCCAATTGCGCCGCCCGCTGCCCTCCGATCTTTTCGCGTGTGAGCAGGACCAGACCGAACACGGCCGCGCAGAGGCCCAGAATGTACAGGCCGCCGCCCAAGAATGTTCCGAGAAACCATCCCACGAGGATGAGCAATCCGGCCGCTGCGGCCACATACACGAGGCGATGAGCCCAGGAATCGCGCTCGGAGTACCGGAGGATCTGTGGCAATCCCTTCATGGTGTGGCGGGTGGTGTGACCGGTGGCCGGCGAATGTCGTACGCCACGACTGCGAACGCATTGGACACGTTGAGAGAACTCTTGCGGCCGAGCATGGGAATTTGCACGCGACGGTCGCAGTCGGCCAACAGCGGGCCGGGTACTCCGAGTTCCTCGTTGCCCAAAACGAACAGGACCCGTTCACTCCAGCGCATCTGCCCCAGCAGAACCGATTCGCTTCCGGTCTCGATGGCCACCACGAGACCGGGGCCCTGAGCTCGGAAATCGGCCAGACACTCCCGCCAGGTTTCCCAGCGCCGCAGAGGGACGTACGCTTCGGCACCCATCGCGGCAGCCGAAACGCCCGCGTGCTCCGGTCCCGGGGTGTAGCCGGAAACATGCACCCGGCTGATCCCGAAACAATCGGAGGAACGCAGTATGGAGCCGACGTTGTGCGCGGAGCGAAGGTTGTGGAGGAGCACTTCGGCCTCCGGGCCGTGCTTCGGCGGTGCGGACTGCGCCTCCTTGCGACGCAACAGGTCGGAGAAGGAAGGCGCCCGCAAATGCGTGGCGGCGCCCCACGAGCCCGCCGATTCGGCGACGATCGTCCGGATGCTGCGAAAGAAGCTCTCCTCCGGACCGAAACCGGCGTCCCGGCGCCAGAGTATGTAGACTTCGCTCAGGCGGTGCAGGTCCTCTTTGCCGAGCAGTTCACCGTGTATGTTTTCGAGCGCTCGCTCGGGTTTCTGCATCCATTCGCAGAGCCGCGCGTAGTCGACGAGCGCGCGAGCGCGAGCTTCGGAGCCCGGGGCGCGCAGGATGCGCAAAACTACGTCGGCAAGCTTCTTGGACCTGGATTCCGGTCCGAGCTGCGAGAACTTGCGAAGCGAGATGCTCATCTCACGGGAGTCCCGTCAGGTCCCTCCGCTCGAACCGGGACACCACCGAAGCTGAGCGGCAGGTCGCCGTGATGCACGACGCCGCCGCGAACTTCCAGCGGCACGCGCTCGAAGTCCTTGAGCGTGGCGCGGTCCTTTGGCTGTGCCCGCAGGGAGCCGAACTCGAGCAGGCTTCCGGGCGGGATGTCCCCCGGGTCCACGAGCTTCGGTCCACCCCCGGAGTCGGCCGCAAGCAGCATGCCTTCGCTTTCGATGCCGCGGAGCTTGGCGGGCTTCAGATTGGCGAACAATACTACGTGTTTTCCAACCAATTGTTCAGACGTGTACGTCTTGCGGATGCCGGCGCAAACCGTGCGCTCCCGGGTCCCCACGCCCAGACGCAGCACGAACAACGCCTCGGCATTGGGGTGCGGCTCGGCGGAAAGAATCGTGGCCACGCGGAATTCCAGAGCCGCCGCGGGGTGGGTCGAACCTGGCTGTTGCGCCGGGGTGGATTTGCCCTGGGAGGCTTTGGCCGCTTCGGTCCGCGCGAGAGCAGCCGCTTCTGCGGCGTCGGCCGGACCTGCGGCCTGACCTTCGATTCTCGGGAAGAGCGCTTGCCCCGAGACAATCCGTTCTCCTCCGCGCAGAACGCCCCAACGCAGCGCGCTCTCCTGCGGCTCGTCCTCCACGCCCAACATGGAAAGACCGCGTCGACTCCGCTCGGGCATCACCGGGTACAGGAGCGAAAGTGCAATGCGCAGACACTCGGCAGCACTGAACAGAACGGACCCCAACTGCGCCCGCTCGTCCGGGCCGCCCTTGGCCAACTTCCACGGAGCGCGATGTTCCAGGTAGCGGTTGACCGCGCGCACGAGCGAAGCGACTTCCTCCAGCGCAAAGGACAGACGCAGGTTCACGATCTGATCGACGAACGTGAGCAGAACGCCTTCGGCAAACGCCTGCAGTTCGAGTTCGGCCGCCCCTGCTTTCAGACTGTGGCCGGGCGCCACCGGCGGTGGCATGGCGCTCTGGAAGTGTGTTTCTACCAGTTTGTGCACCCGCTGGATCCCGTTGCCCAGGTCGTTGGCCAGGTCCGCGTTCACGCGCGTGACGAAGAGTTCGTCCGTGAACGAAGCATCCTGACCGAGAACCATTTCGCGCATGAGGAAGTAGCGGACCGTGTCCGCGCCGTGACGCGCAATGTAGGTGAGCGGATCGACGACGTTGCCGCGGCTTTTGCTCTGCTTGCGACCGCCCGAAAGCCACCAGCCGTGGGCCAGGATGTGACGCGGCAGCGGACGCCCGAGCGCGAGCAGCATGGTGGGCCAGTAGACCGCGTGCGTGGTGAGGATGTCCTTGCCGATGATGTGGTAGTCGGCCGGCCACACGGCCTCTCCATCGGAGAAGCTGCGGCCTTCCACGGCCGACTGGTAGTTCAGAAGCGCGTCGAACCAAACGTACGTCACGAACTCTTCGTCGAACGGCAGAGGGATGCCCCATTGAAGCCGCGCACGCGGGCGACTGATGCAGAGGTCCTGGAGCTCGTTTCGTAAGAAACCGAGCACTTCGTTGCGGCGAAAGTCCGGCTGGATGAAGTTCGGATGGCGTTCGATGTGGTCGAGAAGCTGCTTCTTGTACTTCCCCATCCGAAAGAAGTAGTTGCGTTCCGTGATCCACTCGACCGGGTTTCCGCTCACCGGATCCTTCCCGTCCACCAGCTCATCGTCGGAGAAGAAGCGTTCCTCTCCGACGGAGTACCAGCCTTCGTACTTGCGTTCGTAGATCTCCCCGCGAGCAAAAAGTTCCTGCATGCTTTCGGCAACAAACCGTTTGTGCTGCGCGTCCGTCGTGCGGACGAAGTGATCGTAGCGAACGCCGAGTTGCTCCCAGAGTTCCTTGAAGCGGAGGTGGTAGACGTCAACGTGCTCCTGTGGAGTGACGCCCGCCTTTGCGGCAGCCTGCTCCACCTTCTGTCCGTGTTCGTCCGTTCCCGTCAGGAAAAAGACTTCGTACCCGAGCAGGCGGTGGTAGCGCGCCAGCACGTCCGCAAGCAGCGTCGTGTAGGCGTGACCGATGTGCGGGCGATCGTTTGCGTAGTAGATCGGAGTTGTAATATAGAAGCGACGCGCCACCGGAACAAGAACCGAGGTCCGCCCTCTTTCGGTCAAGCCTGTGCAGAGCGGCCGGCCTGCATCCTGCCCTACGGGAAGGTGTAGTCGGTGGTCCTTTTACCCGAAAGGCGCACCAGGCGGATGCGCCCGCGATGCGGCCGGGATTCGAGGGCCAGGCGGACCGTGTGGCGACAGGGACGCGCCCGGACAGTGTCCCACGCGTACTCGGAATGGATCTCGCCGTGCGTGACCTGGCGACGGTCTGCCCCGTCCAGACGCAGCCGCAGCGCGAATGTCCGGCAGCGGAAGGGACCGAAAGCCTGCACAGCCCCCACGTGAAGCGGCACCCCTTGGCGCGGCAGACTCCCTCGTGCCGCCTCCGGGAGTTCTCCGAAGTGCTCGGCCAGCTCGCGTGGTTCCAGGGTGAGCACCATCCCCGCGTCCACGCCCCGGCCACCCAGGGCCCTCAGAATCCGGAAGGCCCCGAAGATCCCGCCCGCAAGGTTGTAGTGACTGTAGTGTTTGCGCAGCACCACCGCTGTCGGACCGGTTGCGGGCGGTGAGAATTGCAGGCGACCCTTCGGGAACGTGATGGTCGTGGTGGTCTCGAAAACGCGCGGGCTCTGGCCGAGGCCGGGGCCCTTCAGGCGTCGGAGGACGCGCGCGGCCACCTGCAGCCGACGGGCTGAGGAACCCTGCACTTGGAGCAGGTGCTCTCGCAATTCAGCCTGTTCCTCCACGTGCGAAGCTTCGACCTGTTTTCCTTCCGCGTCGAATCCTTGGATCTCCAACTCGCGTCGGATCTGGATCCCGACGCGACTGCCGGCAGGCCAGGGAATGAGGCGGAGCACAGCGGCCGGTTCGGCACGCAGGCGGCAACCGCCCTGCGCGCACAGGGCGATCGTGATCAGCACAAACGTGAGGTGGATGACGCGGACACCGCCAACCGGAGATGGACGACGGTGCCGCGACGTTACGCGGCCGTCGCTCGACTCAGAGCTGCTTCTGATCGCGGCGCCAGTTGCGGGAGTCGCGCAGGCTGGGGTCCAGCTTCTGGCGCGTGCTGCGCTGGAGGGCTGACCAGGGCCTGGGAAAGAAGACCCAACGATCCCGAACGAAGACCAGCCCGTCGAAAGACCGACCGACCGTTTCGTCCGGTTTGGTGAAGGTGAACACATAGATGCGATGACCGTCGCGCAGGTCGGCGAGCACGTGCGAGTAGCCGGACGGAAACATCCCCAGACCCTGCTGTTTGCGCAACTCCTCCACGGTGGCGCTTCGGACCAGCACGTTCGTCTGTCCGCGCCGGGGTTTGATCAGGTAACGTCCATTCCGCCAATCGACTGCGTACATCCAGTACATCCGCTCCGCGATGCGGGCGCTGAAGTATTCATGGAAGTAAGCGCGTTCCGGGCGCAGCGCGTCGGTGAGCTTCCTGTGATCCGCCCCGGGCTTCAAGAACTCCTGCGCTATGGCGCGGGCCCCCGATTCATCCGAAGGCAGCGAGGCGAAGTCCACTCGAATCGCCGGGCCAGTACCCGGGTCGCCGGGTTTCACGGGCGTGGGCCCGGCAGGCGCGCCAATGGGACCGCCGAAGGTGGCCAGCGAGATGAGGACCACGACCCCGGCCAGACTGATGGAGATGGTACGATTCCTGTGCATGGGCCCTCCGGCTCTCACGCTTATTATCGTAGCCTGGCGCGCGCCCTAAAACGAAATTGACGCGACGGTCCGGGCCAGGGCATGCTGTCGACCCCTGATTTTCCGGGCGTTGCCCGGTCGCCTGAGGTAGAGTTGCCGTGCGTGGTTCGACCAACAATCTGAGCTGGGCTCTGGTGCTGATCCTGTGCGGGGTCGCCGCCTTTTACACCGCGCAGGTCCAGTCCTTCCGTGGAGATTTGCTCCCCGCCCCGGAGAATCTGGAACTGACCTCGGGTCAGAAGGTGACCGTCATCAAGATTGTCGATGGAGACGAACTCTCGGTCCGGGTCGGCAACCTTCAGTTCGTCGTGCGCATACTGGGCATCTCGTCGTACGACCCGGCGGTCAATGATCGCCTGACCGAGAACGTGGCCAAGGAAGCCGTTCGCTATCTCGAAAAGGTCACGTTGAACAACGAGGTGGAGTTGATCTTCGAGAAGTTCGCTCGCGACCGGTACGGGCGAGTTCTGTCGTACGTGTACAAGAACGGCGTGGACCTCGGTCTGGATCTGGTGACGAACGGGCACTCGTTGGTCTTTACTCGATATCCGTTTCCGCGCATGCCCGAGTATCTGACCGCCGAGCGCCAGGCATCAGATGCACAACGCGGCATTTGGGCCCGCCCGGCCACCAGGGAGCGGTCGCTCCAGCTCAAGCAGGTTTGGAAGAACGAGCGAGAACGGGAAGCGCAGCAGCGCGCCAGGGCAGCCGGAGGTGCGGAACAGTGATCTTCCGTTTGCTTCGTTTCTTTCGACGCAGGAGGCTGGGCTCCGGTCTGCGTCCGCACATCGTCTTTTTGTTTCTCGGCCTGGTTTGGTATTCCACTTCCGGCTACCTCTATTTTGAAATGCCGCGCAAACCGGACCTCACCTGGACCGATGGGCTCTGGTGGACCTTGGTGACGATGGCCACAGTGGGCTATGGCGACTACTTTCCCGTGACTACCGGCGGCCGTTTTTTCGTCGGGGTGCCGACCATGGTTTTCGGAATCGGCTTCCTCGGTTTCATCATCTCGGAAGCGGCAGGCCGCCTGATAGAGGCTCGCTCGCGCAAATTGCAGGGACTCGGAGACATCGCCATGAAGGATCACGTGCTGGTCGTGAACTACACCGGACTCGAGGAAGTGCTTACGCTCGTAGCCGAGCTTCGGGCGGACTCGAACACCGCGGGAAAGCCCATCTGCCTGGTGGATGAGGGACTCTCGGAGATCCCGCCCGAGTTGGCGCGAGAAGGCGTGGAGTATGTGCGCGGGAATCCGGCCGACGAGCGTACGTTGGAGCGCGCTGCGCTGCCGGTAGCCAGCCACGCCATCATCCTGAGCAAGAACCGCAACGATCCGCACTCAGACGACCAGAACCTCGTCACAACCCTCATCATGGAGAAGATGAACCCCAACGTGTTTTCGGTGGTGGAAGCTCTCGATCCGCGCAAGAAACATCAGTTGGAGGTGGCGGGCGCCGACAGTGTCGTTTGCGTCTCCAATCTGCGCAGCAATCTGATCATCCAGGAGATACAGGACCCCGGGGTCAAGGATGTCGTCGAGGATCTGACGGGGAACCAGGCGGGCGAGCAATTCTACTTCATTCCGATCGAATCGATGAAAGAATGGAAGTATCGCGAGTTGGTGCTCTGGGGGCTGAACGCCGGCTATTCCGTCCTCGGCCTGCGCAGAAATGGGCAAGCTGTGCTCGGCTGTGCAGCGGAAGATTCCATCGAGCGTACCGACCAGGCCATTCTCGTGGGTCGCTCGCGCGTGCCCTCGGTTCGCACCTGAACGACCCGCGCAGGCCCGTTCGGGCGGTTTTTTGAGGTTGCCATCCGAGGTCCACGTGCGAGTTTAGATTGTTCGCAATCGACGGCGGGGGGTGCACATGACACCGTGTTCTCTGGCCAGATTCTACATTGTCCTGTCGCTGGCGTTCATGCTCTCCTGCCGCCTGGTGGGGACTGCTTGCGCCGATACCGATCCCTGGTGCCATCCGGCGTTGTTTGCGGTGGCACTGCGCCCGTCCGTTCGCGCTTTCGTCGGAAATGCCAATGGGCTCCATGTCATGCGCTACTCCAGGGAGACTTCCTCGTTGGAGAGGACTCACCACGCGGGAGGGGATTGCAGCAATTCCGTTTGGGTCCATCCGGGTGGGGAGTTCGTCTATTGCACCGGCCCGCAGGGCCCGAACCGCTTTCTCCGGGCCTTTGCGACTTCCGGAGGTGCACTGACCTTTCTGGAAGAGCATGATCTGGGCAGCACCGTCAATGCAGCTATCCTTCCTTCGCCGCGCTCGGACTTTCTGGTGACGAGCCCGGATACCATCAACAAGCTCCGGCTCTACGCCATCGATCCTTCCAGCGGTCGTCTCACTCTGACGCATGAGACCGCAGCAGGCCTCGGAGGGGCGGCCGGGACCCTGAGCCGGGATGGAAGGTCCATCTACGTTCGCGTGCCCACCCTGTCCATTATGGCAAACCGAATTGAGGGAAGCCTGATTGCGAACGTGCAGAATCTGGGCAATCCGGGCACGAACACTTTTTCTTTCTCAGTCTCCCCGGACGGCAGTCGTCTCCTGTACAACATGAATGCAACTCCAGGCCTACGCATGCATACGATCAATCCCGATGGCACCGTCGGAGCTTCCGAGGATACCGGTCCGAACAACCAAATCTTCGACAACTATTCGTGGACGCCAGACGGATCGTTCCTCTACTATCGAACAGGGACTTCTATCGGCGGCTGGTCCTACAGAGACGGGAGTCTAACGGCCATTCCCGGTCTCCCTCTCAACCTGGGCTTCGCCATTACCCCCGTCGTTGATCCGGCCGGAAGGTTTCTTTTCTGTGAGACGACGAGTTCCTATTTCGTTTTCGAGATCAACCCGGCCGACGGCGGTCTCGCTCAGCTCCCGGACTCACCCCGGACAACCAGCGCGCCCGGAAGACCCTACTTTCATGCCCGGAGCACGCTCTTCGGAATCTGAGACTGCATCTCCGGCAAGGCATCGTGCGGCTCCATTTTCCCGAGCGTGCACGACCAGGAAACCGAGCCCTCGCCCTGGACGCTGACAACCTCGGTCAGCACGAGTTCCTTTTCCTGCCTGGTCATGACCGGAAACGAATACGGACCGCTCTGGTGCTCAAAGGCAAACCCCCGAGCCTGCCTTTCCTGGACAAAGTCGCTATGCGCGACCAGGCGCCTGCGGTTGATGGAGTTGATCGCCGCCAGGGAATTGCGGGCGCGTTCCTGGGCCATCCTCGCCAATCCGGAATCGATCTCGAATCCTACACTGTGGCGTCCTGATCCAAGGCAGGCAACCGAAGTCGTCCCGGTCCCGGCGAAGGGATCGAGTACGGTATCTCCCTGAACGGAGAACATGTGGATCAAACGGTGCGCAAACTCCAACGGGAACGCCGCGCTGCGGCTTCGTTCGCCGGCGGACGGCAGTCCTTGCTTGGCTCCTTTGATGTCGAACCAGACATCCGAAAACCACACGTTGCGCTCCTCCCAAAAGAGTGCGCTGCGCAGTCGGCGGGCCCTGGATTCCGCGTCCCGAAAGCTCCGCTTGGCCCCTTTGCGAAAAACCAGGATGTGCTCGTGCTCGAGCGTGATGTACGCGCCCGCGGGCAGCATGCCGGAGCCCATGAACTTGTTCGGGGCATTCGTTTGCTTTCTCCAGAGGATCCCCGGGAGGGCCTGGAAGCCCGCCTCCAGACAGAAGCGAACGACGCGCGCGTGGTTCGAGTAGAGGGCGAAGTTTCCCTGGAGCGCACGGGTGGCATCGCCGATGTTCACGAGCAGAAATCCACCCGGACGAAGCGCTTCGTAGCAGTTGCTCCAGACCGGGTCGAGTTCGCGGTGCATCGATTCGAACGCGGCTTCGCCCTTTCCGTTCTGTAGATAAGGGCCCACATCCGGGTTCAACTGCGCGAAGTGCTCAGGGTAAGGTTTCAGGCGAGGCGAGTTCAAACTATCCGCTTGGGTTTAA
>CAZPFB010000036.1:0-21024 GCA_964585735.1 uncultured Leptospiraceae bacterium
AAAAACGGTACGTCGCCTGAAAAATCATTGTCTCAAAAACCGGGGACAGGCCACAACTGTCTTTCCCTGTGGTGGGGCGGAGTGCGCTGCTGGGGCAGTGCCGTGAACGGTGTGCTCGGATACGGGAACAACACTTCCGTGGGGGACGGTGCCGGCCCGAGCATCGTAACGGCCGGTGACGTGCAGTTGCGCGCGGGGACCGTGGCCGAGTTGGAAGCTGGCGGCCAGCACACCTGCGTACGTTTCGATTCCGGGAGCATTCGCTGCTGGGGAGACAATGGGCTCGGACAGTTGGGTCGGGACAACACGACGCATGTGGGAGATGGTGTGGGCCCCAGTGTAGCTGACGCGGGCGATATCAACGTTGGTGGAACGGTCACGCAGGTAAGCGCCGGGAACGGCCACACATGCGCCCTTCTGTCGACGGGGGCGGTCCGCTGCTGGGGAAACGGCGCGCGCGGACGCCTGGGCTACAATGTGATTAGCAACGTCAGCATCGGCGGTCAGACCATCCTGGCGGCGGGCGACGTCCCCGTGGGCGCTTCGGTGAAGTGGATCGAAGCGGGGGGCAATCACACCTGTGCACTGTTGACGACCGGGGCCGTGCGTTGTTGGGGGCGCGGGACGGAAGGCCAACTCGGACACAATGCAGCTTCCGACATCGGGGGCGGGGGCACTACGATCATCGCCGCGGGCGACATTCCTCTCGGTGGCACGGCCGTGCAATTGGCCCTCGGTCTGGACTACTCCTGTGCGCTGCTCACATCCGGTTCGGTCCGTTGCTGGGGTGCCAACGGTTCGGGCCAACTCGGCTACAATTCCATTACCACGGTCGGCGCAGGCGGCACCAGCATCCTGGCCGCGGGCGATGTTCCTCTGGGGGGGACCGCAGTCTGGATTGCGGCTCAATGGAACACGACCTGTGCCGTGCTCTCTACCGGCACGGTGCGGTGTTGGGGCTTGGGTACGTCCGGGCAGCTCGGCCACGACAATGCCAGCAACATCGGCGACGGAATTGGGCCCAGCATCGAGTCCGCAGGTGACATACCGATCGGTGAAGCCGCGTCCAAGGTCACCGTCGGCGGAGATTTCGTGTGCGCTGCTCTGCAGAATGGCAACGTGCGTTGTTGGGGGAGCGGCGCCAACGGCCGCCTCGGCTACAATTCGACCGACAGCGTGGGCAACGGTGCGGGGCTCACCATTCAACAGGCGGGCGACGTACCCCTTCCCTGAACTGCAGGCCAAGGCCCATTTCTAAAGCTGCATGGCGCCTTTGAGGGCCTGCTCCAGCGTGTTCCAGGAAAGTGTGGCGCACTTCACTCGAATGGGGTAGCGCTTCACTCCTTTGAGCGCCTCGAGGTCTTCGAGCTCCTCCGGGAATTCCGGGTCCGCGTTGGCCAGGAGCATGCCCTTGAATCGATCGATCAGCTCCTCGACCTGCTCGATCGTCCGACCCTCGATGGCATCCGCCATCATGCTGGCTGAAGCGGTGCTGATGCTGCAACCGCGCGCGAGCACTCCGACCTTCACCACGACGCCGTTTTCGACCCGCAGCTCCAGATCCAACTCGTCTCCGCAACTGCGGTTCACCCCGCTCTCCTTCACGTTGGCATCCGTGAGGTGCTCGTTGTGGGAAGGGTTCTGCGAGTGCTCGATGATTATCTCTTTGTAGAGGTCTTCGCTGAGGGACATGACAGGGCGCCCGCGTTCGGTTATCGACCCGCTTTGGAGAGCGCGGCTCGAAACACATGCTTCACTTTGCGGATGGCATCCACGAGCGCGTCGACGTCTTCGGGGCCGTTGTAGAGATAGAAGCTGGCACGAACCGTGCCCGGGATGCCCAAGCTGCGCATGAAGGGCTCGCAGCAGTGATGACCCGCGCGCACGGCAATGCCTTCTTCGTCGAGTATGCTGCCCACGTCGTGTTGATGCACGCCGTCCACATTGAACGAAAGAACGCCGCCGCGTTCTCCCGGAGCGCGCGTGCCATAGAGGGTGACGCCCTCTTCATTCCCCAAGCGCTCGTAAGCATAGTCCACGAGGGCCACTTCGTGCGCGTGGATCTTGGGAAGCCCAATCTTGCGCAGGTAGTCCAGCGCCACGGCAAAGGCCACCACGCCTGCAATGTTGGGCGTCCCCGCTTCGAACTTGTCCGGAATCGGTGCGGGTTGAAACCCGTCCTTGCGGACCCAGAGGATCATGTCTCCTCCGCCCAGGAACGGCGGCATCGATTCGAGCAACTCGCGCTTGCCGTAGAGAGCGCCCACACCGGTGGGCCCGAGCATCTTGTGCGCGGATAGCGCATAGAAGTCACAGTCGAGTTCTTGGACGTCCACGTTCAGGTGGCAGGCGCCCTGAGCCCCGTCAATCAGGAGGCGGGCGCCCACCTGACGCGACTTCTCCCGCAGCAGTTTCAGGTTGTGGATGGTGCCCACGGCGTTGGACATGTGCGCGAGGGCCACCAGTTTTGTGCGCGGGGACAAGACTTCGTCGAGCCGCAAGTAGTCGTAGCGGTAGTCCGCGGTGAGCGGCAGGTACACGAGCCGGGCCTGCTTGCGCTGCGCGAGCATCATCCAGGGAACGAGGTTGCTGTGGTGCTCGAGTTCCGAGACGAGGATTTCGTCCCCCGGCCCGATGTTTTGTTCTCCCCAAGTATAGGCAACGAGGTTGATGCTCTCGGTCGTATTGCGGGTGAAAATGACCGATTGCGGATCGGGGGAATTCAGAAACTCAGCCAGCTTGGCGCGGGTCTTGTCGTACAGGTCCGTGGCTTCGTAGCTCAGCCGGTAGGCCCCGCGGTGAATGTTTGCGTTGCGACAGCGGTAGTAGTCCTCGAAGGCGTCGATCACCCGCCGGGGCTTCTGGGAAGAAGCGGCGCTGTCCAGAAAGACGAGCGGCCGCCCGTTCATCTTTGAGTCGAGGATCGGGAAGTCCTCGCGGATCTTCTTGTAGTCCAGGTAATCAGCCATATTCGAATCCAAGCAAACCGTTCAGTTCAGGTCCACTTCCACGTCACTTCCGTTCAGGCGCACCGAAAATACCTCGATGGGTTCCGTGGCCGGGATGCGCAACACCGCGCCGGTCCGCATGTTGAACTGCGCCCCGTGCCGCGGGCAGGTGATGACCTCGCCTTCGATCTTCCCCTGTGCCAGCGGACCGTCATCGTGCGTGCACACATCTTCGAAGGCAACGATATCCCCTCCGATTCGTGTCAGCCCAACCCGTCCGGCCCGGGTGTGCACCGTCGTGACCGTCCCCTCCTGCACTTCTGACGCATCTGCGAGCCGAACGTAACCCATAATTGTAGCCTGTAACCCCTTTACAGAGAAACGGCTTCCCGGACCGCAAGCAAGATCTCCTCGTGTCGTTCCGCCAGAGGGATCTCACGCACGACTTCCTCGATGAAACCCTCGATCAGCAGACGACGGGCCTCCCCTTCCGGGAGTCCCCGAGACATAATAAAGAAGAGCGCGTCGCGATCCAATTCTCCCACCGTGGCGCCGTGTTCGGCCGTGACATCTTCCGCCCGGACGATGAGGTTGGGCATGGACTCCGCGCGGGCCCGCTTACCCAGGAGCACGTTGTTGTTCACCTGATGAGATCTGACGTGCTTCAGGCCCGGCTCGATGTGCAGGTTTCCGTTGAAGACGCTGTGCGACCGGTCGCCCTGAATGGTCTTATAGAGAAGCGAACTTTCGGTGTGCTCGGCCAGGTGCTCGGCCGTCATCTCCATGTCGTGGAACTCGCGGCCCTGGCCCGTGCCGATGCCCACGGCCCGGAACTCCGCGCCCGAAGCTGCAAGCACGCCGGTGACGAACGACTTTGCTACGAAGGCTCCCCGGTGCACCACCGAGACGTGCGCGCGAGCGTCCCTTTGGAGCGTGATGCGCGCGTCGTGGAAGGCGTACTCGCGATTGTCGAGATGCCTCAGGAGGATGTAGTTCACGCGACTCCCCGGACCCACGTAGAAATCGGTAACGGTGGACCAGAGCTGAAAGGCTTCGGCGGGCGTTCCGTGGTGTTCTTCGACGACCGTGAGCTCGGCGCCGCCTTCTGCCACGATTACGGCGTGCCCGACCAGCGGGACCTGGCCGGTCCCCTTTCTGGAAATCGTCACGGCTGCGCGCGAAGAGGGAGTGTCAGCGTGCACGACCGTGGCCGGGCCAAGCGCAACCGCCAGCTTCTCGAACAGATGCGAGTGCCGGCACCCGAGGCGGGCCTGCAAGACCTCTTCCACGCGCGCGCGCAGTGGCGGGGTGCAGCGGTCGTCCGTGGAGCTGAACACGTTCACATCGGGTGCGGCGGAGATCGCCGGGCCTTCCGTTGCCTGATCGAGCGACGACAGCAGTGACTCGAGTTCCAGGCCGCTCAGGTCCACCTTGCGCCAGGATTCGGACGCCTGTGGCGGGAGGTTCGGAAAACCGGACAGCTCGGCTGCGCGCAGGCGGAGGGGTCCAGTCCAGTCGCCTGCGCTGCGGCGACGGGCCATTTCCACCGGGTCGATTGCCTTTCCGGACAGGGCGGGGGCCGCGGACACCTAGGCGACTCCTGCGCGGACCCAATCGTACCCTTCCCGTTCCAGCTTCTCGGCCAGCTCCCGACCGCCACTCTGGAGGATGCGACCGTCCAGAAAGACATGGACCCGGTCCAGCGTGAGGTAGTTGAGGATACGTTGGTAGTGCGTGATGAGCAGCATGGAGCGTTCCGGTGCGCGCATCGATTCGATGCCCTGGGCGATGATCCGCAGCGCGTCGATGTCCAGGCCTGAATCCGTTTCGTCCAGGAGGGCCATCCTCGGAGACATCAGCATCATTTGGAGGATCTCGTGGCGCTTCTTTTCCCCGCCGCTGAACCCGTCGTTGACGTACCGCGCCGCAAAGGCCGGGTCCATCTCGAGACGGCCCATCGCGTCCTTGAGCTCCGTGCGAAATTGTTTCACCGGGACGTCCGCGCCGCGGACATTCTTGAGGACGGTGCGCAGGAAGTTCTGCACGGTCACTCCAGGAAGGGCGGTAGGATATTGAAAGCAAAGGAACAGGCCTGCGCGGGCACGCTCGTCCGGTTTCAAGGGGAGGATGGAACGGCCCTCCAAGAGGATGTCCCCGCTGGTAATGCGGTAGTTGGGGTGTCCCATGATCGTGTTGGAGAGCGTGCTCTTGCCTGAACCATTGGGGCCCATGATCGCGTGTACCTGGCCACGTTCGACGGTCAGGTTCACGCCGCGGAGAATTTCGCGGTCCCCTACTGTCACGTGGAGGTCGCGCACTTCCAGCATGGCCGTCATGGCAGGGTGGCCTCGATGGCTTCTCCGTCCTCGAGGATCATGCGGATCAGGCGGGTCATCTCGACGGAGTACTCTACGTTCAGATTGCGGACGACGCCTTCGCAGAAACCGTTTACGATGAGCAGCTTTGCTTCATCCTCGGACAGGCCGCGACTTTGAAGGTAGAAGAGCTGATCGTCGCTGATCTTGGAGACGGTGGCCTCATAGTTCAAGGCGCCCTGCTCTCCGCTCACGTCGTTGTAGGGGTACGCGTGCGTCTCGGAGCGGTCGTCCATCATGAGGCCGTCGCATTTGACGTGACTGAAGGCCCCTTCTGCCGACCGGTCGAACTTGACCAGGCCCCGGTACGAGTTGATTCCCCCGTTCAGAGAAATGCCCTTGGCCAGCACGTTGCTGCGGGTGTTTCGGCCCACGTGAATGACCCGCGCACCGGTGTCCTGCACCTGATCCTTCCCGGCGAAAGCCAAGGAGAGAATGTCCCCGGTGGAATCGTCTCCCTGAAGGATCACGCCCGGATATTTGATGGTCTGCGCTCCGATGTTGACGTCCGTCCAGGTGATGTGAGCCCGGCGGTGGCAGAGCCCGCGTTTCACCGTCCAGTTGTACATGTTCTTCTTCCAGTTCTGGATGGTCGTGTAGTGGATACGTGCGTCGTCGTGGGCGATGAGCTCCACAACCGCGGTGTGGAAGTTGGTGCCTGACGCCTGCACCGACGTGCAGCCTTCGCTGTAGACGATCTCGGCCCCCTCGTCGGCAATCAGCAGTGTGCGTTCGTACTGCCCTGAAGACTCGGCGGTCACCTTGAAGTAGGCCTGGAGCGGCATGGGAGTCTTGACGCCCTTGGGGCAGTAGGCAAAGGAACCGCCGCTGAAAACGGCGCTGTTGAGCGCGGCAAACTTGTTGTCCTCCGGCGTCACGACAGTACCTATGTATTTCTTTACGAGTTCTGGAAACTCGCGGATGGCCGTATCGATGTCACAGAACAGGATGCCCAGGTCTTCGAGTTCCTTTTTGACCCCGGCGTACACCGTCTCGGAGTCGTTCATGGCTTCGAGTCCCGCCAGGTACTTGCGCTCATGCTCGGGAATGCCCAGCCGCTCGAAGCTGCGCAGTACCTCGGGGTCTACCTCATCCCAGGACTTCTTCTTCTGCTGGCCCGCGCCCACATAGTGGACGTAGCGTTCCAGATCGATGTTGGCCCGCGGTATGAATCCCCACGTGGGCATCGGTTTGGCCTGAAATGTCTCCAGGGCCCGCAGGCGGAACTCGGTCACCCAACCCGGCTCGTTCTTGATGTGGGAAATGGACTCCACCACCTTTCGCGACAGGCCGGGCGGGAACGCGTTGGGGGCGTAGTACTGCGGTTCGGTCGTCTCGGCGGATGCGGATATTTGTGCCATGGCTTTAGAAGCAGCACCGGCAGGTGCGACCAGTTTCAATATAGGGCCGCGGCCCATCGACAGCCACCCCCGGTCAGACTCGCGTTCGGGCCGCATGCAGCAAGTACTTCGCAGTCCGCAGCGCCGCGTTGCTCCCGGCCCCGGCGCGCTCCCCGGCAGCATGGAGGCCAGGATTTCTTGGCCGAGGGATGCGACCGGCCGAGAATGTCTGTATGTGGGCAGCAATCGAAGCGACTTTCGACCCGGTCTTTCGGGACGCGTTCGGGAAGATGCTGCTATCTATTGCGTGCGGGCTCATGATCGGCCTCGAGCGGACGTACCGCGGCAAGCCAGCCGGCGTGAGGACGAACATCCTCATCTGTCTGGGTTCCTGCCTGTTCATGATCGTTTCCGAGCAGGTCTCCGTGCAGGCCCGCAACGCCGGATATCTGAGCGCCGACCCGGCCCGCATTGCCGCGCAGGTGGTCACCGGTATCGGCTTTCTGGGTGCGGGCACCATCTTGCGGAACGCAGGAATCATCACCGGCCTGACTTCCGCGGCCAGCATTTGGGTCGTGGCCGCCGTGGGATTGGGCATAGGCGCCGGTCTCGGGAAAATCGCGTTCGCCGGTACGCTTCTGGTCGTAGTCGTGGTCGAGACGTTTGGCTTCGTGGTCCGTCGCATTCGGGTCGAACGGTTCCGCTACTACCGGATGGACGTCGTCGTCAAGAAGGACGGGGTCATTGGCGACATCCGCAAAGCGCTACGAAAGAAGGGCATCGTCTACTCGCAGGAAAGCGTCGAAAAGGTGCTCGGCGAACGCCACTATCGAGCAGAACTCTATGTCCGCTCCAATCGACCCAACCTGGAGGAAGAATTGGCCTCCATCGAGGGCGTGCGACACGTCGTCCTCCTTCTGCAGCACGTGGAGTGAAGTTTTCTCCTGCTTGACCTTTTTCCATCGGGAGGCAAACCTAGCCAGGTCACGGCGGCGGCTCGTCCCCTATGCCCGGAGAGAACCTACATCGGATTGTGCTGTCTGTGATGGACGCGGAAGCACGCTCGCGCATCCGCTCTGTCTTCGAGGACCTTGAGGCGCAGCTCGCCGTCGACGGCCTCGGGGTGGCCGTCACCACATCGGTGCTGGAACTCGTCGAGAACGCCGTGAAAGCCAATCTCAAGCGCGCGTTTTTCGAAAGGCACGCCTTCAGCCTGGAAGATCCGGACAGCTATGCACGCGGCGTGGCGGAGTTCCGGCAATCGTACGATCGGATCAAGGATCAGGAGTACGTGCGGGCGCTCTCCGAGTTGGAACTCACGGTGACGGTGGAACTGAGTCGGGACGAAGAGCGTCTGTTGATCCACATCGAGAACAACGCGGTGCTGCTCGCTGCTGAAGAGGCGCGCATTCGTCAGCGGCTGGCGGCGGCCATGGCCGCCTCGCACCTGGCGGACTTCTGCGTGCAGTACGGAGACGAAACGGAAGGCTCGGGTCTGGGCCTGGCCATGATCGTTTTTCTGATCCGCAACCTCGGTTTCTCAGCCGACCATTTCCGGGTGTTCCAGCGCGGTCCGAAGACCGTCGCCAGACTGGAGTTCCCACTCTCGACCGACTACGTCCCCATTCGCGACCGCTGGACGGGCAGCGGGCTGCCTGCCGACTGAGCCGAAAGAAATAGACCGGGCAGAATTCATCACCCCAAACTCGCGCCCAAGCCCCGACCTACCAGACATGAGGACCTCAGTATCTGCAACCATCGCCTGTGCAACTCTGGGACTGTTGTCCGTGCTTCCCCCCGGTTGCGCCCGCTTCAGCGCCGAAGGCGGTCTGTTCCTGCCCATGCTGCCGTCTCTTCTGCAGATCTGCTATGGCGGTAGCCTCGCCGACTCGGTGCCGTCCGCTCTGTCCGGGTGGCGCTGTCGGCGCAGAATCACATTCGACAACTCGGCATCGTCGACGAATCTGACGAACTTTCCCGTGGGCATCGTCCTCACCTCCGGCACGAACATGGAGTACAACGAGGCGGCATCAGGCGGAGCGGACCTTCGCTTCGTGGACCCGGACGGCACGGTCCTCAATCACGAGATCGAGCGTTGGGATACGACGGGGTCCAGCGTGGCGTGGGTGCGCGTGCCGCAGATCGACGCGACATCCCGGTCGGACTACGTCACCATGTACTATGGCAATGCCGGCGCCGCGGACGGTCAGAATCGAACCGGCGTTTGGAGCCAAAACTATGTGAATGTAAATCATATGGACGGAAGCCTGCTGGATTCGACAGCTTCCGGAAACAATGGAACGAACGCCGGGACCACCGACGCCGAGGGACGGCTGGGTCGTGGCCGTGCCTACGATGGGACGGCAGCCAATGTCAGCCACGCCAATGCCGGGTTCTCCAGCGTGGCCGGAACGGTTTTGGTTTGGGCGAGGCCCACGGCTGCACCGGTCGTCGGCGCACAGGTGTATGCATTCTCCCATCGCAACGGGGGGACCAACAGCCGGGCCTACCTGCTTCTTTCCAACAACGCTGGTTCGTACGACTTTCGCATTGGCATCGGGGACCAGTTCAACAACGCGAACACTCAGACGGGCGACGTGTTCACACTCGGACAGTGGCACCTGCTTGCGCTCACCTGGTCGGGCGGCGCCACCGCCACGTACTTCAATGGGCGCGCAACGACGACGGCCACCGGCGCCTTCGCCTGGGCGGGAGGTGTGAACACGGTCTTTCACAGCGGTCAGTATACGGGTGGCGGTGAGCTCTGGATCGGAACGCTCGACGAGGTTCGCGTCTCCGATGTGGCGCGCAGCGCAGACTGGATCCGAGCGCAGTACCTGTCTATGACCGGATCGTTGGTGAGCTACTCCGCAGCCGAGCGTCTCTGATATTTGCGCGGGGATGCCCCGGTCAGCTCGTGTGATCGGCGTACTGCCAGAAGGCAATCGTGGCCGCCGTGCTTGCCGCCGACAATCCGGCAAGAATGACGTAGCCGGCAACGCCCAGGCTCTCGCGCGCTCCGGGTGCAATGCCGCTGAACAGACCGGGTACGGCCCACGGGAAATAGGCGCCCACGCCCAGAGCGCCGAGGATCTGAGAGAGTACGACAGCGAGAACCAGGAAGCCGAGCGGCGGCAGATAACCTCGGCCCCAACTGGCCACGAAGGCGACGGGCGGACAGAGGAGCAGCGCGAGTCCTGTTGTGCCGGCAATCCGAAACGGTAGCGGACCGAAGAGCGCGGCCGGAGCATTCTCCAGACCGAGTGCCAGGCCCAGGCAGAAGGCGACCATCACTGCGCCGCACGCCAGTCCCACGCAGCACATCATCACAGCGATCAGTTTGGCCATCACGATGCTGCGCCGCGAAACCGGCAGCGCGAACAGATCCTTGGCCGTACGGTCGGAGAACTCGCGACCGAACAGCCAACTGGTGACAAAGCCGAAAACAAGAACACCCCCGACGCCGATGACCTGCGCCATCAGAGCCGAGAAGCCGACCCAATCCGGCGAAAAGCCCGTGAGAGAGGCCTTGGCGGCAAGGGCGGGGTTCGAAGCGGCGAGCGCCTGAGAACGCAGGACGACGACGAACAGACTGCCCATGACCGGGCCCAGACACAGCGCGGCCAGTGCGATCCAGGGTACGCGTGAGCGCCGCAACTTCAACCACTCGGCAAATAGTGCCGCGCGCAGCGCCATCAGGAGGCCTGCCCCGTGCGCGTTGGGCCGGCCGCGTGGGCTCGGATTCTTTCGAGAAAGAAGGACTCGAGGTCCTGCTCCTGCTCGTACAGGGCCAACAACTTTTCGCCCGATTGCACCAGGATTGCCGCCACCCGGTCCGGTTCCGCGAGGTCCCTGGCGTCGGTCAACTCCAAGAGATTCTCGCGATTGAGATCCACGGAGAATCCGCGCGATCGGAGCAGTTCGAGCGCGCCCTCCGGCCGGCCGGTGCGCACCAGCAGGCGTTTCTGGCGCAATCGGGAAAGCTCTTCACGTCCCAGTTCGGCAATCAATCGGCCCTCGTGAATGATGCCGATGCGTGTGGCCAATCGGGCCACTTCGCTCAGTTGATGACTCGAAACGAAGACGGTCACGCCGCGTTCGCGCGCAAGGTTCAGCAGCATTTCCCGGACCTCGACGATTCCCGCAGGGTCGAGGCCGTTGGAGGGTTCGTCGAGCACGAGGATCTCTGGTTCGTGGATCAAGGCTCGCGCGAGGCCCAGGCGCTGCATGTTGCCCAGTGAGAGTGTCCCGGCGCGCCGCTCCGCGTAGGCCCCCAGGGAAAGCTCGGTCAGGACACGATCGACCGAATCGCGAGCGAGTCCGCGCAACCGTCGGAAGATTTCGAGGTTCTCGCGAACGGTGAGTTCGGGGTAGGCGTAGGGCACTTCGACCAGGCAGCCCACTCGTTGCCAGGGTCCGCGCCCGCCGCGCAGGACCGGTTGGTCCGCCAGCTGCACCGACCCTGCTGTGGGCCGAATCATTCCCAACAGCATGCGGATCGTGGTTGTCTTTCCCGCGCCGTTCAGGCCCAGAAAGCCGTAGATCTCGCCTCGGCCGACGGTCAGCGAGACGTCTGCTACAGCCGTGAAGGAGCCGAACCGCCTCGTGAGGTTTTCGGTGCGAATCACCCGTGGATCACCGGCGCTGGGCCGCATCATTCATGAACAGGGTCAGAACGGGAGTTTCGGCAGCTTCTTCATGAGCTCTTTGGCTTTCGGGTTCTTCTTGAGCGCTTCGTCCAGCTTCGACTTGGCCAGGCCGCTGAGCTGACCCTTGAGCAGATCGGTCAGCGACGGGAGTTCGACCCCGAGGGCTACGCTCGGGCTCTTGATGCTCCCGCTCGAAGTGAAGGGCAACATGATTCGATCCCCTTTCAGGATGGGACCGAGCACCTGCTTGCGCACTTCCGCCTTGTCGACGCCCTTGCTTTTGGCGAGCGCCTTTTCGAGTCGGGCGTCCACGGATTGGATGCAGCGCGCGCTCTCGTCCGGCGTGGCCAACAACTGACCGCTGAAGAGGTGCTGATCGTTTGTGGTCTGAATCCAGCTCTTGGCGCGCAGCGCCAGGTCGTAGTGTTTCGTCTTGAAGACGACGTCGTCCAGGAAAGCAACGCGACCGCCCCCATAGGCCACGCGCAGCGAAGCGTCCGCCTGGAGTTCCGCGCGTTTCGTTGCGCCTTCCAGACGTACGCCCGCTTTTTCGAGCATCGGGAAAGCGCCCGCGAGTTGCTGGAGCAGCGGCATTCCGTCGACGTAGGAACCACGCTTGAGGGTCAGCGCGTAGGTCACAGCCGTGTTCACCCGCCCCGAAACGGCCTCGAACGGCGTGACCCGCCCGCCCGAACGCAAGGCGAAAGCACCTGCTTCCTTGCCATCCCGGCCGATCACGGCGAGGTTCATATCGAAGCGCACGTCAGCGCCGTTATGGCGCGCCAGGTCCGCGGGATCGATGTCGATGTTGTCGATACGCGTCGTCAGTCCGCTGATCCGGATGAGTTGGCCCGTCTTCTGCACGCGCACGTTGATGTTTGCGTTGTCCATGCCGACGGCGTCCAGCTTCGCGGCGATGGGGAGGTCCCGCGCCGTGAACGGCTTTGCCGGGGCGTCCGGTTCTTTCTTAGCAGCCGGCTTCTTGGCCTCCTCGGCCGCGGCTTTCGTAGCGGGCGCCACCTCCCGCGGTTTGCCTCCGACAACCTTGGGTGGGGCGAACAGCGCCGAAAGGTTGTTGCCACCGTTCTCCAGGAGGACCAGGTTCACCTGCGGGCGGTCCAAGATCAGCCGCTGGAGTTCAAAGCGCTTCTGGAGCAGGGGCCCCAGCCGGAACTTGAGTTCGAAAGCCTCAGCGGAAATGAGCGCGGCCTTGAGAGGAGGGCGTTCGGACAGGGGCGTGGCTGCGTCCGCCAGGCGATCGCGGGGCGCCAGCTTGACGCCGCGCAATTCTATAGAGGAGACTGCCGAAAGCAGGCTGATGTCCAGCTCCCGAACTTCGGCGCGGAGATTCATGGTCGCTTCCATCTGCTCGACCAGGAGTTCCTTTGTGACGATGGACCGAATGGCCAGCATCCCGACCAGCAGGACAACGATCAGTACCACAGGGATGGCGCTCAGAATGATGACCCACTTCTTCATGGCAGCACCTCGCTAATGCCTGAACCTCCGCAGACCACTTCCCGGCAACAAGCGAAAAAAGCCGCGTGTGATCGGGTCGTGCTGCGCTCCGTTTCGTCCTCAGCCGCGCCGTTCCCACAAAGGCGGCCGTCGCCCGACCGGCGACGCGGGGGCCTCCTGGTGGCCGCAGTGGCCGTATTCGGTCTCGTGAGTGCCGGCCCGGCGAGTGTCGGCCTGATGGCGCAGGCGAACGACAACGCCTCAGGTGATGGTGCCCCGCGCCCGATTCCTTCGGCGGCACACGTCCGCCTGCCCGACGCCGAGCTCACACGCCCCATACAACCCGGCCCGCGCCTGTCCCTGTACGCCGACCGAAGTGGGGAACAGGCGCTCCACCGGGTGATCGCGCAATCGTTCTACGCCGCGCCGCCCGGAATTCCGAACTACGGTTTCACGGGTACCGTCTACTTCGGTCGCCTGCTGTTGCGCAACGAAGGACCGCCGCGCGAAGTGTTTTTGCAAGTCGAGTACCCACTCCTCGACCTCATCGACCTCTACTATTGCAACCAGACGGTTGGTGCGGCGCGGCCGTGGGTGGGCCCCGAACTTCCGGTCGGATCCTGTCCTCGGGAAACTTGGACACACCATCGTGCTGGAGATCGCCTGCCGTTCGATACGCGCATCGTGAGGCAGCGTACGTTCCTTTTTCCACTGCGCCTCCACACCGGAGATTCCGTCGTCTACCTGCGCTTCGAAAGCAGCGGGACGCAGGAGTTTCCCATTCGCCTCATCGGCGCCGAGGCCCTTCGCCGCGCGGACACCACGGAGTCGCTCGCGCTGGGGCTCTACTACGGGATCCTGCTGGTCCTGTCTCTCTACAACCTGGTGCTCTACTTCATCGTCCGCGATCGTAGCTATTTATTCTACCTATTCTACATCACAGGTTATGGGCTCATTCAGCTCAATCTCAACGGTCTGGCCTTTCAGTACTTCTGGCCCGACTCACCCGTCTGGGCCAACATCAGCCTCCCCGCTTTCATCGGCTGGGCCTTCGTTTGGGCCACGCAGTTCTCACGCACCTTTCTCGGGAGTTCCGTTTTTGCTCCCGCGTTGGATCGCGCGCTGCGAATGCTGATGGCGGCTTTCGCCGTTCTGTTGGCCGGCGCGTTTGTGCTCCCGTACAGTTGGAACATCTACGTGTCGGCGGTTCTCGTGATCGGATTCTCGCTTCTGGTGGTTGTTGCGGCGCTCCGCGTGCACCAGCGTGGTTTTCGCCCGGCCCGCTACTTCCTGCTCGCCTGGTTTTCGTTGCTCCTGGGCGTTACTCTGTTTGCGCTGAAGGGTTTGGGCTATCTTCCGGCCAACTTCGTGACGGAGTACGGCCTGCAAATTGGTTCGGCGCTCGAAATGGGGCTGTTGTCCCTCGGGTTGGCCGATCGCATCAGTGTCATGCAGGAGGAACAGGAACAGACGGCCCGTCGCGCCCTCGAACTCGAACAGATACGCAAAGCCGCAGAGCTTCAGGCCGCGCGCCTCGAAATCGAGTTGCTCAAGAAGAACGTCGAACCCCATTTCCTCCTGAATTCGATCAACGCCGTGATGGTCTGGCTGGCGGAAGATCCCAAGAACGCCGGGCGCCTGCTTCAGGCTCTGGCGGACGAACTGCGCATCCTGCTTTCCGTGAGCTCCCGGACCACGATTCGGGTGGACGAAGAAGTCCAACTGTGCCGGACGCATCTGGACCTCATGAGCCTGCGGCACGACAAGCGCTTCGAATTGGTGACGGAGGGCCTTGTGGACGACGAGCAGATCCCGCCGCTGGTTTTCCATACAGTCATCGAGAACGGTCTTTCCCATGGCTTCCACGAGCGCGATCGCGGCAGCTTTCTTCTCCGGAGGCTGGTCCTGAAAGACGGCGTGCGTTTCGTTCTTTCCAACGACGGGAGCCGCTCCGCGGAGCGGCAGGGCACCGGCATGGGGCTGCGTTACGTGCGCACGCGACTGGCGGAAGCGTACCCAGAGGGTTGGGAGCTGGATTCTCATCCAACCGAGACGGGTTGGCAAACGAGCATCACGATTCAATCGAAAGCGGTCAGCGCCAAATCTTCGGACTCGTAGATTTCGAAGAGCCGTTCGGTCTTGGTGAGTCGAAACACGGTGCGCACGTTTTCGCGGAGCGCGCACATCTTGAACTGCCCGAAAGACTTGCGCATCCGGGTCACGGTGGCAATCAGTACACCCAGGCCCGAGGAGTCGATGTACTCGAGGCCCGTGCAGTTCAGGAGCACCTGCGCTTCGCCCTGGTCGGCCAGCTCGAAGAGCTGGTTCTTCATGGCCGCCGCATTGTAGAGATCGAGTTCGCCAATGGGTTCGAGGATGACCACTTTGCCGTGGGCGCGCCGACGGCACTCCATGCAGATAGCCCGACTTTCTGGGCCAAGAGTGTCAAGCCCATCCCGGCTTCGGATGCCGTTCACCACAGCCGTGCGACCGTTCACCCCATCCTGCGCGACTGTGGCAGCCAAATCGGCTTAACTGCGCTCCAGCTTCAGGCGAACATCGGTAGAGCGGGAAGAAGACAATGCATGTGCTCATCGTCGAAGACGAACGCGTAGCGGCTCGGGGTCTCGAACGGCTGGTCCGCGAGATCTTGGGGAGTCGCGTGCAGTCGCTGCGCGTGCAGCCGACGCTCACCGCTTCCGGGTGCTTTCTCTTGGACCACCCGGTGGATGTGCTGCTCTTGGACCTGAATCTCGGGGGCGACGACGGGTTCACGCTCCTGCGCGCAGCCACGGCGCAACCGTTTCAGACGATCGTCGTTTCGGGCAACACCGACCGGGCCATCGAGGCCTTCGAACACGGTGTCCTCGACTTTGTGGCCAAGCCGGCCAGCCGCGATCGTTTGGAGCAGGCCTTTCGTCGCCTGGACATGGCCCGCGAGATTCGCGGGAGTGCCGCGCGCTTCGTCACTGTGCGCTCCGACGATTCGGTCGTCCTCGTCCCCATCGCCGAGGTACTGTACTTCGAGGGACAGGACAACTACGTCCTCATTCACAAGCGCGACGACCACACCGAACGACACCGCAAGACGTTGGAGGCACTCGAAAAGATCCTGCCGGCCAACTTTGTGCGCATCCATCGGTCCTTCCTGGTCGACCTGGACGCTGTGCTGGAGCTGCGTTCCCAGGCCGGAGGTCGTCATGAGGCGGTCCTGACCAGCGGTGATGTGCTGCCTGTGAGCCGCACGCGCTATCGCGAGATCCGGGAGAGGCTGTCATGAAGGCGGCGCGATCCTGCATCAGGCTGCTCTTTCTGCCGGCCGCCGTTCTCTTGGGTGTCTGTCATCTTCCTCCACGCCCCGTCGTCGTGGGGCGTTCCGCACTCGGCGCAGGCACGCTCTGGGTTCACGGTCCGAACGAAACGGCCGTGCGACTCTTCTGTCGCTCCGTCGCTGCCACGGGCTGTTTCGAGAAGATACGTTGCGGTTCCCGCCCGGAAGAGCCTGCTGATAGCGCGCTCGGTGCGCATCCGGCGGGGATGGCGCGCCTGTCCGTGGACGCGCGGGTCTACCAGGATCGCAGCGACCTGTGGGAGAATTCGAAACAATCCCTGCGCTACGGAACGACCGGCCTGCGGATCAGTCGTTCGAGTCGCGTGGCCTTCGAGGTGACGGCTGAACGCGGCGTGAAATCGTACCGGGGACTTTGGACGGAGCACGGCCGAGTGGGTGTCTACGCGTACCTGCCCGTGTACACAGGTCTCGTTGGCACCATGCTTGGTTCGACACTGGACGGTGCGCTTTCGGGGGCGCTTCTCGAAACGGAGTGTCATCGCGGGGACGAAAAGGCCTGCGCGCAGTACGCAGTACTGCTCGAAGACAGCCTCGCGCTTCATTCCGGGAGATTCCGTCGCCTGCTCACGAGACTTGGCTGTTACGAAGGAGAATTGCTGTGAGTACCCAATCCAGACTTCATTTTCTGCTCGTGCTCGCTTTTTGCAGCGCGGGGCCCTTCTCGACTCTGTCCGCGCAGGCCCTGCGACTTCCGAATCCCCTGGCCGATGACGCCGACCTGGCGCTCTACTGGGGAACCTACAGCCAGACCCGCCTGCTCGACATCGTAGGTAAGGCGGAAACGGACTATCGTCCTTCGCACATTCTGACCGCGGCGGTCAGTCGCCCGACGGGCACCGAACTCAAGAGTGTCCTGTTCGAAACGGAAGCGCAGTTCGTGAAGCATTTCGGCATCATGCAGCACCTCGAGGTGAACGGACTGCTCGTGGCCCGCTGGCCCGGTGCGTTCGGCCTTCCGCTCAGCTTTGCATTGGGCGAAGGCCTTTCGCTTGCGGGGCGCAATCCTTCCCTGGAGAATCCGCGCCGCGATCTGATGCATCCGTTTCGCGACGAAGAGGAATCGCGGCCGCTCCTGAACTACCTGATGGTGGAAGTGGAAGTCCGTCACAGTGGGCAGGACGGACCCGGCATGTTTCTGCGCGTTCACCATCGCTCGGGCGTCTTCGGGACGTACTGTCCGCCGACGTGCGGCAGCAACTTCGTCGCCTACGGCATTCGGCTACCGGTCAGTTCGGTGCGGGCTCTGTTCGCCGACGGCCGCGCATCCCCCTGATGGGGCAAAAAAAATCCGAAATCCGGATTGCGGGCCGGCCGTGGTGGTGGCATCCTGGAGGCATCCCACGGAGGGAATCCATGAAGTTTGCCGTGCTTCCCCACCACCCGCTGAACGAACAGATTACGTTTCACCGCCCGGACGCCACCCGGAGCCGTTCGGTGAGTTTGGAGGATCCCGCCATCAGCATCATGACGGACCTCAAACAGACGAGCGCGGTTACCATTGGCCCCCACGAGACCATCGAAGCTGCCGAAAAGCTCATGATATTGAGAGCGGTCCGCATGCTCCTCGTGGCGGACCTGGATGATCGGATTCTCGGGTTGCTCACGGCAACCGACGTTACCGGGGAGAAGGCCGTCGTGGCCGCCAGCAATCGCAAGGTGAAGCACAAAGACCTCGAAGTATGGGACCTCATGACGCCCGCCGAGCAAATCGAAGTCTTGCAGATACGGGACGTGGCGCACGCTCGGGTCGGTGACATCGTGGAAACATTGCGGGGCGTACACCGGCAGCACGCGCTCGTCGTGGACCATCAGGGGTACAAGAACGAGCGCACGCTTCGCGGGATCATCTCATTGAGCCACATTGCCAGGCAGTTGGGTGTTCCCGTGCGCCGCTACGAGGTGGCCGAGACACTGGCCGAGATTGCTCATCACACCCGGGTGTGATGATGGGCGGCAAGTTCTCTCTGATCGTTATCCGGAACCAATTTTTCTGTTCACCCTTGATTTGTCATGGCTCAGAAGGTTCCTCATGCAACGGTTGTCGACGTCCTGGTTGCCCTCCTCCCCCGGACGCCCCCGCCATCTTGCGCCCGCATCGGACTACTTCATCTCGACTTCGGCCGGATCCGGAACCAGCTACCCGCGGAATGCCGCGATCCAGACAGACTCGGCCAGCTTGACGCGAAACACTCAACGCACTTGTGTCGGTGAGCTGTCGGTTTCCTCATGGTCAATTTCAGCGACACTTCCTGTCGGGCTCTCTATGAGTTCGAGCAGCGGCGCGATTACTGGCACTCCAACGGCCACTCAGGGGTCGGTCGACTAAACGCGAACGGCTTCTCTCTCCAACGGGGAAAGCCTGACCAAGATTACGTATATTAGCGTGAATGCGTCAGCGGCGAACATAACATGCAACACTGTGGGAACAGCGGCGGGGTGTTCGGCTTCGTTCCCGTTCTCCTGCTCTGCGTCCAGTTTTTGCCGCTCCACCTATTCGGCCTGTCGAACAGATTCGAGCTGCAACTACTACCTCTGAGTGGCACACTACTCATGGGGGCGCTCACCTGCGTCTCAATTCGCCGGCGCCGCCTCGTTTTTGAAGCGCCAGATTGCGAATCGCCGGATCCAGATCGGGAAAGCTAACGCGGTACCCGGCCTTCTGGAGAATGACGGGCACGATCCCCGTGCAGGAGCGCCGGAGATCCGGGACCCACAAACAGTCTCGTGACGCGTTGAGGAAGGTGCCGTACTCGCGTGGCGCCGGTCGTGTCGGCCAATGTCCGTGCGACATCATCGGCCCGTCGCAGGTCCCGGTGCTACGGCATTGACGACGCCGCGCAGGGCTTGGTCTTGGATCGCATCGTGCAGAATACCCACGACACCATCAATGTGAATCCACGGCGACCACTGCTGACCGCTGCCATGCACCGGAACGGTTGCGTCCCGCTCCGCTTGGAAGGAGCGAATCCCGTCCGGTTACGGCGCGCAGCGCACTTTTACGCGGCCGCGCCCTTGGTGCCATCCCTCACAGGCAAAGCCGACCTGCTCGCATGTCTTTCCTGGGAAGGCCTGTGAACACTCGGACGAACACTTTTGCTCCACGTAGCACTGCTCCGGGTACATGTCGTTTCGGGCCGATACACACGCGCAGGATCCTCCGGCGGGCTGTTCGACTTGAGCCACCGGTGGGGTTTCCCGAAGTGGCGTGAAGCTGATCTCGTCCAAGCAGGTATCGTCGTCCTGTCCGCTTGCATAGACCGCGGTGATGGTCAGAGTCAGGTTACGACCAGACACAGCCGGGAAGGATAGGGCTTGGGGACTCCCCGTGTCTTTCAGGTTCACCGTTGCGGAGCCGGAACCGTCTCCCTCGAGGCGTATTGTCCGGACGCGATTGTTGCGGGCATAGAACTTGGGATCGCCATACCCATTCTTGATATGAAGGGAGCGAACCGTTGCATCGCGCTTCAGAACCAGCGTCACTGTTTGTCCGATTCCTGCTCCCGACACTCCTTCACACCAAGACTTTGTCGTTCCATCGATAAGATTAGCAGGTGCATAGCGACTTCCTGATGGCTGGAGACTGCTGGACGCCCGCACGCTCGAAATTTCGGGAGTTCCACCGCAGGCGGCGCAGAAGACAATGGCAGCAAGCGAGGACAATGGGCGAAGCGACATGTCCGTACCTCGCGCAACTGTCCCCTTGCGTCAAGGTCAAAACGCGGTTGCCCCACCCGAGACCACCTCCTGGGCGAATCCCCGCGCCTCTGCGGTCACCGCGCCATTGCCGCCTCATCTTCAAAGACCAGATTGCGAATCCGCTGAGCGAGCACCGCAAATTCTCGCGCGGATCGCGCAGCAAGTCGGACAGTTTCACCCCGGGTCACGCAGAGGAAGCCTACTTCTTCCGGAAAAAGGCCTCATAGGCCTGAGGGGTGGGCAGTGTCTGTCCCGAAATGCGTGCCAGGACGGCCTTGGTTCGGGACAACTGCTCGATCGAGGGCCGGTAGCCTCCCTTTGGCCGAGCGATCTCAGCGTCCAGGTTCCGCCAAAACTGTAGCAGAAGGGGAACTTCGGCCGCGGTCGCATGTTTTTCAATGTAGGCAAAGACCTGCAGTTGCGAATCGGTGGTGAAGGAAGAGCGATCGGGTCGGAGCTCCCGCTTCGCAACTTCGTGTCAAAGCGCGGTGTCAAGCAAAAGGACAACGCGTCAGAGTGTCCCGCCTCACCGATATTCGAGCAGGATGCTATCGACCGCCCAGCGATAGTAGGGACCTGCTTCCCCTTCGCGCGCCCACTGCTCGGCCTCCACGCGCAAGAAGCCGCTGCCGTCGCTGAAGATGTTCGTGATGTCGTAGGTGTTGCCGTGAACCGAGAGGGACAGAAGCTCGAACCCGCCCGGCCTCACTTTCTTCTGTACGCCTTCTTCGGGTACGACGAGCACCGCGAAGTTCCCGCGCAGATCCCGCAGCAGGTCGGACAGCTTCACCTGGTCGCGCTGTAGGGTGCGCACGTGGCGGAGGTTCGGTCGGATGGGCCGGAAATGCCCCCGATACCCGAAGAACTGGGTGGCCTGCTTCTGCGCGTAGACGACCACTACCTTCCCGGCGGGGATGGAAGCCAGCAGCTCGCGGCCGAAGTATGTGGTTTGCTCGCGGCGCCAGAAAGTGTTCCGTTCGGGGTCGATGCGCCGTTGCTGCTGTTCGCGACGGAGTTCTTCTTCCCGACGTCTGCGCTCCTCCAGCGCCCGGCGATGGTCTTCCAAAAAGCGATCCCGTTCCTGCTGCGCCGCGTCCCGCACGCGGATGGCTTCGGCTCGGTCCTCTTCGCTCGGCGTGCCCCCCTCGGCGTGCCCCGGGCGGATGGAAGCCGTGCTGCCCAAGAGCACGCACACGCTGAATGTCA
>CAZPFB010000036.1:21034-47248 GCA_964585735.1 uncultured Leptospiraceae bacterium
TCCGGCCCGAACGCCATGTCCGGGGCAGGCGCACGCTGAATGTCAGAGCCGCAGAGCGCGCGCGAGCAATCGGGCGCTGGAAGCAAGCAGGCGAACGTTTCACCTCGGCGCCTCGGTCTGCTCGACGAGTTTCACGGCCCTTCGCGCCAGGAAGGGCGAGATGCCGGCCGGAGGAGTCCCGCGCAGCTTGTCTTTCATCTGCTGCAACTCGAAAAGCGATGCTTTGTCCCGCTCTACCTGCCACTTGAGGATCAGGTGGAGAAGACGAACATTCGGGTCGGTCGAACCAGGAATGGAGCGCAGCAGCGCATGCGCCTGAGTGCGTTGTCCGTCTCTGTACAGCGCGTAAGCGGCCAGCGCCACGTTGCGATGGATGTCCGCGCCGCCGGCGTACCGCGCCGCCAAACGAAAGAAGGCAGTGGCCTGGTGTGTTCGGCCGCGGTTGCGCTCCAGACGCCCGAGCATGTACAGGACGCGCGTCTTTTCGGCGCTGCTGAGTTCGGCCGCGCGCGCCAGGTGGTACAGAACCTGCTCGGCTTCTCCCGCGCGGTCGCCTGCCAGCAAGCGTTCGGCGTGAGCGAGGCGACGTTCCGTCTCCGAGACGGTGACGCCACCCGAAAAAGAAGAGGCATATTCGCCGTAGCCCTGCTCGACGAGAGCAAGCGAAATAGCCGTGCGCAGGTGCCCGCTCCCCGGAGATTGCGCGACCGCCTCTCGGAAAGCACCGAGAAACACGTCCGGCGCAGGCCCCGAGGGAGCGCCCTTCAACTTGTACAGCGCGCGCAGTCCGTCCGCGAAGCGTTGCGCGGCCTTCTCGGAAATCTCGAAACGACGTTGCATATCCAGAAGCAGGTTCTTGAGGACGTCCTCCATCTTTTTGGGAGAACCCAGCCGATCGGCCATGCGCAGCGCCTGGCCGAACTGGCCCTGCCGCTTGTAGAGGAAGAGCAGCTTCCAGTAGGCCGTTACGCGCAACTTGGAGTCCAGACCGCGCGCCACCGCGCGGCGATACAGCTCGATGGCCCGCTCCGGTTCCGTTTTCTCGGCCGCGTAAGCTCGCTCGAACAAAGACTTACCGGGCGAGCCCGCGGCGCTTTGCGGCGCAAGCAGGGCCAGGGCGAGCAGCGCGGGCAGGATGGCGCCGCGGCGCGGCGTCGTACCACAGTGGCTGGCTTTCGAGAACCGCATGCGATGCCCCAGTCAGGGTACTCGGTCGGATGATTGTCAAACAGAATCGAAATTGTGGTTGCGTGGGCGACGGACGCAAGCCCGTGTTCGTCCGATGACTTCGCGCCGTGCCCTGGCCGGGTTGGTTTTGTGCGCCAGCACCCTGGCTGGCTGTGGGCCAAGGCTTCAGGAAGAGACGGTCCGCTACGAAAAGCGCAGTCGCACACTGGCCCGCCACGTCGACCGGTACCCCATTCTACGCAAGCACCTGGCCGACGACCTGGCCGATGCAGCCCGCATACGCGCGCTGGCGGATCAGGTGCGGGATCCGGAGAAGAAGGCCGAGTTGGTGGCGCGCGCCAACCGACGCATGGACTCCGACCTGGCCTTGGAACTCGATCGCGTTCAGCCAACCGTGACCGAGATTGCCCGCATCTCTCGCCTGTTGTTGGCCCTCCGGCTCACCGGCACGGATCGCGAACGCGCCCAACAGCAGGTGCGCGCGGCACGTCGTTCGGTCACGGAGGCACTACGACAGTTTTCGCGGCAGGAAGAAGCCGAAGCGCGCGCCGCGTTGCGCGCTGCCCGCGCCACGAACCGACGCCTGTCGGAGACTCTGGAAGAACTGCAGGCCATGCAACGACTGCTGGAAGGCCGGCTTCAGTAACCGTGCCGCGATTCGCTTCAGTCGAAATCGGAGGCCTTGGCTTCGGGTGTGCGCGGCGCAATGGGTGACTGCGAACTGTTATGTACGTTGCAGGGTTCGTTCGGCAGATGGCCGCGCGCGAAGATCTCTGATTGGATGGCGTGCTTGGGACAGTAGGGTCCCGGCTTCATGCCCGAATCGATGCAGACCTGCGCGTGTTCGGCCCGCGGCTGGAAGTGGAAGGAACCACGCGCCGCGCCGGCCGAGCGAATGATGCGCCCCCAAAGCGGCCCGGCCAGGCTCGAACCTGTGGCGCGGTACATGGAGTAGGCGGGGTCGTCGTAGCCAATCCACACGACGGCAGACACACGAGGCGTGATCCCCACGAACCACGTGTCCTTGAAGTCGTTGGTGGTTCCCGTCTTGCCGATGAAAGGACCGCCGACTCCACCCACACCACTGCGCGCTGCCGAGCCGCGCATGAGGCTGTGCATCACTTCGGCCACGTCGCCCGGCAGGACTTTGCGCTCCGGAGGCACTTCCAGACGGAATTCGTCCTGACCCGCGCTGTCGTACAGAACACGGCCCTCCGGGGAGAGGATCCGCCGAATGAGGCGCGGCCTGCGGATGACGCCGTTGTTCCCGAACGCGCTGAATGCCGTAGCCATCTCCAGCGGTGAGAGCTCCAGAGAACCGATGGCAATCGTCTCATCGTGACGAAATCGTGTACGGTACGCTTCGTCCGAAACCAGAAAGAACTTCCGGAACTGCTCGGAGAGTCGCGCCATCCCGATCGCCTGGGCCGCGCGAATGGCGGGGATGTTCTTGGAATGAGCAAGGGCCCGCCGCACCGAAACGCTGCCCTCGAAGACGCCGGTGATGTTCTCCGGGAGCCAGTAGTCGGGTCTGCCGCGTCGGTGCTGGGTCCGGCGCGCGTAAATGGGGCTGTCGTCCAAACGGGAAGCCACCGTCAGCCGACCGCTTTCGATGGCCGCCGAATACACGATCGGCTTGATCGAACTGCCCGTCTGCCTGCGCATGTCGATGGCCCGATTGAGCTGGTTGCCGGGCTTGAAGTCCGCGCCGCCGTGCATGAAGAGAATTTCGCCGGTGGACGGGTCCACGCCGATGGAAGCTGTTTCGAGCGTGGGCAGGACGCGTTTGGCCACGGGCAGGCCGAACAGCAGGGCCAACCCCGTGGCGTCCGCGTACGCTTCGCGCACCGTGCGGCTTTCGCTGCGCTCCGAGATGATGCGACCGTCCTGCATGCGCACGGGACGGATCCAGGCGGCGGCGCTGCGAATGTGTTCGAGCGACTGGACGCGCGCCGCGCGCTGCAAGCTCGGGTCGATGGAGGTTTCGACGCGCAGTCCGGCCCCGTACTCGAAGCTTTTGCCGAGCTTCTTGCGGATGAACAGTCGCACGTGTTCCGAAACGTACGGCGCATGATCCACGCGGTTTCCAAAGATGCTTTCGGACGGCGACCGATTCAGATTCCGGAACACGGCCGCCTTCATCTGTTCGAACTCTTCTTTGGGCGGGTGCGGAAAGCGCGCCGACTCCATGCGTTCGAAGATGGCGTCCATTTTGGCCGAAAGCGTGCGCGGGTTGCGCAGCGGCGAGTAGCGTTCGGGTGCGGAAGGAAGGCAGACCAGAACGAGCTCCTCGACGAAGTTGAGGTTACGGATGTCTTTGCGAAAGTAGAACTGCGCGGCGGGTTCCATGCCCACGGCGCCATGGCCGAGGTAGACATGATTCACGTACGCCGTGAGGATACTGTCCTTGTTGAGGCGTGACTCGAGTGAGTACGCCAGATTCAACTCCCGCAGTTTGCGAAACACGTTGCGCGATCGATCCTGGAGCATGATACGCGCGAGCTGCTGCGTGAGCGTGGAGGCGCCCTGCCGGTAGCCGAAAGACAGGACGTTCGTGACCAGGGCGCGCGCCACCGAAGGCCAGTACACGCCGCCGTGATCGTAGAAGTGTTGATCCTCCACGAAGACCAGTTTGCTTTTGATGCTGGCGGGGACGTCTTCCGGTTTCAGGTTGCCGGTCTTGCTCGAAAACAACTCGGCCATCACGCCGCCGCGACGGTCCAGGATCACGTTCGGACGAATGGAAGCGATGCGACTGACGTAACCGTCGAGGCTGTCGGTCAGGTAGAAACCGGGCACGCGCGCGAGCAGGACCAACACGAGCGGCAGCACCCCAACCATGAGCACAAGACCCACGCCGGTGGCGACCGCGGCCGCGGGGGATCGTCGCGCGAAATCGAGGAGAGCGGGAACGGCTGCCGCCACCACTTCGCGCAGCCGCAGCAGAAGGTCACGGATCAGTTCGAGGTTGAACCCGGAAGGCAGACCGCGGCCCGGCACGCGGAACCCCGGCAGGCGCCGCGAACCGCGATACACACTGATGGGATTTCCCCGTCGCAGCGGGCCGGTGCTGACCGGCGGCGGTGCATAGCTATCCGCGGAAGGGCGAGGCGATGCTGCCAGGCCGGGTGCCGGGCCGGGTGGCGGGGCGGGCGCAGTGGCGGGCGCATGCAACCTGGCCGACGGGGGCAGTGAGGGCTCCCCGGCGGCCGGCCGGGTGACTTGGGTTTGCGCGGCGCCCGTCGGAGACTCACCGGACGAGTCGGCCGGCCTGTCCAGGCGACCGTCCCGATTGTCAAAAAAGTGTTCGGAACCGCAATGAGGGCAGTTGGCCCGATGGATGGTGTGCAGGTCGGCCCGCAACAGGAGCTGATACGAGCGCTGACAGCCCCGACAGGTGTGGCGGAACCGGCGGGGAGCGGGGGCTGTGGCGGTTTCGAGGCTCATCCTGTGGTCGCGGGCGGTTCGTTTCCGGGGCTGTTTCGAAAAAAATGCTTGTACCTGGTTTTGACTGCCGTTATCATGGGCAGGGGCGACGGGCCGGGGCGCGAAGTGTTGGTTCAGCCATCCGTCTGTCGGTCGCTTCCAGCTTGGAGATAGACGACGGCTTCCGTGCGATGGTTCCCCATCGGCGGAAGTCGGCTTCCACCGCATTGCCCGCTTTCATGATCGGTCGCCCCCGCCAGGGCCTCCAGAACAATCGCCAGAGCCGCTGATGCCACCTGCCTACTGCTGGAGCCCCAGCAGGCGGGCCGCATTCTTCCAATAGATCTTCTCGAGGACGGGTTCCGGCAATTCCAGTCCGTAGATGTTCCAGAGCCCCTTGCGCGGCTTGTGCTTGGGATGGTATGGGAAGTACTCGTCGGCAGTCTCGAGAAAGCGCCAGTAGATGCGGCTCTTTGCCAGGTCCGGCAGGCCGTCCGTGCCGTAGAGGATCCGATCGCTCCAGCGCTTGAGAAAAGCGGAAGCCGCGCGCGGTTGCCGACCCAGTTCGTCGATCCGCTGCGCGATGTCCAGGTGGACGTTGGGATGCCGGGATAGCAGGCGTTCGGCCGCGCCCAGGTCGTGGGCCAACTCGCCGAAGTGCAGGGCTACGAAGGTGACATCTCTTCTACGAAGGAAGAGCCGGTCTCGCTGCGCCAGCACATCCGAGAAGGATGGCAGCTTGTCCGATCGGAAGGACCAGAAGGGGCGACGCGCCAGCTCGCCGAACCGCTCGTTGTTTCCGTCGATCGGCTGAAAAAAAGCGGGCGGGTCCGCAGTGTGGATGGCCACGATGAGGCCGCGCCTGGCGCACACGTCCCACACCGGGTCCAGCCTGGGATCATCGAGGGCGATCAGGCGACCGGTGGCGTCCTTCTCCATAAGTCCGAAACTTTTCCAGAGCTTGACTCCACGCGCGCCCGCCTGGGCCAGCCCTTCCAGGTCCGCGGCCATGGCCTGGAACGCATCGGTCCGCGCATGCTTCCAGTGCAACGCCACGAAGTGAATCGCCCGCCGGGAAGGATAGCGGGCCTTGAGCTTGCGAAAGTCCTCCAACGTTGAGGTGCGCGCGGCGAGATCCACGAAGGTGTGGATGTGCGCACGGTCCAGCGCGGCATCGAAGTCCTTTGAGCGGTCTCCGAAGACGTGACCGTGAAACTCTACGATCGGGAAGCGTGGCTTCTCGGGAACGGAAGTATGAACGGGGACGAGCACCGACTGTGGGTGAAAGTCGCTGATGTCCAGGAATTCGCTGCGGGGTCCTTTGGTGCCCGAGGCAGCAAACCCGGCCAGGCGTACGGCGAAGGTCGTTACGGCGAGGCGTACGGGATGGAACGCCCACAGCAGCAACAGCACCCAACTGATGCCGAAAAGCCAGGTCCACGCGGTTCTGCGCAAAGTCTTCCTCCGGTCCGTGGACCCGCCTCAGGACTCCTGAGCGGGTTCCTCACCCGCGGCCAGTCGCTTCATTTCGCTCTCCGCGGCCAGCACGGCTTCGCGCAGTTGGTCGTACTGTTCGGGTCGAATCGAGACGCCCTTTTGCGTGGGCTTGTATTCGCCGGAATCCCGATCCGTGTACCACGTGCGGATGTTCAGATAGCTCTTGCCGCGGAACTCGGAGATCTCGACGCGGATGATCTCCCCACCGCCCTTTTCGATGTCCCGGATGATGGCCATGAGCCCAAACGGTGGCCCGTTACGGACGGGTCAATCGCAATCGCCGCGCGGAAAAAACAGTGGTCGTGAGTGTGCGTGCCAAAAGATCGGACGCTTCAGGACTTTCTCCCATGCCGGATCTGGACATCAACGGTACGCGCATCTACTACGAAGACACCGGTCGCGGGGCGGGTCCGGTTCTGTTCCTGCATGGCGTACTCTGGAGCGGTCGCATGTTCGACGCGCAGGTGGCGGCTTTTCAGGACCGGTATCGGTGCGTGCGCATGGACTTTCGTGGGCAGGGGCGCAGCGCGGTTCCCCGCAGTGGCTACGACATGGATTCCCTCATGCGGGATGTCGTTGCCCTGATGGAGCGCCTGGAACTCGGGCCGGTTCACGTGGTGGGTCTGTCCATGGGCGGATTCGTCGGCATGCGTTTGGCCTCGCGGCGTCCCGATCTCGTGCGTTCGCTCGTGCTCATCGGCTCGGCGGCGGGGCCGGAGTCCCCCGAGGCGGTCCCGGCCTATCGCGTGCTGAACTTTGTGGCGCGCTGGTTCGGTCTGAATGTAGTGGCCGGTCGCGCCATGCGCATCCTGTTCGGTCGCCGTTTTCTTCTGGATCCAAATCGCTCTGCGCTCCGCCGCGAAATGCGGCGGCGTCTGGTTTCCAACCATCGCCTGGGGATCACCCGCGCGGTGCGCGCTGTGATCGAGCGTCGCGGCGTGCTCGAAGAGATCGGTCGCATCCGTTGCCCGACGCTCGTGATCGCCGGGGAACTGGATGCCGCCAATCCACCTGACCGATCGCGCCAGATCCAGCGTCACATTGGAGGCGCCCAGTTCCGTTTGATCCCGCATGCGGGGCACTCGGCCACCATCGAAGAACCCGATACGGTCAACATTGCGCTCACGGATTTCTGGCAGAGCATCGATGGCCTCGTGCCCGTCCTCCCTCCCGCACCGGAAGAAGCCGGTGTTGCGGCCGAGTCTCCCGCAGCGGAGGCTTCCGGGCCGTTCAGCGGCGGGCAGCGCAGAGGGGGGGCAGCCGCAGGTCGAAAGAAGGCCGCCAAGAAGAAGACCCCTCCGGCAAAAAAGGGCAGCGGCTCCGGGGGAAAGGCGCGCCCGCGCACCGGCTCGGCGGGCAGGGCGGCCAAGAAGGCCGCCCGTCCGAAGCGTGCGTCAGCGGCGGCCGGCAAGAAGCCCCGCCGCGGCTGACCCGCTTCGGCGCTGCCCCTCCGTTTTCCTTGACGGCCGCGCCCCCGACGAAAGTCTGGTTCCCCTATGGCGCGCAGGTGTCAGATTTCGGGAAAAGAAACGCGGGCGGGCAATACGATCTCGCATTCGCATCGCAAGACGCGCCGCAACTTCAAACCCAACTTGGTCGTCCGCAAGATCTACATCGAGGATGAGAACCGCTGGGTCACGCTCAAGATCTCCGCGCGCATGTTGCGTTCGCTCAACAAACGCGGCGTCAAGTCCCTGATGAAGAAGTACGGTCAGGATCTGCGGCAACTCCGCGCCTGATTCGGAAAGTGCCGTGCCTGGTTCGCCGCGCAAGGCCCCAGGCTGGTCGGGTACGAGCGGGGAGAGCCGTTGGGTCATGTCTCCGGGTTCGGCATGAAAGCAGCGTCAAAAGCCGGGGTGCGCAACCAGCCCAGGTCGGCGGCGAAGCCCAGGTCCGCAGCCAGGTCCGCAGCCAAGTCCGCGTCAAAGCCCAAGACCACGGGGAAGGCCAAGGCCGCGGCGCCCGAGCCCGCGTCGAAGACCAGGACCGCGAGCCGACCGCGCAGGTCCGGCGGCGGCAATGTGGCTCGGGGCCCTGACGCTTTTCCCTCAGTTCAGGCATACACTGCTGCCATCCACAGTCGTTTGGCAGCGAAGTACGGCCCGGCCCGGTGCCCGCTCGACTACCGACAACCTCACGAACTGGCGATCGCCGTAATTCTTTCAGCGCAGTGCACGGACGAGCAGGTCAATCGCACTACGCCCGAATTGTTCCGACGATTCCGCACGCCGGAGGAGTTCGCTGCGGCGCCGCGAGCGGAAATCGAGGACCTGATCTACTCCACCGGCTTCTACAAGAACAAGGCGCGCAGTATTCAGGAGTTCTGTCGTCGCCTGGTTTCGGAGCACGCGGGCGTCATCCCGCGCACGGTGACGGAGCTTGCAAAGCTTCCGGGCGTGGGCCGCAAGACCGCCAACGTGGTCACGCAGGAGCTGTACGGCACAAGCGAAGGCGTGGTGGTCGACACGCACGTCACCCGCATCGCGCGACTCCTCCAACTGACGAACCAGTCCGATGCCGTGCGCATCGAGCGGGATCTCATGGAGGCCATCGACCGCAGTCTCTGGTCCGACTGGTCGCTGTACGTCATCTTCCTCGGGCGCTCGTTTTGCACGGCCCGCAGGCGCGACTGTCCGGGTTGCCCGCTTTCCGACGTTTGTCCGGCGGCCGAAGTCGCCGGGTGACGCGCGCTCGACCGGCGAACCACTGCGCAAAAACTGCTCGTTTCCCGGACCGCGGGATCGAGAACTGTCTGCGTGGAGCGCGTCGGCCAGCCAGGGAGTGTCAAACCGGCTGAGCGCTCGGACTCCGGCGGAACTCCGATTCTGTGCGTCGAGAATCTGACGGTGCAACTCGGAGACCGCATCGTTCTCGAATCCGTTTCGCTCGACGTCCGCCCCGGCGATTTCATTGCCATCATCGGGCCCAACGGTGGCGGCAAGACGACCCTGCTTCGGGCCATTTTGGGGCTGGTTCCCCGTTCGAGCGGAAGCATCACGCTCTTCGGAGGGTCGCCCGAGGAAATGCGCTCCCGCGTCGGCTATCTTCCCCAAAGAACCAACTTCGACGCCGACTTCCCGCTCACCGGTCGGGAGGTGGTCGCTTCGGGTCGGCTGGTTGGATGGTTCGGCCGCCGGCGAACGATGCGCGCGGTCGAGGAGGCTCTCGAACAGGTTGGAATGGTCGAACACGCCGACCGACCGATCGGCGCGTATTCGGGCGGACAGCTCCAGCGCATTCTGCTCGCGCGCGCACTCGTGGGCCGGCCGGAGCTACTGCTGCTGGATGAACCGACCGCACACGTCGACCCGCAGTTCCACGGCTCCTTCTACGACCTGCTCGAACGACTCTGCGAGAACACGCCCATTCTGCTGACGACGCACGACATCGGCGCCGTGTCCACCTACGTCAAGAGTGTAGGCTGTTTGAGCAGGCGGCTGCACTATCACGGGACACGGGAACTGACGCACGAGATGCTCGAACACGCTTACGGTTGCCCGGTTGACATCGTGGCGCACGCCGTTCCGCATCGCCTGCTGGATCGGCACGAACGTTCACGCGCCACCGTCGCCCTGCCGCGAGAAGGTCGGGGGGACGCGCCTTGACCGAGATGCTGGCTCTCGACTTCGTGCAGCGCGCGCTGGTGGCCGCCCTGTTCGTGAGCGTGAGCGCGGGCATCGTCGGGGTACTGGTGAACGTGAACCGCATGGTGTTTGCCGTGGGCGGGATTGCGCACGCGGCCTACGGGGGCGTGGGGCTGGGCTACTTCTTTGCCTTCTCTCCCGTGATGGGCGCGGTGGGATTCAGCATGGGCGCGGCGGGCCTGATTGCCCTCGTCCAACATCGACTGCGCGAGCGCCGCGAAACGGTGATCGGCGCGCTCTGGGCCATCGGCATGGCCTTCGGCATCCTGCTCACGGACCTGACGCCCGGCTACAAGTCGGATCTGATGAGCTACCTCTTCGGCAGCCTTTTGACCGTGGAGCGGTCCGACCTGGTGTTCATGGCGGCGGTGAACGCGCTGACGCTGTCCTTCACCGGTCTGCTCTATCACCGGATTGCTCTGGTTTCCTTCGATCCCGTTTTTGCGCGGGTGCGCAACGTTCCGGTGGGATGGGTGCTCGGGCTTCTGTACCTCCTGTGCGCGGTCTCGGTCACGGCCATGATGCGACTGACCGGTTTGGTTTTGGTCATGGCGCTCATGACGCTGCCCGCGGCCACCGCCGCCCTGTTTGCGCGCCGGCTGCCGCTCCTCATGCTGCTGTCGGCTGCGTTGAGCTTTGCCTTCGTGGCTTCCGGTCTGGTTCTTGCTTTCGTGTTCAATCTGACTTCGGGTGCTTCCGCGGTTCTGGTGGCCGCCTGCGTCTACCTTATGGCGCGCGCACTCAGCACCCAGCTCCATCGGCGGCAGGCGGCAAAGAATGCGTGAGCGGGAACAGACGAAACGTGCGGACTCGACTTGGGCCGCGGGGTCCATCGCTGCGGGGCTCGTGATCGTGTGCCTGTGCGGGTGTTCGGGGGAAGGTCGCGTCGCCTCCCCCGCTGTCGTCCTGCCCGCCCGATCGGATGTTCGCGTGGTCCTCTTCATGCTGGACGGCGTGCGCAGGCGCGACCTGTTCGGTCGCCCGGAACCGGAGCGCATCTCCGCAGAACTCACCCGTTTGCAGACGCTGCGGCGAGAGGCTGCGGACCGCGCGCGTTCTCAGGTGCAGGCCACGTCGCCCGAAGCAGCCCCCAGGGTTCCGGACGAGCGAACTGTACAGCAGACTATCCAACCGCAGCGCAACTTCTTCGCGGGGCTGGACTTTGACGGACCAGGCGGGCCACTCATCTTCGGGCGGCCGCATTCGCGCGCGCTCTTCTATTCGGCCAACGCGGTCATGAAGAGTCTGCCCGCGTACCAGAGCATCTTCACGGGGACGGCCCCCAACTGCCTTTCCAACGAATGTGGCGCCGTTGCTCTGGAGACGTTCTTTGCGCGCCTGAGTCGGGCGCCCGGCAGCAAACGCGCGGCGGCCATCGCTTCGTGGGGTACGATCCGCGACGCATTGCAACTCGAGTCCGGCGAAGCGTTCGTCAACACGGGCCCGGGTTGGTTTCCCGAGTTTTCGCCCGCGCATCGTCTGGTGAACGGCAGCTACCAAAAGGCCGAGTCGTGGAGTGGCGCGCGGTCGGACGCACAGACTTTTGCTCATGGATTGGTGTATCTGCGGGAACAGAAGCCGGACTTCCTGTTTCTGTCCCTCAACGACGCAGACGAGTGGGCGCATCTGGGTCGCTACACGGACTATGCGCGGACCTTGCGCGAGTACGATACCTACATTGCCCTGCTTCGGCGTGAGCTTTCCGCCCTACCGGGAGAAAACTGGCTCTTCGTGACGAGCGACCACGATCGGGGGCCGGGCAGGCGCTGGACGTCACACGGGTTCGAGATTCAGGCGGCTTCCACATTCCTGTTGGTCTTCGGACCACTGGGCCAGGGCATGCGACCTGTTCTGTCACGCGCGACCGCAGCCGAACCATCCCGCACGGTCGTGAGAACACACCTCGACATCCGGCCGACCATTGAGAGTCTGCTGGGCGTTCCGGTTCGCGCTTGCCCACTCTGCGGTGTGCCGATTCCTGAAGTCCTCGAGCGGGCTCGAGCGCAGCGCCGGAAAACGGAGGTCGCGCGGTGAAACCCGTTCGAGCGCCGTGGCGCGCTGCCCGATCCGGCGGGGCCGCGTTGTTGATCCTGTTCGCGGCGTTCTCCTCAGTGGGGTTCTGCCGCCGGGGCTCCGACCAGAGCGCTGTGCCGGGTCCGGTCGAATTGGCGGCACTCGCGAAGCAGTCTGGGAATCCCCCGCGCGACCTGAATGCCTTCTGGGATACGGCCGGGACGTTTGCGCATCCGCTGATTGCCGCCGTGGCCCGGCGCGCGCGTGCGGGCGCCACGTTCGAGCGGGATTCGGCCGAAGAGCGTACGTTCTTTCGGTTGATTGGGCTCTACGCGCGAAAGAAGTACGAAGCCGAGATGATCGTGTTGCTCGGTCGCATGGTCGCGCTGCCGACATTTGCACGGCCCGATCGGCCGCAGCACCGAAACCCGGCCATCATCGAGTTCGGACAACTGTTGGCCCGCGAAGCCGGCCTGCGGGGCCTGGTTTTTCGGAACGTGGACGACCGTATCTTCGAGGTTGTCCTGCCGGGCACGGGGGGTGGAGACCTCGGCATCTACACGCATGCAGATGTCGTACCGGTGGCCGAAAGCATGTGGCAACTACCCGGTGGCGATCGCATCCACCCCTTTCGCCTGCACATCCAGGGAGACCGGCTGTTTGGGCGCGGCACGGAGGATGACAAGTGTTCCATCGTCACCGCTCTGTTTGCGTTGCAAACCGTGCGCGAATCCGGAGTGACTCTCGACCGCAGCATCCGCCTTCTGGTGGAGACCACGGAAGAAACCGGCGGCGACGGTATGGAATACTACAAGAGCCGCCACCCGTTGCCTTCGCACAACATCGTGCTGGACAGTTCGTACCCCGTGGTGACTGCGGAGAAGGGTTTTGGCGTAATCATCGTACGTTTCCCGAAACAGAAGGAACCAAAGCAGCCGGACGGGCCGCCCCCCTCGGAGGCGGGGCTCTCGGCGGAAATCCTGGAGGTTCTGGGCGGCGCCGCGGTCAACCAGATCCCCGAGAATAGTATTGCGCGCATCGGGACGCGACGGCCGGACGAACTGCGCGCGCGGATGCTGCCGCTCCTGGAGCGCTTTCTGAAGAAAGAGAAGAAGCCGCTCACCTTCGCGGTCGAAGCCCGAGACCGGGAGGTGCGCCTCCAGATCAAGGGCGAGTCGGCTCATGCCTCTCAGCCGGATCAGGGCCGCAATCCGGTTTCGCGTCTGCTCGTTTTCCTGGCGGAGCATGCCGACGTCCTGCGCCTCGAGTCGAACGCTCACCTGGCCGCGGCGCGCTACGCCGCTGGCAAATTCGGGACGGACGACTACGCCCGCGTGCTCGGCCTGGACTACAGCGATGACTTCATGGGACCGCTGACGGTGGTCGTGACCCAGGTGGAAGCTCTATCCGACTCGGTGGAGCTCCGCGCAAATGTCCGCATGCCGCGCGGCCGCGACCGGGACGAACTTGTCGCCGCGCTGCGCTCCCGCCTCTCGGCTTCCGGGACGCCGCGCGACGTGGCCCCGCAGGTCGAGGTGCGGATCGAGCCGCCGATGGTGCGCGATCCTTCCCGTGCCTACATCCGAACCCTTCTGGACATCTACGGCGGGGTCACCGGCAAACCCGCGGGGGCCGTTTCGTCGGCGGGCGCCACGACCGCCCGCCAGTTGCCGAACGGCGTGAACTTCGGCCCGTCGCATCCGGGAGAAAAATACATGGGACACACATCTCTGGAATTCAAACGGCGGGATCATCTTCTCCTGGATCTTCAGCTCTTCACCGAGATGATGTTGCGCGTGGGTCGCATGAAGGAGCTGGACCGGTGACCGGGCTCGTCGCGGCAATCCCTGGCTGGGTGGTGCCTTCTTTGCTGGTCGCGCTCTCGGTCCTTGCGCTCGGTCTGATCCTGGAGCGCGCGTACGTTCTTTTCTGGCGCCCGGGGTTGTTTTCGAAGATGCTCGAAGCGCAGTTCTTGGACATCGTCGAACGCGATCGAGATGCAGCTTTGGATTTTGCGCGGCGCGTTTCTCACCCGAGTTTTGGTGCCGCAGCGTCGCTCCTGGAGTTGCGGACCGCGGACCAGGAACTTGCGGAGCTCCACGCCGAACGAGCAGCTCGGCCCTTTTCGCGCTTTCTGCCTTCACTGGGGACGGTGAGCACGGTGGCCCCCCTCCTGGGTTTGCTGGGTACGGTGACGGGAATGATCAAATCGTTCCGCGCGCTGGATCGCAGCGGCGCGGCCAACGCGGCGCTCGTCGGAGGCATTGACGAAGCGCTGATCACGACGGCTCTGGGCCTCATCATCGCCATCCCGGCGCTCGTAGCCTACAACTACTTTGCGGCGCGCGCCAACGAGATTGCGGAGCGCACGTTGACAATGTGCCGCCGCTGCCTGGTCCGATCATCGTGAAGCGACTCCCGATCAAGCATGGCATCGAACTGGCCCCGGTCGTGGACATCGTCTTCCTGCTCCTGACTTCGTTTCTCCTGTCGGCCACCGTGGCCAGCTACTCGGTTCTGGACCTGCGTCTGCCGGAAGCGGGCGCGGGACGGCCCACGACCGAATCGGTTCTCGACATTCGATTGCGTGCTGACGGCACTGTCCTCGTGGAACGCCGGCCTGTGGAGCGAACGGCCCTGCGCGCGTCCCTCGATCACCTGACCCGCGGTCGTGGCCGCAGCACGGCTGTTCGGATTGCGGCGGACGGGCGTGCTCCGTACGAAGCGGTCGTGTTCGTGCTCGACACCCTGCGGGCCGCGGGCCTCACGAACGTGGAGCTGGCGACCGAGGTTCGATGAGGTGCGCCGCCGTCTTTGTCCTGTGCCTTGCGCTGCGCACAGCGGGACTCAACGCAGCGCCCGAAGTAGTAGTAGAAGCCGATCGGCCGGCCCCCGGCCCCGTCCGCAGGTACGGAGGTCGTGGCGCGTACACAACGGTCTCGCTGCGTGGGTCCAACGCAAAATCAGGTGCGCATCTATATCGACGGCATTCCGCTCAACAACGCGGTCACCGGCGAAGTGAACCTTTCGGATCTGGATCCACAATCATTCGATCGGATCGAAATCCATCGTTCCGGTGGCGGCGACGGTTCGGCCGCGGGAGCGGGCGCATGTTCGCGCTGTAGAAGTAGTTCTTGGAGGCCCGGGCGTACTCCAGGGGAACGTTTTCGTACAACGTGGGCGCGCGCGGCGAAGTCTCCCGGCAGGACTTCCGCTTCCGCAATGACAACGGCACTCCGATCCTGAATCGCTACGACGATTTTGACGACGAGCGACGCAACGCGGGCTACCGTAAATCGCGCGGATCATCGGTTGACTCCGGTGCCGGTCAACGTGGGACTTCCACCGAATGATTTGGTTTACATTCCCTGAGGAGCAGGAGCGCGGGCCAGCGGCAGGAACGTGACGAAATAGCTTGCAGGCATCTCGCGGCGCGGGTGGCGTGACCGAGTGAAAGGACGTCGTGAGGGAAATGCCGCAATCCCAGTTTCGTCCCTTTCGGGTACCGCGGCCCTCTTACTCTTGGTCCTGTTCTTAACCTCCTGCGCCGGAGGAAACACTCGCGGCCAAGTCCCGCGGCTGGTCCCGGCTGCCTATGTGCCGGTCCTGAAGACAGCGCGGACGGTCAACGTAATCGTTGAGGAGACATACACCAACACGAAGAACGTACGTATGCCCTTCCAACGATCGCTCGCAAGCGTGTTCAAGGCCGCCGGCCTGGGGGTTGTGACGCAGAAGGCGGACCTGACGATTCGCCTTCGCGTGCAAGGGGAAGCATACGCTTTGGTCTACAAAATGACCGGATATTCGGGCGCGGGATCAAAGGATCTGGGCGCCAAACAGCAATGGGTGGGGGCCATATACAAGGGGACGCTCGTGTTCGAGGTGCCGGGCCGATCACCGATAAGCGTTCCGTTTCAAAACCGCGCGCCGATTACGACTACCATTGACCGCAGGTACGACACACCGGATGACGCGCCGTTTGAAGGGGCCTTCACGGATTCACGAAACGAAAGCCTGCTCGGGAAGCTGATGGTGGTGCTTTGTGAAGGATATGGTCGCGAGGCGGTCGAAGCGGTCTTTCGAGCTTCGAAGGAAGAACCGGCGCGGCTCGCGGCAGTTTCGGCGGCCGCCCGGGGCGGGAAGGAAGCCGTCCCGTTCCTGATGGAAGTCCTTCGCGGAGGGAACACCGCCGCGAAACTGCACGTTGCCCCTCTCTTGGGGGCCACCGGTGACGATCGAGCGGTGCCGGTCTTGGAGCAAGAGGCGCGAGGGGAGGCGGTCGTCTCCGCTGTGAGGGGCCTGGGCTTCGTAGGCACGAGAGCGGCGGCGGAAGCTTTGGCCCGGTGCTTGCGGATTCCGAACTTCGCCTGGACCGGCGAGGTCATTGATGCTCTTGAAAAAAACCCCGATCCGATTGCGACGGATACACTCATCGAGCTGCTTGCTCACGAGAATCAATTCCATGCAGCGAAAGCCGCGTCCGTGCTTGCGAAAAGGACGGGTCGTTCCTTTGGCAGCAACAAAACCGCGTGGCAGGAATGGTGGAGCAAGAATCGTTCCGTGCCCTGAGGGGAGCCTCCTGCTTCCCAACCGACCGATATTTCAACGCACGGTCTTCCCGGCCCCTTCGGCCCGCCCTCCTTCACAGGACTTGGATCGTGTACTCTGCGTCCGGCACACCCTCGACGCGGGCGCACCGGTACGAACCCGCTGATACCGACAGAACCACCTGGTCGGTGGTCGTGCCCGGGTTCAGAGAAAACGCGTCCACAGTACTCTGCGCCGTCGTCCCCTCACGATAAACGTAGAGGTCAGCGTCCCCGGTTGTGACCGTAACGCGGAACGTGTACGCTTGCGTTGCCGAAGAATGATAGTAGAAGAATCGGGGGGCGCCGTCGACCGATGACGCGGCCACAGGCCCGGGCAGCGCGGTCCCGTGGTCGACGCTGGAGATGCAGGGCGGGACGCTCGCCCGCTGGATCTGGTTCAGCAGAGCAGTGAGCTGGATGGCCTGCTGGATCTTCTCGAAGTCCGAATCCGACTGGAAGAAGGAAATGCTGCAGTGCGACGCACCGAGCGCGGTGGCACAGGCGAGCATCGCCACCAGGCGGAAAAGCAAACCCCTCACCGGTTCACCACCGTGCCGCCGGGGTCGTCGCACGAGACCTGCGTTGCAGTGACCGTGCAGGTGAGCGTGACCGGCTGATAGCCGGACCCCATGTAGCCAAACTTGAACTGCGTACTGGTGCACAACGTGCCGTTGACATTCAGGTAGAAGGCGAGGATCGGATGAGTGGCGGTGGTCGTTCCGGTCGCTGTCGAAGGAAAAACCCGAACGGGCTCCTTTGCGCAAGCACTGTCCGAGAAGAGAATGTACTTTTCGGTGGCGCCGGAGTTGTTGGTGAAACGAACGTAGGGGGCTACCGGGCCCTGCATTTGAACCAGCATCAGGAATACCAAGTGCTCCACCGGAAAGAGGTCCTCGTCGTCCTTTTCGAAAATAAAACATCCAGGCGCGAGCGAGGCAAAAAGGACAATCCCCAAGAACAATCGGGCAAATCGAGTCGATCTCATCGTGCGGCCTCCCCCATCAATCGTCCCGGCTGTTGCTGCTGCCACTCGATGCGTTGCACTCGTCGGGGATGGCGTTGAGGCAAACCGAAAAGCCGAGGATCATAGTAGTAGCACACGAAGTGTTAGATGCGGATGGGTTGGCGCCAGAAGCTACGTCCAGGCTGCACTGTCGGAAGGCCAGCAGCGTGAAAGCGAAGCACTCGCCGGCCTGGCGGTCCGCCTTGGCGCAATCGGTCAGCACTGCCTGGCAGGCCGAGTTCGAGAGGGCGGCAGTCGCGATGAGAAGTACCGCGAGCCACGGCGCGAGGCCGCGGCGGAAACACTGGTGTTGCATGGACCCTGTAAACGACATGATGGAAACTGTGACCTCGCCCAGGGGGCTCCTGCGGCGCGTCTTTTCAACAGAATTCCTCCGGGGATTCAGCCGGATGAGGCGAGTTCCGCTATGGATTGCGCGTGAGGAGTAGTCGGATTTCCGAATGATGATGTTCGCGGCGCGGCCGGCATATCCACCGAAAGCCCCGGATGGGCCGCCGGCGGGCACGTCGCCCTTCCCCCTGCCTCCCATATGCATGAGGCGTCCATACGTCCCACAAAAAGTTATAGTCCAACGTCCAATTGCGCGTGACGAGCGGACGCCCACCAGGAGGGGCTTCGCGCGAAAGAGGATGGGCACGGGCTGTCCCCCGGTGAAAGGAAGCTGCCTCCCAACAAAAGGAACCATGACTTTGCCGTGTCGCCTGACGCCCATGGGATCGGTGAAGGTTACATCGGCCAGCAGGAAGAGGCTCATCTGGTGCCGCACTTGGCCCAAAGCGGACTCCGCGGCCTGCCTCTCCCGGGGTGGAGGTTGCTTCAACCCCAAGGTTGTTCTCTTCGGAAGACTCAGAGGATTTCCTGGAGGGCATGCCACGGTAGCGCCGTTATGCCCGCCATCAGTTTTAGCGGCCGTTCAGAACGGCAGACCACGAACGCGCGCCGGGCCTGGGGGTACTCGCTCATGAATACGCGCAGGTGTCGGCAATCGCGGTCCGTTGGACGCTCGGTCCACTTCACCTCGATCGGAACGAGAGCGCTGTTGGACTCCACCAGCCAATCGACTTCGGGGCCGTCCGGATCGCGCCAGAATCGCACTCGCTTGGATGCGCCAATCGTACGAATCATGCGAACAAGTTCCAGGCCGACCCATTGTTCGAACCAGAGGCCGAGTGCTTCTCTGCTCGGTGAGGGTGCCTCACGCGCGGCGAGGCGCCGCACACCCAGGTCGAAGAAGACATGCTTGTCGGCCCGAGTCAGCTTTTTGCGTGTGCTGCCCTTCGTGTAGGATTCAACACGTTCGGCGATGAGCGTATCTTCAAGAATCTGATAGTAGGCGGCCACAGTGGTATGTGCGACACCGATATCCTGAGAAAGGGCGCGGAAGCTCACGAGGCGCCCGGATTCGGCGGCTGCCAGTTCCAAAAAGCGAGCGAATGCCGGCAGGTTGCGCGTCAGCGCCTCGTTGCGAACTTCTTCCTCAAGGTACGTTTCGACGTAGGTTTTCAGGTCTGCTTCTCGGTCTGCACGCCCCGTTTGTGCGATCATGCCCGGTAGGGAACCGTAGTTCAGAGCATCTTCAAGGGTTCGCGGGCGCTGCTCGACTGTCGTTAAGGGGTCAAGACGCAGGAGAACCACGCGCCCAGGCAGCAGGTTCAGGTTCTGGCCACGGCGCAATTTGCGGGCCGAGGACCCGGTCAGAACGAAACGAAAACCCCGTTCGTCGATGAACCATTGAATCGCGTCCATGAGCGCCGGTACTTTTTGGATTTCGTCAATGACCACGATCGGCTTCTTCTTCCGCTCTGCCAGCGCTTCCATTTCCCTGAAAAAGAAGTGTGGGTCACGCTCGTAGTTCTGACGCAGGCCCGGGATCAAGAGCGAGAGTGTTCGATCCGCCGGGATCTCGCGCACCAGGGTTGTTTTTCCCGTCTGGCGCGGTCCGAGCAGAAGAACGCTCTTGCCGCGTTTCAGGGCGGCATTAACCTGTCGTTCCATCTGTCGGGCGATGGTGGGCATATCCTCCATTTTCGGCGAAAATGGAGGATATGGCAACCACTTCCGGCGCCGTTTTGCAGTCCCGACGCGACTGCTTCAAGTTGGACTCTGCGGCCAGCTTGTTTCGGGGAGGGGGTCGTTCCAGCGCCGGTGGGCGACTGGCCGAACTCATGTGATTCGCGAGGCGACCTTGCGGGCAAAAAGTTCCCTCAGGAATGTTATCATACACACAATATTCACGGCCACACTATTTTTGACGATCCTCTCCGCCTGCTCGACGAAGGCACCGGACCACGAAGTCGAGGAGGCCCGTCAGATTGCACGGGCATGGCGCTCCGTCAAATGTTCCTTTGACAGCCCCCGGACGGATGCCCGCCACAGCCCGCAAAACCCGTTGCGTTCACACCAACACGGTCGCCACAGAGACTTCAATTCCGGGAAGGGCGACGGACCGCAAACGGCCCGTCCGGACGTCCGCCCTCTTTGCGTAGGCGCCTTCTTGCGGCTCGGTGTAGGCTTCGATACAACCCTCGGTGAGATTCACAATCCAGTACTCCGGGATGCCGTTTGTCGCGTAGATTTTGGCCTTCTCGCGATCCGCTTCCAGCGACGTCACCGCGATTTCGATCACGAGTATCGCGCGACCGGGGTGTGCGTCGCGCTTCTCTATCTCGGACACAGGCACAATGGAAAGGTCCGGCTCCGGTTGGGAATTCCGAAGCGTGATCGGATCCTCCTTGAGCAGGGCGTAGTCCGGCGGAACGAGCGGGCTCAACGCAGCAAAGAGCCGGCGACCTGCGCGCGAATGTTGGGGTGACTTTGTCATTTTTTCGACGATGACCCCGTCCAACAGCTCCGTATTTTCAGCGATCAATCCAGAGTCGATCAAGTTATGGTACAGGTCAACGCTCACGGGCATCACCGCGCTGCGGATGGCCGGATTTTCGAGGATGCCCGCCATGACATCTGTAGGAAGTGCCGCCACTGTGCGCCAGTCAAGCCGGATTTGACGCGCGGCCCGGTTTGCGTCGATGGACTCGTTCGTAGTCCAGACGCGCCAATCGGATTTGCCCCCGTGTGTCAGATTGGCGCAGAAGCTGTAGACCTGGCTTGTTCCGCCCCCATCCAAAGTCCCCGTATCCGTGCCGCCATTGCAAGAATTGTCGTTGGCTGAACAGTACTGGTAGGTCGAGTGCCATTCTCACAAAATTCGCCGCTTCTTCCAAGATTGCAGCGCAGTCGGCCGACGCGCGCCGCATTCGACCATGAGATCGTACCGCGGTATGTAGACCGTATCGTTCGTGCGGTCAATGCTGATCGGAATGGCAGGGAACGTACCCTTATTTTGCGCCTCCAAAAGGCCCAGCGCGGCCAGAAGCCTGGTCTGTTCGAGATCGTTCTTCAGATCTGTGATCTGCGAAAAGCAGTGGAGCGACACAAAGACTGCCCCCTGCAAAGGGGCTTTCCTTCACGGAAACCGGTTTGGTGGAGCTGAGCAAAACCGCGGCGCGGTCCATGCTGCGCGCGTTCTGTAGCGAGCGGACGGAATTACAGTAGCGCGGCAAGCGGCCGGAAGCTCACGGGTTGCCCGGACCGGCGGCCGTTTTCGGGCTTGAAATTCTCCTCCGAGCACACCTGACGCGGGAAGCGGTGCAGGCGGCGATAGCATTTGCGGCCGAGACGCTGCGCTCGGACCTCGTTTATCCCCTTGACCCGGCCACGCGTTGAAGATCGTCGCTGACGAGAGCGTCGAGATGGAGAGCGTGCAGGCGCTACGCAAGGAGCACACGGTCCGCGCAATCGGCGGCATTCGGGGATCCGAAAAGGCCGCGATTGTCGAACAGGCTTTCGCGCGCTATGCTGATCGCTTCAATTCACCAGGCCGCCCCGCGCCCAGCCGAAGCCCAATTCGCGAGCCCGCCTATGACTCACACGAGTGGAGCAATCGGCAACGACGGTTGAAGGCCTACTCCTTGTAGACCCGGCAGTCCCTCTCCTTCTCCAGGCAGTGTGCGAGATCCTCCGGCAGCCGCTGGAAGACGGCGGTCATGGCTTCGTTGAATGCTCCCCATCGAAATGCCTTGCCCTTCTCTTTCGGATAACGCAGCTCCATGTTGGGAAGTCGACTGTGCGCGAACAGTTCGGGCGAAAAAAGGTGGATGCTGATCTTCAGAAGGAAGCCGGGCGCGGTGGAACCCTTCACCCCTGATTCGATGTCACGGGTCTCTGTCTCCAGCACGATGGAGACGGAGTTCCGCTCGCGGTTGATGCGATGGTATACGAGCATGAAGTGGTGCTCCTTTGGGAGGTCGAACCACTCGAAGCCGGCCCATTCCTGAATCAGCTTCCGCCCGCGGTGCATCTTGAGAGCTGGAAACTTGGCACCGTCGTCGCTTCCGGGCCAAGTGATCCGTACACCCAGTGCCTTCTCAAGTACTGCGGCAACTCCGTCCCACGGGAATGCTTCCACGACGAAACGCGCTTCGTCCGCCTGCGCAAGTCCCCCTGCCAGGAAAGCGAAATCCACCAGGGGGAAATTCTTGTCCTTCAGCCCGCGCCACTGGTCTCTTTTCGGGACCGTGCAATGGAGCGCGCTGACCGCCAACACGAAAAGGATTGGTAAAGTACTTCGCATGGCGCTCAGGGAGGACCACCGGGCGTTCCGGTCAACGGGAAATGGAAGCCTCACGGGTGGTAGTCGTGAGTCCACCTGTTGCCTTCTGGAAATCTGAGCCCGCTACAAACTTCCAGCCGCCACCGAAGATGGCCGCGATACCCAGCGCGACTGACCGATCTCATGTCATTCATGAGACGGCCTATCGGGCGGAAAGAGCAAGCGTCAATGCCATAGTGACAACTCGTTCCCTTGCCCCGCGCACTTCGGCACGAATCCGGCGCCTCCGTGCTCCCCTGCCCCTCATTCGCCGTTGCGGACGCACATCGCATTGCCGAGAGTGTTCTTGTTCTGCCCGGACGCATTGAGTGCAATCGTTGCACTGATGCTGTCACTCCGCCAGCCGTCCCACGAGTTGTACCCCAGCAAGGCCTGAGTAGCGGACTTCAGTGAGTGAGGCGAGTTCCGATCAGGATTGCGTGTGCGGAGTAGACTCCGACCAGGAGGGGCTTTGCGCGGTACAGAACCGGCACCGTCTGCCCCTCCTGGAAAGGAAGATGCCGACCGGCGAATGGAGCCAGGACTTTACCGTGTCGTCTAACGCCCATCGGATCGGTGAAGGAAACATCGGCCAGAATGAAGAGGCTCATCGGGTGCCGCACATCCCCCAACTCCCCTTCGAGGAGGATTCCATGGACAAAAACTTCGACGGATTTCCGAATGATAATGTTCGATGCCAGGCCGAAATAGGCCACAAAAGCGGCGAGCGAGGCGGCCCCGGCAACGGCACCCGGTGATACCTCAGGCCATTTGTTCAGCTCCGGGAGCATGACCCAGCAACCAAGCACCGGTCCGGCCACGAAAAAGATCCGCGATACCCGACGGGACTGCTTCAAGGCGGACTCTGCGGCCCGCCTCTCTCGGGGTGGCGGTTGCTCCAGCTTCGGTTCGCGTTCGACGGGTCTCATGCAAGTCCCCGCGGCGGGACAGAGTATGTCGCCGCGCTCAGAGCGCGCGGACTACTTGATGAAGGGCAATCGTCCACTGTCTCCGTTTCATTCTCGGCGGAACGCCTGAAGGCGGACCGAACCCAAGGTTCGTCCGTCTCCCTCAAGAGGCGCCAATTCAAGGCTGGTGCGCTATTGCCCCTTTCAGACACAGAGTGTCGTGTCAACATTGCTCTTGTTCGCCGAGCCCGCTGAATTGATTGCTTGTGTCGCGTTGAAACTCGTGCTGAGCCAACCAGTCCATTGGCTGTAACCGAGCAGAGCTTGATTCACTGACGCAGCCCGATTTGCGCCTATGGCCTCGTTCGTAGTCCAGACCCGCCAATCGGATTTCCCTCCATGAACAAGGTTCGCGCAATAGTTGTAGACTTGGCTTGTTCCCCCACCGTCCAATGTTCCCGTATCCGTACCGCCGTTACAGGAGTTGTCACCGAACAGTACTGATAGGTCGATGCCGTGCCATTCTCACAAAATTCGCCGCTCTTGCCCGGATTGCAGCGTAGCACCATCAAATCGAATCGCGGTATGTAGACCGTATCGTTCGTGCGGTCAATGCTGATCGGAATGGCAGTGAACGTACCCCTATTCTGCGCCTCCAAAAGGCCCAGCGCGGCCAGAAGCCTGGTCTGTTCGAGATCGTTCTTCAGATCTGTGATCTGCGAAAAGCAGTGGAGCGACACAAAGACGGCCCCTGCAAGTACAACTCTCGTCATGAACTTCCCTCCAAATTCTTCCCTCTCGCCCACCGTTGCGGGATAACACCGAACTCCAGCGACCACAGCGGCCCGCCTGTGGACTGCTGGACAGGCAATCGGGCACGGGAACTCGCTTCATCCGCAATCCTCTCAATCATCAGTTCTCGTCAAGTGTTTTGATTTCTGGCAGCGCGGAGCACCTGCGAAATCACGCAGTCGCTTCCGGCTGAGGCTCGCAAGCGCCGCGGTCGGTCCTGAGTGTTCGGTGGCCAACCGCCGCAGGGTTGGACGAACCGGAGCCTCACGTCAACAAACGGGGTCTTTTTGAACGTGAACGCTTTCACCTCGCAAAGCAAGACCGTCGCGAGTCTTGTTGTCTGCACGCGGACGCTATAGCGCGCGCCTCATGGTGTGCGGGCGGGCCGGAGAGGGTGCCTCATCTGTTGACGGGATCGCCCGCATCGGGATTGGCGTTCAACCGCCGCCAAATGCGCTCGCAGCGCGCCACACTGCCGACCACATGAATCGGCAGGTTTCCTGCGAATGCAGTAGAAGAGCGCCACGTTCTTCGGCCTCGTCCCGACCGACGCGCGCCGCTTCCGGGCGGCATAAATGTAAGAAATCGGAACACCCTCACCCAGCGCTGCGGTCCCGGAACTCAAACCGGCTGCGGCCGCTCTTTTCGCTGCAACTCCGGTAGTCGAGCACGGCCGCCGCACAGAGGGCCACAGGGCGGAATTGCGCCTTTCGACGTCTGCGTTCGGAGGCAACTGTTGGATCTGGCCGCAGAGGAGTTGCACGTTGAAGGAGCGGGTGCCGGAAGTGCCGTCCCCGTAGCACCGTTCCCGTTCGGAAGCGCATCCCGCCCACAGAAGGACGGGCAGAAGGCGACGAGAATCCAGCATCCACTCCTTGTGCGCGTGCGCATACGAGCTCCTGAACAACTTGGCTTCCTTCTATGCGAATGCGATCCCTGAGTTCCCGGGACCCTTTCACCCGCACGCACCCCCCGGCCCCCCGAGCCACCGGGATCACCAAGCCGGTCACCTCAATTCCTGCGCACACAGTAGATGAGGGCCACGTTCTGCGGGCGGGTTTCGGTTGTGAACCGCGGCGTGCCTTGGCCCTGATCGGTGATCGTAGTCGTTTCGGTTTCCAGCAAGCCGTTCGATCCAGGCCCGCCGGTGGTGACGCTGCCATTGGCCACAGGTTGAATAATAGTCGGAGCATCACCCCCCGATGAGTAGCCATGACGGTGCCCCTGAAACGCATCCGTCTGGAAATGCCCGATGCTCCGTGCCCCTGTATCCTGAGGATCCCGCGCGTTGCTCGTTGTGCCCCCGTCAAAGCTGTTGAGTCCGCGCACGAACGCACCCCGCAGATCGGGTGTGCTGTTGGTGCCGTCAGCCGGAATCCAGCCGCTCGGGCACGTGGTCAGATAAAAGGCCATCACCGCGCCTTCCGGTGCGGCCACCTTGAAGTTGTCGTTGATCTCGGAAGCCGAAATGACCTGCCCCGCCGAAAACGTGCGGAATGTTTGCGCGAGGAGAACCCCGAGCGCCAGGAACGAAGTGAACCCCGCCGCCAGGGCGACTCCTTTCAAAAAGTGTCTCAACATTTCGCTTCGTCGCATATCCGGTAGCCTCTAGAAGTGAATCTCTTTCACCGCGTCCAGCGGTAGCTTGCGAATCCCGCTGTCCGTATAGATGATATATTGTTCATCATTGCCAAAGACTGACCCGTATATAGTTTCTCCCGACACGAGCTTCACCTGCTGGGGTTTGCGGCCCAGAACCCGCCCGGCTTCCCGTCGAAACATCTCGGCACCCTCGGGGCCGGCCGCCTTCATGCGTTCGAGCAGCTTCCGGTACCGGGCCTCCCGCTCAGCTTCGTCGTCCCCTTCGAGGCGTTCGCGAATCGAAGTCAGGCCGGCGTCCTCCTTGGGCAGGAGAGGCGGCGGTGGGCCAAAGGCGGCCTGCGAGTCGGCCACGGCGCGTTGTTCGGCGGCTGCATTCGGGAAGTGACGGGCGAGCACGGCGAGTGCCGCGCGACGCTCCCGGTCGGTCAGGTTCACCTTGCCGCGGAGGCGCACGAGGTCCGATTCGCCCAGGGCGGCCGCGAGCAACCTGACGCGGGCGATCCGGTTCTGTAGATCCGCTCGGGGAACAGCTGACTGACGCTGCGCTGGCACGGCGGTGGAGGAATTCCGGAGTATGTCTCGCGTGGCGCGGAGCACCGGGTGTGCTTCAAGCAGTTGCGGCGGCAGTCGCTCCAGCTCCGACCAGTATCTGCGAAAGGCGACCTGCCCCTCGAAGACCGACAAGAGCGAACCGCCGTCCGCGGTCACTTCCACACCGAAGGTGGTTCCACGTACCGAGGCGACTGCCGTCGGGGCGAGCACGTGCAGGTCGGTGCGCCTGCTCCCGGCCGCCTCTGAGGCGCCCCGCTGATAGTCGACGAGTGCGGCGCCGCGCGAAAGTCCGACACCTATGGAGGCGGTCCGCAGTTCCTCGAGTGCA
>CAZPFB010000037.1:0-45164 GCA_964585735.1 uncultured Leptospiraceae bacterium
AATCAATGACGAGGAATTCACATTCGGGTTGGTACAAAAAGCGGGGGCATGTCACTCTCGTGAAGGAAGCCGACGCTACAAGAAGCGGGGGCAGGTCAGAGCATATGACTGTTGAATTCCTTCATAGTTATATCCGAAGACACAGGTTCGCAGTTCTTGCAACGGTTTCCCCGGAAGGCGTTCCGGAGTCCGCTTATGTGGGAATTGCGGTCATGCCTGATTTGAGAATCGTCTTCGACACGGTTTCAGATTCGAGGAAATACAAGAACTTGCTGCTCAACCCCGCCATCTCCTTCGTCATCGGGTGGGATGATGAACAGACAGTTCAGTATGAAGGGATAGCGAGACTTCCCGGAAACGATCTTGATGAACTTCTGAAAGTCTATTTTGAGGTATTTCCAGACGGAAGAGAGCGCAAAGCAAACTGGAAGAACATCGCCTACTTCTGTGTAAACCCGAGGTGGATTCGATATTCCAACTTCAACATCCCTCAGATCGAAGAGATAAGGATGTAGAGTCTATAGTCGCATCCACCTTCGCTTCGGTCAAGGCAGGCGATTTCAATCGGCGTGAAGCCGTGCCCGACATCTTCTGAACCCCGCCACTACTGCCAGAGCATCGCCGCACCCGAGCCCGCAGCTTCCTGCTCAGCAATGAGGGCCAGTTCGCGCTCCCGAAACGCCGCCAGGAACGGCCGTGCATCACCCAGACCCCGCGCGAGTTCGTATCCCGCATCAAGCGTGCCGAGCAACGAGTGAGCTCCAGCCACGGAGGCCAGTGCACGGAGCGGGGCCAGAACCAGCGAAACCAGAGGAAGGTGCGCCAGGCCAAAGAAGAAGTCCAGCGCGTCGTGAGCGAGGTTCACCTGGGCGCGACGGCGGTCGAATTGGCCGGCCCGCACCTGTGCCTCGTGCAGATCCTCCGGTCCGAGTCCTCCGGACCGCGGATGCATGACGCCCAACAGTGGACCGGAAAGCAGAACCCGGGCCGTGGTCCGATCCAGTTCATCGGTGACGCGAACGAGTTCCACAAGGTCCCGAATACGTTGCGCCATCTGTTGGCCTACCAAGCCCGTGAGGCCGGCCGAGAGCGTGCCCAGAGCGTGGTCGCGACTTCCCTTGTCCGCGGGAGAGTAGAGGTGATCGGCAAAGAAACCCGGCACCTTCGCAAATGCCCCGCCCTGTTCGAAGAAGTCGGCATACGTTCCCTTCATGCGTTCAATAGTGAGGTTGGTGACGACCTGAAGCGCCTCCTCCTCCCGCTCGGCGCGTCCCTTCTGGAGGGTGGATCGCCGGGAGACTTCGTTCCAGTCCAGTTGGGGATTGTATCGGGGAAGTACTTCAGACGCTGCGTACATGGGGTCACCTCTTCGTTGCCCACAGAATCGCACGAGAGGTGGCACTTCGCAATCGGGCGGGACGCGAAGCTTCCTCCCGAAAAGTACGTAGTACGGGGAATTTTCTTCGCTTTTTTCGGCCGATCCGACCGGGCGCCCAATCGATCAGCGTGTATTGGCCTGGGTCACCGGCTCCGCCTCGCTGACCGCAAAGAGCAGGGCCGGAGAAACTTGGAGGTCATCGAGAATGCCGGTAAGCTTCAGTTCGTCTCCGCGCCGGACATCTTCCCAACCGACCACCTGAAAGCGTCCTCCCCGCTTCACCTGGACCTGAGCCGGCTTCTGCTTCAGGGCAAAGGAGGCATAGTCCGCCGCCTCATCCCCCCGCAATCGGTCGGGCGTTTTGATTCCGAAGTAGAGGCGCACCACCGGCGGAGCGTCCTTGGCCTGATCCGCGGAGTAGAACATACCGCTCCAGGTGACCGTGCGCCCGCGGCTTTCGTTCCAGATATCCTGGCGCAACTTGGGAATCGCGTCCGATTGGATCCGGGAACGCAGGAGATGAAAGTCATCGTTGAGCGCCGGTCTCTTCCGCGCGTCAAAGACCGGTTTCACGGTCTTCTTGGTCAGGAGCCCGCCCTTCCCTTCGGAGGGTGTCAGGATCCCGGCAATGCTCGCGGTCATGAAGCAGGCGAAGCTTCCCGCCAGAAGGGCGCGCAGGCCGAGCGCGGCCAGATCCTTCTTCCTGGACGGAGCAATGCCGCCGATACCGCCAATCTGAATCGCAATGGAGCTGAAGTTCGAGAAACCGCAGAGCGCGTATGTAGTGATGATGACGGACTTGCGGTCCAAGCCGTGGCCCGAAAGGTACGCGGGGGTTTTCACCATCAGGGAAAGGTCATAGAAGGCGACGAACTCGTTGACGATGGTCTTCTTGCCGAGCAGGGCGCCGATCTCGGTGGCGTCCTTCCACGGAACGCCCATGAGAAACGCAAGCGGCGAAAGTAACCACCCGAAGATCCGCTCGAGCGACAGCTCGAAACCGATCGCGCTTCCCAGCAACTGAATGGGAAAGTTGATCAGCGCGATGAGCGCAATGAAGACCAGCAACATGGCGCCTACGTTGAAGGCCAGCGAGAGCCCGTCCGTAGCCCCCTGCGCCGCCGCATCGATTACGTTAGAGCTCGTCTTGGGAACGTCCAGCTTCACGTCGCCCTTGGTCATGGACGTTTCGTCTTCGGGAATGAGCAGCTTGGCACACACCAGGGCTGCGGGCGCGCTCATGACGCTGGCCGCAATCAGGTGGCCGGCAATATCGGGAATGGCATCCGAAAGAAAGGCAACGTACGCGGCCATGATGCCGCCGGCCACCGTGGCCATCCCGGCGGTCATCACGGCGAGCAGTTCGGACCTGGTCATCGTCTCGACGTACGGGCGAATCACCAGCGGGGCTTCCGTTTGGCCCACGAAGATGTTGGCGGCCGCGGACAAAGACTCCGCGCCCGAGGTGCCCATGGTTCGCGCCATCAGGTGGGCAATGACCGACACGACACGCTGGACAACCCCGAGATGATACAGGACGGCCATGACCGCGGAGAAGAAGAGGATTGTGGGAAGGACGCCGAAGATGAAATTGTCGAACGAGTCAGCGACGCGACCCAGCGAAGAAGAGAACACCAGAAAGTCGGTCCCCTTCTTGCTGAACGAGAGGAGTTTGCCGATGGCGTTGTTCAGCTGCGAGAAGACGAAGGCGCCGGGCGCCTGGCTCAAACCAAAGAGGTCCCGAATCCAGGTGTTGAAGAAGCTCTCGGGGAGAATGAGGATGGCGAAGCCAAACTGCAGGCCCACGCCCCAGGCCACCAGCTTCCAGCTTACCGCTTTTCGATTTGTGGACAGCAGCCAGCAAATCCCGATAAAAACCAGCAGCCCAACGAAGCCTAACAGTCGATCCATGAGCCATGCTGAGGGTGCGTTTTGAATCGTGTCAAAACGTTTCCGCGAGTGGCCAGGTAGAAAGGGCGTAGGCGCCCCACCGCGCAGCCCGACATAAGGCGGAGGTCAGCCGCATGGCATGCGAAGCGCGTTCCTACCTGGCGCGCGCGTGTTGGTACGCCCACGCGATCAGAAGTGCCTGAATCGGCAGACGCAGCCAGAGCGCCCAAAGCGGGACGTCCATCCCGGCGCCGCCTGCCTGAAGTTGGTACACGTTGGCGGGGAAGACGGCCACGAGAAGCGCAATGGTCCCCCACGCGGCCCAACGTCTCCACGCGGGAACCAGGAGGTAGGCCCCGAGGAGGACTTCGACCAGACCACTCAGGAGAACCAGCTCGCGGTGCAGCGGCAGGTAGGGCGGCATGATCCGCAGGTAGAACTGAGGATTCAGAAAGTGGTTGATGCCCGCCAGGATGTAGAAGTGGGCCATCAGCAGCAGACTTGCTTTGTGAATCATTGTTGCTTCCCGGGTTCAGTCCGCGGCCAGGGACGGCACCGCGGCTGTGAGCAGCCGCACGAAGCGCTCCATGGCCTGGTTTGCAGTTTCGGTCACCTCTGCGTGATCGAGCTTGCCGCCGTTGATACCTGCCCCCATGTTCGTGATGCAGGAAATGCCGCAAACGGTCAGGCCGCCGTGGTTGGCCGCAATGACTTCCGGTACGGTTGACATTCCGCACGCGTCCGCGCCCAGAAGTGCGTACATCCGAACTTCCGCGGGCGTTTCGTACGAAGGGCCGGTGATGGCCACGTAGACTCCCTGACGCATTTCGATCTGAACGGAAGCGGCGGCCCGCAGCAGACGCTCGCGCAGTTCCGTGGAGTAGGCTTCCGACATGTCCGGAAAACGCGCGCCCAGACGATCGTCGTTCGCGCCGATCAGCGGATTGCGTCCGGTAAGATTGATGTGGTCCGTGATGAGCATGAGATCGCCCGGGCGAAATTTCGGATTCACGCCGCCCGCCGCGTTGGTAACAATCAGCTTGCGGATCCCCAACGCAGACAGGACGCGAACGGGAAACACGACCTGCTCCGCGGGATAGCCTTCGTACAGGTGAAACCGGCCCTGCATGGCCGCCACGGTCACATCACCCAGGCGACCGACTACCAGCCTTCCGGCGTGACCGGCCACTGTGGACTGCGGGAAGTAGGGGATTGTCTCGTACGGAATGAATTCCGGTTCCTGCAGATTTTGCGCAAACGGCCCCAAGCCCGAACCCAGGATCACCGCGATGCTCGGAGTCCGCCGCGTCTTGGCCTGAATGAAACGGGCGGCCTCCTGGATCTGTTCGTATCCCCACATCGAAACGGTAGGTCGAGAAAGGAAAGCCGACGCGTCCACCCAAAAACACGGGAAGGCAGTCCGACCCGGCTGCCGTCTACGGATGCGGCAGCGCATCCAGGACCAGCAGCGTCGCGTCATCATCGAATCGGCCGCCACCGAGGTTACGCCGTACGTCCTCCAGGATCTTTTGCGCGAGTTGCTCCGCGCCCAGTTCGGCGCCACCCGCTGTCATGTCGGCAAGCTGCGCTTCGTCCACGAAGGCCATCTGCCGACCGGTCATTCGCTCGAGCAGGCCGTCCGTGTAGACCACCAACCTGTCCCCCTCGTGAAACTCGATGCCGCGCTCTTCGTAGAGGCGATCTGGAAAAGTCCCGATGATGGTACCCTTTGACTTCAGCGTAAGCGATCTCCGACGGCCCCGTTGATAGAGCACGGGATTGCGGTGCCCGGCGTTCGCGTAGCGAAGCGACCGACCGTCCAGATCGATCACCGCATAGAAGGCAGTCAGAAAGCTCCCGCCCAGCAGCCGGTAGAGGATTTGGTTGAGGGACGCAAACATTTCGCCCGGTGCATCCAAAAGCTTCTGGTCAAAGGTGGAGATCACAGAGTGGGCCATGAGGGCGACCATGGCGGCCGAGAGTCCATGGCCGCACACGTCCGCCACGAGGACCCCCACCTTCCGCGGACCGAGGGGCACGAACTTGTAGAAATCTCCACCGATTCGTTCTACGAGAATGTAACGACTGGCAACTACCAGCCCCGCGATCCTCGGGTGCTCCTTGGGTACCACCATATCCATCAACATCCGCGCGCGGCTCACCTCCTCGGCGGTCCGCGACATCTGGTTCGCCATTTGGATATTCCGAATGGCCGATCCCAAACGGGTGGCTGCGGTCACGATCATGTGCAGGTCGCTTTCATTGAAGGCATAGCCGGAGGCTTTGTTGTTGATGTTCAGCACGCCCAGCAGTTCTCCCTGGGAAAGGATGGGCGCGGACACGAGCGAGCGCGTCTCGTAGCGCGCCACGTTCTCCTTGCGAAACCGCTCATCGCTTTCGATGTCCCGCACCAGGAGGGGCTTGCGGTGCTCCGCGACCCAGCCGCTGATGCCTTCGCCCGCTCGGATGCGCAGCCCGGGGGCCATGTCTTCCGGGATGCCCCTGGCCGCCAGAACGCGCAGCGCCTCTTCTTCCCGCTCCCAGATCAAAAGCGAACCGCTCCGCGACTCCATCACTTCCAGGCATCTGTCGAGCAGCCATCGGCCCAGCTCTTCGATGTTGGCGCCCGAAACGATCTGCTTTTCGAATTCGTACAGAAGCGTCAGCTCCAGAATTCTTTTGCGCAATCCGTCGTGCAGCCGCGCGTTGTGAACCGCCACGGCCACCGTATCCGAAAGGAGCGTGAGCATCTCCTGGTCCCGCTTCGTGAATACTCCGCCGCCCTGCTTGTTCAGGACCTGGAGCGTTCCGACCAGGTCCGTGTTCAGGAAAAGCGGAACGCAGAGGATGGACTTGGTGCGGAAGCCGCTTTCGCGATCCCATTGCGCGTTGAAACGCGGATCGGCGTACGCGTCTTCGATGAGGACCGGCCGCCGGTGCTGCGCCACCCACCCCGCGATGCCCTGCCCGACCTCCAGGCGCAGGTAGTCTTGCAGAACTTCCCCTCCATGCGAAATGGCGGTCTCACAATAGAGGAAGTTCTCTTCCGGGTCCAGCAGGAACAACGAACCGGCCTCCGAGGCCAACAGCTCCCGCGCTTTGAGGAGGATCAATGGCAGGAGCCGACGCGTGTCCTGCGTGGCGTTCAGGATAGAAGAAATCTGGACGAGACTTGCGAGTTGGCTTTTGTCCAGGTCCACGACATCCGCCCAGGCTTCAGATTTCCCAGCTCAGTTTGAAGCGCCCAACTCCCGCAATTTGCCCAGCACCAGACTCTCGATTTCCTTCAGTCGTTCCGGCGTTGTGGCCTCGAAGCGGCAGGTGATGTCCGCCTGCGTATTGGAAGCGCGGGCCAACGCCCAGCCGTCCCCAAACTTGATCCGGATGCCGTCCACGGTTATGCACTCGTAGCGCGCCGTGAAGAAGCGCCGCGCCTCTTCGGCGATGCGGAACTTCTCGGCGTCGTTTTCGCAGGAGACGCGGATTTCCGGGCTCGATTCGTAGTGCGGCAGGTCCGCCAGCAACTCCGAAAGCTTCCGATTTGAGCGCGAGAGCAACTGGGCCAGCCGGGCCGCTACGTACAGCGCATCGTCGAACCCATAAAACTCCTCCGCCCCAAAGAAGATATGTCCGGAGAGCTCTCCGGCGAAAGGACAATCGAGCTCCTTCATCTTCTTCTTCAAGATGGAGTGGCCCGTTTGGCACATGTACGGCTTGAAGCCGTAGCGCACGATCGTCTCTTCCAGGGCCTGCGAACACTTCACGTCGAAAACGACTTCCCGACCGCGATACTTCTGAGAAAGCTCGGGCAGAAAGAGCGCCATGAGTATGTCCGCCCAAAAGATCCGCCCCGTTTCGTCCACGGCGCCGACCCGATCAGCGTCGCCGTCGAAGGCTACGCCCAGGTCACAGGAAGTGGATCGGACGCGTTTGATCAAATCCTGTAGATTCTTTTCGACCGTGGGGTCCGGGTGATGATTTGGAAAGGTTCCGTCCGGTGTGGCAAAGAGCGGGTCCACCGTGACGCCCATTCGCCGAAAGATGTCTTCGGCCACCAGCGCCGCGGCGCCATTGCCGCAATCCATCACCATCCGGATGGGCCGCTCGATGTGTATCTTGCCGAGCAGCATGGAAGCATACTCACCCTGGATGTCGTGTCTGCTTTCGGTGCCCTGGCCGCGCTCGAAGGTCTGTCCCTCGATGAAGGAACGGATCTGCTGGATCTCTTCGCCGAAGACGGGCCCGCGATTCAGGGTGAGCTTGAATCCGTTGAACTCCGGCGGGTTGTGGCTGCCCGTGACCTGAACGGCCGCGTGCACGTCCATGTGAAACGACGCGAAGTAGTTGGCCGGAGTCGGCAATTGTCCCAGGTCGATGACATCGACGCCGGTGGATCTGAGGCCGTCCGTGAAGTTTTGCACCAACCGGGGAGTGGTCAGACGAACGTCCCCGCTGATCACGCAACGCGAACCACCGTGTCGACGCACGTAGGTCCCGAAGCCGCGACCGAGGTCGACGACCACTTCGTCCGGAAAATCTTCCGCCACTTTGCCGCGAATGTCGTACTGGCGAAAGATGTACGGGTTGGCTTTGGTCATGACTCCGCGGGAAGCGCCGCTCGATCAGGCCAGGTCCGCCGAAGCGTCCCGCGCCGCCTGGGTGGCCGCGTCGATTTCCGCCTCGGGTCCGGCCAGGATGAGCCGTCCGGTGGCGCCCCAGGTGGTCACCAGGTTCAGCCGGACGCGCGCGGCTTTGAGGGCCTGATTGCAGATGTAGGCCATGTACGCAGCCGGCTCGCATTCCATGATCAGCACCGAGTCTCCCGCCAGGACCTGATTGCCTCCGGCCAGGTTGGTCAGAGCGATGGCATGGTCACCTTCGATGCCGCGGATGATTTCGGTGGTCAGGAGCTTGCATTTGGCCCGGTTGCTTTCCGAAAGATGAGTGGCTTCGAGGATGGCCTGGCCCGCCTGGCGCACTTCACCCTGATCGTGGTGGTGCACTTCCAACTGACCGAATTGTCGTTCGGTGATGACCACGCCCAGTCGAACGCGCGTGGCCTTCAGAGCCAGGTCGATCATTCGGTGGATGTCCATGGCCGGCGCGATCTCCACGTACAGGGCCGCGTCGTATTCGCTGGGATCGAAGACCTTGTTGTCCTTCGCGACATAAGAGGCAAGCTGCGGTTGCAATTGGTCAATGAAGGAATAGACGCGCAGCTGATACTCGGATTTGGCCATGGCTGGAAGAGATCCTCCTGAAAGGGAAGGCATCTATTCCCGCCGGCCGCGTGTTTCGTAAAGTGAAAAGGAGCCCTGCCGTGGAAAAAACACCGCCGGAGAAAAATCGACTTTACAGGGCGGAAGGTCGCGCTCTGGTCTTGGTTTCGGGCGCTGCCCGAGAAGGCTATTTCTTCAATAATTAGAATTGTGGGAGTGCGATACGCATGAACGATATCACGCAGGATGCACTGGGAATGATCGAAACCCGTGGCTTTGCAGCCATGGTCGAAGCAGCTGATGCCATGGTGAAAGCAGCGCGTGTGGATCTCGTTGGATACGAGAAGACCGGCGGCGGCTATGTGACCGCAATTGTGCGCGGAGACGTCGCGGCCGTGAAAGCCGCCACCGATGCAGGCAGCAAAGCTGCCGCCCGAATCGGTGAGCTCGTCACCGTGCATGTCATCCCGCGGCCGCATTCGAATGTGGATTCGGCACTGCCCCTGGGTCGGAAGGGCAAGTAAGCTCAGGGCGGACCGGGAATGATTCTGGGCCGTGTTGTCGGAAACGTGGTTTCCGCGCACAAGGATGTGGGTGTGAACGACATCAAGCTGCTCCTCGTGGAGCGCTTGGATGGAGCCACCACGCAGGGAAAGCAGGACTACCTGGTGGCCATGGATGCCGTCGGAGCCGGCGCCGGTGAGGTTGTCCTCGTCGTCGCTGGAAGTTCGGCGCGCATGACCGAGGCCACAACGGGTCGCCCCTGTGACGCCGCCATCATGGGCATCGTCGAACTCGTGCAGCATGATGGCAGGATGGTGTATCGCAAGAGCGAAGACGCCTCCTGACGTGTGCCGAGATAGTTCGTGACACCCCCGGACTCCGTGCCCGAGCGCGACGGTCCGGTCCTGCCGACCCGGAGAAGGGAGCATTGATTCTCGCGGAAGTAACAGGGAATATCGTGTGCGAACGTCTGAGCAACTGGCTCACCGAGCCGGTGTTTCTGCACGTCTCCGAAGTAGATGCCGGCGGCAAACGGGTCGGCGCGCCGTTCGTCGCGTTGGATCTGGTGGGCGCCCGTGAAGGGGAAGTCGTCCTGGTTTCGCAGGGTTCGAGCGCCCGGCAAACGGACGGCACCAAGGACAGGCCCGTGGATGCCGTAATCGCTGGCATCGTGGACCTCGTGGAGCGCGAAGGCGCCATCACATTTCGCAAGGACGGGGGGGGCCTCACGTGAGTCTGCGCCGCCCCGTCGCCGCCGGAAACTGGAAACTCTACCAGACTCGGCAGGAAGCCCAGGACTTTGTGGCTCAGTTCCTGGCGCAGACCGCCGAGGAACGCAGTCGAATCGAAGTGATACTTGCACCCACCGCTCTGCTGGTGGCCGACGTGGCGCGCTTCGTGGCGGGCAGCGGTGTCTCCGTAGCCGCGCAGAACTGCTACTGGGAAGCGCGCGGCGCCTTCACCGGTGAGCTTTCGCCGGAGCTGATACGGGATGCTGGCGGCACACATGTCCTCATCGGGCATTCGGAGCGCAGGGAGATATTCTCGGAAACCGACGACTGGATCCGTCGCAAAACGCAGGCCGCGCAACGCGCCGGACTCGTTCCCATCGTGTGCGTGGGCGAATCCCTGCAGGCGCGCGAAGCGGGCCGACTTCAGGAAGTCCTGGAACGTCAGTTGGTTTACGGATTCGAAGGCATCGAAGTGGACGCTCCCGAAAACTTGATGCTTGCTTACGAACCCATTTGGGCCATCGGAACCGGCCGAACCGCAGGGCCGCAGGATGCTCAGGAGGCCCACGCTTTCATCCGCAGCGTGCTCGTAGGCCTTTGGGGTTTCGAAATCGCCGAGCGGATTCGCATCCTCTACGGCGGCTCCGTGAAACCGGACAACGCCGCCGAACTCTGCCGACGCGCGGACGTGGACGGAGTACTCGTGGGCGGCGCTTCGCTCCAGGCCGATTCCTTCGCTGCAATCACCAGGGGCGTAGCCCTGGCCGGAGCCACCGTCTGAGAGACCAGCAACCATGAACCAGACACAAATCGAGCAAATCGTCAGCCAGGTCGTCGCGGAAATTCAGTCGCGCGGGACCAAGGTGAGCAGCGGGCACGACCCGCGCTCCCTCGGCGAAGGCATCTTCGGCACGATCGACGAAGCCGTGAAAGCGGCCCGCGCGGCCTTTCAGGTTCTCATCGAACTCAAGGTCGAAACGCGCGTGCGGATCATCGAAACGATCCGGCAGGCGCTGCGGGACAACGCCCGAGAGCTGGCGCGCATGGCGGTGGAGGAAACCGGGCTGGGGCGCGTCGAGGATAAGGTGGCCAAGAACCTGCTGGTCATCAACAAAACGCCCGGCTTCGAGCACATGCAGACCCACGCGTTCACAAATGACAACGGTCTCATTCTCATCGAGCGCGCGGCCTGGGGCGTCATCGGTTCCATCACACCCACCACGAATCCCAGCGAGACGATCATCAACAACGGCATAGGCTTCATCGCCGCGGGCAACACCGGCGTGTTCAACGCGCACCCCAGCGCCAAGGGCGTGTCGGCCTATACGATTCGCCTGATCAACCGCGCCGCCGTAGCGGCCGGCGGCCCGCCGAACATTCTGACGGGTGTGGCCGAACCCACCCTCGACTCCGCGGGTCAGCTCATGGCGCACAAAGGCATCGACCTGCTCATCGTCACCGGAGGACCGGCTGTCGTGAAGGCCGCCTTCGCGTCCGGCAAGAAAGTGATCTGCGGTGGACCCGGCAATCCGCCGGCCGTGGTCGATGCTACGGCCGAAATCGAGAAGGCCGGTCGCGATATCGTCATGGGGCACTCATTCGACAACAACGTGATCTGCACGGACGAAAAAGAAGTCATCGCCGAGGCGTCGATTGCCCCGAAACTGATCGAGGCCATGCGCGCCGCGGGCGCCTATGTCATCAACAAGAGTCAGATCGAGCGGTTGACCGGAATCGTACTGTCGGATCGGGGCAGCCCCGGTTGCGGCGGACACGCGAACAAGAAGTTCGTCGGCAAGAACGCCTCTGTGATCCTCCGCGAGATTGGCGTCAACGTGGGCGATGACGTGCGCACGATTCTCTGCGAAGTGGACAACGACCACCCGCTCGTCTGGACCGAGCAGTTGATGCCCGTCCTGCCGATCACCAAGTGCGCAACCGTCGACAAGGCCATCGAGCTGGCCGTGGCGGCCGAGCAGAAATGTAACCACACCGCGTCCATGCATTCGCACGACGTGGCCAAGCTCTCCAAGATGGCGCGCGCCTTCCAGGGTTCCATCTTCGTGAAGAATGCGCCCAACTACGCCGGGCTCGGCGAAGGCGGTCCCGGATACACTTCGTTCACGATTGCCAGCCCCACGGGGGACGGTTTGACGACGTGCCTCACTTTTTCCCGGGAACGACGCTGCGCGCTCGTGGGGTATTTCCGCATCGTATGAAACTCGCGCGTGTCACAGGAACCGTCGTCTGCGACGCGAAGCTGGAGAGCTTCCGCGGAGAGAAGCTGTTGCTCATCCAGCCGCTGGACTCGGAGCTGAAGCCCGACGGACGCGAACTCGTGGCCACCGACGTGACCGCGGCGGGACCGGGAGAGCTCGTGCTTTTCGAAACCGGGCGTGAAGCCGCCCTTGCGCTGACCAACACCTGGAACGTGAGTGACGCCACGGTGACGGCCATCGTCGATTCGGTCGACGAAGACGGTCATATCGTGAAACGCCTGACCGGAAAGAAGAAGCGCAGTGAGGATCCGGGCCTCTTGATCGTGGAGCGCGCAGTCCGAGAATGAAAGGAAGTCGAACAGAATGAAGCTCGGCGTTGTCACAGGTTCGGTCACGGCCACCGTGAAACACAGCATCTACGATGGACAACGCCTGTTGCTCGTTCGCCCCGTAGATCCGGAAGGTCGCGCCATTGGTTCGGCTTTTGCCGCCATCGACGCGGTCCAGGCGGGCCCCGGCGATCCGGTCATCTATGTGGACGAAGGTAACTCCGCTCGCACGGTCCTCCAGGATAAGACAGCGCCCGCACGCGCCGTGATTGTCGGTATCGTGGATCGCGTGAATCGTGACCAACCATAATTGAGGTTTCCCCGAGTAGAGGATGAACGAAGCGGAAGTCAGAAAGATCGTCGAGGCAGTGGTGGACCGCATGCTGGGTGCGCAGGCCTCGGCCGAAACGCCCGTCGCGTCGGCGCCGCGCTCTCCGGCCGCTCAGGCGACCGCCGCTCCCACCCTGACAGTGGCGCTCGGCGCCGACCACGGCGGCTTCGAACTCAAAGAGCAGCTCAAGAACCACCTCCAAAAGAAGGGTCACGCCGTACTCGACATGGGTTGCTTCTCCAAGGAGGCTGTCGACTATCCGGATCTTGCGGCGGCGGTCGGAAAGGCTGTCGCCGGCGGCAAGGCCGCGCGCGGGATCATGTTGGATGGCGCGGGCATCGGTTCGAGCATGGCGGCCAACAAGATCAAAGGCGTTCGCGCGGCCCTTTGCTACAACGAAAAGACGATCGTCAACAGCGTATCACACAACAACGCAAACGTGCTGACGCTCGGCGCGCCGTTCCACACGCCCGCAGAGGCCGCGGGCCTCGTGGACCTGTGGCTCGCCACCCGGTTCGAAGGCGGTCGCCACGAGAAGCGCGTGGAGAAAATCATGGCTCTGGAAACGGGCGATTGTGGGTGCGCCGGCAAGAAGGCGTGAGAGCAGGGGAACGGACGATGGAACGCAACGAACTCGTACAACAGATTACCACGATGGTCATGTCGCGGCTGGCCAAGCCCGCTGCGGCGGGCTCACACGCGCGCGGGTCGACGCCCGCAGACGACGCCTGCGACGAATCCTGCCCTCCTGCTTGGGACGGCCTCGGACGCGTGAGCGACCTCTTGGGCGCCGGCGCGAGCCGCCTTTCGTGCGTCCCGCCCCTGGGAAGCTGCCCGGACAAGGGACTGGCGCGACTCATCGATCACACGCTCCTGAAGGCGGAGGCCACAGCTTCGGACGTCACGAAGCTCTGCGAAGAAGCGGCCGCCAACTGCTTCATGAGTGTGTGCGTGAACCCGGCCTGGGTGCCGCTGGCCGCGCGCCTGCTGCGGGGCAGTGGCGTCAAAGTGTGCACCGTGATCGGTTTTCCTCTCGGGGCCACCTTTTCTCGCGTCAAGGAACTCGAAACGCGCGTGGCGATCGACGAGGGAGCAGGCGAAGTGGACATGGTGCTCAACGTGGGCGCGGCGCGCTCCGGAAACTGGAAGCTGGTCGAAGAGGACATCCGTGCGGTCATTCGCGCAGCGCGCGGCAACGTGATCACGAAGGTGATTCTGGAAACCTGCTACCTGAACAAGGATGAGATTCGGCGCGCTTCCCAGATCGCCGTGGCGGCGGGCTCGGACTTTCTCAAGACTTCCACCGGGTTCGGCCCCGGCGGGGCCACGGTCGAGCACATCCAGATCATGCGCGAGATTGCCGGGAGCGATCACGGCGTCAAAGCATCCGGCGGCATCCGCGATCACCAAACGGCGCTTGACATGATCGGGGCCGGTGCCTCGCGCATCGGAGCGAGCGCTTCGGTGGCCATCGTGAATTGCCAGGATGCCGGCAAAGGGAAGTATTGATGGCACGGATCTGCTCGAACCAGAGGTTGAGTCGTGGCGAGCTGCTTGCACCTCTTATGACCCTGCTGGTCATCGCGGCCTGTCGGACTTTTCGTCTGGAACACAGTGAGACCCCGTTCCGCAAACCCGGACCGCCGGAGCGTATGCGCTCGGCCTTGTTCACGCCCCCGGTCTTCAGTCAGGGCCTATCGGATGCCCAGGACCTGAAATGGGCTGCAGCCCTGAACGAATACCTGCAATCATCGCGTGAACGAATTCGCCAGGCGTGGGCGAACGGAGGGGTCACGCTCGAATTCCACGATACGGCACTCGACATCGAGCTGGCATTGCGAACGCCGGAGCATCAAGGATCGCCCGGCAGTTTTCGCTTCCCAGAATACCGCTTTCGGAAACACAAAGTGCGCGCCGCGATTCCCGGATCTGCTGCCTATCTCATCGTACCCTTTGTTCGGCCTCGTCAGGTGACCAGGGCGATTCCCGTCGGAAGCAATCAGTATTGCCCCAATCAGACCGAGAAGTGGTGGGCCATAGTATTCCTCGTATTCGATCGGGATGGAGACTTGGTCGCGAGCTCGAGCGAGTTTTATCGCTCGTCGAAGTCCAGAACCCAGCGACGCGAGCTCCTTACTCTGGTGGCTTTGAACCTGTTCGCAACACACGGTCAGCGATGCGGTATGATACCGTTGCCAAAGCCAAATTTTGGTCAGGCCTTCGAGTCCGCATTTCGTCCCATGCTGGAGGTGTGGCCATGATACGGCTTGCGGTGCTGCGTGTAGCCCTCTTTTGCGCGGCCTCTCAGGGTGCAGCCTGCATGACCCTGCTTGTCGGAAACGAACAGGATCTGAGTATTCGCAGTGACCCGCCTGGGGCTCAGGTTCAACTCTTGCGTAACGGCAGGCAAATCGGATCCTGCCCGACCACGCCGTGCACCATGCGTGTGAGGCAGGTCGATCGAGCGGTGCTCTACTTCACCAAGGCGGGCCATGACCCGGACAGCATCGTACTGCACTCGAGCGACCAGACGGGCCTTTCCATTCTCGCGTTCGTCCTCAACTTGCCGACTGTGATTGTCGGATGCCTTTACGACCTCCGATCCGACGTTCTGTACGAATACACGTCGCATTACTACACGGGACAACTGTTGCCGATGGTATCGCCTGATCCTGGCACAGCTCCGGGAGCGAAATCGGAAGCGGGGCCGAACAGACCGGAACCGGATCCGGCGGCGCCCAGAGAAACCAAGGAGCCCAAGGACCGCGAGCCGTGAGCGACACAGGCGAGTTCGAACTACAATCCGACGACCTTCAGCCCAAGGCCGACGCCTTCGACCGGGACCGCTACGTTCGCGCGCTGACCAATGGGGAGTTCACGAACCTCGGCGCCTTCGAATTCAGTCCGCGCGCGGCCAAGCAACTGCGCGACATCGTTCTTTCGATGCTCGCGCGACAGTCCCGAGAGGACCTGCTCGATACCATCTACCCGCTGACAAAAGAGCTGATCGTCAACGCGGCCAAAGCCAACCTCAAGTTTGCGCTGAAAAGACAGAACGACTCCGCATCGACGACGGACCTCAAAGAGGCGCTGACCGGCCGTACGGACGCGTTCCGTCGCCTTGCCCTGACGGCCCGCGAAATGGGGCTCTGGGTCCGAATCAAGTCGTTCGTGGACACCGATGGCGCCTACTTCTTGGTCAAGAACAACGTCCCCATCTCTCCTGAAGACGACGTGCGCGTTCGTCAGAAGCTCGCAGCCGCCATGAAGTGTGAGAACCTGGCGGAGTACTTCCTGGCTCAAACCGGCGAACAGGAAGGCGCCGGAATTGGCTTTGCGATGATCATTACGTCGCTCAAAGGACTGGGGCTCGACGGCAAGTATCTCACCATCGGAGTCGAAGGCGACTGCACTGTCAGTCGCCTGCACCTGCCGTTCTCCGCCTTCGCGCGCGCGTAGTTTTTTTGGCCCTGCCTCTGCGCGGCTCGGATAGCACGCGATGAGGTAAGTCCAATGAAATCACCTTTCGCCCTGGCGTCGCTCCTGGCCTTCGCACTGGGCCTGCTGCTCCTGCAGTGCCGGCGGGAACCGTGGGAGTGTCCCGCCGACAAGAAAGAGCGGGAAGAATGTGAGTTCTTCCGATCCGGCGCGCTCCTTTCGAGCCTGCTTCGGCCTTCCGGAGGCTCGGCCACAACGCCGCAGACCGAGTCGCAGTGCGCTTCAGCCCCGGCCGGCGCGGAATCGCTCGTATATCTTCGCACCGGTTCGGTCCCGTCGCTTTCTTCGTGTTACTATCGCTTCGAGGTTGCATACGAACCCGGCAACCTGGGTCCGTTTCAGCCGGACTTTCGATTGATCCCCGAAACCGGAAACTCAGACCTCTACGTGGGCTTCGACAACGACGCGACGGGCGGCACTGTCGGCTACACGGCCTGCACCTCGTCCGCGTCGGGGGGCGGCTGGGTGCGCTGCGGGCGCAACGCGGGTTCGGCCGAAGAGTTTGTTACAACGAATGCGGCGGGAGTGCCGACCATGGCGCCGGGGGCCTATCGCATCGTTTCCGTCTACAATCCCGGCGCTTCGATCTCACGGTTCGCACTGCTTGCGTACAAGAACGGTTCGGAGTAGCCTCCAGAAAGCCAGCGCCTGATTTCGCGTAGACTTTGACCGCGCGACGCTTCCTCCTGGCGTATGCACGGTTCACGCGGAGAGTTGCTGCGCAGCCTCGGTCTGTGGACGGCAATCTTTGCGGTCATTGGTTCGGTCGTGGGCTCGGGCGTCTTCAAGAAGGCTGCGCCCATGGCGGCCGCCTTCCCCGCGCCCTGGTTCGTGTTGCTCGCCTGGGCTCTGGCGGGTCTGGTTACGCTGGCGGGCGCGCTGACCAATGTCGAAGTGGCCGGGCTCATTGCGGAACCGGGGGGGCAATACGCATTCTTCCGCCGCATGTACGGCAACCTGTTCGCGTACCTCTACGGTTGGTCTTCGTTTGCCGTCATCGAGTCCGCCACCATCGCCGGTGTCGGCTACGTGTTTGCGGAGTGCATCAACGAGCTGGTACGGCTTCCCCAACCGCCGCCCGAGTGGCAGGCAGTGTCTCTATTCGGACTCTTCTTTCCCTTTCAGAACTTCGGCACCAAGCTCGCCACCATCATCGCCATCGTCGTTCTCACCGTGGCCAATCGGCGGGGCATCGAACTCGGCGGTCTGCTGTCGAACATCCTGACGGTGGCCAAGCTCTTCGGCATCACCCTCGTGATCCTCTTCGGTCTCACGCTGGGCGGTGGACAGCTCGGCCTCTTGGTCGACGCGCGGGCTGCCACACCACAGTCGCCGGGCGCCTTTGGTTTCACGGGGGCTTTGTTTTCCGCAATGCTCGGAGCGTTCTGGGCCTTCCAGGGCTGGAACTCGATTACGATGCTCGGTGGCGAAGTCCGGGATCCGAAACGCAACATCCCCATCGCCATCACGCGCGGAGTTCTGGCCGTCATCTGTATCTACGTTCTCGTCAATGGTGTGTATTTCTATATCATGCCTGCCGGCGAAATCGCTGCGCTGGCCCAAAGAGAGAACAGCATCGTGGCCATCGAGGTCGTTCGGCGCGTTGCCGGAGAAGGCGGCTCGCGCGCGGTTACGCTGCTCATTCTGCTTTCCACCTTTGGAACCCTGCACGTAACCATACTCACCGCTTCACGGATCTACTATGCCATGGGCACGGAGGGCGTCTTCTTTCGCGGAACCGGAACGGCACACCCGGCCTACCGGACGCCGTCGCGCGCGCTGATCCTGCAGGGTATCTGGTCGGCGCTGTTGGTGCTCTCCGGAACTTTCGACCAACTGACGGATCGTCTCGTGTTTGCTTCGTTCATCTTCTACGGCATGGGCGCCCTGGGCGTCTTCGTGCTGCGCGTGAAGATGAAGGATCACGAACGGCCTTTTCTCGCCTGGGGATATCCCTGGGTGCCCGCGGCCTATGTTGCCTTTTGCGCGGCGCTTCTTGCGGTCACGGTCGTTCGCGCCCCGCTGGATGCGGGTATAGGATCGGGTCTCGTGCTCGCAGGCCTGCCGCTGTACTGGTTCTGGCGCAAGAGGTATCCCGGGGCTCCAGGCTCCACCCAGGCCCCGTAGCCTTCCGATTCTACTCGAGGCGAAAGTACGCCTCGTAGAGGGCGTGCCCCACGTCGTTGATGCGCGACTGCAGGGTGTCCAGGTACGGATGCAACCCCGCGCGAACGACGTCCTCCATCTCCGAGTAGTCGAGATCGGCGCGAAAGCGGCTCAGCTCCTTTTCCGCGCGGTTTGCGAACTGACCGCTCGAGGAGCCGGTGACGGCGCGCAGCGAACCCTCCGCGTGTATCAGGCAGAAACGTATGGCGCGCGGAAACGCGTCGTCCAGGATGAGAAACCGCGCGATCGAGATTGGTTCGATCGTACCGTACTTCACCGTATACATCTCGTACGCGCCCGCTGATTTGAGCACCGAGGACCACTGCAAAAGGTCGAAGGACTTGCCGACATCCTCCACACGCGGGAGCAGAATGAAGTACTTCACGTCCAGAAGCCGGGTCGTCTTGTCAGCCCTTTCCAGAAGCCGACCGAGGTTCCCGAAGTGCCAACTTTCGGTGTGAGAGATGGTCGTGTCCATCAGCGCCTGAAAGTACAGGCACTCGTGGTGAATCCGGGCTGCAAAAGGCAGAGGATCGTTGAGCAACTCCTGGTCACCGTGGACCAGCTCGCGCATTTCGAGGTGCAACCGGTTCACGTGATGCCACAGGTCCCCGGAAAGTACGTCGCGCACGGTTCGGGCGTTGTCGTGAGCTCTCGTGATGCAACTGGCGATGGAGTTCGGGTTGCGCTCGTCCCAAATCAGAAACGAGAGCACAGCTTCGCGGCTCGTGGAGCGATCGTACAGTTTGTCGAAAAGAGTGACGTCGCCGGTGGTCTCGATGAGGGGCGTCCACTGCTCGGCCATGCCGGGCGGAAGGTCCAGCGTCAGACTGATGTTGGCGTCGACGAATCGGGCATAGTTGTCCGCTCGCTCAATGTACCTGTTCAGCCAGTAAATGGAATCGGCAACGCGACTGAGCATGGATTCATTCGCGCAACACCCAGGTGTCTTTGCTGCCTCCGCCCTGCGACGAGTTGACGACCAAAGAGCCCTTCTTCAAAGCAACACGCGTCAGTCCCCCCGGTAGAACGTGGATGTCCTGGCCGTAGATCAAGAACGGACGCAGATCGACGTGTCGACCCTCGAGGTGTCCATCGATCACCGTGGGCACCCGCGAAAGGGAAAGCACGGGTTGCGCAATGTAGTCCCGTGGACGGGACACAATCTTTTTGCGGAACTCTTCCTGCTCTTCGGCAGTCGAGTGAGGCCCGATGAGCATGCCGTAGCCGCCCGCTTCGTTGGCTGCCTTCACGACGAGATTCTGGATGTTCTCGAGGACGTACCGACGATCGTCTTCCTCTTCGCAGACGTAGGTGGGTACGTTGGGCAGAATCGGATCCTCTCCGAGATAGTAGCGAATGACTTTCGGGATGTACGCGTAGACCACCTTGTCGTCGGCAACGCCCGCGCCGGGCGCGTTCGCCAGAGCCACGTTTCCCGAGCGGTAAGCCTCGAAGAGGCCCTTCACGCCCAGCATCGAGTCCTTACGAAAGACAGTGGGATCGAGAAAGTCGTCGTCGATTCTTCTGTAGATGACGTCGACACGCTGCAGACCGCGCGTCGTGCGCATGTAGACTCGCTGGTTCTGAACCAGCAGGTCCTTGCCTTCGACCAATTCTGCGCCCATCTGCCTGGCCAAGAACGCATGCTCGAAGTAGGCGGAATTGTAGACCCCGGGCGTGAGAACGACCACGGTCGGTCGCTCGCGCGAACTGAGGTACTGCAAACGGGCCAGGAGCTGCATCGGGTAGTCGTTCACCGGTCGCACACCAATGGAACGAAATAGGCCCGGAAAACTGCGCTTCATGCTTTCGCGATTCTGGAGCACGTAGGCCACGCCCGACGGGCAGCGCAGGTTGTCTTCGAGCACATAGTAGTGACCGTCGTTGTGCCGAATGAGATCCGTTCCGATAATATGCGTATATATATCTTTTGGCGGCCGCAAACCGATACAGGCCTGCCGGTAGCCCTGGCTTCCTTCGAGGATGCGCCGGGGGATCACGCCGTCGCGGAGTATGCGCTGCTCCCCGTAGATGTCGGCCAGAAACAGATTGATGGCGATGGCACGCTGCTTGAGGCCACGCTCCAACCCCGCCCACTCAGCCGGTTCGATCACCCTGGGCAGCAGGTCGAAGGGCAGCACTCTCTCCAGGCTCGTGTCCTCGCCACCGTAAACCCGAAAGGTGATGCCCATGTGCATGAGACTGCGTTCGACGGCGTGCTTGCGACGGTTCAATTCCGCCGGGGTGAGGGAGGCGAATTCGCGGCTTACCGGCAGGTAGCCGTCGCGGACGGAACGATTGCCCGTGAACATCTCATCGTAGAAGTGGCCGACCTCGTACTCGCTGATGGCTAGCTGCATCGGGATTCCACTGCAAGGAGCGTACCCTGGGGCACGCACTCACACCCGGGCCTCGGATTTCGTGCATCCTGGCGCGCACTGCGCAGCATGGGGCGTATGGCCCCGTCCGGGGCACTTTGCCATCCCATATGTCATCATGTCACGGAACCTCGTCACCGACGCGATATGCGGCTGCGGCGAAGAGCGGCGGGAAGTGCTCGCGAAACAGGCAACTCGCTTGCTGCGAGGGCGGCTCGCCATCATGTAGCAGGCGCTACACGACCGACCATTTGGTCGTACCAATGTTCTTCGATCAGGTTCACGCCAGCATGAAGAGCATCGATCTGCTCGGGCGAAACCTCTCGGTAGAGCGCCACCCCGGCCTCCATGACGTCAATCCCCAGGGATATGCCGGAGAGTTCTGCCTCCGTGAAAAGGTCGCCGCGCTCCTGCATGCGATCACGCGAATCCCTGAGGATGTCGATGGTCGCTTCCAGCAGACGGATATTGGAAAGATGGCGGAACAGCTTGTTCATCTCGGCTCGGAAACGAACGACTTCTTTCTCGGGCAGGGAGCGAACGAGCTCGGCGAACACCGGGTCTTCGCCGATGCGACCGGGAGCAATGCCGTCACGCTCGGCACGCGCCGCCAGGGTCCCTTCCAGTTTGCGGATTTCGGCCACCGCCTCGAGCGTATGGAGCCCGGCCGAGATGGCCGAGGGAATCATGCTCCCCAGACGAAACAGCGATCGGCCCGCGGTCCCGAGTAGCGCGAACATGCGCCGCGGCGAAGTCATCACGTCCTTCATGCGATCGAAGGCGTCGTCCAGGACCTGCCGCGTCTCGGCGGGAGGGTACAGGTGCAGCAGAAAGAAGTCCCGTACGCGCGCGATGAGTTCGTCCGAAAGCAGCGCGCCGTGCTCGGCCAATTGCGGAATCGCACGGACGCTTGCAATCTGATAGCGGCGTTCGAGGGAACGGCGGTAGGCAGCAATGACGGCCGCCTTGGTTTCGGCCTTCACCTCGGATGTGGCTCTCACCATATGTGATCGTCCGCCTCGTCTCTACGCTCGCGGCTGTCCAAGACGTGGAATCGCTGAATGCGGCCCAGCATCTCCGCGCTTATGGTGGAGAGGGGAATGTGCACGATCTTTTGGCCCATGCGTCCTGCGAGTTGGCTGAGCTTCGCGTGCGGGGCGCGGTTGGACAGGTGGACGACGGCATTGCGTTCGTTGTAGACGAGAGCTCCTACGAGCAACAGGTCCGCCGGATTCTGGAAGTCTTTGTACGACGGGTCCGTCCAGATGTCATGGATGCGACCGGGTGGATACGTGAGCATGAGGCCACCATACCTACAGCGGGTAATGCCCGGCCCCACCATATGCTCGCCGGGAGTCGTGGCGTAGAAGGCCATGTCGCTTTCCTGTTGGTGTTCACCCCACCACACCTGGCGCCACGGAAACTGCTCGGTATCCTCGCTGAAAATCACGACGACCGAACCGGCTTCCAGACCGCGTTGGCGCACATCCTTGACGAACACTTTGCCGAGCGGCAGATTGCGGATGGTCTCCTTGTAGTCGATCCCGTCGAGCAGGCTGGCCGTGAAGGGCACCGTTCGACTTTCGCTCCCCTGCAGAATCGCGCGCGCGCGCTGTTGTAGATAGCGGCCAAAGTCCTCGATCTGTATATCTTCCGGCGGGTAGGAGCAGATGCCGGAACCCCGCCAGGCCTCCCGCCATTCGCCCGGGTATTTCTCCCGACGGAAGCGGCGGACGATGTCCGGCGGCGGCACTTTGCGCTTGATGCGCACCTTCATCCGAAAGCGGATCAGCCGACTGTCGCGGTGAAGGTCGTCGAGGGTGAGTTGCTCTTCCTGAAAGCGACTGTTACGCGCCGAGGGCAGTTCGTGCAGTACGTTGTACATGATACGCGCGAAGTTGTCGTTTCCGAAACCGCGCGCCGCAATGACCATGCGGTAAGTATCCGGGAGCAGGCGACCGGCCACTATGCTCCAATTCCGGGCAAAACGAAAGAAAAGCTTTTCGCGCTGAGGGGCGATGAGCTCGCCCGTGTGGCGTTCGTAGCGATTCACCGCCTCCCGGTACGCGGCCCGCAGAAGATCCACGCGCTGAAACGCGGACAGGGCTTCCGGTCGCTCGCGAACCTGGTTCCAAGCGTTGTTGAAGAACGCCGGCTGATCGAGAACTTCGGTGGACTTGCGGGAGAGAATGGAAACTCGACTCTGGGCGGGCTCATTCGAAGCCACACGAAGCAAAGCTTCCAGGGGCTCCTCTTCGCCGAGCTTCAACTCTTCGGACGCAGTGGCCGACTGTTCAGCTTCCCGTACGAATTCTTCTTCGGGGAGGTTCAGAAGGCGCGTGAGGGATGCCACGTGGCGAATTCCGCCCACGAAGAGAATTTCCGCCCCGTCGCGTTCCTCGGACAGCACGGCAGCCAACTGGCGGAGTCGGCGCGCCATATGCAATTCGCGGCCCAGGTCGATCCGGCCGACCAATTCGAAGAGCGAACTGCCGTCGTCCTCCGGAAGGTGTTTGCGGTAGAGCTCGAAGAGTTCGACCGGCGAAAGCATGCGCAGCGCGTACGTGTCCGGAAAGCTCTCGGGCAACCAGGCGTTGTGCCTGCCATCGAAGCGGTCCACGAGGTGGAACGGAATGTCCCTTTCGTAGGCCGTGCGGAGGGCCTCCACGATCGGTTCGAGCGGTTCGAGAATCAGATGAAAGGCGTGCTGGTCATTTTCGTACTTCGTGGTGATGAAAGGAATGTGACGGGCTTCCGGCAGGGCCTGCTCGATCGCGTCCCTGAGGTGCTCGGGCAGCTCCAGCGCCAGGGCCCGCGGGCGATAACGATTCAGCAGTTCGCGCACCGCGACGGTGTACTCCAGGGATCCGTGCACGATGGGCAGCGCGTGCACTCCACGACCCAGGGGAACCGTGTAACCTTCGCCGGGATGCGTGTTGCGCATAGGCCGTTCAGCTCAGGTAGCGCAGGGCATCGTCTCCCAGTATTCCCATCACGGCGTCGTGCATGAGACCGCGCAAAACCGGCATTTCCGCGCCGATGCTGGCGAGGTCGGGTTTTTCGGTTTCCGCGCCGCGCCTGGAGACCCCCAGCTTCATCACCATACGTGTGATATTGATGCCGTCGCGTACGGAGTAGGGCTCGTCAGCGGCGTGCGCTTTCTGGAGAAAGCCGACGACGTATTCGATGATCTGGTCCGGCGCAAACGGCATGTTGGCCCGGAGTATCTCCGCCTCCTCGTCCGCGTCGGCGAAGTCGATGTAAATCTGCGGTTGCAGGCGACTCTGGATGTACTCGGGGACGTCGTAGGTGGACGAGTCTTCGTTCATCGTCGTGCAGAACCGGAAGTCGGAGTGGGCTTTGATCTTGATGCCGGCCACGATGCTCTCCACGTACCGCCGGTGATCCAGAAGGGGGGCGAGAGAAGCCCAGGATTTCTCTCCCATACGATTTCCTTCGTCCAGGATGGCCACACCACCCGTGACCATGGCGGTGACCAACGAGGACGCCACGTACTTGATGGCTCCATTTTCGGCGATCACCGGCGTCACCAGCAGGTCTTCCGGGCGCGTGTCCATGGTGGCCTGGAAGATGTACGTGGGCCGCTTCAGCTGAGCCGCCGCCGCACAGGCCAGCGTGGTCTTACCGACTCCGGGCCTTCCGATCAACCGGGGATTCAGCGGAATATCATCCGGGTGCACGGTAATCCAGCAGGCCAGGAGTTGGTGCAGGACGTCCATGTTCCCCACCCAGGGAGTCTCGACCAGGTCGGGCCCCGCAAGATGTACGGTGACACCATCGACGACGATACTCTTCACGGTGTCGTCTTCGCAAACGGGAAGCTGAGTGTCAAACCGGACCCGAGCAACCCCGATCCTGTGTTCGCTCCGGGTGATGACTTCATGTGAACAGCTTGAAGGCGCCGTCAATGAGCGTTTGCGGAAAGAACGTGGCGGCCCCCGCAAGGTGCGCGGCCGGGCCCACCGGATAGCGCAAGCGCGGAGAGGAGGCGCACGCCGCGTCCAGAACCACCCGCGCAACGTCCTCGGGAGACGAAGCCCATTTGGCGCCCAGGTCACGGACCTCGACGGCCCGCCCGTACAGGGCCGCGTAGTGGGAGTCTTCCGGGGGCTCCGGATCCTGGCTGTTCTGGTTGAACCACGTTCGTACGGGGCCCGGTTCAATCAGGCTCACGTGAACGTTGTGTCCGATCAGCTCGTAGTGGAGACTCTCACTGAATCCCTCGAGCGCAAACTTCGTTGCACAATACGCCGACAGCAGCGGCGCGGCAACCAACCCGAAGCCACTCGAGACCATGATGATCCGCCCGCGCTTGAGTTGGCGCATGACCGGCAGGAATTCTCGCGTCATCGAAACGGCTCCAAAGAAGTTCGTTTCGAAGATGCTCCTCAGATCTGCGTCGGACATCTCCTCGAAAGCGCGCGTCAGACCAAAGCCCGCGTTGTTCACGAGCACGAGTTCCGGCGGATTCTCGTCATACAGCCGCTCGGACTCGCGGTCCAAGATCTCGCTGCGCAGGCGCTCCCGACCGTGCGCGTCAGTAACATCCAGCTGGAGGGTCGTGATGGCGTGGCTCAGGTTGCGCTCGACGATCTCCTGATCCAGGGACCCAATGTCCGCCGGCTTGCGCAGCAGGGCGTAGACGCGGAAGCCGCGCTCGGCCATTGCGAAAACGGTGGCCCGCCCGATCCCCGAGGATGTCCCTGTAACTATCGCCACCCGCGAATAGTCGATCATGCTCATGGCTGCAAGAATGTGTTCCGGCCGCGGGAGGACAAGCCGAAAGCGGGCCGAGTAGCAAGGATACGAGCCCGTATGCTCTACGAAAGAAAGGGATTCGTGCGCTTTTCGTCGAAGATGCGCGTGAAAGGGCCGTGACCCGGCACGACCTGCGTGCCGTCATCCAGGGAGAGCAGGCGATTGTGAATGCTGCGAAGGATCATATCCGGGTCCCCACCAGGGAGATCCGTGCGACCGATCCCGCCGGCAAAGAGCGTGTCCCCCGAAAACAGCAGGCCGATGGAGGGCAGGCAGAAGGAACACGAACCGGGCGTGTGGCCTGGGGTGTGCAGGACTTCGATGGCCATCCTTCCAAAGACGAGGCGCTCCTCATCCTCGAGAGGATGCGAGATAGCCTCCCGCGCGTCTACGGGAGGAAGGCCGAACCAGCCGCACTGGGTTCCGAGCATTCGGTAGAGGAAGTTGTCACCGGGGTGCAGGCCGACCTGTACGGTAGCGTCCACAGTCCGGCAATGCTCCGCCACATCGTGCGTGCCCAGACAGTGGTCGAAGTGGGCGTGCGTATGGATGATCCATTTCACCTTCGAGCCGGACTCCTCGAGGGCCGCGATGATCTTGGGAGCATCCCCGCCCGGGTCGATGACTATCGCCTCTCCCGTTTCGCGGCACCTGAGGATGGAGCAATTGCAGCCCAGAGGAGCGACGGGAAACACAGTGACATCGACCGGCGAGACGCTCATCACTCGAAACCGTCGCCATTGCGATTCGAGGCGCGCCCACGGCAACGACTTCTGGAAATAGTTGCCGCCCGGCCGACTGACAAAGACCAAGACGGATGCCAACCGACACCAGGGAACCGGTCGGGGACCGACTGCCCAGCCGCAACGCGCGCGACTGGCACCGACCTCACTGCTATGGTTGCGGGCCGGAAAACGAGCACGGCCTGCACGCGGACTTTGCCTTCGACGAGAGTTCCGGGGAGGTTCGTTTCACGTACCGACCCAACGGCTTCGAGATCGGCGCGCCGGGTTTCGTGCACGGAGGCGTGCTGGCTGCCATCATGGACGAGGCCCAGGGCGTTCTGTGCTTCCACGTCGGCCACATCGTCATGACCGACGAGCTGCGCATGAAGTACCACCGCGCCACGCCGCTGGAAGGACCCTCCGAGGTTCGGTGTTGGATTACCGCAGTTCGAAAACGCCGCATGTACACGCGCGGCACCATCACCGCCCCGGACGGTTCTCTGCTGGTCAGTTCCTCAGCCGTTTGGTATCTGCTCCCGGAACGCCTGATGCGTCGCCTGTTCAGCACCGATCAGGACGAGGGGGAGGCCGAGCGAATACGCGGAGTCGTGGAAGCCAACCGCAGGCGCGCGCGGGAGATCCGCAAGCGGCTGCGGAGCCAGACCCGCCCGCCCGAGAGATCCGCCTGAGATCCGGCTGAGATCCGGCCCCGGGGGACATTTCCCGATCAGCGCGGTTCCGAATCAGCCACCGGATCGGTAACGATTCCGGGTGGTCCAGGATCAATTGCAGCCGGCAGTCGTGCTCGCGCCGCAGGCGCACGCGATCTGAAAAGGATCACCCGGTCCGCGCCCGAGCTCGAAATCCACGCTGCCGAGCACCTTCTCGGGGTACCCATCGTGGACCTCGTCGTAGCGACACTGCAACCGGTAGAAGCCCGGGCTCAGGTTGGCCAGGATGTTGTCGGACCCGTTTCGGACGGGCGTGGCCGCCAGCGGCAGTTGATCCTCGGTGTTGCAGGCCACCTGCCCGTTGGAGTCGATGCACTCGTTCTGAATGTAAATCGCGTAGTAGTGGCGCGTCGACCTTGTCCCGCTCGAAATCACGACATCCCGCACAAAGTCCGAGTAGAACATGCGCGCCCGCGTAAGCACGTTGCCACCCATCTCGATCTGTGAAGCGTGCTGCCTGCGCCAGTCGCTTGCGGCCACCACTGTTCGGGTCAACCCATTGGTGTCCGTGAAGCTGTGCAGCATCAGGTTCTCTTTCAGATTGAAGCGAATCTCGACGATCAGCGGGAAGAAGGAATCCTCCACGTGCATGTACGGCTGCTGGCCCCAGACCAGGGTATGGTGCAGCGGGAAGAACTGCGGTGCCAGCACCTGCTGCTGAACCGCATCCGTCCCGGCGTCGTAGTTCATGAGCGGCGCCACGTTCTGCGCGTCGAAGATTTTGTTGTTGTCGAAACGCGCCTCCACCAGCGCGCCACCGGCCCGTGAGTACCCTGTCACCAGTTGGCGAATGAAGATACCCGCATGGGTGTACGTGCCCGGTCCCACATCTCGACTGGGGAACACAGCCCCGCGCCCGTTCATGAATTCGATGTAGTTGATGAAACCGCCGGTTTGAAAGCATCCGTCGTTGTCGAAGTCGGTCGCATATGGGCGACTACAGTACACCTGTCGCTCCGTGGAGAAGATGTCCCAAAAATCCTCGGAGTCCTCGCTGTTGGAGATCGGTTCCAGCCCCTGGAGGAAAGCCTTGGTGGAAAGCCGCACCTCGCCGATGTCGATGAAGATCGGAAGGTCCGCATAAGCAGGAGCGGCCGTGAGGTCGAGAGTGTCCTCGGAGTCGCGAAAGAGTTGATTGTCGTTGATCTCCCAGAACTCGAGCGGTCGATCCGAGGCGTAGGTGCCCTTCAGAATCAACTTCATCCTGTTGTTGGAAAGGCGACTGAGCAGAGCCTGGCCGTCGTCCCCGCTGCCGCACGCGACCAGCGCCAGAGGCAGAAGCAACAAGCACGCCCAAGCCCACAGCCGGAACTGCGGCTGTGACGTAGCTGTGCGCGGCAACTCCCGGTCTTTCGGATGGAAGCCCGCCCGAGCTGAATTCGGGCGATTCGGTCTATTTATTTCATTTGCCATATTATTGATGCTTGTTCGGTATTACGAACCTACAGAAAAAAGGATACCATGAGTCCGAAGTGAAAGAAGCTCCCGTTTCGGAGACGGAAGGGCTCCCCCTGATAGCGCGGATCCGTGGAGCCGAAGAGGCGGGTCAGCTTGTCCTCCGGCGGCGGTTCCAGGTGTCGCTCGTAGATCAGGTTGTAGTCCAAGCGCAGACCGACCCGCACCTTGCGACCAGCCTGAATCGAAAATTCGGTGCCGGCGAACACAAGCGGATCCCAGCCACTGCGGTTGGCCGGTCGCACTTCGAGGTACGAAGTACCGCCGCCCGCTTTCAAAAAGATTTCCACCGGCCAACTGAGCGGCAGGCGGTAGGACAATGCCATGTACAGCGGCACCGTCGTCAGCTGCTGTGTGGTTCGTGAAGTGTAGCTGGCCACGGACAGGCCCAGCTCGAGATGCAGGATCCACGGCCACTGAATCCGAAAGAACAGACCGCCACCGATATTCGCGTCGAGGACTTCGTCCGTAGCAGTTTGGGGCATGGGGTTGGAGGCCCCCAGCCAGAAGCCGAGTTCCGGACGTCGGCCCGGCCCCTCCTCTTGGGCTGCCAGCGCGGCCGGCAGAAGGGCCACGGCCAGAACCAACACCCAGGCCAGGTATGTTGGCAGCTTCTTTCGTTCGATAGGCTTCATGAAAGCGCCCAAGTATTCTGGTCAGCGTTCGCGAAAGCGCGAGCCTCGCAATTCAATTTGTCCGTAGGTCCCCATCGATTGGGCGGCCGCCACGAAACACCGGGTAGTCCGCAAGGGTGCAAAGGCCGGTGGCTACCAGGGCGGGCGGATAGTACGCCCGGTGAAAGTAGAGCCCGTCAGGGGAAGCGGTCGGACCGGCCTTCAGGCGATTTCTGGATTCGAGGATATCGACGAGCCTTTCCGTCAGCCGACCGCGGCCGCGATCCCGAATGGTACCGACGAGAATCCGAATCATGTTGTGCAGAAAGGCATTTCCGCGAACCCGCAATCGCAGGAGCGACGGCCCTCCCTCAGGAGGCTCGACGTGATCCAGAAACGCTACGTCGATGTAGCGAAACGTCGTCTCTTCGGTATTCGCGGGGCGAGTGAAGGCCGCCCAATCCCGTTCGCCGAGCAGCTCGGCCAGTTCCGCATTGAGAGCCGGGACCGACAGGACGCTGCGCAGGTGGCCCGCGCGACCGCGCCAATGCACCGGACGCTCGGCGTGACACCAGAAAAGGTACACGTACTCGCGCGCGATGCAGCTGAAGCGCGCGTGAAAGTCGGCCGGAACCTCGTGAACTCCCGACACCTTCACCGAATCCGGAAGGAGCGCATTCAACGAGAGCTGTAGTCTTTCGGTCGGAGGAAGCGGGCCTGTGATGTCGAAGGATACCACCTGTCCCACTGCATGCACGCCGGCGTCCGTCCGACCGGCACAGTGCACGCGCACTGACTCACGCAGGACGACGCGAATAGCCTCTTCCAGAGACGCCTGAACGGTGGGTTCGCTCCCCTGGATCTGAAAACCCGCGAACGGACGGCCGTCGTAGGCTACCGTGAGGGCGAGCCTCACCTCAGGCCCGCGCTCATTCCCCGGACTTGCGCTTCACCTGGCCCTGCCGCTTCTCGTTGTAGGCGCGCAACTGCTGCACCGCAGCGGCAAAAGCGTCCCGAATGGCGACGTACACGTCTTCGTGAGCCTGGTTCTCTTTCGGATCCCGGCTCACCACAATCTCTTTGCCGGGAACGCTCAGGTCGATGCGAACGTGGTAGAGGTTACCCTGGGTGTGGCGCTTGTGTGGGCGCTCCACCATGACTTTGCAGCTGATAATCTGATCCGAGTATTCTTCCAGTTGGCCCGCTTTCTCACGAATGCGCTCCTCGACCGCGTCGGATTGTTCTGTGTTGCGGAAGCTGATCTGAACGGGAACCTGCATTTTGCTTACCCTCGAGTGTTAGTCTGCGCGGATGCCTTTGCAACCTGATGTCAACCGGCCTGACCCTGCAGTTCCTCGAGCCGGTTCCCGACCGTCTCGTACAGGTCTTTGGCCATGTCTATGATGATACTGGGCTTGCTCTTGGACGAACGGCCCATGCCGTACAACTTGCCGAGAAACCGTTTATTGCGATCCAGCAGTTCCACTTTCTGTTGGTGGCTCGGCGCCAGGTCGTTAAGGAACTTCAGGGTGAAGTATCCGTTGAGGTAGATGACCCCGTCAAAACCCCAGTTGTTGTCCGTGTCGGGGCCCAAAAGGTTCTGGAACTGTTCGAGTGGTTCCTTGCCCGTGCTCATGATGTCGAGGGTCGGGTCGTACCACTTCACGGCCTTCAGGTACAGGAAGTCGCGTACCTTGTCGAACCCCATCTTCGGAAACTCTTGGTTCATGTCGTCGAAGAGCCAGGCGCCCCTCAGGGCACAGATGGCCTTCTTGGGTGTGGGCGCCACCTGCGGACCGCGAACCTGGTAGCAGTTGATTGCCAGGACGTACGACGCCGCCCCGAGCACGAGGTTGCGGTCCTCGTTGAAGTCCACCGGACCGGTGATCTTCTCGATCCCGGTGCGACGCTCCACCATTTGCTTCTGGAGGGCTTCCACCTCGTCCGGTTGATGCGTCTCGAAGTCGTTGGGAAAGGAGCTGAACAGGCACTGCGGGCAGGTGATGAGCGCGTAGGCCAAAGGGTAGACCCTGCCGTAGCGCTTGCTGACCTCGTACAGGCGACGTAATTCGGGGGTCAGTTTGCCCGCAATCAGGCGGCCGCCGCCCGAATGGAGTTGTTCTCTTTGGAAGGAAAGCTCACAGACCTTGCAGACAGTGGCATCCTTGATGCGGTAGGAGATTGCTTTTTTGACGGCACCCATTCTTGGCGTCGGGAAACACCCGGATTCGTATGCTGGGAAACGGGGGTCTTCTGTCAAGAGTACGCGACCTTTTTCGCCCGCGTCCGTCAGGTTGGCGCGTGCGTGGGCCGATATGAGTAGGGCGATCTACCGCGACGTCGCGGAGCGGATCGGGTGTGCCTGTACGCCCCTCCGCCTCCGGACTGATTCGGTAGGGAGGACAAGAATGAACCAACTCAGACTGGCAGTTTTCGGGATTCTGGCCGCCGTGGCTCTGCTATCCGGCCCGGGAGTCTCGGCCCGCAGCGTCGGCGAAAAGGCCGCCGCCAAGCGCGTGGAGATCCTCACCTACTTGCGGTTGATCCGGCCGATGGTCATCAACTTCCCCTGCGAACCGTTCCCGCGCTGCGAGGAGACGGCCGTTGCTGCGAAGGAGACACCGGCGCGCCTCAAGGACTACTCCGAAATCAAGCGCGTCTACCAGGAAGGCCTCATCTACTTGATGGAAGGAAACTATCTGAACTCTTACCTCCGGTTCTTGGACGCGCAGAAGAGGACCGAGATGTTGATGGAAGAGATGAGCCAGACCTACATCGACCGGGCGGAAACGATGCTGCGCGACGCCATCGAGCAGAAGGATCCGAACAGCCCGCGCGACGTGTCCCTGGTCGACATCTCCATCGAGTACGGACCGGGCTCCAAGCTGCGGCGCGACTTCGGCTACGACCGGAACCCTCCCATCGAGGGAAGAAGGTACGATCCGCGCCTGACCCATTACGCCTGGAATAAGTATCGCATAGAGAAGAACGTCGAGATGGGCTACCACCATCTGGGGCTGGCCAAGCAGGCCCGCCTGAAAGCGCTCCTCGTGGATTCGCACCTGCCGGCCCATCGCGGTATCGAACCGGAACACCGGGAGGTACGCATCGACATGTACATCAAGACGGTCATCCTGGCGCGTCTGGCCAAGTTCAACGCGGAGATGGTATTCAGCCTGAAGTATCCGCACGACAACTACGGCATCGATCACATGCCCACGACCGTGGCGGACGGCTACGACAAGACCAAGGTGGCCACGCTGGAAAGCGTGAAGATGGAATGGATCAACAACCCCTACTATCTGCCGAAGGAACGCCATCCGGTGTTCAACCTCAGCATCCCGGAGGGGTATCGCCGGGATTCGAGCGACGTGCGCAACTACGTGCACGCCGATGAAGTGAACATGCGCCTGAAGTTCAAGTTCCTCAAGGAGCCGCCTGCCAAGATCCTCGAAGGCGGCGAAAAGGGCGAAAAAGGCGAGAAGAAGGAAGAGCAGCCGAAGAAAGGCTGACCCCGCTCCTCTGCTGAACACCGGGCCCGCGCGAAAGGGCCCCCAAGAAAAAGCCCGACCCCCCTGCGGGAGTCGGGCTTTCTTGCTTCGAGTCCTGGGCTGGACCCGTGAACGGAATCAGGCTTTCTTGCGGCGAACCACAGCCAGAATCACGATCAGCGCTACCACTCCAATCACCACGAACAGAATGTATTTGATGATGAAGAAGAGCGTGGTCATCACAGCGAAGCTGGTGACGAAGAACACGAACTTCAGGAGGCCTGAACCCAGACCACCGATGAGCGGGATCTTCTCCATCAGGTTCGTGAGCGGTCCGGTAATCAGGACCAGCCCGAAGAACATCGACAGAACGGACCCGATCCACAGGACCCAAGTCGTCGTAGCGTCCTTCTTGGCAACGCCCTTCACGCAGACATCTTTCGTGGCGCCTTTACAGAGCTGAGGCGCGAACTTGCCGAAGCCTTCGATCCGACCTTTGCCTTTGGCATCGACACCCTCTTTGAGAGCGCCGCCCAACACCGTGTACTGCGCATCCGCATCCGCGAGACTGCCGATGAACTTAATCCGATGGCAACCGATGGCCTTCGTGTCGATCTTGTCTCCGCCACAGGTGGCTTTGTCGTAGAAGTAGTCGCCCTTCTTCACGATGGGTGCGTCCGCCTTCACGTACTTGGCGATCCGGTCCGCAGTGATAGCGGTCGTTTCGACGAACTCCGAATCTTCGCCGACCGTGTAGAGGCTTCCGCCCGAGTCCTGAATCGTAACGACAGCTTTCTTCTCTTTCTTGCTATCGATCTTCTTTTCGGTGAACGGTTTGCCTTCGCAGCCTTTCTCAAATGCGTTGTCTTTCTTGGGTTTGTCTACCCAGCCCTTCTCGCATTTGTAGCTGGAGCCTTTGTCCTTCTTCTTCTTGTCCTTGTCCTTTTTCTTCTTGTCTTTGTCCTTCTTCTTTTCTCCGGACTTCTCTTTCTTCTCTCCATGCCAGGCGTACACTTCGACCGTACGGCCCAGGGAAAGCGCGGGAACTTCTTCGTTCAGGAAGTCTTTGTCCCCGATCTTCTTGGGTTCGACCTTGCCCGAAACGAAGAACGGTTCATTCGAACCCGCCTTCCATTCCGCGATGGGCTTGGCTTTTGCGTAATTGTCAGAAGCCTGTGCGCGACAGGCACCATAATAAACGAGCACGAAGGAGAGTGGCAAAAGCAACATGCCGAGCAGCACTCCCTTGAAGCCCATACCTTTGGACTCTTCCGCCATAGTAGCGATCTCCTTGAATTGATTTCGTTTTTCTTCCGCGACGGAGCCGCGAACGAACCGCGAACGATTCCTGTGGACGATGAGCCCTCGGACGATGCGGGCAACCAAAAAACGAGGGCGCCAGCGGGATTCTGACGCCTTTCTGGGTCCTCTGCCGGAATTGGGCTATGGGAGGTGATGGGAGGTGACCCCTGCGCGATCGGGGGCGCCCCATCAACGAGGCGGCCGGTCGCCCGGACGGTCGAAGCGCTCCAGAATCATGCGCATGAGGATCTCGTGATCGGCCCAGCGACGCTCGTGTCGCTCCCAAAAGGCCCCGCTTTCCCTGCGGAATTGAAAAGCCATGTTTCCATGATGATCGCTGGGTCGACAACCGCGTCAACGTTGCGCTTTTTCGCAAGGGGTCACCCCTTTTTCGGTTCGTCAACAAGGCCCGCTTCCGGGGAGCGCCGGTCACCACCCGTCGCGCTGGCCCTCGGCAGGGGAGGCACTGCGGACGGAAGGCTGACCTGAGAGCGGTTCGGCCGTGCGCGGCACCGTCCGCCGGAGCAGCTCCATCATGTCCGAGTAGTATTCGACCTTCAGTCCCTCAGTCACGTGCGCGGGAATCTCTTCGAACTCCGCGCGGTTTCGATCGGGAAGGAGTACGGTTCGGATTTCGGCGGCGCGGGCAGCCAAAACCTTCTCTTTGATGCCCCCGACCGGCAGGATCCTTCCGCGCAATGAGATCTCTCCGGTCATGGCCAGGTCCGGCGCGATCGGGCGGCCCGAAAAAAGGCTCACCAGAGCAGAAAGCAACGTGACCCCGGCGGAAGGCCCGTCCTTGGGGATGGCGCCGCTCGGAATGTGAATGTGAACGTCCCGATTCTGAAAAACCTCCGACGGAATTCCCAACTCGTGCGCGTGCGCGCGAATGTAGGACATGGCGGCGACCGCAGACTCCTTCATGACATCTCCGAGTTGACCCGAAAGGCGCAACTCGCCTTTTCCCGGATAGGACGAAGCTTCGATGAAAAGAATGTCCCCGCCCACCGGCGTCCAGGCCAGGCCGATGGCGACGCCAGGCACCGTGGTCTCCTTGGCGTCCCGCTGGAAACGATCGCGACCGAGGATCTCCTGGATGTGCTCGGGGCCGTACACGATGCGCCGCGGCGAATCTGCCGCTCCTTCGCCTTCCTGCCGCCGCTCGCGGTCCTCGATCATGGAACGGACGGCGTGGCGTGCCACTGACTCCAGTTTTCGCTTCAGGGTTCGTACGCCGGATTCGCGTGTATGCGCGGTGATGAGCCGTTCGAGCGCCGCATGGTTCAGATCCAGCGCGCCCGGTTCCAGCTTGAGTTGCTCGAGGATCTTGGGCAGCAGGTGCTTGCGCGCGATGGCCGTCTTTTCAGCCAACGTGTAGCCGGAGATCTGCACCAGCTCCATCCGGTCCAGGAGCGCCGGCGGAATCGTATCGACCGTGTTCGCCGTGCAAATGAACAGGACGCGGCTGAGGTCGTACGGATGCGCCAGGTAGTGGTCTTCGAACGCGTGATTCTGTTCGGGATCCAGCACTTCGAGCAGTGCTGCTGAGGGATCCCCGTGGTAGGACTGGCCGGTTTTGTCGATCTCGTCGAGGAGGAAGACCGGGTCCCGCGTTTCGGCCTTCTTGAGCGCGTTCAGGATCTTTCCGGGAAGGGCACCGACGTAGGTGCGACGGTGACCGCGGATCTCGGCTTCGTCGCGCACGCCGCCCAGTGCAGCCCGCACCAGCGGGCGACCCAGCGCGCGGGCCACGGAGTTTGCAAGTGAAGTCTTGCCGACGCCCGGAGGCCCGACCAAACAAAGGATGGGTGCCTTGGAACCGCCGGTCTGTTTCTCGACGGCCAGAAACTCGACGATGCGCTTCTTCACCTCTTCGAGCCCTTCGTGATCTTCTTCCAGCGTTGCGGCGGCCCGCGTGAGGTTGATGTCCCGGGCTTCCGGATCCCCAAAGGGAAGCTCCGCGACCAGCTCCAGCCAATTGCGAATCTGGTTGGCCTCCAGCCCGCCGGATTGTGGACCCTCCTGGGCCCGGCGCAGGCGTTTGAGTTCTTTGTCGACGGCCTTGCGCATGGCTTGGGGTAGCTGCTTTTCGGTAAGCTGCTTTTCGAGCTCATCGACCTCGTCGTCGTCCGTCTCGCCCAGTTCCTTGCGGATCTGCTCCATCTGTTTTCGCAGGTAGAACTCGCGCTGCATTTTGGAAGCGTCCTTCTCCACTTTTGTGCGGACCTCCTCTTCCATCTTCAGGCGATTGGTTTCTTCCACCAGGTAGTCCTGGGCGAGCGTCACCTTCTCCTGAATCGAGCTGATGCGCAGAAAGTCGATCTTGTCTTCGTTCTCCTTCTGAGAGAAGAAGATCACCTGATTCGCCAGGGCGGACGGATTGGTGAGTCGTTTCACAAAAGCGTTCACTTCATCGGGGATCCCGGGGTGCAGCTCGACATAGTGCGTCACGTGTGCGGCAAACTCTCGAAAAACATCCGGCGACACTTCGTCGATCTCGCCCAGAGGCATGATGCGCGCCCGAAGGTGCGGTTCCTGCTGCACGATTTCCAGAAGCTCGATCTTCTGCACTCCCTGGAGAAAGACCTGGTAGCCGCCCTCGCTCATGGGGACAACCTTGTGAACCTCGGCCAGGGTTCCCGTTCGGTGCAGGGCATCGGCGTCCACGCGCTCCTCGTGAGCCTCTTTCTGTGTGAAAAGCCCCAAGAGCTGCCCCGGTTCCTTGTGGGCCTCGACCAGATCCACGGACTCCGCGCGTCCGACGAAAATGGGCAGGAGCACGCCGGGCAGGACCACGGCATTGCGCAGAGGAATCACCGGAACCTCGGTGGGCACCTGCGCCTTGTCGATTTCGGTGATGTTCTGGTTTGCGTAGCGAATCATGAGATGGCCCCCTCTGGCGAACTCACAACGGAAGCACGAACCGTACCCGTCCGGGTTCGACCCGGAGAAGTCCATGGCGACCTCTGTGCACACGACCCGCTGCCAAATCGACAGGGGTCCTGCCAGGGTCGCTCAAAAACGGGGTGGCGTCGCCTTTGGTCCACGTCCTATTTGACGATATTCGGGAGGCGGGGTTGCCGCGGCGGGATGACTATCATATGAAATGTATGCGATCTGAGGTCGGGTACCGGCAGTGTTTCGGGCGATTTCCTTCCACTATTCGTGCGCTGTCCGGCCTGGTCATGGTCGGGTGGGTCGCCGTGGCGGGCGGGCCCTTGGCCGCCGATGTGCCGCCCGGCCTCAAGCCACCGGAAGGAGTGTCGGAAGAGCGATTCCGGGAGGCTTTCGAGCGGGCCGAATCGCTCCAACTCGTGTACCGGGCCATCCACGAGCAGGTGCGCCCCTCCGTCGTCGGAGTGGAACCGTTGAAGGCCACACCCCGGTCGCCCAAAGGCGAAAGCACCGGACGTTCCGGAACCGGCTTCATCATAGAGGAGTCGGGGTTGATCGTGACCAACACGCACGTCGTCGGCGACTCGAACGAGGTCAGCGTGAAGCTCTTCGACGGGCGCAAGGTTCGCGGAACGGTGCGCGGCCGCGACGAACTCATGGACATCACGCTCGTGCGCATCGAGCCGTTTCTCGGCATTCGCGCGCTGCGCCTGGGCGATTCGCGCAGCCTGCGCGTGGGCGATTTGTGCATCGCGGTGGGCAATCCGTTCGGCTTCGACGGCTCCTTCACCACCGGTGTCGTCTCGGCCCTCGACCGTGGTGGCTTGGATGGGAGCGGCCTGCGCTACATCCAGACCGATGCTTCGGTGAATCATGGCAACTCCGGAGGCCCGCTTCTGAACCTGCGCGGCGAAGTGGTCGGCATCAACCGAATGATCGTCTCGCCGTACGGCGGTTCGGTAGGCATCAGTTTTGCCATCCCGATCAATCAGGTGCGCTCCGTGATCGCGCAAATTCGCGAACGAGGCGAAGCCGAACACCCCATGTTGGGTGTTCGCATCGCGCCACCGGATGGTCGCACGCAGTTGCCGGGGCTTCCGGTGGAAATGGTGGTCGAAGGAAGTGGCGCGTGGAAGGCGGGTCTAATCAAGGGGGACGTCATCCTCACCGTGGACAGTCGCGTGATGAAATCCTTCGACGATCTGATTTCCTACGTGATGACAAAGCGTATCGGAGATGTCGTCCTCATGGAAGTGCTGCGCGGGCAGAACCGGCGGACGCTGCGGGTGAAGCTGACGAAACGGTGAGCGGCGGGTTAAGCGGCGGCTCGCGCGGTTCAGTTGCAGACGAAGGACAATCCAATCCCGTAACGCTTTGCAAGATAACATTCCAGCGCCTGGCGATCGGTTGCGGACAGGACGCTCGTGAATACGATTACCTCCGCAATGTGCCCCTTCAGGAATTCAGTGGAATTGTAGCGACCACCAATCGCGACCTGACCCTGATGGACCAACGTCTGCAAGTTTGTCGCGTTTACTTCGCTGGTCCCGTTCAAGTAGATGCTTCCGTTTCCGCTCGCGTCATAGGTGACACTGGCGATGTAGTAGGTCGAGGTGTCGGTTATTGGTGTCACGCCTATGAACAGAAGGAGGATGTCTGACTTCAAAGCCAGCAACCGGCCGGTCGCTCCGTCCAGCCCGAACTGGAATCCACCGGATGCTGATCCCAAGCCCACCAGAGTCTGGTTGACGCCGGTCGGGCTCGGAGTACCGTTCTTGAAAACGACCAGAATCGAACTCGTGCTCGAAATCAGCGGGGGCACGAGAGTGCCAACTGCATACGGCGTTCCCGGAAAATAGACCGCCGGACGTCCGTTCGCGCTGCCCGGCTCGACCGAAAGTGCGGGTCCGGAAAGCATGGAAGCGTGGTCGCTTCTATCCACCCAGAGTGTTTGCGAATTCTGAATGCGCGCGTCCTGGGCACGGAGCCACAGGCCGGCGCCTGACACAGGGAGTCGCGGCGTCACCTGCGAATCGACGAGGCCGAGGAGAACCTGACCGTCCGGCGTAGTCGGATCGAACACAGATGATTCGGGTTCAAGACAACCAAATAGGGCGATGAAAACAAGAAAGCCGGACAGGAGTCGGGTTGCACCCACGCTGCTCATGCTGGCAAGAAGCGAACCGTGGAACGTCGTCGCCACCGCGTCAAAACCTCACCGAAACAGCGAAGGCAATGGGCTTCCCTCCCGCGGAATAGGACCGGCGCGTGTCCGAGAACCAATCGCAAGACATCACCGTGAGCGTCACAGCGCCGTCCGCCACAGGGACTACGCTGCTTACGACGCCGGTCGGCGTTCCGCTCCAGGCCGCATGCACGATCTGCGCCAGATACACGAAAGCCAGGATGGAAAGCGATTGGCCGAACTCGCGCACTCGCGTGTGATAGGGATTCTTTGCCGCGCTGGTGAGGGCGACGTGCAACGCGGTCAGTGGCAGCTTGAGTTCGTCGGCGCCCTGGGTTCGCACCAAACGCTCGAAGATCACAAAGGATCCGTCGCGCGCCTGGCGGCCATAAGCTCGCCGCGCATCCTGCTGCGCGCCCCACCGATTTCCGGCGTACGCCGCACTGGCCAGAAAGCCTGCGCCGATCCGAAAGCCGGCCGCGGGGTCACCCGCGGCAGTCTGCCCCCATCCGGGCAGCAGAGCCGAACGCCAGGCGGACCCGAGCGGGGAAGCGGCACGTGAACCTGGGCCGGCGGTTTCCTTGTCGCGTCCTGCCGTAAAAGAACGCTCGGTCGCCTTGCGGCCCGGTGCCATCTTTTCGCCCGCCTGCCTGGCCGGTGCCGGCTTCGGGGGTGCGGCGTCTCTTTTCGCTGCGTTGTTCCTCGTAGACCCGAAAAGGATCCGCCGGATCGTCGCCTTGGGAATGGTCTTGATGCCGTTCTTCGTGGAGATCCGAACGAAGTCCTTGGTCTGGGCGATGACTGCGCCGTCAACCTGGCCACCGCTATTCAGGATGACCGAGTCGGCTCCGACCGCGTGCGAAATCTTCAGGATCAAGCAAAAGGCCAGAATGGCCCGCGCAGATTTGATTCGAGTCCTTGCAAGCCGGGACCTGAAACACCCCTTCCTGCACGCCATCAAGATGATGTGTAAACGAATCGGTCGTTCCTGTCGTTCCGTCGTATACATCGGAACGAAAAAAGAACTTGCGGGTTGAAAAAAACGACCTGGCCGCCAGCATTGGACCCGGTCATGGGAAGAGCAAAAACTGGGGCGACCGCGTGTCTGCCCGCCTTCATATGCGCTTTGGCCCTGACCGCCTGCGGTGGGGAGGCCAGAGCCCCCCGCGGTTTGACGGAGGTCTTCCGGTCGGTGGAATGCCTCGTCCAGGGACCGGCAGAAGCCTCCTCCAGTCAGATCCCGCCGATCACCGCCGGCTGGAAACCGTGCTCGCCCAGCGCAATGAAGGTGGCCTATTCGCGGGACACGTTCTGGATTCGAGGGCAGGAGCCGATCGATCCGGCGCCGATGATCGTCGCTTTCGAATGGAAGACGCTTTCGTACGTCGACCTGCTCATCACGCAAGAAGGCCAGGTCCTGGAACACCTGCGGGCCGGGGATCGGCGCGTCCGTTCCACCTGGCCGCTGGCCTACGGCGATTACCCTGCGTTTCCGCTGAAACCGCTCAGTGACCGCGCCTACTACTTTCGGCTCCAGTCCGATTCGGTCATGAACTTCCCGATCACCGTGCGGACCCCCACGGCATTCCGGCAGCAGTTCGATCGTGAATCGATGGTGGCCTTTGCCTATTCGGGAATTCTGCTCGCGATCACCGTGCTCGCAATACTGTTCGCGGTGGGGTTTCGCGACAGCGTGTATTTGTACTACGGGTCCTACATTCTGTTTCTCTGGGGATACCTAAACGCCGTCTACGGCAACTCCTTCCGGGTCTTCTATCCCGAGATGCCCTGGGTCGCCACGCACATCGTATTCTTTTCGCTGGGCGCCACCTTTTTCTCCTCGATTCTTTTCTTTAGAAAATCGACGCGACTCAGCGAACTCATGCCCGGTGCGGACCGAGCCGCCCGCATCCTACAGATACTGGCCGTTGCGCTCCTCCCGCTCACCCTCACGGACCTGCCACGGTACGTTTTCGCCCGCGTCTACACGGGCCTGTACCTGTTTGCGATTCTGGCGTTCCTGGTTCTCATCGTGCGCCTGGTTTTTCGATACAATCAGAGATCGCTCATCCTGTTCGGCTTGGGTTGGGGAACATACTACCTCGTGACGATCGTCAACATTTTGTTCTTACTTAACGTCGTACCCACGCATCCGGCCGTCGTGTTCGGTCCGGCGCTCATGGCCCCGGTGGAGATCGTCCTCTTCGGCGGGGGCTTGTACGAACGCTACCGGACGATTCTTGCAGAGAAAGAACGTCTGGCCGGTGAGAACGCCGCCATGCTCGCGCGCCTGGAATCGTTCCGGAGCCGCGAGGGGCGCTACGGGAAGAGCCGGCTCGGCGGTGTGGACGTGGATCGCACCTTACTGCGGCTGGCCGAACTCATGGAAGGCGAGCGGCTATTTCGCAGCGAAACGCTCACGCTGTCGGAGCTCGCCGCGCGCCTCGGTGTTTCTGTCCACGGGCTCTCCGAATTGCTGAATACCCGCCTGGGTCTCAACTTCCGACAGTTGTTGTTGCATTACCGCGTGGCCGAAGCGGAGCGCCTGCTGGCAACGGAGCCCAACAAAAACATGCTCGAAGTCGCTTTCGAAGCGGGCTTCAATTCGAAGACCGCGTTCAACGTGGGCTTCAAGAAATTGCGCGGCGTATCGCCTTCTCGATTTCGTTCGGCGTGAAGCCGGTCACGGGCTCACTCCTTCTCCCGCAACCCGGCCGCCACCCACACGAGAGTGACCAGCGCGATCGCCGCGCCGTGCAGGCCGGCTATCCAGTACACGATGGGCCACGCTTTGGACGTAAACCTGCGAACGTTGGCTTCGTCCGCGCCCAGGTACTTCAGGCAAACGATGTCGTGGGCAAAGGACCTGCCGGGCATCTGCCCTGCAGCAGCCGCAGGGATCCCTGCCGGGCAGTCTTCGAGAAGTCCGGCCGCAGGCGCGCCACCTTGCCAACCTGCGCGCACCACGGAATCCGCACCGAACCAGGAGTAGACGAAGCCCGCCACCGTGCCTTCGCGCACGATGGGAAAGAGCAAACGCTCGCGCGTACCTGGCGACGAGTACTTCCCTCCACTCGTTCGTTCGGTCACCCGAACCGTCCGGTCTGCGTCCACTCGACTCCCGGTGAGCACGACCAGACCGCGAAACGCGGGGTTCACGCGCGTGGACGTCTCCCACTTCTGAACGCCGTGTTTCAGGATGGCGAAGCGCGGTCCGGCGTCGAGGAAGTAGCCGACGCCCGAGTACACGAAACCGAGCAGCACCGGTGCAATGGACCCGACGAGAAGCGGACCCGCCTGGGAGTCGTTGCCGCCAAGGAGCATCCAAACCACGAGAATCGTGAGCGCAAGCGGCACAAGCAGAAGCAACACGAAGTACACGATCAGGCCACCCAGGCCCGTAGCCATGATGCCCCACGAGTCATAGTAGTAGAGGAACGCCAGGAAGGCGTAGACGGCCGCACCGGAAGCCAGTGCAACCAGGAAGGTCGCGAGAATCGTTCTCAAACGCCCGCTGCTCATGCGCCCCTCAGAAGCGAGTCCTCAGAAGGGAATCGTCACGCGAGCCTGAGCATGCAGGCCCGTCTGCACTCCCGGCCGGGCAAGCACGTCGCCCTCAGGAAACAACGCGACCGACCACCGCGCACGAGAATCAAGGGGCGATTCCCCGCCACCCAAAAGTCCGCCGCTCTCCCAGGTGAGACCGTCGAGAATGATGTGTACGAGTTGAATGCCGTAGAAGAGCGCAAGCGTCCCCAGTGACGCGTGGTAGCGGTCGAGGGCGCCCTTGTATTCCGTGAGCATGCGCCGATTCGCTTCGGCGGCCAGCACGAACCGCGCTTCCTGCGCCAGGCTCGTTGCCGAACCGTACAGCAGGGTGTTCGTGAGGACCTCCTGTTCGTTTGCGGCCTGTGCCGAAACGGCGGCCGACCGGGTGCTGGCCACGCGACCGACGAGCCCCACGAAAATCACGCCGTAGGCGATGCCCAGGACCGGCTTTTCAATATGAATGTGACCCCAACCTGGAAATACCATGCTGCGCCAGGCGAAGTCGAAGAAACCGATGGGTTCCTTGATCTCGTCGCGGTTGACCTTTCCTTCTTCCACCTGCTTTCTCAGGAAGGCGGCCCGCTCGGCACGGACGAGAGCCTCCTGCTTGCGATACTCCTCACGCAGCAACCGGGCCTCTTCCAGATCGCGCTCGCGCCTGGCCAATGATTCGCGCTTGCGGCGTTCCTCGGCTTCCCTGCGCGCACGCGCGCGGGCCCTGGCGGCTGCCGCTGCCGCTTCCTGCTTTTTTACGGCGTCCTCGAAGGACTCGTACGTCAGGCGACGGACCTCGGTCTTGCGCACCGTGATCGTGCCTGTCGCGGTACGGATCGTGACTTCGGTGGCGGATTGAGTGATGATCTTCCCATAATAAGTGCGACCGTTGCGCATGAAGATGGTGTCCGCGGTCAGCACGGAGGGCAATCCCACCAGCGCCCAGACGGCCAGGACGCCACGCACAGCGGCTTTCGAACGCAGTCTCACAGAATGAACTCCCAAACTCGACGCACGATCAACTGCCAGCGCCCCAGTTCTCCGTCCAGTTTGCAGCTCACGGGCACCGTCCGTTTCTCCCCCGCGGGGAGTTCCAGATAGATCAGGCAGGCGACGGGTCCGGCTGATTTGCGGCCGGGCTTGGGCGTGAGCTCGATGACGGCGTTGATGGTCACCGGCTCGGTGCCGGTGTTATTGCCCTCCGCCACGAACAGTTGGTGGTTCGGCAGGTACTTCTTGCGCTCCGCATCGGGCCGCACAGTCAGCTCGACTTTGTCCTGCTTGAAGGCCGCCACATCTTTCACGGGGGCAATCCGGGCAACCGGCGGCTCTTCGGCCTTCTTCCCGGCCGGCGCTGAGGGCAGCGCTCCCGAAGCGCAGAACAGGGCCAGAGCGCAACTCAGCCGCCGGATGTCTCGTTTTCGGTCATTCCTCATGATCCCACCGGGCTGCACCAAGCCCTCCGCTCCACCGGAGAAACTTGTTTCACCCCAAGCTCACAGGTGTCAAAGTCTTTTGCCCCGGAGATCTGCGGGAGCCCGCGCACCAACCTCGGGGACGTTTGTCCGGGTCCATCGGCCGGCAAATTTCGCCTTGTCCCACAGTCCGTCGCCTCCGGCCATACCCTCATGACGAGACTGGAGTCGGGAATTCGCACCGACAGCGACATATTTCGCGTCAACGCGGAGTGGATGCAGGAGCTTGCGAGAGGAACCCGCGACCTCGCCCGGACCATCCGGGAGGGCGGCGGCGAAAAGGCCCGTCGCCTGCATGAATCCCGGGCCAAGATTTTCGTGCGTGAGCGCATCCAGATGCTGCTCGATCCGGCTTCGCCTTTCCTGGAGGTCGGGCTCTTCTGCGCGCACGAGGTCTACGACTTCCCGGCGGCCTCGGCCGGAATCGTCTGTGGCGTGGGAATCATCGAAGGCGTCGAATGCATGATCGTGGCCAACGATGCCACTGTGAAGGGCGGCACGTACTTCCCGCTCACGGTGAAGAAACACCTGCGGGCTCAGGAAATCGCCCTCGAAAACCGACTGCCGTGCATCTACCTGGTGGATTCGGGCGGGGCGTTTCTGCCGATGCAGGACGAAGTCTTCCCGGACCGCGAACACTTCGGTCGCATCTTCTATAACCAGGCGCAGATGTCCGCGCGCGGCATCCCGCAGATTGCGGTCGTGATGGGTTCGTGCACGGCGGGCGGAGCCTACATCCCGGCCATGTCCGACGAAACGGTCATCGTGCGGGGCAACGGTACGATCTTCCTCGGCGGGCCGCCGCTGGTCAAGGCCGCCACCGGCGAAGAGGTCTCGCCCGAAGAGCTGGGCGGCGCGGACGTGCATACCCGCGATTCGGGTGTGGCGGACCACTACGCCCGCGACGACGATCATGCCATCGAGATCACGCGTCGCATCGTGCGCCATCTGAACCACCGCCCGGCGGGGATGCTGGATCGAACCCTGGCGAGGCCCCCGCTGTACCCGCCCGAGGAAATCTATGGTATTGTAAACAAAGACCTGCGCAAACCGTACGACGTGCGTTCCGTGATCGCACGACTGGTAGACGGTTCGGAGTTGGCCGAGTTCAAAGAGCGCTACGCAACCACGGTGGTCACGGGTTTCGCGCGTATCCAGGGGTTTCGGGTGGGCATCATCGCCAACAACGGCGTGCTTTTCTCCGAGTCCGCGCTCAAGGTCACGCACTTCATCGAGCTGTGCTCCGAAAGAGGAATCCCGCTGCTCTTTCTCCAGAACATCACCGGCTTCATGGTGGGCCGCAAGTACGAAGCCGGCGGGATC
>CAZPFB010000038.1:0-44620 GCA_964585735.1 uncultured Leptospiraceae bacterium
ATTGGAGTCCGAGTTGTTCGGACATCGCAAGGGCTCGTTCACGGGGGCCGTGGCGGACAAGAAGGGCAAGATCGAGATGGCCGACGGCGGCACGATCTTCCTCGATGAGATCGGCGAGCTCGACCTCAATTTGCAGAGCAAGCTCTTGCGCGTACTCCAGGAACGGGAGATCGAGCCTATCGGCGGACGTCCGCGTTCGGTGGACATCCGCGTCATCGCCGCCACGAACGCGAACCTCGAGGAGAAAATTGCCTCGCGCCAGTTCCGCGCGGACCTCTACTACCGCCTCAACGTCATCAACCTGAAGCTCCCGCCGCTGCGCGAACGGCGCGAAGACATCGTGCTGCTCGTGCATCATTTTCTCGACAAGTACGGCAAGGAGAACGACAAACCCATCCGGGGGATTTCGCCGGAGGCGGTTCAGCTTCTCGAAGCGTACGACTGGCCGGGGAACGTGCGCGAGCTGGAGAACATCATCGAACGGGCCGTCGTGCTCGCGCAGGGCGACGTGCTGACGGCCACGGATTTCTATGACAGCACGCTTCCCTTTCAGGAGGAAGCGTCTGTTCCACCGGCTGTTGCCACACCCGCCGAAGAGCAACCAACCGTACGGGCCGAACTCGTACCCTCCCCTGCTTCCGACTGGCAGGAACGCGCCCTTCCCCCGGAGGATCGCCTCGAGCAGATGGAGGGCCACGTCTACGAGCACGTTGTGGCCGAGGTCGAGAAGCGACTCATCCTGATGGCGCTGCGTCGTTTCCGCTACACAAAGACCCGCGCCGCCCGATTCCTCGGCATCAACCGCAACACGCTGGACAAGAAGATCAAAGAGCTCCACATCGAGTACTGACCCGAGGTCGCGCGTGGCGCTCCTTGGTCCGCGCCTGGGTGTCTTCGCCCGCGCTGTCTTTCGGGACTCGCGCGGGCCAAAACGACTTGTTGCTTGCGGCGCTTCCCTGACCTCTGTCGGAATGCGCGGCCAGGCGAAAACGCACAGGGCTCATGCAGCGACCGGCCCGTGGCCCGCGCCTCAGGTCGCCCGACTCCTGGGGCTGGTCGCACCCGTTTTCTTTTTCGCCTGCGCCACGACCACACCCGAATCACTGGGGGCGGAGTCGGGTGCCCGCGGCGTCATCTTACTTGGTAGGGTCCAACACGCAGGCGGTCGCATCGACGAAGTGAGCGCGGGCTTCACTGCCGCGCTCGGATACTGTCTGCAGGCGGAGCACGGCCTGGCGGTTTCGGCGGGACCCGAGCGCCTGCGTGCCCTGTGGTCCGCGGGCGCACCGAACGCCGAGCGCGCGGACGAGAAGGAGTTCGAGGTCGCCCGCCTTCTGTCTCAGGCGTCCCTCGTACTCGATGGCGAGCTCCGCGAACCGGGACCGGACGCGCAATTGCGGCTCGAACTGCGTACTTCCGGGAAACGCGCACGTTCGGAGTGGATACCTCTGTCCGGATTGCACCTCGGCGAGTTCTGCAGGCAGGCCCGGGCCTTCGTTGGCCCCGCGGGTGCCAAGGACCCGGAAGGTCCCGGGAAGGTGGCGGCCGCGCCGGGAACTCAGGCGCGCGAAACAGGTTCGGATGCGGTGCGCCTGGCCGAGGTGATCGACGGATGGGGTCGCGCGGCGCTCCTGGAAGCAGAGGGCCGACCGGACCAGGCACGCCAGGGCTTTCGCAAGCTACAGGAGCGCGCGCCGGGTTTTGTCTTCTTCCCGCTGGAGACATTCCGTCTGCACCGCTTCGAGTATCCAGATCGCTACCGGCGCCTGCTCCAAAAAGAACGAGCGCGCCTCGACGCGGGTCTGAGCACCATGCGCGGACTGAAGAATCGCCCCGCAGCGGCGCGCGCGGCGGCGCACACGCTGGTGGTCACTGCCTGGGAAGTCTCGCCCCTGCGGCCCGAGCTGAGCATCGAGTTCGCCCGACTGGCGGCAGCACTCGACCCCCGCTTCGCCACCTGGGTGGCGCCGGTGAGACTCATGGCCGCGCTCCAGCAGTCAGGAGGCTCTCCCTCCGCGGAACTACTTGCAGCGGCCAAATCGACCGGACCCGGCCATGGTCTGGCCGAACTCGAACTCGTCCTCGCAGCGGCCGGCGGCATGTCGCGGAGCGCCGCCGGCGATCGGAGTGGGCTTTCGACGCTGGTGGAACGCGCCTCGGAAATGGTACCTCCGGCCCCAAGCTACCACCGCGATGTGCTGGATTACCTGCGCCTGCTGACACGGCCCGACGCGGAGTCCTTTCGCTCGTTTGCGCAGCGGCTCAGGGCGCGGGGCCTCTTCCAAACGCGTCTGCACGTTGCCGCCACGGCAAACGCCGAGATCCTCGCGCAGGTCGCTCCTCCCGTCTTCTCCGAGCTGCGTGTCCGAGCAAGACTCTTGGGACTCGAGGACGACTCGCTCCATGCCAAGATGCTGTACGCGCTCGCTCAATCACAGGTCCGCGCCGGGGAACCTCGCAGTGCCTCCAGCTCATTCCGCGCGGCCGAGCAGATCTTCCGAAAGCTGGGACTTCCCCAGGAAGCTGCCCTGGCGCGCGCGCGCTCGAAACAAACCCTCCTCTGTGAAGGAATTGTTCCGCTGCCCGTGCAGATACGCAGGCCGGGCGGATTCGCGCCGGACGAAGAGCGCGTACTGGCTTCGTATACGGGCCTATATAATTACGCGAGCCACGATCCCGATGTGCAGGCGCGCACCTATGGAGGGCGACAGGCCGACACCAACGTCTTCCTCAAGGAGTTGCTCGACCGGAAGCGGACCGAGGACGCAGGCCTCACCCTGCTCCGTCAGGCGATCCTGCCGGAAGGCGCGGACACGAAGGGCGCGCAGGTGCTTTTCGTGGACATCGGCCCGGCAGTGGCCAATCGCTGGGAACCGGCCGTGACCGCCGAGTCCGTGGCGAGGGACTTCCCGAGCATGGCGGTCGTGGCGCTCGACCTGCCCGAACAGGTGCGCCGCTTCCAGCGCTATGTGCCCCGGAAGCTCCAGCGCGGTTTGTTTGCAAAAACAAACTTTCGCATCCTCTCGGCCGACGGGATTCGGTCCCTGCGCGAACAATTCGCCGCGAAGACCAACTGGCTGCCGGAAGACCGCGCCATCCTTACACCGCCCGAGGGGCAACTCGTCGTCGTCCGTTCCGCGAACGCCATAGACATCTACCTGCCGTACGGAGCCGTCCGTGGCTCCCTGGAACGAATGGCGTCTGATTTCTCCGGTCATTCATTGCTGTATTTCTTCAACCGGAGCATCCTATTCAAACCGAAGGGCTCGCGCGAATTCCGGATCGTGGGTTTCGTTTCGGTGCGCGGCTTCCATCACAACAAGGTCACCTTCAGCCGCGAAGGCGATCCGGCGTTCAGCCTTTCGTCATCGGCCATAGAGCACGCGCTGCAGATGGTTGGCCGCTGATCGGCCAAGGAGGCCAAAAAAGCGCAACGTTCACCGAACCCCGGACCCAACCGACTTGACACGCCCTGATGTCGCAGCTGGCCACGCATTTGGAGACCAGTCGGCTCATCCGCGAAAATGACCGTCTCATCAGAGAAGACAGTCGCTACATACGGGCCATGCATGCCGACACGACCCGTTTTTTGACAGACCTGGACACCCGCACGACGCGCATTCTGCACCACCTGGACGAACCGCCTCGTCCGCAGGCAGAGTAGCGCCAGCCCCTCAACCCACCGCGCCCGGCTCCTTCTTACCGGGCTCCCTGACCGGAGGGCCGCCGGGTTCCGGTTCGTCCTTCGGCGGATTGCCGCCCTCCGGGTCCCCCGGTTCGCGTTCGCGTTTTGTATTCGTGGGCGGTGCGTCGGGATGGTCGGCAGGCAGGGCGCCGGGCTCTGTCCGTTCGCGGCGTTCGCCGGGTTTGGGAAAGCGGCCGGGCACATTCCCCGGCAGCGCCGCCTGCGCGTAGCTCACCCAGGCTGAACCTGCCGTCGAGGAACCTCCGCCGGGGAACGGGGCGCCATCGTCCTGACCGATCCACACCACGGCCACTTCGTCCGGAACCAGGCCCACGAACCACGCGTCATGCACGCCGGAGGAACCGAATCGCTTGCGATGCTCCGGCAGGCTTTGAACGGTCCCTGATTTCCCGGCGATCGGAAACGGAAGATAGCTAAAATTGGACGCGCGCCGCTGGCCGAATCGTCGCATGGTTCCTTCGTACTCGTCGTCGAAGACTCCGCCGAGCAGACTGATCGTGTCCGCGCAGACTTCAGGCCGAAAGACAGGATCGCCGGAAGCATGATCGGGCGCCTTCCATAGTACATTGCCCTGCGCGTCCTGAACCTCCAATACCAGACGCGGCTCCACAGGGCGGCCCTGATTGAGCAACACTGAGTACAAGCCGGCCAACTCGATCGGCGTGACTTCGGCGCTGCCCAGCGCGATGCTCAGATTCGCGGGGAACCGATTGCGGGCGGAAAAGAAGTCCAGGCGAAGCGCCGAACCGAGCGCGTCCTGGAAGCGCCTCGGCCCGAGTTGATAGAGCGTGTTCACCGCGACCGTGTTCACGGAAAGGGCCACCGCCTTGCGCAGATCCATCTCGCCCAGGTAGCCCTTGTACCAGTTGCGCGGTTGGTATCCGTCTACGTTAACTGCCTCATCCTTGACTCGGGAATCAAGTTTGAGCACGCCGTGTTCGAGGGCGGTCGCGTACAGGATCCCCTTGATGGCCGAGCCCGGCTGCCTGCGCATCTTCCAGGCCCGGTGTGCGAGCACCCCACCCTCAGTCACACGATAGCCGCCCACCACGGCACGAATGGAACCGTCGCCGGGGTCCATGACCACCAGCACGCCGTTGAGTCCCCGTGCCAGACGCGCGTAACGCTCACGCTTGTCCTGTTTCTTGCCCGCGCTTGCTATCCATTCCGCTCGCGCCGCCGCCACGGCACGGCGCACCGCTTCCTCGGCGCTGCGCTGGCGCAGGTAGTCGATGGAAGTACGCACGCGCAGACCGCCCCTCCGCACGCTTTCTTCGGGCAGAATCTCGGACAGAAATTGCCGCACGTACTCGTTGGCCGCTGGCGCGGCATTTCGACGGAAGTCACGGCTGGCGCCGAACCCACCGATTCGCCCGTGCGTCCCGAGGTCTTTGGGAATGCCGTACTCCGCGCGAAATTCTTTGACATAGTGCTTGGCGTCTTCGGCGGTCACGTGGTTGTCCCGCACGAGAGCGTCCATGACGGCCTGCTGTTTGCGCAGGCTCAACTTGATGTTGTTCAGAGGGCTGTAGCGAACAGGGCTGGGAAACAAACCGGCGATCATGGCCGCTTCCGCGGGCGTGAGTCGCTCGGGCGGCTTGCTGAAATAGAGACGCGCGGCTTCTTCGGCCCCGGAGCGCCCTTCGCCCATGTAGATCTTGTTGAGGTACAAACAGAGGATCTCGTTCTTGGAAAGGCGACGCTCCAATTGAAAGGCGCCGAAGGTTTCGAAGATCTTACGCGGTAGGGCCGGCGCGTCCCGATCCGTAAACAGATTGCGGGCGAGCTGCTGCGAGATGCTGCCCGCTCCCTGGCGAATGGAAAGCGAGGTCAGGTTGGCAAAGAAGGCGCGCACGATGCCCCGCAACGAAACGCCGCTGTGAGTGAAGAAGTCCCGGTCCTCGGCAGAGACTGCGGCCCTGCGCATCCAAACAGCTTCCTGGCAACGGGACAACGTCATCCGCGAATCGCGCTCGGGCAGGTACTCTCCGATGAGCATCCCGCGTCCCGAGTAGATGCGGACCGCCTCGCTTCCTTCGCGAAAAGCGCTGCGGCCGTAGAGGGCGGCCCGCAACTCCGTAATCTCGCGGGCCATCTCGGAACGACGCAAGAGGAAGTAGACGAAGACTGCGAACACGAGGAGCAACCCCGCGCCCACGAGCACGAAAAGGGCCCGCAGCAGGTGGCGCTTCCAGCCGGGCCGGAGGTCGCGGGCCACACGCTGGGCCGTGGCGGCAAGTCGCCTCGTTGCTGTGGGCACGCGTGCCATCAACACTCCCGCAGGTGGCAGGCTTCGTCCGTACGCTCGACCTCGATGGTTGCGTGCTGGATGGCGAAGTCGTTGAGGACACCACGGACGCGCCTCTTGATGGGCATGATTTCTGCATCCGGCGTGCTGTCCGCGATCACGATGTGCGTGGTGAGGACGTGATAGTCGCCGTCCATGGACCAGATGTGCGTGTCGTGCACCGACTGGATGCCTTCGAGCTTGCGCACAGTCGCCTCGATGCCTCCCGCGTCCACGGTGGCGGGAACTCCCTGAAGGAGAATCGTCAGGGTACGCTGACCCAACCGCACGACATTCCAGAGCGTGAACACAGTGAAGGCGACCGCGAGCGCCGGGTCCAGCCAGGCCAGTGAGAAAAAGCGGATGCAGAACGCGCCGATCAGAATGGCCACCCAGCCCAGCACGTCTTCGATGAGATGCCAGCTCACCATGCGCGCGTTGAAGCCGGTGCTGCGCGCGAGGCGCAGCGCGCCGAGCCCGTTGAAGGCGATGCCCAGCACGGCCAACAGGATCATGCCCTCGGCGTGAGGGGTACCGGGCATCCAAAAACGCGGTACGGCTTCGTAGAGGATCCAGGCGGATCCCAAGAGGAGCACCGCGCCGGTGACGAGCGCTGACAGCAGCGAGAAACGCCTGTAGCCGTAGCTGAAGCGTGTGTCCCTTCGTTTCCGGGATAGGCGTTCCATGAAAAGCGCAAAGCCGAGCGAGAGGCTGTCTCCCAGGTCGTGCAGCGCATCGGCCAGAATCGCCGCACTCTGCGTGAGAATCCCGCCCACGAGTTCGATGGCCGTGAACGCGAGATTCAGTCCGAGGGCGATGCGCAGGTCGCCGAAAGCGGAATGCGGGTGCGTGTGAGGGTGCCCGTGATCGTGATCGTGCCCATGGTCGCTTTGCGGGCGATTCGGCCGATGACGGTCATCATGCGCATGGTCGCCGTGCAGGTGATCATGCGCATGACGGTCATCGTGCGTGTGGCTGTGGCTGTGGCCAGATTGAGCGTGACCATCTCGAGCAGGCAGAGTATCGACCCTGTCGGGAGCCGCGGACATACCTCAAAGGAGGCGACCGCGTTGTTGGTGGTAAAGGCTTTTTTCTTGTGCCGCCGCAACCGCGTGGCCTCGCCCGGCCAGCAGGTTCCGGGCCCGGCAATAAGCTTGACCGATCTACAACGAGACCTAATCTGGTCACGTGAAGACTATGAAGATTTCCGAACTCAAGGCCCGGTTGAGCGCGGCTCTCCGGTTGGTTCGCTCCGGAGAAACGGTGCGGGTCCTGGACCGGGAGACTCCCGTTGCAGACCTGGTCCCGCTGGAACGGCGTGATCGCCTCGAGATCATCAGTCCCAGGGCCAAACCGGGGCCTCTTCGTTCCAGGCTGTCGGTCTCGTTCGATCCCGTTGTAGATCTGATCTCAGACCGGAGGCGGCGGTGATTGCCTTTCTGGATTCGTCGGTGGTCTTGCGGGTCATCCTGGGCAGCGCAGGAGCACTCGCTGATTTCGGGCGCTGGCAGCGATCCGGCATGAGCGAGGTTCTGGAATGGGAGTGCCTGCGTGCATTGGATCGACACCGACTTGCCGGGCAGTTGACCGACGGCGAATTGACCGTTGCGCTGGACCAGCTCAGGGCCGTGATTGCGCAATCGTACGTCATACGAATCAACGACACCATTCGGTCAGCCATGAAGCAGTCCCTGCCGACCATCGTCGGGACACTGGACGCCATTCACCTGAGGACGGCTGAACTGTGGAAGGGGACGTTTGCCACGCGCACCAAGTTTGCGATCTATACACACGACCACCAGTTCGCGGTGGCGGCGCGAGCGCTGGACATCGAGACGCGGCCGGCGAATGGGCAGTTGCGGTAGCAAATGCTTCCCACGCAAAAGGCACCTGGAATCCCGAGCTTCTCGACATCAGCCTGCAACCCGGACGGAGCCGCAGGTAGCCCACGCTACAGCAGCCAGGAGGGCAAAAGACCCAATCTGGGAACGAGGAAGGCAGCCACCCCGGCCGCAAGGGCCATGAAGGAAAGGACGAGCGTGTCATCGAGGCGGAAAGGTGGAGGCCCTTCGCCCCGGTGCGACCACGACCTGCCCTCTGGGACTTCGCGAAGAGCCGTATCGGTGAGCCGCGCGAGACCACGGGCTGCCAACTTCGCGTGCCCGTAGTCATCGGCAAAGGGGCCCACGCGCAACATTCGACCGCGAACAACGGCAAAGGGATAGTAGACCCTCTCGATTTTGGGTACGATCACCCCCGCGGAAACTTTGAGGTGGAGGGCGCGCGCGGTATTTGTGCCAAAGGCCTCTGCCTGGAAACGCGCCCGCCAGAGCAGAAAGGCACGACGAATCGTACTGCTTCCCGGCGAAACAGTCAATCGAATGCGAAAGGATCGCAGCGCCATGGAAACGAGAAGCGACGCAATTGCCCAGAATCCCAGTTGGAAGAGGAAGTGCGCGATGGGCGTGCCCCGCACCATCTGCCCCTGCCACAGTAGAATGATGCCGATGATGACCACCATCCACGCGAAGAAGGCCGCCGTTCCCAGCAGGAACCTCTCGAGGTTCGTTCTGGTTTCGAGCATGACCTGTTCACCATGTCCGATCACGCGAGAGTACAGAGGGGCAAGCTCGTCGACGGCCAGGGCGATCCGATTGGCGTCCGTGGCCGGACCCGGCCCGGCAGCCAATTCCCGGCGGACCTGCTCCTTGAGATGATCGAAGCCCTCTGCTTCCCAGGGAATGACCATCTCCGGATCGGAGCCCGCCGGAGCGAGGATCAGACCGTTTTCGTTTTCGCCCGCATGTCGCAGTTGCTTCAGGTCGATGCCCTGTCCGGTTTCGGAGTCGCGCAGGATGGAACCGGAAAGCAAGAGCAGGCGATCTCGCCAGGGCGCGATGTAGGCGGAGATACCCGCATAGAGGACGACGATCACGAAGGCAGCGAAAGAAAACGCGAACGTGTGAGCGTTGCGACCGATTCCCGGCTTCCAAACGACGAAATAGCCACTGATGAGGCCGGCCGCCAGCAACACCAGGGGGAAGATGACGAGCAGTCGCCAGCGGATGAGAGCAGCCTCGGCATTGCGCACCCGATAGACGAAACCGGTCGGAGTGCTTCTCGTGGGAAAAGCGGCGGGACCGGTCCGCGCGCGGTCCTGCCGCGGGCGAAGCGACCGTTCACGTTCTCTACTCTCCTGTTGGCCGGCCAGGTGGCGCGTCCACCATACGGCCACAAACACGACGTAGAAGAAGCCGCCGAAAAAGCCAACGACGAAGATAACCGCTTTCCACGGGCCGGGTACGGACGCCATGCTTCCGGTGCGCACAAGGACGACGAAGGCAGCGACAGCCGCAAAGGTTGCCAGGGTCCACAGGAGGAAGAGCAAACGCCCGAGGCTCATGACTCACGCAAGCTTCACGATGGCCGCAATCAACCCCGCCTGCGCAAGCAACATTCCCGCCACCCAGCGAATGAGGTCGTGCTTCACTTCCATGCCCTTCGCATCAATGCGCGCCTCGGTTGAAATCCGGAGCTTCTCGATGTCAGCCTGCAACTCCGAGCGGAGCCGATCCAGATCATGCTTTGTGGCGAGCTTCGTGTCTACGAGTTCCCCAAACACACCGGCAATCTCCCGCACGAGCGCGTCTCTGCCGCGCGTTGCCTTCAATCGCTCGTAGATTCGCAGAGAATCAACCATCGCTTCACCCATACAGATCCCTCCGGGAGTGTTCGCCACTCCTTTTTGGGTGGGTCTGTGGCGCGCATTGCGTTGCGTTTTCTTGCCGGTCGTTGCTTTTTCTCCGTCAGCAGTAACCTTCCCTGCGCTCGTCTCATGCCCAGCCCCGGCCTCGACTGCATCCTTCGCCCTTGAACGCTCTCCAGCAAAGGAACGCGATCGAATGCGGAGAATTCCTCATAGGACCTCAGGAAAGTGGCGATGACCTTCGTGATTCAGGAGAGCCGGGCGGTACGCGCGCTTTGAGCGGCCGTCCGCAACAGTGGCGACCACGCTCACTCGCTCGGGACCCCGAGAGCGCGCGGGGATAGGTGTGTTTCGCAATCGGAAACGCCCACGCCCATGACAGCACCGTTCCGGGCGCCCACGGTGCGCGTCACCTACCGGGAAGAACGCCCAAGCGCGACGGACCCCACCGGTTTTCCGGCACGACTTCCACCTGGAATCGCAAACACCACCGCCCTCGTGGTCCCAACACGCCCAAGGGGGGACACGGGCTCGACCTCAGCGCGGCCGGCGCGCCTGCTCGACGGCAAAACCACCATGCCGCACGTCCCGCGCCTCGATGCTGAAGATCACGTTTTCGGCGATGTTGGTTGCCAGATCCCCGATGCGTTCGAGCGCTTTGGCCACAAAGGCTTCCGCCACATCCGTGGACTTTTCGATGATGACATCTTCCAGCTCATCCACCTGAAACTCGATCTGCATCACTTCTTCGGCGCGCGCCACGTCCCCTTCAATGAGGGCCTCCACAGCGGTGTTCAGGGCTTCCCTCGTCTTGGAGAGCAGTCCTTCGAGGCCCTTGACGGCTTCGGGCGGAAGGCGCAGCGCCCATTTGGCCACTGTCTTCGACTGATCTCCGACTCGTTCGAGTTCCTTGATGATCTTCACACAACTGAAAGCGTAACGAAAATCGACCGCCAGGGGTTCTTTGAGGAGCAGTTCCATGCAGGCCCTGTCGATCTCGAGCTCCATCGTGTCGATGCGGGCATCCAGTTCGCGGACCTCGCGAACCGTGCGTTCGTCCGGGCGCCGGAGTGTCGAAGCGGCAAGTTCGAAGATGGCCTCCGCCTGGCGGGCCATCACGCTGATGGAGGTTCTCAGGTCGTCTATGGATCTCTGCAGTACCATCAGCCGGTACGATTCAACGCTGTACCAATACAGTCAATCACAAACGATTCGGTTCGACCGGCGGTTCCTTTAGAATTACCTGGAATAGCGCGCCGCCCTCCGGGGCGTCCTCCACCCACACCCGACCGCCGTGCATCCGGGCAATCTGGCGAACGATAGAAAGACCCAAACCCGTCCCGCCTTCCTTCCGCGAGCGGTCCCGATCGATTCGAAAGAAGCGCTCGAAGATCTTCGTCCGGTACTCGACGGGTACGCCGGGTCCCTCGTCGGCCACCTGAATGCGGAAGCGGTCCTCCTCCCGCGCGATGGAGACACGGATGGTCGACTCCTCGGGGCCGTAGCGAGAAGCGTTCGCGATAAGATTGAGGAGCAGATGCTCGAGCAGCAACGGGTCGGCGCGCACGCGCAGGTCGGGTGACACATCGATGCGCAGTTGTTGCGACTTGCCCTGCAGCGCCCCGCGGACGAGTCGCGCCGTACTCTCCAGGTGCTCGGCCACGGCAATCGTCTCCGGGAAGAACCCGTGCTCCCGCGACTCCACAGCCGAAATGGTGGCCATGTCCTCCACGAGGCGCTCCATGCGCAGCGCGTTTCGTAGAATCGCTTCAATGAAGCCGCGCGTCGGTTCCTCCTGCTTGCGGCCCAACAGTGTCTCCGCATAACCGCGGATGCTGGTGATGGGAGTCTTCAGCTCGTGTTCGGCGTTGGCCAGGAACTCCTCCCGCAGGCGCTGCACATTGGCCTCCTCGGTCCTGTCCTGAATCACGAACAGCGCCAGCTCAGCGGCGGTTTCGCCTTCGAGGCGGACGGGCACGTACGTGGCACGGAAGTAGCGGTCTTGGGAGCGAAACGAAGTCATGGTCGGCTCGGCAGTCGCGGGCCTGTCGCTTCGCAGGAAGCGCTCTATGAATTGTAACAGTTCGGCGCTGCGAATCGTTCGTATATACGGGCGACCGACCGCGCCGGAGCGGACGAGGCCCTCCGGAATGACGGGGTTGCGGTACAGCACCACGCCCGCCTGATCCACGCAGAGCACTCCGTCGCGCAGAGCGTCGAGCAAAGACAGAAGCAGACGTTTCTCCAGGCGGAGCGCTTCAAACTCGGAGCGCAACCGGCCGAAGCGGCTCTCGAGTTCCGTTTCCAGTTCGCCCAAATCGGCGGGTCGGCGCGTGACGCTGGCCACAGCCAGACCGGGGAAGTCGACGACGCGACCGCGCAGCACTCCGAGGCGACGGCGCAGATCCCGCGCGAGCAGAAAAGTCAGCACGAGTCCCAGGCAGGTCCCAGTCAGGTAGACGGCGGGCCAAAACCAGGCGGGCGAGGAGAGTTCGGGAAAACGGACCGCAAGGAGGTGTACCGCCAGGACGTACGCACCCAACGCCAGCGGCGTGCCCAGCAGCCTCGCAAAGAGACCCCGCATCGGGGCGACGCCTACTCGCCACCCCGGAACCGATAACCGACTCCGCGCACCGTCTCCAGTCGCTCGCGCTCGGCGCCCAGCTTCTCGCGCAGCCGCTTGATGTTCACGTCAATGGTTCGATCGGAAACGAAAACGTCCGAACCCCAGACCCGATCCAACAACCGGTCCCGCGTGAAAGCGATGTCCGGATTTTCGAGAAACATCTGCAGCATCTTGTATTCGATCAGCGTGAGATCCACGCTCTGACCGGCCACGGAAACCCGATGCGCAGCCGTGTCCATGGAAAGCTGCCCCGCCGCCAAAGTGCCGGAGCGGTTCTCCCGCGCGCCACCCTGACGCCGCAGCACCGCGCGCACCCGAGCAAGCAGTTCACGCGGACTGAAAGGCTTGCGGATGTAGTCGTCCGCGCCCATCTCCAGGCAGAGCACGGCGTCGGTCTCCCCCGACCTGGCCGTGACGATAAGCACCGGCACGTCGTAGCGGTCCTTCACCCGGCGACAGAAGTCCACCCCGTTGATGCCGGGCAACATCAGGTCCAGGATGATCGCGTCCGGCAGGTTGCGCTCCACCCGATTCCAAGCATCGAGGCCGTTTTGAGACACGCTGACCCGGAAGCCGTCTTCCTCCAGGTTGAAGCGGATCATGTTGAGGATGTCTTCCTCGTCATCCACCACCAGGATGTGAAGGTTCTTGTACGCGTCTTTGCGTGTCGTAGGCCGGGCCTCCAGGTCCTTTGTCTGCACCATGAAATCAGTCCCCGGTCGGGCGACCGTGCTGGAGGCATTGGGTCGGCCGCATGTGACAAGGAAATGACATATACGTAACGGCCAAAGCAGAAAAACGGGAGGTCACAGAGCCCCTTCTTGCGGCCCGGCCCACCAAACAGAAAAGCACTCCAGGCGACCTGCCCCCCGACTGGATTCTGCTTGCCCGGCAGACCGGCGGCCAGTACTCATGGGGCAGCCCCATGACCCATCACTCCACGCGCCGGATCCTACGATTTGCGGTCGGTTGCAGCGCCGCAGGCCTTCTCCTGTTGGCCGCCTGCGGTGGACTGGACCGCGCCAAAAAGGCCGTGGGGGCGGACCCCGACAAAGGCGAACGACCCCATGTTCTCACGGTCGAAATCTCCGGACCGATTACGCCCTCCACGATGGAAAGGCTCGAACAGGCCATCGAAGCGGCCCAGAACCGCAAATCGAGCGCCCTGTTGGTTTTCCTGAACACGCCAGGTGGGCTCATGCCCGCCATGGACGAGATGTGTCGCAACATCCTGAATTCGCCGGTGCCCGTCATCACCTATGTCTACCCGCCGGGCGCGTACGCGGGAAGTGCGGGTGTCTACATCATGTACTCGTCGCAGCTCGCGGCCATGGCGCCCGCCACCAACATCGGTTCGGCCACGCCGGTTCAGATGGGCGGTGGCGGCGGTGAGAAAGAGGAGAAGGCCCGCGATCGCATCCCCGAAAAAGCGGGCGCCGACGACGCGCTGAACATGAAGCGCAAGCTGCTCCACCACGCGCAGGCTCAGATTCGCGGTTTTGCGGAGTTCCACGGCCGCAACAGCACCTTTGCCGAACGCACCATCACCCACGCTGAGAACGTGACCTCCGGGGAAGCGCTGCGGCTCCGCGCGATCGAAATCGTGGCGTCGTCTCCGGAGGATCTCATCCGCCAGGCCGAAGGCCGTACGGTTCGCCTCATCACCGGCCCGCACACGCTGAAGCTCAAGGGACTCCCGCTCGAAGCCTTGCAGACAGACTTCCGGTCCGAGTTCCTGCGCGTTCTCACCAATCCGGTCGTCGTCAATCTGCTCATGATGATCGGAGTCCTGGGAATACTCGCCGAGATCCAGTACCCCGGTTCGATCTTTCCGGGCGCGGTGGGGGCCATCTGCCTCCTGCTGGGACTCTATGCCATGCAGCAGCTTCCGGTGAACTACGCCGGCATCGCCCTGATCGGGCTGGGAGTCCTCTTCTTCATCCTGGAAATCAAGATCGTCAGCTACGGGCTGCTGTCGATCGCGGGTGTGATCTGCCTGTTGATCGGGTCCATACTGCTGGCAAAGACCGGAGACGAATTGCTCTGGAGCACGCTCATGGCCATCCTCACGACCACCGCCGTAATCGCCGCGGTGATGTTCTTTCTCGTCTACAAAGCAGCGCAGGTGCTGCGGACACGGCGCGTTCCGGGTATGGACACCCTGGACGGGATGTCCGGCGAAGCCATGAGCGACGTGACGCCGGAGGGCGGACAGGTCTTCGTTCACAGCGAAATCTGGAGCGCGCGCACGGCGAGCGGCACGATCCCCAAGGGTGCGGCGGTGCGCGTCGTGAGCCGGGACGGCATGGTGTTCACGGTGGAAAAAGCGGTGGCCCAGGCGGCTACGGCGGTCGCCGCAGACCCGTACCAGAACGCGTGAACTTTTTTGCCTGATGGGCCAATACTTGCTTTCTTTCCCATCGCCCCCCGGCGAGCCGGTTGGCGCAGGTTCGACGCGCGGCGAAGCGGCGTCGGCCACAGGAGTTTAGTATGCAGTTCACAACCGTTGCACTCATCTTTCTGGGCGTGCTCTTTCTGGCCAGCGCCGTCAAGGTTTTGCGCGAATACGAGCGCGCCGTCGTCTTCCGACTGGGCCGCTACCTCAACATCAAAGGACCCGGTATCATCATCCTGATTCCGGGAATCGACAAGATGGTACGCATCAGCATGCGGACCGTCACCATGGACGTTCCACCGCAAGACGTCATCACGCGAGACAATGTGTCCATCAAGGTCAACGCGGTCATCTACTTCCGCGTGGTGGAGCCGGACAAAGCAGTCATCCAGGTGGAAGACTACCTGTACGCCACTTCGCAGCTTTCGCAGACCACGCTGCGTTCGGTTGTTGGCCAGGCGGAACTCGACGAGATACTGGCCGAACGGGACAAGATCAACTCGCACCTCCAGGAAGTCATCGACAAGCAGTCGGACGCTTGGGGTATCAAGGTCAGCATGGTCGAGCTCAAGCACATCGACCTGCCGACAGAGATGCAGCGGGCCATGGCCAAGCAGGCCGAGGCCGAACGCGAACGGCGGGCCAAGATCATCGCCGCCGAAGGGGAAGCACAGGCCTCCACGCGCCTCGCGGAAGCGGCCCAGAAGATCGGAGAGCATCCGGTCGCCATTCAACTGCGCTTTCTGCAAACGCTCGTCGAAGTGGCGCAGGACAAGAATTCTACGACGATCTTCCCCATCCCGATCGAGCTCCTGCGGCCCTTCATCGAAAGCGCCGGAAAGAAATGATCGACGGATTGCTGTACGGCTACGGGCGCAATCTCGACTACGCGCAACGGCTGTGCGCGGGGCTGGACGACCAAACGGCCACCCGCCATCCGTACGCCGGCGTGAATCACGCCGCGTGGCTGCTTTCGCACCTGAACATCTACCATCCGGTAGTCTGCGCCATCATCGAGGGCCGAGACTTCCCGGATCCCAAGGACGACCCTTTCGGCATGGGTTCAGCGCCGGATCAGCCGAAGCGGCCGTACCCGCCCATAGCTGAGCTCGTGTCCGAGTTCGAAGCGGGACACGCGCGCGTGGAGTCGCTCCTTCGTGCTACCGACAACAACGTCTTTGCCAAATCGGTGCCGCTTCCGAGGTGGAAGGACCGGATGCCCACGGCCGAGCGCGCGCTGCCGTACCTCATGCTCGTTCACGAGAACCAACATCTGGGACAGCTTTCGGCCTGGAGGCGCGCCCTCGGATTGCCCCCGGCGTGAAGCGCCATGCGGTTTCTCTTCAATATCATTGATTCGCGGATCATCCGCCACTTCCGCGAGTCTCACGCACCGGTGCACGAATTGGCCCGCGCCTCCCTGATCGGGATCTTCTGGTCGCTCACGCCGCTGATCGGAATCCAGATGGGGCTCGTGACGGGAACCTGGCTTCTGCTACGGCTCTTCCGTTGGCGTTTCTATCTGCCGATTGCGGTCGTATGGACCTGGGTCACCAACCCGGTGACGATGCCTTTCTTCTACTATGCGTTCTACGTGGCAGGGGTCCTGACGTACAAATTGCTCGGCCTGCCGATCGAATGGGTTTCGTTCACTTCGGTCAGCACGGCGCTGACGAAAGCCCAGGCCCTGCCTCTGTGGGATGGTTTCTGGTTCTGGGGCGTCTACATGGTAAATGTCCTGGGCCTGCCCATGCTGGTCGGCGGATTCGCCACCGGAATCCCGGCCGCCGTGGCGGGATACCCCCTGACGGTCTCGCTCGTGAATGCGTACCGTACACGCCAGGCCCATGCCATGGGGTTGTCGTTGCGCGAATGGGAGCACCGCTTCGTCCGCCAGGCTGACGCAGGTTTTGGCCTCGCGGCTCTTTCCGAATTGACTCGGCCCGCCGCCCGCTCGAACGTTCGTTGATGCTTGCGCGACTCGCGGCTCTGCTCCGGCCCAGCCCCGTGCGGAAGGCGCTTTCGGCGGAGTTCCGTCAGGAGTTGCACAAACAGGCGGCCGTCCTGCACTTTCCCGGCGGCGCCATCGCCGCGGTGGCGTGGTTGGGCTTCGCGCTCGACACGGACCGGAGATTGCATCCGGAGTTTCCGGAGCTCTTCTACTTTCGCATCGCCCTGACTGTCATCTCCGTGATCCTGCTTCTGGCCGTGCTGCACGATCGTCTGCGCGGGCGGATGATCCTCCGCGGGAGGGGCCTCGGCTGGATGTACCTGCTCAACGGTTACGTCCTTCTGGCCACCGCCTTTTTCACGGGGCGGATCGCCGATGACCCCAACTACGTCTCCGGCCTGCAGATCGTGGTCATGCTCATCGTTTTCGTTCCGTTCCCGCGGCGCATGACCTACGGAATGTACGCCGCCTCCCTCGTCCTGTTCGTGGGCTCGGTTTCGTACTATCGACCGGACCTGAGCACGTTCAAGGCACAGTACTCGATGCAGAATCTGGGGATCGCCTACCTGCTTTCATTCGTGATGACATTCATCCTGGACCGCTATCGCTTCAACATCTTCGCCAACCACAAAGAGATCGTCACGAAATCGCGTCAGGTGCAGGAACAGATGCAGCAGGTGCGCACTCTCAAAGAGCAGCAGGACGGAGACTACTTCCTCACGGCGAATCTGATCAAGCCACTCATCCGCAACGAAGCTTCTTCCGGCGGCACCGTTCACGTCGAGTTTCTCCTGGATCAGAAGAAGAAGTTCGCCTTTCGCAACTGGAACTCGGAGATAGGCGGGGACTACCTCTACGCGGACACGATAGTGCTCGCCGAAGACCAGCGCTTCGTGGTCTTCATCAACGGGGACGCCATGGGCAAGTCCGTCCAGGGCGCGGGTGGCGCCCTGGTGCTGGGCACGGTATTTCGGTCGCTCATCACGCGTACGCAGCAGAACCCGATCGACAGACGCAAGTTTCCCGAACGCTGGCTCAAGGATGCTTTCCTGGAACTCCAGGACGTATTCGTCACCTTCGACGGTACGATGCTGATCTCGTGCGTGCTCGGGCTGGTCGAAGAGTCGACGGGAATGCTCTACTACATCAACGCAGAGCATCCCCATCCGGTTTTGTTTCGCGCGGGGCACGCTTCGTTCCTGGAGACGAGCTTCGTGCAGCGCAAGATTGGGACGCAGGGTGTCGAAAGTCGCATGCGCGTCCAGACCGCCCGCCTGCAGCCGGAGGACGTGTTGATTCTCGGCTCGGATGGACGCGACGACCTGCTCCTGCGCCTCGATGCCGGCGGCCAGCGCGTGATCAACGAAGACGAACGACTCTTTGTACAACTCGTGGAGCGCTCCGGTGGTTTGCTCGGTCCGCTCACCGTTGAACTCCAGCGCTCCGGCGAGCTGACCGATGACCTGAGCCTCATGCGCCTCTCCTTTCGCGAAGATTCCCAAACACCCGAGCCTACCCCACCTGCGGTTGCAGAGAAACGTTCCGCGGCGCTGGCATTGCTTTCGGCCACAACGAACGCCTCCCCCGGTTCGGCGCAGGCGCGCGAGGCAGCGGCGGCTCTCGACGAAGCCGTCCGCTTGTGCCCCGATGACGTGGAACTGGCGGCGGCCGGCGCAGCCTTCTGGAAACGGCAGGGCGAGGTGCGCCGCTCGGCCGAACTGTACGAACAGTGCGTGCGACTGCAGCCGGAAGTGAACGCCTGGATCCTCAAGACCGCCTCCGCGCTGCGTCGACTGTTTCGCGCGGAGCGCCGCCACTCCTTCCTCGAACGGGCCGCCGACTTCGGCGAAAGGTTGCGCCTGCGGGATCCGGAGCACGTGGACAATCTCCTACAGCTTGCAGATACGTATCGCCTGCTTGGCCTGCACGAAAGGTCCGCGCGAATCGCCGCGGAGGCAGGGCAACTTGCGCCCGGAGACGCGAGGATCGAAAAGCTGCGCGAGTTGCTCCAGAAGCACGCCCCGACGGTCACGACATGAAGGAAGTCGTCTGGAAACCCAAAATCCTCGTCATCGAGGACGACCCCGATCAGAGCGCGCTGCTCCAACGATTCATCGGTTCGATGGGTCACGAGATTCGCGCGGCTTTCGATGGTGCGACGGGCCGGGAATTCGTCGAAACCTGGCGCCCGGATCTCGTCCTGATCGACAAGAACCTGCCCGACTGTGACGGACTGGAGCTTCTCTCCGAGATCAACGCGAACCCGGAACACTGGGAAACGGCCTTCATCGTCATGACCGCGGACACCCGCAAAGAGGTCATCACCGAGGTCATGAGCCTGGGCGCAGTCGACTTTTTTCGAAAGCCGTTCGAGCCCATGGAGCTGCTCCTGAAGCTGGACGTGCAGCTCAAATACAAACGGGCGCAACTGGAAGCCGAGGCAGCCCGGCGTCAGCTCGAACACGACAACCAGATCCTCAGCCGCTACTTTTCCTCCGACCTCATCGAGAAGATCCTCTCGGGCGCCATCTCCGCCGAAATTGGGGGATCCATCGTGACGGCCACCATCCTCGTTTTGGATGTGCGCGGCTCGACCGGCCTGGCCGAACGCATGAAACCAGGCGACTTCGCGCGTTTCCTTTCCGACCTGTTTGCGGACTTCGCCGACCTGATCTACGGCCAGGGCGGGACCATCATCAATTTCACCGGCGATGGCTTCGTCGTCGGGTTCGGCGTACCCAACAAGGTCGGCGAAGACGCGCAGCGTGCCGCGCGCGCGGCCGTGGCCATTCGCGATCACCTGGCAGTCTACAACGAGAAGCGCGCTGCGGAGACGCCGGTTCGGGTCGGCATGGGAATCTCTTCGGGAGAGATGTTTGCCGGGAATATAGGATCCGTGCACCGGCTCGAATACACCGTGCTCGGAGACCCCGTGAACCTGGCCAGCCGCCTGCAGAGCCTCACGAAACTGGCCAACGTGGACATTTTCGTCGATGGGGCCACGCGGGATCTCTTGGGCGAAGGCGCCGTGGTCCGGCAGGTGCGCATGGACACCGTGCGCGGGAAGCTCGAAAGCGTGCGGATCTACTCCCTCGAAAGCCTGCTCTGACGAACGACCAGGATCACGGACCACAGACCCACGATCAACAGGCCGCCCGTTTCGCGAACCAGTTCCACGCGTTCGTTCTTCATGGCCGCGCTGCCAAAAACTGCCGCCCAGGAAAGTTCCTGCGTACTGCCCATAGCCTGAACGAGCAGGATCCCGGCCCAAACCGCAACGGCCAGACCCAGGACGACCGGATACCACACGGGCAATCGCCTGGCGGCGGCCAACACGCACGCGAGCGCCGCTCCGGCGTAGACGGCCATCCACTCGAAGGGATCGGGGTCATTGTACTGCACGAAGATCGAAAGAAGAAACGATACGTATAACAAAAAATTGATTACGCTAAACATTTAGCCCTCTGCCCGGACGCCGGCCGCGGCGCTCCACGAGTTCACCCGCCGCTTCGGAACCGGAAAGCCCGGAGTTCAATCCGCAATCTCGGGCCGTCGCCTTCCCCGCGCGACCAGGAGTCCGCCGAGCACCATGCCCGCCGCGAAGGCAGCCACAATCTTGGCCGGATTGTTGTCGGGTATGGCGATGAAGCGCGTGCCCTCCGGGCCCACCTCGAGCACGCCCATCGGCGTCGTGGAAACGGCGCCACCCGCGCGCGTTCCCGTTTCAGACTCGGGCGACTGTCCGCGCTCGGGCAGGCTGCCAAATCCGTACGAAGATTTGGCCACCGGCACCAGGGTCCGGTCCTCGAGGCGAAGGGGTTCGCCGTAGACCGTGCGGACCTGTGCGGTCTCCTTCAGGCGATCGATGAGCGTTCCAAAGAATTCTCGTAGCGACATGCGGCCCCTCCCCCAACCGGACTGTGCAAGGACCGCGGGCAGGCGTCAATCCGAATCGCCCCGGAAAAGGCTTGTGAAAAAGGACGGCCACGTCAGGGTCGAAAGAGATGCCGGAATCCAACAGCCAGAAGGCCGAAGCCGGTCAGGCTGCCGTCGCCGTGCGCCCGGAACCGCCGTCGTGGCTCAAAGTGCGCCTCCCATTTGCCGTGGGACCGGAGGACGCCGCGGCTGCGGTACGCCGACGCGTGCGCGACCATCGCCTGCACACCGTCTGCGAAGAAGCCGCCTGCCCGAACCTCGGACACTGCTGGAGCCGCGGGACAGCCACCTTTCTCGTGATGGGAGACCGGTGCACCAGGCGCTGCACGTTCTGCCACATCGCCACCGGGCGCCCCCTGCCCCTCGATCCGGAAGAAGCGCAGAATGTGGCGCGCACCGTGAAAGAGCTGCGCTTGCGGCACGTGGTCATCACGTCGGTAGATCGGGACGAGTTGGCCGATTGTGGGAGCGCGCATTTCGCCGGTGTCATCCAAGCCGTGCGCCAGGAAAACCCGGGAGTGACGGTGGAGGTGCTCATTCCCGATTTCAAGGGCAGGCCTGCGAACCTCGAATGGATCTGGGCTGCCGGTCCGGACATCATCAACCACAACGTCGAAACGGTTCCGTCGCTTTACCGCGCCATCTGCCCACAGTCCAACTACGCAACTTCGCTGGAGGTTCTGCGGCTGTCCGCCGAGGCGGGTTTCACCACGAAGAGCGGGATCATCCTGGGCCTGGGCGAAACCGACGAAGAGGTGGAAGCCGTGCTGGCCGACCTGCGCGGCGCGGATGTGCGGATGCTCACGATGGGGCAGTACCTGGCGCCTTCGCCACAGCATGCTCCGGTCCAACGTCTTGTTCCGCCCGAGGCCTTCGCGGAATGGAAGCGCTGTGCCCTTTCCCTGGGCTTTGCCCATGTCGAGGCTGGCCCGCTGGTGCGGTCCTCGTACCACGCCGGAGAATCGGCGGCCAGCCTGAGTTCGCGGGATTCATGATGCGGTGCACCAAGCCTGCGGTGGGCCGGGTACTGAGGACTCGGGACAGGATTTTTTTTTGACGCCCGGGGGGCCGCGGCCGTCATATACAGAGAGTGGGGCGGGTAGTCTCTGGTGAGGGGGTTCCCTTCGCCCCCAAGAAGGACAAGGATCGAAATGAGGCCAACCATGCAACGCCTGTTCCGAAACGTGGGCCGCAGCGGCGCCGCCGTTCTACTATTGGGGACGGCCTTTGCCTGCAGCGCCGAAAGCGATGACTCCACTCTGGATTGGACCACACAACTGCTGGCGGGCTTCGGCTGGAACGATAGCAACAACGGAACGGTCACCGACTCGAACACCGGCCTGACGTGGATGAAGTGCGCGCACGGGCAGGTTTGGAACGCCGGGCTCAACAACTGTGCGGGCACCGGCGGCGGCACCACCTATGGCGCCAAGAGCGTCCAGTTCTGCGAGGCCGTCTCGGACAACTCGCTGACCGAATGCGTTTCGAGTGACGCGCTTTATCCGGTGGCCACGTCGGGTCCTGCGTACCAGGCGTGCGTGGATTCACGCGCGGGCGACTTTTCCAACTGGCGCCTGCCCACCTACGTGGAATTGGAAGCGCTGGCCGCCAACAAAGACCGCACCACCTTCGAGTATTACTTCCCGGAAACACCCGACGACAAACCGTTCTGGACGGCCAGCGGGGACTCCAGCAGCAGCGGGGACAACGCCTACGCTGTGGCCTTCTCATCGGCCAACTGGGGCGTTCGCGAAAGTTACGAGAAAGCTTCGACAGTCCACTACGTTCGGTGCGTTCGTCCGTAGCTCGGCGCAGGCTTGGACCCACGAAGCCTTGCTTTGACGGTCTACCAGAAGTTGCACCAGGAATTGGGGCGCGCCGGAGAGGATCCGCCTGACAGCGAATTGCGCCGTTGGATTGCCGAGGCCATCGAACTGCACCCCGACATGGTGGCGGAGCCAGGGGAAAGACCGCACGAAGTCCTGCTCTACTCCACGGCTGAACCACCACCCGGTGAAGATTCGGAAGGCGTGGTCGTTCTCAACGTTCGCCAGACGATGGATGCGCTGCGGCTGCTCCTGCGTGAGTTTCGCGATGCGAGCAATCCCGAGGCTTAGCCGCTGACATGCGCAGAGTGCTTCTGACATTCGGCGGCGTCTTCCTGGGACTGGCCGTCTTGGTTGCCGTGATCCTTTTCGTGCTCGTGCGCGTACTGGCCGAACCGTTGCCGGTCGGCGCCGCCGGAGCGCCCGCCGATCTTCTCCTGGAGCGAATCGAGCAGGCCGTGGGCATGCCCGCTTACCGCAACACGGCCGCGGTCGCCTTCACCTTCCGCGGAATCAACCGCCACTTTGCTGATCTGAGGCGGGGATTCTGGGAAGTACGGTGGCAGGAGGACGGCGGCGAGTGGGCCGTCCAACGACACGAGAAAAGCGGCTCCACGCTCGTCCTCCGCGATGAGAATCCGCTGCCCGAAGGGCCGCAGCGGACGGAAGTAGCCCTTCATGCCTACCGAAGTCAGGTCAATGACGCCTTCTGGTTCCATCCCTTCCAGGCCCTGCGGGCCCCCGGCGTGGAACGCCGGCTCGTCGGGGAACGAGCGCTGCTCGTCACCTTCACTTCGGGTGGATTGACGCCCGGCGACTCCTATCTCTTTGTGACCGACAGGTCGTTTCGGCCGGAGGCGGTGCGGATGTGGGTGCAGGTCCTGCCCCTGCGGGGAATGCGCTTCACATTCGAGGATTGGAAAAAAACCGAAACCGGCTTCTTTGTGAGTCTGGTGCGCCGCTCGAATCTGGCCGAAGTGAAACTGAGTGACGTCCGCGCGTACGAGGCCTATCCCGAACCCGGACAACCGGATCGGTTTGCCTATCTCATGAGAACCATGGAGAGCTCCTCTCTACGGAAACGGAAGTAACATGCTGGGATTCATCGTTTGGTGTGTCATCTTTCCGGTCCTCACCGGGATCGTACTCGTGGTCCAGTACTGGGCCAACCTGCTGCGCAATCAGGATCGCTATTCTCGCGAGGAACTCGTGGACTTCGCCGCCATTCTACCGGCGCAGCTCGACCGGCTGATCGGTCGGCAGAACCGCGGCACCAACATTCTCGGCATCGTGAGCGGTGCGGTCGCCGCCTGGTTCCTGACGCTTTTCGGCGGGTTGGTTTCGCCCGACGTGACACCGTCCCCTGACTACGCCGCCGGGCAGATCCCGAATTACTTCTTTCAGTCCATCCTGTTTCCCGCCATCCTGCATTTGATTTGGCCGTCGCTGCGTGAGATGGCGCACGACTACGGCGGCGGCATCGTTTCTCGCCTGGTGCAGGCCGAAGTTCCGTTTCTGTTCGGAATGACTCTGGCTCTGGCCGCGGTCAGCCTCACCGTCTGGGGCGTTTACCACGAGATGAGCTTTTTCTTCTGCATCATCAACATGGTCGCCTGTATGGCTTACGCGGGCTACCGCCTGGACAACCCGGGCGAAGCAGAGGTCGACTCCATTGCCGAGGACTTCGACCGGGAGCCCGTCGAACCCGGTGGGCGCGGCCGGATGCGGGACGACGAATCCGAACGCGAGTATTGAGCCAGAGCCCGCCGAGGCGGGAAGGCACGGAGCGCGGCAGGCTTTCGCCCGATGCGTCTGCCGCGCCCGCCCGGCGTAAAGTGAGAAAGCGGATTGGATGGACGGCCGGAAGTTTCCGATAGCTTACTGTAGTATGGCCGGTCGCACGCAGAAGCATTCCCGTTTCGTGTTGCGCGCGTTATGTCTCGGCCTCGTGGCAACCGGTTCGCTGGTCGGCGCACCCGGCGGTGGCGGCGCTGCCGGAGGCGGACCCACGCCCGCCGGAGGGGTTCCGCTCAACGGGTTTGCGGGGGTCGCCTGGAAAACCACCTACACGGCCGCGCGCACTCACCTCAAGAACCTCGCTGCCTCGGCGGACGCCGAGGAACGCGTCGAGATCCTGAGCGAAGAACGCAATCGCTACATTCTGGTCCGTCGCAACGATGTTCTATATAGGTATAATTTCTACAAGACTCCATTGATCATCGAACGCATCGACAACCACCGCATGACCGAAGAAGAATACGACCAGAAAGAGGCCATGTTCTATCACGTGAAGGTCACGATACCTTTGATCCCTGCGGATCGAATCGCGGATCGCCTCCAGAAGGTGTACGGACGCAACACGAAGTCGACTGTGGACAAGAAGAAGATGATGGGCGCGGACATCTGGGAGTTGGAGGGCGGCCTGCTCTTCCAGTGGACCGAGCCGTACCGGAAGATGGCTTTCACGCGGGATCTCGACTACCTGAGCCGGGAGATGGCGGCCACCATCATGAAGGAGTACGAACAGTACTTCGACGCCCGCGAACGCTACATCCTCAAGAAGCTCGAACTCAAGTAGCATCGCCGGCGGCGCGCCACCCGCTCGAGCCGACTCGCTACTCCAAGGCCAGAGCGGGGGTGCGCGCTGCTTCGATTCTGTCGTTCTGGCTCATCCGCGCTGGCCAATGCGTGCGAGCGTTTCGTCGAACTCGGGCCGGTTACGGATGAGCTTCTTCTTCGACAAGTCTTCGAGCAGGCCGTCGAGCCGCTCGGGCCTGTGCCCCTGAACGGCCATCACCAGCAGCCAGTACAGCCGAAAGTCAGACGGGACGAAGTAGTCACGGCCCGAGGAGTCGATTCCCAGGTACGGTGTGGCGAGCAGCGCAAGCTCGGCATTCTGAACCAGAGGCGGCGTGAAGAGGCTCAGGAGTGCTGCACGTTTCTTGAGCATGTTGGGAAAGTTGGAGTACCTCAGGCACTGCCAGATCAGTGCGACAGCATTCAGAAAGTCCGAGCGTGACGGCAGGCTCGCACGCGCTTTGGCGAACTTCGTGAGGTCCGCCTCGCCGAGCGCAAAACGGAGTTCCAACTCATGGAGGTAGCCCCAGGAATCGCTCCTCCCCCGCAGGCAGGCCTTGAGTCCGGACATCAGGAGCGCAAAGCGCTCTTCCCGGACTGCTTTGACTTCGGGAAAGAGGCCGGCCCGGAAGAACAACTGCGCAAACAATTCCGTGGCCAGCTCTTCGTCGATATCCGCAGGCAGCTTTGTCGCGGCTTTCAGCGCGGCGGCCTGGCTCTCGGGCACGGTCAGGGGGCTGTGTGTCCTGCTGCGCTCGATACTGGCGACATCTTTCAGATAGGAACGGATGGCCTGTAAAGCGGCTTCGCTCATGCCGCGCTCAGCGTTTCATCACGGAGTCCACGCGAAGCCGCAGGCGATTCCCCTTGATCTCGCGGCTGGACAACTCCACGCCGAGTTCGGCCCTCTTGGAGCGCATGAGGCGATACAGGTCCGCGCCGCTCACCAAGGCTTCCACCTCTATCGTCACCTCTTCGCCGCCACCCTTGCCGCGGTCCTGCACCGAGCCTATCCGCTCCCACTTGCGCATGGTTTCCACGATGCCGAGATCGGTGAACGCATCGTACGTGATGTTCTCGAAGACGATGCGGATGGTCTGACCGGGCTCCCACTTGGATCCGATTTGCTCGATGATGGGCGTGTGCATAGCCTCTACTGCGCGTTCGATGGCGGGCACGGCGCCCTGCCGCGCGTTCACGAACGGGACCGTGTAGGTGTCGGCCGCCTCGGCGATGATCACCCCGCCTTCCACGTTCACGATCCGAAACCGCACGTGCGCCTTGATCGTGAACATCGAAGTCCCTTCGATGGGCGGTCCCTGCTCGACCTCGGTTTCCCCCACCACGATGAAATCCGCGTCGGCGGCGCGGGCGGCTTCGACTGCGGAAGCAAGCGCGGCCGAGTCGGCGTACACACCCGAGCTCTGGAGGCGACGGGTCACATCGGTATCCACGAACTGGAAGTCAGCAAACCGCGCCACCAGCTTGGCCGCGGTAATGCTGCGACCGGCCGGGCTGGCCGTTCCCGCAATCTTCTCCTGAAAGAAGATTACCAAGCGTGGTTTGCCGATCTCGGCGTAGCGGTACTTGATGGCCTGTGCGACCGCCTTTTCGCTCACGCGACCTTTGGCATGAATCCGCACCGGCTTGGCGGGCGAGATCACTTTCACGACGCTGAAATCGTAGACGAATCCGGAAGACGAGGCCTTGATGATGCTCTCCTTCAACTGCGCGTCCACGGTCACCGAGTGGGACTCCACGTACGCGCCCAGGCCGTCCTCCACGATGTAGCGACGGGCCAGGCGCGTGGCGTCCCGCATGGTCTCTCCGTCCGCTGTCACATGAAAAAAACCATCGGAACGTTTGCCGCGTCCCGGTTGCTCGCCGCCAGCGGGCGTGGGCCCGGCCTTTGCACCCGGCAGGCAGTGAGGCAGGCAAAGCAGGACAAGTACGGTTGCAACGAAGGCGACGATTGCGCCACGCGCGGAGTTCACGAAGAATTTCGGACGAGGATGGGGAAAAATGGTGAGCATGATGTACCGAACACTTGACGGGGACCCGTCAAATACGGAGAAGTTTCTCCAATGGACCGCGCTGTGGGCAATGCTTTTTCTCGTGGTCGCCTGCCGCCTGGCTCGGAAAAACGCGGGACCGCCCTGCACCCCGCCTCTCGGGCGTCTGCCTGCGGTGTGGCAGGGCCGGTCGCCCTCGTCGGTCTGCTCCTGATCTCGGCCTGCTGGAAGCCTGCCGTCCGCGACGAGCCGCCCAAGACCAGGCCTTTCACCCCGTACGAGTTCTCCACCCGCTACCGGGTCGCGGTGCTGCGCTTCGACAACAAGACCGGAGCAGCGCCGAACGACCAGTATCTGGACCGTATTCAGGAGGGCCTCGTCTCTCGCCTGCTGGAAGGCGAACGTCTGCGCCTGATCGAACGCACTCAAATCAACAGCCTCCTGAAAGAACACGAGATCGCGCAAAAGGGGATCGTGGACTTCAACCAGGCCAAGAAGATCGGCAAAATGCTCTCGGCGGACGCCCTGCTTTTGGGAACGCTGGCGGTGGTGCAATCGTCGATGGGAGAAACCCAATCGTTTGGCAGAACGCAGTCGACGTACACCGTCGAGGTCGAACTCAACGGTCGGGTGATCGACGTCGAAACCTCGGAGGTCCTGGCTTCCGCCACGGTGCGGGCCAAGGCGGAGGGTAAAGAGACGGAGTTCGCCGGTCGTCGCGAAGGCAACATCGACAAGCCCCGGTTGCACGAAGAGGCCATTCAAAAGAGCATCGCCGAACTCGCGCGTCGGATTTCGGAACAGGTACCGGCCAAGTCGCCTGCTCCCTGAAGCGGGCGGCCGGGGTGAACCGCCGGTGTCAGCGGAGGCTCCACCGGACCGGCTGCGTGAGCCGTGCCCAGGGACGAGCGCACATGGGTTCCCGTTTGGATAAGCAGGCGCAGCCGAAGCACCACAGGCGTCCCCCGCCGCCCCGCCTCGCCGTTCTGCTGGCGCGGAAATCGTCGCTTGCTCTGGTCCTGAGACGCGGGCCTTCGCGGCATGTGGCCTGCATTCTCTGGAACCGAACGGACGACTCGTTTCGATTGGGACAATGGCTGCGTGGCAGTATCTATCCAATGCGCTCCGATCTATCTCCCGATGGGAAGCACTGGATCTACTTCGCCTACAACGGGAAGATGCGCACGCAAACGCGCGGCGCGTGGACCGCTGTGGCGCGCGTACCGTACCTCAAGGCCGTTTCCCTCTATGGGAAAGGCGACGCTTGGCATGGAGGTGGACTCTTCGAGTCCGACCGGGCTTTTCATCTCAACGACGGGTACGGCCATGAAGTGCTGCGCGAAGACCCGAGGATTCGTCGCCTTCCAGCGGAGTTATCCCCCTTTGGCGAGTACGGCGGGGAAGATCCCGGCGTTTACTTCGTGCGTCTCCAGCGGGACGGTTGGACGATGAAGCATCTCTTTCACACGAGTGACCGTCGACCGGACCGCGCCCGCGATGCGCTCGGGCTTCCCCACAACGTGCGGGCCATCTTCGAGAAACCGGCCGCGCGGGGTTGGACTTTGCGGTTGTTCTTCTTCGCGGGTGGGGCCCGCCGTGAGGGTGTCAGCGTTTACCACGAAAGCTACCAACTCGCTTCCAAGCAAGGAGCACTGCTCGACTTCCCTGCTTGGACCTGGGCCGAGTGGGATGGCAAACGACTGCTCTGGGCCACGGACGGCCGCCTCGTCACAGCACGGCTCACGCAGGACGGGCTGAGGAAAGAAACCTGCATTCGGGATTTCGCCGACATGCGTTTCGAGGAGTTGCGGGCGCCGTACTGACCGATAGCCACCCTCTTGACGGGAGTTGCTACGCCAGAACGACCCCGACCTTCCTGCCGGTCCGCCGGACATAGCGATCCGCTGTGTACAATCTTACACCCGACGCAAGAGCCGCATGGATGATCTGAGCATCGGCCCAGCCGACCCCGGACCCCGCAAAAGTGCCCGAATGCCGCTCCACGAAAACTCTCGTTTCCCTCGGGTTGGGAGAAGGCAACTGCGGCAGGGCCAGAAGATCGTGTCTGAATGACCGGGGCATGCCGGACCCCAAGAAGAGCTCCCCAAGTACGGCATCACAGGTGCGAACGCGCCGCTCCAGCAAAAACCGCACCAGTCGCGCATCCCGGCTGCGCAGGTGGCCGATCCACGCACTCGTATCAACGAGGATCACGACCGCGCCACGCTGACCGCTTTGGCCGCAGAGCTCTCGGGGCCGTTCCGCCCGTTGCCGCCAGCCGTTCGGCCGCTTCCTGCGCAAGAAGCGCCCGCAACCCCTGCTCTACGAGCGATGTCTTCGTCACCCCTGGGTGACGGTCTACGACTTCATCCAGGAGAGATTTGTTAACATTCAGTGTCATACGTACTGTATGCATTTGTTCATACCAATGATGCGCATGCTTCGGTCAACTGCAATTTTCGTTAGAGGGGTTTCATGGCCGATGCCAACGACAGCGTCAGGTCGATCGAGTGGTATGCAGTGAACGTGGGCGCCTTCGAGAGTCCGCGGGGGCAGCGGTCCGATCCTGGCGCCTGAAGAATCCTTGCGTTTCAGACGGTTACGTTTCCAATAGTATGAGCGTTCGCCATATGAACCGGAAAAGGATTCACAGCAAGGACTCCTCCAACCGGAACAATGCCTGGGCACGGCCCCATTGCTGCGCACACGCCAATCTCGTGGCGGGAGTTGTGTTTCTCTGGACCTGCCTGCCTCTGGGGGGCGCGCCCCGTCCCGGTGGTGCGATCGGTTTCAAGGGGCTCCTCTTGGGTGAGCACCGAGACACCGTTGTCCCAAAGCTGACGGGCCTTGGATGCAGACTGCCCGAAAAGCACAAGAGCAATCTGTCCGTACACGCGGATTGCGACGCGAACCCCGTGGAATCCATTGCGCTCTACTTCCATCCAAAGACATTGAAGCTGTACCAAATCTATGCGACGCTGAACGTCATTCAGCAAAGAAGGGGTTGGATGGCATCTGAGTCGAGGTAGAAAAATGCCGGACGCCAACACGTACTACTATGCTTTCAGCACCGGCGCGCAGGGCATCACCGCTCTGATCGCGCTGGGCGCTGTCTTTGTCGTCCTCAGAATAGACAGCTACCGCACCCGCATGCAACGGGAAATGGGCAGGATTGTCGATGGGCTTGGAGTCATTGCTCAGAAGGGCGGGGGGCCTGCGAACGCGGTCACTCGCCTGGGCGTCAATGTGGTACGCTCTCGACCCAGCGGGCAGGCGCTTGCGCACGGCGGGAGTAGCGGGGGCCCGTCCGTGGCCCCGCTGGGCCGAGCAGTGGGCGCGCATCCTGCGCGCCTTTCATAGTGTGCGCTCCCGCGCACCGCGGCCTTGAACCATCGGGCACTCCGTGTCCACCCAAGCAAAAAAACCGCCATGCGGCGGGCCGTTGCTTTGGAGACGGCGGGAGTTGAACCCGCGTCCTACGGTGCGAAACACCGGCCTCTACATGCGTAGTCGACGTTTCTTCACTCGGCACACCCATCCCCCGTCGACAGGACCTGGGTTCACCCAGCGCGCTGCTTTTCGTTCGTCGCTACGCAGCACGCGCCACAGCGACCCACCCTCCAGAGTTTGACGCCCGTTCGCAGCCCTGCAGGGTCAGCTGCGGCAGACGTGACAGCTTAATTAAGCTGCCAGTGCCATTTCGTTGTTGGCAGTTATAGGGTGAGGTTTTTGAGAGCTCCTCAACTCTGCATGCCACCGACATTCCGAAGCACAGCAGTCGAAGCCAATTCGTCCCCGTGTTCGAATATCGTTTGAAAGATAGCACAGGCGAGCGCGCAAGTCAAGCACGGAAAATACTTCCCGCTCGGCCGCGCCAGGGCGACCGTGCCGCGATCGTGGAATCGGCTGAAAGACAGCGCGCGCTTTTTCAGGCCGCCCTCCTCCTGTTTGCCTTCCTGGCTATTGCGTCGCGGGCGTGGGTGGCCGAGGATGCCTACATCACCTTCCGCGTCGTCGAGAACCTGTTCGCGGGCCACGGACTCGTTCTCAACCCCGGCGATCGTGTGGAAGCCTTCACGCATCCGCTGTGGATGTTCTTTCTGGTTCTCATCAAAGGCTCCGGCCTCTCTTTGCACTTCGGCGCGCTTCTGGTCGGCGGCTCGCTTTCGCTCGCGGGTGTGGCGCTGCTCGTCTACGACCGCCGTGGACCGTGGTTGTGGGTGGCCGCGCCCGCCCTTCTGGCCCTTTCGGGTTTTCGGGACTTCGCCACTTCCGGCATGGAGTTTTCGCTGGTCTTTTTTTTGTTCGTCGTGCTCGATCGGCTGCTCGATGCAGCACGCCTGAGCGACCGGCCGGCCGCCATCGCCTCGGTGCTCTCCCTGCTCTATCTGACCCGTCCGGAGCTCGCCCTGGGCGCGCTTGTCTACTCCGGCTTTCTCTTGTCGGAGCTGCTCGGTCAGTGGCGCGCGGGTGCCCCACTCCGTGCGGTGACGCGAATCGCCATCCGGTGGTCCCTGCCCTTCATCCTGATTGCGGGTGGCTGGCACCTCTTTCGAGCGCTCTACTACCACGACATCTTCCCGAACACCTACTACGCCAAGTCCGGCGCGGATGCTTTCTACTCGCAGGGCTTCAAGTATCTGGCACACACGCTGCTGTTCAGCGCCGCTCTGTGGGTCGTGCTTGCCTTCGTGGTGGCCTTCGTCGCGCTGCGAACCTGGCGCGCGACCGTCGAAGCACCGCGCTGGAACTCGGCCATCCGGGACCTCGTGCTGCCCATCGTGCTCATCGCCTATTGGGTGCGCGCGGGCGGTGACTTCATGTCCTTTCGCATGCTCCTGCCGCCGGTGGTTCTGCTGGCGTTGGTCGCGCAGCGCTTCTTCGTGGGACCGCGGCCCGATCCGGCTCCGCGCGCGCTCGGGCTGCTGAACCGGCCCCTGGCGATGTGGGCCACTCTGGCCGCCTTCGTGGGTCTGTCATTCGTGCCCGCTCCGTTTGCGCGCGGCTACATTGCAGACGAACGCCAGGTTTTCACGCGCGAACTGAAAGGCGGCTGGGCCACGGCGGCGCTGAGCCCGGAAGTTCAGCCGTGGAGCAAACGCGGTCGCGCTTTCCGCGAGCTCCAGGAGTGCCTCCAACTGCCCGAGTTGCGGATCACGAATTCGCAGGCGGCCGCGCGTTGCCTCCAGGGAGTCGGCCTCGGGTACTTCGGCGTGGCGGCCGGCCCGCGCGTCGTGATTCTCGACGAGCAGGGGCTGCCCAATCGCGAAGTCGCTATGCAGCCGATTGTCGAGCGCTTCCGCCCGGGACACGAACACTTCGTGACGCTTGGCGACGCCATCGCCTATGGCGCCACGTTCTGCTCGAGCGGGGAACCGGAGTACGACCGCGCGATGGTGACACCGGCCGGAGTAGTGATTCGCTTCGAACCGGAGCTGATCCTCGGACTCCCCGACGCAGCCGAACGACTCGAAACGCTCGTGCGGCTCAAGCGGGATGGCAGCAGGGTCATTCCACGGATCGAGAACCGCTACGGCATCACCGTTGAAGCGCTCGCTGCCACGGCCCGAGAACGCCGCGACGACCCTCTGCTTCAGTCAAGGCAGGAATGCTGGCGCTCGTTCCCGGGCGGCCCCGGTACCTTCTTCTATTGAGGAAGCGGTTGACACAGCAGCCGATCCCGGCGATCACGGTCGCTCGTCGCGCCCATAGCTCAGCTGGATAGAGTACTTGACTACGAATCAAGGGGTCGGGAGTTCGAATCTCTCTGGGCGCAGACAATGCTCTGGGTCGATCCTCCCGGGCTGGCAGACCATCTGCGGCAGGTTCCCGGCAGCATGCCATGCGGACTAGCATCGCCACATCACTGCTGATCTGCGCGCTCGCCTGCAATCTCAACGATGCCCGCTTGATTGACGCGGCCAAAGCCGGTGATCTCGGGGCCGTTGAGGAAGCCCTCAAGCAGGGCGCCAGACTGGAAGCTCGGGACCAAGCGAGGAAGACCGCTCTTTCGTACGCGGTGGAGCAGGGTCATGTGAAAGTGGTAGCGCTGCTGCTCCAACGAGGAGCGGACGCAACGCCCGCCATGCTGGACATCTGCGATGGGAAATCTCGCATCAAGGCAATGCTTCCCGGGGGCTCGATTGTGAAGGCCTTCATGAAGCAGCACGCCGGAGAGGGCGACAATGTCTCCTTTGCTCTCGCACAATGCTCGGCCTCGGGTTCATATGCGGCCGTGCAACAACTGCTTTCCGCGGGTGCCAATCCCAACGGCAAGTCCGACAGCCGCTCTGAAATGCCCCACTACGATGTACCCCTCCTTGCCGCGGCGGGCCACGGGCATGCGCGGGTAGTCGCCCTGCTCCTTGAGAAAGGCGCTCGGATTCCCAAGCTTGGCACTGAACAGCACAGCATTCCGCATGAAATCGGCCGCAACTACTGCATCTCCAAGAAGATCCAGGACTCGGATTTTGACCGTGCGGGAGCGGCACCGACCCTGGCGCTCTTGGAAAAGCATGGTGTACGCATTTCACCTTCCGACATGTTTGCGGTCGAGATGGGGGATGAGTCCATTTGCGGGATCGAAGATACCGGGCCTGCTGTGGAAATCCTGGCGCGCCAGTTCTTGGGAGCCGAGCAAGAGAAACGCAAAGTACCCTTCGGTCTCTTTGAGGGGCGGGACGGGAACTGTCGCGCCTCCTATTGGATCACAGCCTACGGCTTCCTCATGCACCAATCGTGCGTTCAGGGCTCGGGTCGATCCGTCTGCCTCGTGAAATCCGACCCGAGCCTGACCTCATCCCCAGACGCGACGGGTGGAGCGGGGAAGCCGGGGGACGCAACGGACACGCAGAATCAGAGCCGGTTGAGCTTGGAATGCGGCGCCCCCCTCCCTCGATCGGCAATCGCGGGAGATTGGAAGATCGTTAATGGCCGATTCACGCTGGAGCCACACGACGGTGGCACCCCGCGACTTGTCAGAGGCGGTCAACCGGCAATCGTTCTCACACGGGTCGAAGCGACTGGACGGAAACTTCGAGCCCAACTCCGCGAGCTCTTTGGCCGCCCGTGACCGGCCCCGGACTCCCCAAGGATGACCACCAACCGCAAGCTCTTCCTTATCCTCCTCGGCGCATCCGTCTTGGGTACGCTCGCGGTACTCCCGTACTCCTTTGCACTCCAGGGAGGAACACCAGCGCCCGCGCAGGGCGCCCTGTCACTGCCGTTGCCGGCTCTGGTCGCCCTGACCGCTCTGCAGAGCGCGGTGATCTTTGCTCTGGCGATTGCGGCCGGAATCTGGGCGGCGGGGAGAGCTGGACTCGGCCTCCCGATAGCGCGAGCCGCGCTCGAACGTGAGCCTATAGCGGACCGCGTGCGTGCCATCCTCCTCCCCTCTCTGATCCTCGGGGTCCTATCGGGCCTGGCGATCATCGTGCTCGATGTCTACGTATTCCGACCCGTGCTGGAATCCCAGGTGGGTGCGCAGGCTCATGCGCTCACCCGAGCGGGCGGGCGACCGGCCGCCTGGAAGGGACTGCTCGCTTCTTTCTACGGCGGCATCAACGAGGAGGTCCTGCTGCGATTCGGTCTCTTGTCCGTGCTGGCGTGGCTCGGCGGCCGCATCCTTCGAACCGCGCCGGGTCAAAGCGCGATCGGCGTCCTCTGGAGCGCCAACATCATCGCCGCGATTCTGTTCGGGCTGGGTCACCTCCCGGCCACATCGCAGATCCTGCCGCTTTCGACGCTGGTCGTCGTGCGCGCCATCGTGCTCAATGGAGTCGGCGGTGTCGCCTTCGGCTATTTGTACTTCACGCGCGGCCTGGAATCAGCCATGCTTGCGCATTTCACCGCCGACATCGTGCTGCACGTGTTGTTTGTGCTGGTGGCGGGGTGATGCGGCGACTTGAGATGGCCGTCGGGCAACCGAAGCCCTCGAAGAAATCGGAGTTGCGGCGGCGCTGCGTCCGCGCCATTACTGTTTCATGACCGTCGATGAGCTGATAGCTCGCCTGCGCGGCGCCCTCGAAAAGGCCGCCGGAGTGCGGTTCGCGGTCCTGTTCGGTTCGGCTGCTGTGGATCCGGACCGGGCTCACGATGTCGACGTGGGTGCTTCCTTCGAAGCCGGTTCACCTTCGTGGCAGGAACTCGGGAGAATGGAAGCGGAGCTGGAGACAGCCGTCGGTCGTGACGTGGACATCGTGGACCTGGACGATGCCTCGACTGTGCTTCGGTGGGAGGTGGTGAGCCGTGGGAAGTTGATCGTGGCGCCGCATCGCGAAGCCTGGCTCGATTTCCAGGCGCGCGTGCCGATCGAGATGGCCGACCTGCGTCCCTACCTGGAGCGGGAGAGTGCCGGGCTGCGGCGCTCCCTGGGAGTATAGGACGCCGTCGATCTCGTTGCTTTTCGCGTGTACCTGGTGGTGCAGGAGTCAATTGATTTGTGTTCGCATATCATTACGGATTTGGGTTGGGGGCCCGTTCCGGGGCTGCGGGACCATTTCACCATCCTCGAAGCGAAGGGCGTACTGCCCACCTCGGTAGCGGAGCCCCTGGCCGCGGCGGTGAAGATCCGCAACCTGATCGGTCATGCGTACGCCGACATCGATCCTTTCAAGCTGCACGCAGCGGCGCGAGAGCTTCTGGAGCTCGTGGATCCGTTTTGCGCGGCCGTGCTCTTGTTGGCGGAAGCGAATGCGGAGTGAACATGTTACCGCCTACCGCGGCCGGAGAAACAGCCTCGCTCCACGAATATCCTCGGTAGCCGTCAGGCGCTTTCCGCCCACCTGAATTTCACGCACCTTGTCGTAGAGCAAATCGGCCCGGCCCTCGCGAACGTTTCCGTGAAAGCATCCAGATATGCGCCGCTTCCATTCACGGTGCCCAATATCTCTGCCGGGCCGATGTCGACCATCCGCAGTTCGGCCGTCGCCTGCTCCTGCCCGTTCGTGTGGGCCGCGGTCACGGCACCAATGACGGTCCGCGCGACCAAGCTCAAAGCACGCTTCGCAGACAGTGTGAGCGACGGCCGTTACTCCGTCAGCCTCGAGGTCCCCGTCGCTCCGGCGTAAAACCCTGACGCCCGAGATCCAAGCTCCACAAACGGCCCTTCAGAATCGCAACGCGAATGACAGGCCCGCGGGCATGCCGTCGATTCCGGCGACGAAGGACCATCCGCCCGCCCCTTGCGCCGCGGCCTGCTGTGCCGTGGCCGGCGACGCCGCGCCTCCCAAAAACCAGGTTCGCGCAAGCGATGCGAGGTACAGCACTCCGAGAAGACTGCCGACCTGTCCGGTCTGCGTACCAGCCTGCCGCGTGCTGCGACGCGGCCCGTCGAGCATGCCGTACGCCGCGAGCAATCCGCCTCCGTTGAAAGAACCGGAGTGTGGATCCCTCTCCCCGCCCCCGACCGCGGCGATGAGCGTCGAGCTGCGCGCGGCCACTTCGTACGAATACATCTCGGCCTTCCAGCGCTCGTGACGCCACACGAATAGCAGGAGGAGACCCGCAGCCGCGCCCGCGGTCCAACGGCCTTCGACCTCATGACCGAGATGCGCCTGACCCCAGCCGGGAAAAGCGGCTGAACGTTGCAGCGCCTCCCACCTGAAGCCGCGTGCCCGCTCCAAAGCGGCCCGGGTTCGTGCCTGCTCCTTGGCAAAGGCAAGGCGACGGGCCGCTTCGCGACGCTCATCATCACGCCTTTTCTCCTCGGCCTGCCGCTCTCTCGCTTCTTTCTCGCGCAGCGCCACCTGGCGCTCCCGTTCGCGCTCGGCGCGCAGACGCTCCGCGGCCGAACGATCCTCTTCGAGCGGCTGGTACACGATGCGCAGAATCTGGCGCTTGGGAATGCGCAGTGTGCGACCGTCCATCGTGCGAAAGACGACGCCCTCCTTCGACTGGCCTTCCAGTGTGCCTTTGACGTAGCGTTGGTTTCGAAAGAAGAGCACGTCACCAAAAGCGGGGCCAAACGCGGCCGGCAGTAGAGCCGCGCAGGAGGCCAGGCAGGCGAAGCGTGACACACGCGCCCATGGCGACAGGCCTGTGCACACGCTCGAACTTTAGACCCCTTTTCGCGCTGAGTCAAGCTTGAATTTTTGTATTTACATATCTCACGATTCGGCGAGAACATGAACGTGAGCGGTTCCTACGGCAGAATCGCGGCCCTCGCGAGTCTACTCCTGGCGGTCTTTTCGTCAGGCTGCCGATTCGACTCCGAGTGCGCCTCGGTGGACCCCGAGTGCAGCCTGGTGGGAGCCCTCCTCTACGCGGGCGCGGACCTCTGTGCGCTTTCACATTTCGAGGTCATCCAGCCAAGACACCGGTCGCGCTTCTTCGGGGAATTGCGTCGTGTCGCGGCTTTGGGGAGCATTCGGTCACCGAGTGCCTCCACCTTTGGAACTGTCCCGGGAGCCACGACGCAGTGGCCTTCCGGTGTACTCGCGCCGGACGGTCGCATCTTCGGACTTCCGTTCTCGACCGACAACTACCTGGTGATGCAGCCGGCCGACAATACGCTGTCCACGTTTGGTTCGGCCTCGGCGCTGGGTGGGAAATGGACCGGAGGCGTACTTGCGCCCAATGGTAAGCTCTACGGCATTCCTACGGCGGCCACCGAAGTGCTCCTGATCGATCCGAACACACAGGAGGTACGCACCTTCGGCTCGCTTTCGTCCGGCTCGAGCAAATGGATCGGTGGAGTCCTCGCGCCCAACGGAAAGATCTACGGAATCCCGGCCGGTCCGCTCGGCTCTCCTCAAGATGCGCCTGACTTTCTGGTCATCGACCCGAACTCCGAAACGGTGAGCACGTTCGCCGGACCGACGGGAAGCGGTGGCTGGCGCGGCGGCGTGCTCGGACCCAACGGCAAGATCTACGGCATTCCCACCGAGGCCACGAACATCCTGGTCATCGACCCCGACACCAACACGGCCACCACGCTGCCGAGCCCCACGGGCGCCGGAGGTTGGCGCGGTGGCGTCGTGGCGCCGGACGGGAAGATCTACGGGATCCCCTCCACCACGAACACGCTTCTGGTGATCGACCCGCAGACCGGCTCAACATCGACGATAGCCGCGGCCACCGGTTACACGGAAGCCGTCCTTGGCGCCAACGGGAAGATCTATCTCGTCCCGACGGCGGCCGCCACCACGCAGGTCCTGGAGTTCGATCCGCAAACCGGGAGCATGACAACTTTTGGTGGCCCCTTCGCAGTGAACCTGAAGTGGGAGGGAGGGATACTCGTTTCGGACGGTCGCATCTTTGCCAACATTGCGCGCGAAACGAGGGGTCTGATCATCGACCCCGGTTCGACCGGGACGCTGTGCCCGTCCATCGTCCAGTCCGCTTACCTCAACAAGATGTGAGGCCACGGTCCAGGATCAGCAGGTTGGCGACTGGAGTGGGCGGGACACCGGGGCACTGAGGAATTCACCGCGCCCTGATTAGAAGAGGCACCGCCTGCCCATCACACCGCGCAGCGTTCCTACGTCGAAGCAGGCCGAACGTTTCGTCTGACACGAGACCGCCCCGGAGTCGGGCGCTCTCACCGGGAAGGTGGCGACCCGAGTGAAACGTCTGCAGCGCGACTTCTTGAATGCGTCCTCCGACGACACAGGATCGAAGCTTGCCGGCTCCGCGCTGAGCTCTGCAGTGGGCCACTTCCAACTGGAAACCGAGTCCCTATTTCGGCCTTCGGTCACGTACAACCAAGCGCGCCGCGCAATCGGAATGCGATCCATACAGAATTCACCGTTATTGTCCACGTCGGCGCCGAAGAGGAGCCTGCGTTGGGCGCGGCTGTCAAACAAGCGCACAACGAGTCCACGCCCAGGTGAGTTACCCCGAAGCTGGATGCGTCCCCGAATGCAGGTTTCGGGCGCGCGCTGCAGTACGACGCTCTCGATGATCATACATTTGTTCGGATCGACCGCGCAGCTCACTCCGGGCTTGCCGGTACGCATCCGTCTGTTCATGGTGTAGAGCGCGGTGTCATCATAAAAGGATGCCTGCAGGGCGACTTCAGAGTCCGGTTTCGCGTCCACGCACTGCCCGGGTCCCTGCTTGTCAACGTCCTGATAGTAGGAAGCAGAAAGGCCGTTGTAATCGATGCCGCGCACCAACAGGGTCGGCGTGAACAGACTTTCGCCCTGGGGATTGAGAAACGCCTTCACCCAAATGCAGGTCTTGTTGGAGATCGGCTGGTCGATGTTCCACCAGGACAGGTGGGGCAGTTGCGCCCCCGCCACGGCGCCGCGTCGACCCCTGGCGATTCTCGCAAAGCCTTCCTGCTTCCACAGCCCGGTCCTTTCGTCTAACGACCACAGCGCGATTTGCTCGCCCGGAGCGCGTCCCTGAACGGGCAACCGGAGCGTCAGCGGGCGACCCTTCCGGACCTGCAGCGGTTTGCCGTCGGGGCTCTCGAGTTCGAGGCTGATAGCGCCGAAGGTTTCGATGTCTTCGACCCGGCCGCCTGCTGACGTGCCGCGAAAGGAACCGGGCATTGCGTACAGGCCTTCGCGCCGCACGTCTATGGTGGCAAAACGCAGAACCGCGCTGCGGGCCAGCACGCCGTCCTGACCCACGATGGCGTCCGCCGGAAGCATCAGATCGATCCCGCGTTTGCGAATGCGGTTGGATTTCGATAGATTGGCAATACGAACCGTCTGCGTTTTCACCAGCATGACTTGTGCATATCCGATCTCTCCGGTGATGATACGAATGGCTTTCGTGGTGGATGCAAAGCCCGGCGCCTTCACAGACAGAACGTGCGGCCCGGCGCGAAGGTCTTTGACTTCGAAATAGCCGCTGCCCAGGGTCGCCGTGGTTCGGCCGCCGATAGTCACGTGTGCGCCCGGGACGGCGCCGCCTGAAATCGTTTGCACGCGACCGGTCACTGATCCGCTGCCGGCCTTTGGGCACGCCAGGGCCCCGAGCAGGGCGATCAGAACCGCGACCGCCCGGGGCGCGCGCCAAGCTTCCATTCGTTTCATCGGGCCCGACCTCCAGAGAAAAATCCTGCACCAACCCCAAGCAGAGTGAGCCGACTGCGCACTCCCAGCCGCTCCTGACAAAGCGGCGACTGGAGGTCAGCCTCAGCGCACAGTTACCAGTCTCTTGCGGGCTCAGAACATGGCTTCGTCGAGGTCCACGATGATGTCGCGCCCGTTTTTCTCGACGGTCACGCGATGCACGTAGTCCGCGTGCAGCGGCTCCTTCTTGCCCTTCACCTGCAGCTCGAGCGAGCGCGCCGTTCCCACCCGATCCCGAATGGGTTCGAGCGCCGAGCGTGAAACCAGAATGGCTCCCGGCGTGCAGGCCTTCTCCAGCCGGGAGGCCGTGTTCACCGAATCCCCGATGAAGGTGAGCTCCATGAAGTCGCTCGAACCGATGCTGGCCAAAACGCAACGACCCGAATGAATGCCCACGCGCAAGAGCACTTCCGGTTCGCCGCCGGCCACGCGAAAGAAGTTTAGCATATTGAACTGTTTTTGCACCTCAACTGCCGTGAGCACGGCCGAAAGCGGGCTTTCGAAGACGGCGAAGACCGAGTCGCCCATGATCTTGTCCACGTAGCCGCCGTTGTGCAGGACGATGGCCGAAGTTGCGCCGATGAAGAGATTGAGCATCCCCACGATTTCCTGCATGTCCCGCGTTTCGGAGATGGCCGTGTAGGCCACGAGGTCCGCGAAGAGAAAGGTCAGCTCCCGCTCCTGATTGGGGATGTCCGTGAGCCCGCGACTCACCGTGCTCCGGACGCGGGCAATGAGCTGCTTGGAGATGTAGCGCTTGAGTAGCTGCTGCGCGCGCACGTTGTCTTCGAAGCGCCCGAGGTCGACGACCAGCGCAGCCTCGCGCCCGGTCTCCATGATGAGCAGAGTGAAGACCCGCGCGGCCCCGCGCGTCTGCGGATAACCCGAAATCTCGACCGGAATGCGCGTCCCGTCGGCCAGACGCAGATCGCAGCGGTAGCCGCTGAAAGGACCGGAGGCAAGGGTCTTCTTGAGAACGAGGTCCTGAAAGAACTCCATGGAAAGAAACTTCACGAGCGACGCGTTCAGGACCTCCTCGGCCGGCAGGTTCAGGCGATTGAGTAGAAGGCGCGTGATTGCCGAAACCCGACCGTTCGGGGAAACGTTCAGCAGGGGAAACTCGAGCTCCTCGATGACACCGGTGCGAACGGCATCCATGGCCCCAGGAGATGGCGTCTCACTCATAGTCCCCATTCGATTCGCAGGCGGCACGCAGGCGATCGTAGGTGTAGATTCCGGTGTCGTGGTGGTCTGACCACGTGAAGCACAAAGCGTAGCGACCCACCTTCTTCCAGGAGACCAGCGCAATCTCGGTGATGTGGTCCGTGGTACGGACGGAGTCCACGGAGTGCCCGCCGCGACAGTTGGCGCAGGGGCATTGTTTACGGAGCATGAGCAGCCCGTAGCGACAGACGCGACCGTCCTTCCACTGGATGATCAGTTCACCATTCTCCTGCGAGACGGCCTCCGGGATGGTCGCAAGCATAAACCCGGGTCAGTATTTCATTTGATTGACACAAAATCAAGGTCAAAAAAACAAAAGGCCGGATGAAACGTCTCATCGTCCTCAACCCCAACAGCCGAAACGGCAAAGCCGCGCGCGACTTCCAGAAGATCCACCCCGAGATCGAACGCAGCCTCGGTCGCACGGAAGTCTACCTCACCACCGGGCCGGGGGACGCCACGGTCCGCATCCGGGCCGCCCTGAAAGAGAAGGCTTTTGGGCAGGTGCTCGTCGCGGGAGGGGACGGCACCATCAACGAGGCTGTCAACGGCTACTTCGAAGACGGGAAGATCCTGAGCCAGAAGACGCCGCTCGGGGTGATCAACCTGGGAACGGGTGGGGACTTCTACAAGACCATCCGCGAGCTCTCGGGCCTGTACGATCTGTCCATCAAGGAAAACAAGTTTCAGCTCGTCGACTGCGGCGTGGTGGAGCGCACGGGAGACTCGCTGCGTCACTACTTCATCAACATCTCTTCGGTGGGCATGGCGGGTCACGTGCTCACGAGCCTGAAGAACTCCTCGTTCCAGTGGGGAGCGCCCGCGTATTTCTATCATTCGCTCAAGACCCTCATTCTCTACCAACCCGAGCACGTCACCATCGAGTACGTGGACGGACAGGGGAAGCAGCAGTCGCTGGACACAGAACTGCTGAACTTCTTCGTTTGCAACGGTCGCTTCAGTGGCGGCGGCATGGGCTGGGCCCCCCGCGGCGAGATCAGTGACGGCCTGTTCAACCTGACGCTCCTTTCGGGCGGCAGCAAGATGCAACTGGTGACGCAGAGCAGCAAGATCTACGCCGGTCGCGTGGCCGAGTTCCCGGGCGTAAAACAGATGGAAGCGCGCGAAGTGACGGTTCGCCACCACAACCGGGTCAAGGTCGAAGCCGACGGTGAAGTGCTGCCTGACTCGAGTGACAAGGGTGCGGGCGCGGTCCACTTCCATCTGCTGCCGAAGACATTCCCGTTGATTCTGTAGCCCGATGCGCCTGCCGGCGCTTCGGACGTCCGGGTCCATTGCTGTAGTAAGCTACAGTTTCTGGCGACTGTTCGAGCTTGACGCCCCTCACCACGCCTTGACCGTGAACGCATGGACTCGCGTCACCTGAAGATCGTCGCCATCGTTTTGGGCCTCTGCGCCGTGCTGGCCATCGGCTACGCTTCGCTGCGCTACCAGGGCCAGGAACGCGCACGCAAGCGCCTGGGCGCGCTCGGCTACAGTGTGCCCGCGCACCGACTCCGAGAACTGCGGGACCTGGATCTGGGTGGTCTGCGCGTCACGGACTCGGACCTGGCCGAGCTCGGCTACGTCGACGGACTCGAAAGACTGGACCTTTCGCAGACAGGTGTCACGGATGCGGGGTTGCGGTCCGTCGCCCGCTTCTCCGGCCTCGTCTCGCTGAACCTGGACCGGACCGCCGTTACGGACGCAGGTCTGAAGTCGGTCCGGAAGCTGCGCAACCTGGAGTCCCTTTCACTCAAGCATACGCAGATCTCGGATGCGGGTGCCGCCGAACTCTCGGCCCTGACCCGCCTGCGCGAACTGCACATCAGCCACACGCGCATCACGGACCGCGCCCTCGACAGCCTGCGCGCTCATCGTCGCACACTTCAGGAACTCAACCTCATCGAAACCCTGGTAACGGACGCGGGCCTGCGCAGCCTCAGCGGTTTCGAGCGACTGCAAACACTCTACCTCAAGGACACTCAGATCACCGACCGCGGGCTGGAGTCTGTGGCGGAACTCAAGGATCTCAGGCGACTGGGCATCGGGAATACGAGGATCTCGGACGCGGGTCTCGGTCGCCTGAGCGCGCTTCCCGCTCTGGAGACACTCTACCTGGATCGAACCGCCGTCACCGATCGTGGACTGGCCGCACTGGCCAATCTGCGCACGTTGACCCTGATCAATGTCGCACAAACCAAGAGCACTGCGGCGGGGGCTGCTGCTCTGCGTCGTCATCTGCCGCGCATCGGCATCGTTCTCGATCAGGCAGGACCGGCGGAGCCCACGCTCGCCGCGGCCCCACCCACACGGTCGGCCGCAGCGCCATCCGAAGCCGTTACACGCGTGACACCACAGACACCGCGCACCTATGTTCCCAAACTACAGGTGTCCTTCTCGGAAGCGGACTACCCGCCGTCCGCAAGGTCAGCGGGCCTGGGTTGGGTGAGTGTGGGGGTGCGTCTCACCATCGGGCCTAAAGGGAGCATCGACGACGTGAAGGTGTTGCACGTGCTGTCCGCAAAGGAAGGACCGGTCCCGCACGAAGCGGAGTTTGCTTCGGCGGCGCAGCGATTGTTTCGGAGGGCCATCGTGGCCAACCCGCCGGGCGGCGCGACCGCCGTGACGTACGACACGCGCGTGGTGTTCAAGTTGAACTGAGGTCGGTGGGGGCGGGCTCCGAGACGGGAGCTGGGCGCTGTGCGTCCGCGAATTCTGCTTGACCACGGGTCCGGACGCGCGGAAGTCAGGGAGCCCCTTGGGGCCACTGAACGTCGGCTCGTACTTTGGGGGCGCCCAAGAGCGTCGTCGTCTCCGACATCAACAAGAGGGGTCGGGCGCGCTGACGTCGAGGACTGCGGAATGATCCTCGCCCTGACGGTAGCCACCGCCACTTGCACGCCGACGACAGGCACATCGTCTGCCTCCGTTCTGGCCAACTGCCAGGAGGGGCCGGTCTTCTTCCGGGCGCCGGTGCTCGCCTTCGAAGCCTGCGGCCTCACCGAGTACAAGCCGGGTGAGTTTGCCACTGCGCTTCCGGGTTGATCGGGGCAAAGTGGCTGACAGGACATACTCGGACGACGAAGGCTACGTCCACAGCAACGGCAATTTCGTCCTGAAACTGCCTCGTTGCCGGGACGCTGGTGCGGGTGCATCCGGGCACCGCCGGAGCGGAAGTTCACGGCGGACAATCGTACAAGCGCATTGAAACGATTGTTGCGGGGGACCGGGTGCTGGCGTGGGGTGAGGGCACCGGGGAGCTGTCGTGGAGGCCGGTGACGCAGACGTTTGTGTGGCCTGTCCCCGGTTTTTGAGACAATGATTTTTCAGGCGACGTACCGTTTTT
>CAZPFB010000039.1:0-44508 GCA_964585735.1 uncultured Leptospiraceae bacterium
AGAACCCCGTTCTCAACCAGCTTTCGAAACACCACGTGCACCTTGCGACGTGATTCCCGGGGACTGCGCAGGGGGCTGAAGTCCCGGGGCCGGGTGGTCAGCGCTGCGAGGACCGCCGCCTCTCCCCAGGTCAGTTCGTGCGCCGCCTTCTCAAAGTAGAAGCGGGAAGCGGCTTCCAGACCGATCGTCCCGTGTCCGAGGGGCACTTCGTTCAAATAGGTCTCGAGGATCTCGCGCTTGGAAAGTTTGAGTTCCAGAAGGACAGCAAGCACGGCCTCCCTCGCCTTGCGCACAAAGCTGCGTTCGCGGGATAGGAAGCGCAGCCGCGCCACCTGCTGCGTGATCGTGGAGGCGCCCTCTTTGATTCGACCGGCCAGGAGATTCACCACGATAGCTCTCAGGACGCTCTGCACATCGACGCCCCAATGGGACTCGAAGTGGTTGTCCTCCATGGCGATGAAGGCCCGAGCCGCCCGCGTCCGCAGACCCTCGAACGGCTTCTCATCGAGGTGGATGACACGCCGGCTGAAGCGATAGAACTCCGCAATGGGCGTGAACTGACCACCACCCCGGCGGGCGTATATGACCGAAGGACGTTCGTAGCCGCTGTCTCCGAAAACGAGAAACGGGTCGGCTGCGGTGGCGACGAACAGTCCCACCGAAAGGGTGAACAGACCGACCAGGAGCGCGAGCGCGCGAATCAACTGGGCGCGGGGGTTTGAGCCGAGCACCCGCGCGAGAATCCCCGCATACCAATAGAAGAAAGCACGCGAGAAGTAGCCAGCTCTGGCGGGCGGCTGAAAGATGCTGCGACGATAGCCCCCTTCCATGGGGTACAGCCCCTGTCGCCGGGCAGGCTCGGCAAACAAAAAACGCAGGTCGGGCCTGGACGCTTCACCGGGCCTGGAGCCGACCTGCTGGAGTTCTCGCCGACGCCTGGGTCCTCGGTGAACCCAGGTCCTCGAGCCGGACACGTCGCCACACGAAGTCGTACTCGGTCGAATGCAGGCCGTAGCGCAGTTCCACCGCGCGCAGCAGGTGCAGGTGATACCGGCGACGCAGTGCCCTCAGATCCGCCTCGGGAACCCCGCGATCGCGCACAGCATCCCGAAAGGTGGCTGCATACGCACGCGCCAGTTGGAAATGCAAAGGCCATTCCTCATCTGCCCGAGGATCCTGACGGTATTCCTCGAGGAGCTTCATCGCCGGCAACGTTTCGCCCACTGCCAGCCGTTCGATGGCTCCGCGACGCAGGGCCGCCTGGCGCAGCGCGCGCACCGAGGGCGAAGAGCGCACGTCAGCCCTTCGGATCGCCGCCAGGGTCTGAAGCACGAGCGCGTAGCGATCAGCGAGGCTGCGCGCGCCGCGCCTCCGCACGCGGGCGCCGCGACGGTCCAGCGCTTCTCCCAGTTCCATCCGTTTCCACCAGGGCCCGCCCGGTAGAGAATACCTGGCCTGCTCCAGCCTATCGAGCTCGCGCTGGCGCCTGACAGCCCGACGGGCCGCTTCCTGATAGATGCTCACCGCCCGCCGGAACAGGGCCTCGTCAAACGCAGCATCGGACGCCGGAGAGTGACGCTCGATGGTCCCTTCGGGAAGCCAGTCGAAGGCCGCCCAGGCACGGTTTACGTCCGCGGCCCGCAAGATCGGGTTCACGCCTTCGTTTCGCCGGCGGAAGATGAGGTAGTCTGATTCCAGGTCGCGCCGAGCCGAGTCGCCTGCCACGCCGTGAAACACAAACAAGGCGATGAGAACCGTCGCCTGAGCCTTTCCTCGCGGCCCGTGCACCCTACGGTTCCCCTGGGAAAAGCGGCTTCTCCTTCCACTCGGGGTCCAGCACGGGCGGACCCAGCGGTGCCGGCGGAAAGCTCGAATCGTACATGCCTTCCAGATCCTTCTGCATGCGGACCTTCACCGGGCGCGGACGGCCCTCCTGAGCAAGAAAAGTCTGCGTAATCCCCAGCTTGGATTCGACCCTGGCCAGATGCAAGCCGATGTAGCGGTCGAAGTTCAACTCGCCGCGCACGATCTGGAAGCGATCACTCTCGATTTGGGGCAGGTCCACCTCGAAGGGATACTCGTGCGCGCGCCGCGCGTACTCGACCGCACGTTTCCAGTAGATCTGGGCCTCGCGGTAGTAGGTGCGCGCCACGAGAAAGGACGTCTCGAGGTCGTCGGCAAAGTCCAGGTCGTGGAAATACAGGTGGCGTTTGTCGTACATGCTCCCAAGCCGCAGATACATGCGCATGATGAGCAGGTTGATCTTCATGAACATGAGCAACCGGTACTTGTGGAACTGCGGCCGTGTTTCGATTTTGCACAGGGCGTTGCGGGGGTGTCGGAAACGATGCGCCATCGCCATGTGCAGGAAATAGATGGACTCCTTGATGTCCGCCGGTCGGTAGTGATGCGGCAGTCCGTACAGCTCGTAGAAGTCTTCGAGGAACCGGGGGACGTACTTGTGCTGCTGAAAAGGAATCCAGTCGGAAAATTTCACCCACCGCCCGGTTCGGTCGTAGTAGTAATTCAAACGCAATTCGCCCTTGGGCTGTTGCGGGTAGTATTCGTTCGGAATCGCCACGGTGCGGGCTGTCTGCGCTTTCAATGGCGCGAGGGCCATCGCTGCCAGGAGCGCGGTCAGGCCCATAACCAGGCCGGCACATCTCTCTCGATGACGTGGTTGGTGACTGCGGGGCGGCGCGGACATGGGAACGAACCCGAAAGGCCTGGGGCCTCCCTTCCAGTTTCGGGTTTTTTTCGGGTCTCTGAAGCGGATATTGGGCGCAGTTCGGGTGTTTGCCTCGTTACCCTCCGCGCGACCACGCATGAAACCCCCATGCGCCGCCACCCAACAGAAAACCAAGCAAGTTCGACTCTTTCAGCACCCTGTTAGCGTTAGCGCGAGTCAACCAACCACGGGGCCCCTTTCCCGGATGGGCACGTAGTCCGCATGGAGCGGGAACTCCAACCGGGCGATGGTGCGATTGCCCCGATGAAAGACGCGGAAGTTCCGGGGGTCGAACCCGATTTGGCGAATCATGAACACGATCATGGCCAGCCCGAGGCCGCTGCCTTCCACGTCGTCTCCGTAGTTCATGTAGAAGTCACTGAGCTCGGCGCAGTCCATGGCGTTCCCCAGCTTCTTCCGAATGCGCCGTTCCTCTTCTGCAATGAGAATGGTCGTGTTCTCCACGTAGGCAAGCAAACGATCGTGATCGAGGTCCACCTCCACGGTGACGACCAGGTCGAGATCCTCGAGTGCTCCCACATAGTCCTCCTTCTTCAGAGTTCCATGAGACTCCTTGAAGGCCTGTAGCCCCGATTGGTACGTGCCGGCGTCGTCCATGCTGTAGCCGTGCTGCCGGAAAAAGGCCCTCTTGAGGTTGGCTTTCACGGCGTTGCCGACCAGCTCCATGATGACCGAGTACAACGCCACACCCAGCCCCGAAATCTGCAGGCGCTTCTCCAGGTCGTCGAAAAGCCCGCGCAGTTCCTGCTTCATGTCGGCGTCCAAGAGGCGCATGGAGAACCGCTTGCTGGAATCGGGCGACATGCCCGCAATCTGCCCTTTCGCTCGAAGGCCGCAATCCTTTTTCCAGCGGGCGGGTGCTCACCCGGGCATTTGAACTTGCCCCGTACGCCGTGAGGGCGAGTCTGTTGCCGTGGCTCGGGACCGCTCGATCGACGCCTACCGCCAGAAGCGCGATTTCGGACGCACGCCCGAACCTGCGCCGGAAGATAGCTCGGCCGACGAACGGGCACGGGGGTTCGTCGTTCATCGGCACGAAGCGCGTCGGCTTCACTACGACCTTCGGCTCCAGTCGGGCAACGTGCTCAAATGCTTTGCCATCCCCAAGGGTTTTTCCTTCGTTCCCGAGGACAAACACCTGGCCATGCGCACCGAGGACCATCCGCTCGAGTATGTGGAATTCCGCGGCCGCATCCCACGCGGGGAGTACGGCGGAGGCACGATGCTGATTTGGGACCAGGGCACCTACGAAATCGTGAAAGCTCCCGGTATCGAAGAGGCCGTTGCGCAGGGAGAAGTCAAAGTGATTCTGCGCGGCAAACGCCTGCGCGGCGAATGGCACCTGGTGCGCACTTCGCAGGAGAAGGAACAATGGCTGATCTTCAAATCGAAGGACACCTACGCCCGCTCGCGCAACGAAGCCCCTCCTCCAGCTTTGCCGGAAGCCGCCACGGCCGCCTCCATGCCTGGGCGTCTGCAACGCATGCTTCCCAAATCGGAATCCGTGCCCTTTGACGACCCGGCTTGGGGTTTCGAGATCGAATTTTCCGGACGACGTATCCTTGCGCGACGGAATGCCAGGGGCGTCGAACTCGAAGGGCTCGAGACGAACCCGGCGCTCAAGGGAATCGTTGCCGCACTGGAGAAACTGCATGCGCAAAATGTGATTGTGGACGGAGTCCTGACCGTCGAGCCCACCGTCGCCACCGCGGAAGAAGTGCTGTCCCTGCGCCTGCGCGAAGGAAACGCGCAGGGAGTCGTATTCTACGCGGTCGATCTCCTCTACTTTGAGGAGTGGGACCTGCGCCCCGTGCCACTCTCCGAGCGCAAACAAATGCTCGCGGCGATCATTGCACCGGGCAGTCTTGTCCTGCACACGGACCCGGTGGTTGGGAGGGGCACGGCGTTGGCGGAAGCCGCGCGTGGGGCTGGAGTGACGGCCCTTCTGGCAAAGCGCTTGGACAGCGCGTACCGTTCGGGAAAGCAGGCTGCCTGGATTCGAATCCCCATGGACGCCGAGCCGACAGCAGCGGCCGCTCGGAAACCAGGCGGTGCCCCGGCACGCGCAAGCATCGCACCGGAAGGGAGCGCGAAGCGCGTCGCCCTCAGAAACTTGGAGAAGATATACTTTCCCGGGGAGGGGATCACGAAGGGAGAACTGGTCCAGTACTACGCCACTGTGGCCGAGACGTTGCTCCCCTACCTGCGCGACAGGCCGGTGCACCTGTTGCGCTACCCCGATGGAATCGAGGGCAAGTTCTTCTACCAGAAACAGGTGATGGAGTACGTCCCGGACTGGATCCGCACGGTGAGTGTCGGCAAATCCGACGAAGGACAGGACGTCCGCTACATCGTCTGCGAGGACGCCGAAACGCTGCTGTACCTGGTGAACCTGGGCAGCATCGACCTGCACCCGTGGATGTCGCGAACCGGTTCGATGGAATCGCCGGACTGGGCCTTCATCGACCTGGATCCGAAGGAAGCGCCGTTCGGGCACGTCGTGCGCCTGGCCAAGCAGACCGGGCGGCTGTTGCGCGGGATCGGCGTCACGCCGTTCGTAAAGACGTCCGGGAAAACCGGGATGCACATCGCCATTCCTCTCTTGCCCGGCTATACGTACGAACAATCGCGCATGTTCTGCGAATCGATCGCGAGAGTTCTCGTGCGCGAAAACCGGGACATAGCCACCGTCGAGCGCAGGCCGGGCAGCCGCGGCGGTCGCGTGTACGTGGACTTCCTACAAAATCGGAAGGAGCAGACGATCGTACCACCGTACGTGGTGCGGCCCGTACCGGGGGCACGCGTGTCGATGCCCCTCGAATGGGACGAGTTGGAGGGGGACCTGGAAACCGGCCTCTTCACAATCCGCACGGCGCCACCCAGGATCGAAAGGTTGGGTGATCTCTGGCGCGCTTCGCTTTCGGTCCGCCACGATCTGGTGGCCGCCATAGTGCAGTTGGAGGAATATGTCCGTTCGGGAGGCGGTTGAGGACTCCCTCCGAACGCGGTCATGAAGCTCGTCTCGTGGAACGTCAACGGCCTGAGGGCCGTACTCGGGAAGGGACTCGAAGAATTCGTGCGCTCCCACAAGCCGGACGTGCTGTGCCTCCAGGAAACCCGGCTCGGAAGCGACGGCCCTCCCGACGTGCTGCCCACCCTGCCGCACAAACACTACAACGACGGGGAGCGCCGCGGCTACTCCGGGACGGCCATCTTCTCGCGCACCGCGCCTCTACGTATTTCTCGCGGGATTGGAAAGCGCAAACACGATGGCGAAGGGCGTGTCATCGCCGCCGAGTTCGAAGACTTCACGCTCGTCAATGCGTACGTGCCCAACGCGGGGCAGGATTCATTGGGTCGACTCGAATACCGGGTGCAGTGGGATCGCGATTTCCGTCTGTACCTGACGCGGTTGACGCAATCGAAACCGGTGGTTCTGTGCGGGGACCTCAACGTGGCGCATGAGGAAATCGACCTGGCACGCCCGGGGCCCAATCGGGGGCACGCGGGCTTCACTGACGAAGAGCGCGCGGGGTTCAGTCGCCTGCTCGAAGCGGGTTTCCTCGACACGTTTCGCTGCCTTCACCCGGAAGGCGGCCGGTACTCCTGGTGGTCGTATCAAGGCGGGGCCCGGCGTAAGAACATCGGCTGGCGAATCGACTATTTCCTGATCTCGCAAACGCTGCGCCCGCGTCTGAAAGATGCTTTCATTCTTAATGAGGTCATGGGATCGGATCATTGCCCGGTGGGGATAACGCTGACCGTGTAACGACCCCGCCGTTGCGAATTCGGACGATAAGATTCTGGAAGAGGCGCCAATGAAGGTTTTCGTGGGAACGAGCGGCTACTCCTACCGTGAATGGGTGGGCCCGTTCTATCCGCCGAAAACCTCGGGCGACGAGATGCTGCGTTACTACGGCGGTCAATTCGGTTCCGTCGAAATCAACAACACCTTCTACAAGACGCCGGAGGCGGACGTCGTCGAGCGGTGGGGCAGCCTCGTGCCCGCCAGCTTTCGGTTCGCTGTGAAGGCGTCCCGTCGCATCACGCACGTGCAAAGGCTGCGCGATTCGGGCGATTCGCTGGCCTACTTCCTGGAGCGCCTCAAACCGCTCGGTCGCAAACTGGGTTGCATCCTCGTTCAACTTCCGCCGAACGCCAAGTCGGATCCCCAGAAGCTCCGCGACTTCCTGGAAGTTCTTCCCAAAGGGGTGCGCGCTGCCTTCGAGTTCCGCCACGCTTCGTGGTTCTCCGACGATGTTTTCGACGCGCTGGGCGCAAAGAACTGCGCATTGGCCTTCTCGGACGGTGAAGCCGTCGAAGTGCCCTTTGTGGAAACCGCCGATTGGGGCTACCTGCGCCTGCGAGATACGGAGATGGACGAAGCAGCGCTGGCGGCGTGGGCAGGCCGCTTGCGGAAGGCGAGCTGGAAGCAGGCGTTCGTGTATTTCAAACATGAAGACGAGGGGCGCGGACCGGACTTCGCGCGCCGTTTCGTGACCCTGCTGAAGCAGACGTGATTCAGTCGTCGTCTTCGGACACCCAGGATTCACAAACCGGAGCTCGCAGCATGCCGTCATCCGTGAACTCCAGGTAGCTGACCACGCAATAGATACCGGGGCTCACTCCCAGCACATCCGGCGGACAGGGCACAATCGCTTTGGGAATGCGGCGCGCGGAAAGCACGCTTCTGAGTCTGCGCAGGTCGCCCTGCCCGAGCCCGCTGCCCACCTGACCGACGTAGACGAGCCCGTCGCCGCGGTCGGCGGCCACGGCCAAACTGCGCACCGCGCCACCTTCTGCGGCCAGGTAACCCACGACGGCACACTCAATCTGGCGCCGGTGCTTGATCTTGAACCAGGCGTCGGTCCGACGTCCGGGCAGGTAGCGGCTGTCGAGGCGCTTGGCCGTGATGCCTTCGAGCCCCCTGAGGCCGGCCTGGCGATAGAACTCGAGCCCGGCACCCGCGATGCCATCCGAGAACTGGAGTCGGGTCGTGGGGAGGGAACGCACGAGTTGCTCCAACTGCTGCCTGCGCTCGACGAGCGGTTGGTCCATGATCGAGCGACCGTCGAAATACAGGAGGTCGAACAAAACCAGAATGGCACCGCCCTGCTTCCCCGCCCTACGGCGACGTTGCAGCGCGCCGAAGTCCGGAACGCCGTCGCGCAAGATCACGATTTCGCCATCTAGGATGCTGCCGACCGGCAACGACGCGGCCGAAGACAACAACTCCGGGAACTGATCGGTCAGATCGTTCCTGTTACGACTCCACAAACGGCAGCCCGTCGCATCGCGCCGAACGATCGCGCGATAACCGTCCCACTTGATCTCGAACAGAAAGTCGGGCGAGTCGAATGGCTCACCCGGCGTGGCCAGCATGGGCTCAACGAAGGCAGGCAGGACCTCGGTCATCCGAAACGACCGCTACCGCTGGATCTTCGCGAGCAACTCACCCCCCGCGCGCCGACTTCCGATTTGTGCCACGGCTTCGCTTCGCGCCCTCAGCTATGGGCTTTTTTTTTTCCGGCGCTCTTGCGCAGCGGAGACGTATTTTCTTGAATCGGAGCGCCACCACCACCGGCTGCGGCCAGGGCCTGGGCTTCGGCCACGCTGCGCTTGAGAGCATCCATGAGGTTGATGATCTTGGGCTCCTCGGGGTCTTTGGCCTGCACGATTTCCTGCCCGGCCACCTTCTTCTCGATGAGCGTCATGAGTCGGGCCACGTATTCGTCTCGGTATTTGCCGAAGTCGAAGTCTTTCACCCGTGAGGCCTCGATGAGCGTCTTGGTCAGGCTGAGTTCTTCGGCCGAAAGAGACTGCTCTTCCAGTTCTGCCTGGTACTCGGCCACGGCCTTCACCTTCTCCCGATGATGCAGAACCGTAAGCACGAGCATTTTTTCGTACTCGCGCACCAGGACCAACTGCTCCCGGCGGGCAATCACCACCTTGGCCAGCGCGACCACCGAAGCATCCTGCATCCCCTGGCGCAGCAGCGCGTACGGCTTCTGGCCCACCGCACCGTCGGGGAGGAGATAGTATGTCTTTCCCGAGTAATAGATGGGATCCAGCGTGTCCCCGGGAATGAACCCCTCGATCTGCACCGCATGGTCGTTCTTTGTGCGCAACTTCTCGATCTCGTCTTCTTCGATGATGACGTACTGGCCCTTGGCGTACTCGTAACCGCTGACGATGTCTTCCTTTTCGACGTCGCCCTGCTCCGGGTCCACCTTCTTGTACTGGATCCGGTTGTTGGTTTTGCGGTTGAGCTGATTGAGGCGAACTTCGCTGCCGGTTTCGTTTGCCGTGAAGGCTCGTACGGGCACCGACACGAGGCTGAGTCTAAGGAACCCTTTCCAGGTCGAACGCAAGGCCATTTGGTTTGCTCCTGCCGGTTATTCCGGCGAACCGATTCTCGGGCGTCAAGCTGCCGAATGACTTGCCCCCGCGCACGGATCGTTCTACCCTACCAGTATCGACCCGATGAGCGGCCCGCGGTCACAAGGAAAGTTGGCGCACGGCGCCCAAAGCGTCCCCGTGCGCAGGGACGCCCCTCTCGAATGGTATCCGGGGTTTCTGCCCGCCGGCCGGGCCGACGCGCTATTTGATCGGCTCCTCGAGGTCCTTCCCTGGGAACAGCGTTCCGTGCGCGTCTTCGGTCGCCTGCACCCTCAGCCCCGCCTGGTCGCCTGGCTGGGCGAACCCCACTGTCTGTATCGATATTCCGGGCTCTCGCTCGTTCCAGGCCCTTTCCCCGAGGCCCTTGCAGACCTGCGACGGGAATTGTTGGCCCTGACCGGGACCGACTACAACTGCGCTCTGTGCAACCTGTACCGGAACGGCCACGATTCCGTCGGCTGGCACAGCGACAATGAAGCGGAACTCGGTCCGGATCCGGAACTTGCCTCGGTGAGCCTGGGGGCGACCCGCCGGTTCCAGTTTCGGCACCGCTCGAAGAAGGGCGTCGGATTTGAGATGGCATTGAGCCACGGGAGCCTGCTCGTGATGCGTGCCCCCACCCAGCGGCACTGGCAACATCGCATCCCGCGCGAAGCCCGGGTGCAGACGCCGCGCATCAACCTGACCTTTCGGGTCATGCCGGCGCGAGGGTAGCGCGCAACGTGCATGCGCGACGAGGAGACCCTTTGGAGGCAGCGCCCGCGCACAAATGCCCGCGCCATAAGGACAGCGCGCACCCGAGCAAGAGTCAGGAGGCTGCTCGCCCGCGAAGTTCGCGTGGCCCACGGGAATCGGCGACCGCCGCCCAGGTCTGAGCTCCATGCCGCCGTACCTGGATTCCAGCGGTAGAAGGTCTGCTGAGTCATTCCGTACTTCTCGGCAGAGCTCGGCCGGCTTCATGGCAGCATCGGCCTTTCAGGATGGCGCGGAACAGGAGACCCAGTCGATCTGCCCCATGAGCAGACGTTCGCTGCGAACGCTGTAGACCATCTGCAACACGAGAGCGCGCAACAGCTGTTCCGGCGCCGGAAGGACGCGCCTTAGAATACCGGAGGCACGGAATCACCAACCTGTTCGCGGCCTTCAATACCGGAGAGGTTACCGGCCAGACAAGACAGTCGAGGAATCAGGACGACTTTGTCGACTTTCTCAACGTGCTGGCGCGCAAGTATGGACGTCGTCGCGAAATCGACATCATCTTGGACAACCTGAGCATCCACAAAGGCTCCACGAGTTCAGGAGTGGCTGGATGAACGCCGCAACTGGCATTTCCATTTCAGGCCAACCTACAGCTCACGGCTGAATCAGATAGAGATATGGTTCTCTTTGGTCAGCCGCCACTGCATCCGGCGCGGCGTCTTCCACTCCGTCCGCCATCTAATCGCGGAGATCAAGGCTTACTTTGACAAATACAACCAAAATGCCAAACCGTTCCGGTGGACCGCGACTGACCCCGGCCGCCGCATCGCTGAACCTATTTCAGGCGGCGCACACTACCGGCTGGCCGAAACAACGTTGGCGTGCGCCCCGTAGTAGGTCTGTAGAGCGCGCACTTCTTCTAGAAACTCCTGCCTCACCTGCCACTGAGAGAGGATGTCTTTCTGGATGCCCAGAATGTGCGCGGCCGTGATATCTGAGTACCCCCGAGCAAGCAGGCGCGCCGCCTGCTTCTGCCGCGGATTGAGTGATTGCGATTCCATGCTCCGAACCTCTTGTGAACCCTATCGAACCGAAACGGATTTATAGTAAACAAATTTTTGTATAGGAAGCGGACGGCACTATGGGACATAATGTCCCCGGGTTCGGTCAACCGTTTTCGGGAGGAGAGATCGCATTTTTTGGAGGCGGGCTCGATTCTGCGGGCAGCGGGCCGTGTTCAGGCGCCGGACCCAGCAGATGCTGGTCCTGGAGCACGCCCCAGACAGTAACAGCCTGCAACGGGACTGCCATCAATAGGAAGAAAAGGCCCACCAACCCGGCCAGCACCGCCGGTGCAGACCGTTCGGTCACGGAGAGGAGGATGGCCACTAACAAGGCCGCAGGGGCAAGCAGGGAGGCAAGCCACCAAAGGCGCACCGGCAACCACCGGTGCCGAAGAGCCAACCGGTGCGGAAAGGACTCTCCGATGCGGGCCCGGTAGAAGCGCACGGCCTGTGACTGGAACCAGAAAGGCACGAAGAAGCTGAGCCCCGGAACGATCCCCAGGGCGAGCAACGGCCCGCTCCAAGAGCCACCCCCTCCCCAACGACGCAGGTATCGGAGTTGCCCTGCCTGCCACGACCAACGCCAGACGGGAAGGCTCAGGAATCCCGTCAGTGTGAGAAGCAGGGCGCCGCCCGCCAGGTAATCCATGACCGGACCGCCTTCGCGGAAGGTCAGCAGCAGGACGATGGTGCCCGTGCCGACCACCGGCAGAGCAATGAGCACGAAAAAGAAAGCCCAACCCGAAAGCGTGCCGGGTGAGCGACGAACGAAGGGATCGTCACCCGCACTGCGGTAGGGGTTTTCGGCAATGGCGGGCGCGTTCGTCCCATCTCTGGAGAACGCTTCCATGCCGTCAGTCGACCAAGAGCTCGGGCCGGTCCTGAAAATGAACGAGGCACTCGGGGTTTCGGAGCGCGTCGCGATTGCGAACCTCTTCGCCCTGCACGACCTTGCGAACGGCAAGCTCTACTTTCTTCATGTTCAGCGTGTACGGGATGTCCGGCACCTGCACGATTTTTTGCGGAACGTGCCGTGGCGAAGTGCGCGCCCGGATCTCGCGACGAATTCGGTCCACGAGCGCGTCGTCGAGCTTCCTGCCCTCGGGCAGCTTCACGAAGAGGACGATGCGCTCGTCGCCCTTCCAGCTCTGACCGATGACGACGCTGTCCTCGACTTCTTCGAGGCCGTCGAGAACCGAGTAGAGGTCTGCGGTGCCGATGCGAACTCCTCCTGGATTGAGTGTGGCATCCGAACGGCCGTACACGATGATACCGTCGTGCTCCGTGAGCTCGGCGTAGTCGCCGTGGCACCAGACACCGGGGAAACGCTCGAAGTACGCCGCACGGTAGCGACTGCCATCGGGATCGTCCCAGAAGTACAGGGGCATGGACGGGAAGGGTCGCGTACACACCAGTTCTCCGCGCTGCGACCGAACCGGACGGCCCTCATCGTTCCAGACTTCGACGGCCATGCCCAGACCGCGACACTGCAACTCGCCACGGTGAACCGGATCGAGGGGGTTCCCCAGGGCGAAGCAACCGTTGAGATCCGTCCCGCCCGAAATCGACGCGAGCTGAACGTCCGCTTTCACTTCGGAATAGACCCAATCGAACTGTTCCGGAGCGAGCGGCGAACCCGTGCTCAGAATGGTGCGGAGTTTTCCGAGATTCACGGCTCGCGGTGAGTAGCGCGCTTCCTCGACGGCGCGCAGATAGCGCGCGCTCGTTCCGAACACGGTCACGCCCTCCTCTTCCGCCATGCGCCACAGGGCGTCCGGACCGGGGGAAAAGGGGTTCCCATCGTAGAGAACGAGCGTGGCGCCCGTGGCCAAACCGCTCATGAGCCAGTTCCACATCATCCAACCGCACGTCGTGAAGTAGAAGAGCACGTCGTGCTCGGTCACATCGGTGTGCAAAACGAGTTCCTTGAGGTGATTGAGGAGCACGCCCGTTCCCTGAACCATGCACTTGGGCAGGCCCGTGGTACCCGACGAGTACATGATGTAGATCGGGTGGTCAAAACCCAACTGCGCAAAAGAGAGCGGACCGGAATCGGACAAAAGCTCGTCCCACCCGAGCGCCCCTCGCACGGTGCCAGGTGAGCGCGAAGAACCCGCGTAGGGAACGATGACCGCGCGCTCAATCGAGGGGATGGAGGCCACGATGGAACTCACCCTTTCGAGAACGTCGATGCGTTCGCCCCGAAAGTAGTAGCCATCCGCCGCGAACAGAACCTTCGGCTTGATCTGGCCAAAGCGATCGAGAACCCCTTGGGTTCCAAAGTCGGGAGAGCAACTGCTGTAGACGGCTCCGATCGAGAGTGCAGCCAGCATGGCGATTGTGGCCTCGGGCATGTTCGGAAGGAAAGCGGCTACGCGATCCCCGGGTCCCACACCCAAACGGCGGAGTCCCAAAGCAGCGCGGCTCACGGAATCGTAGAGTTCTGCGTACGAGAAACGACGACGGACGCGGTCCTCACCATAGAATACGAGGGCGGTTCGCGAAGTGCGGTGCCGCAGCAGATTCTCCGCGAAATTGAGGCGGGCCTGAGGAAACCACTGAGCACCGGGCATGCGCTCCGGTTGAAGCAGCACGTCGTCTCCCATGGTGGCCGCCCGAATTCCCACGAAGCGCCAGACTTCGGCCCAGAAGTCCTCGATGTTCTGAACCGACCAGCGGTGAAGGTCGGCGTAGGAGTTCAGCGACAGGCCCCGTCGCGACGAGAGTTCCCTCTTGAATTGGGCCATCTGCGAGTCGTCCCGCCGTTGCGTTGAAGGCTTCCAGAGAGGTCCCGATGTCATGGCGTGGAGTACCGAACACGCTGCGGGCGCGTCAACCTTTCGCGTCCATGTCCGAAGAGGAACGGGGGAGCCCTTCGAGCAGCTGACGGACCGGCGGCAACAGCTCCAACTCGTCCAGAGCGAGGTCGATGAAGTAGATCGGAACCGGTTCGGCCTTGCCCTTCACCGCCACAGCTTCCGAATGGCGGATGCCGCGTTCGGCGGCCCAAGCGGGATCCAATTGCCGAAAGCACGCATCGTCCAGGAGTATGCGCCCGTGTCGACAGAGTCCCTCCAGACGGGAAGCCACGTTCACTGTGTCGCCTATGGCGGTGTAGCTAATCTTCTGAAAAGAACCGATGTTTCCCACGACGACGTCCCCCGTAGCCAGACCGATGCCCAGGCCGAGTTCGATCCCGAAGATGGACTGCCACTCCCGCCGCAGGGTGCGGAACCGCTCCTGTACGAGGCACGCGGCCGTCACGGCGCTGCGGGCGTGGTCGGCGAATTCGAGCGGCGCGCCGAATAGCGCCATGATGTTGTCGCCGGTGTACTTGTCGACCCAGCCACCGTGCTCGTGAATGATGTCGGTCGCCTCGGTGAAGAACTCGTTGAGCACGAAGATGACCTTTTCGGGTTTTTGCGTTTCGCAGAAGGAAGTGAATCCCCGAATATCGGCGAAAAAGACCGTGAGAAGACGACGCACACCGTCCAGTTCCCTCGACTTCTCTACGTCGAGGACACGGTCCACAATTTCGGGTGAAACGTAGCGACCGAACATGGCCTCGATACGGCCCTTCTCCTTGAGGGCCAGAATCTCCGCTTCGTAGTGCTCCTTGAGCCTGCGGTTGGCCTCCAGCAGCTCCTGGCGACTCAGCTCGAAGATGGCCTCGCGGGCCTCGTTCTGCCTTTCCAGGTCCAGGCGCACACTTTGGATCTCTTCCTCGAGTTCCAACTGTCGTCGCTGCGCTTCGGCCAGTTCGATCTCCCGCAAACCCGAAGGCGTCGCGTCCTTTCCGGAATGACTCCCTTCCCGAAATGCAGCGGCGATCGCCCGGCGCAATTCCCCGAGGCGAACGGGCGCAGGCAGGAACTCGGTCACGCCGGCAGACATGCACTGAAGCTTGAGTCTGTGGTCCCCGCCCTGCGCAATGAATAAGATGGGAACCGAGGCCATCCCCTTTCGCGTGCGGATGAGTCGAATCGTTCGAAAGGCTTCGATGTGTGCGGATGGCGAAGCCGACTCGGTCTGCCCGATGAAGACGACGACCGTGGGTGTCTCCGGCGTCTGGCTGAGGGCGCCGAGCAAGGACTGCGGGGCGGTATTGATCAGCTGCGCCTGCGATTGCCGGGCCAGGTCGTCCAGCGCGCGCACGGGTTTCCCAACGAGGTTACACAGGAAGATGCGACTCTGGTTCCTTCCCGATTGGCTCATACCGCCTGCCACCCGTGAACTTCAGCACTGAAAAGCGTCCGCGGACAAGCAGGTTTTTGTGCAGGGAATCGTTGTTGACCGCCCGACCTGGCCCCACCCTCTGGGGGCACCCCCCCGACCTGCGTCGGGGCATGCGGGTTCTACCGGGAGCAAGAATTGTCCACTGAAGCCAAAGGGCCCGGTTCGGATCACCGCCGAATCCTCCTTCACCTGATGGATGACTCCGTGGAGCAGGAGCTGTCGCGCGCCCTGCGGGAGTACGAAGACAGGCTCAAGATCGAGGGGCTCTCGGTGACGCTCTTCAACGTCATCATGGAACTCGTCAGCAATGCCGTGAAGGCCAATCTGAAGAGGGTCTTCTTCGAACGCAACGGGTACGACGCCACCGATCCGGCTTCGTACCATCGCGGGATCGAGCACTTCGCGGCCAGCTACCGGCACACGAACACTAATGAGTATCGACAGGCGCTCAAGGAACTCGAACTTCAGGTTTCAATTGACATGGACCTGGACGCCGACCGTCTGCTGATTCACGTCCGCAACAACACCCTCATGCTCGCCGAAGAGGAGCGGCGGATCCGCACGAAGCTGGCCCAGGCCATGGGCACCAAGGACATCATGAACTTCTACATAGAGTTCGGAGACGAAACGGAAGGCAAAGGGTTGGGTCTGGCCATGGTGATTCTCTTGATCAAGGACCTCGGCTTCGACCCGGCGCTCTTTCGGGTTTTTCACGACGAGGACAAGACGATTGCCCGCCTTGAGTTTCCACTTTCGGCGAACTACGTGGCGATTCGGGATCGAGCCAAGAGGGACGGGAGACTGCGGAACGGCTAGCTGCCGGCGCGAGCCCGGCACAAGGTCAGAGGGGCACGAGTCCTATCCGCTGCCAGCCAATGGTAGCTCGCTTCCAACGAGACCAGACATCTTGGAGACAGGGGTAGGACGACAGTCCGGCGCCGGGGTAGCGCCGTCCAGCCAGCGCGCCCGGACAGTCAACTTACCTGCGTTCGAAGTACATCAGATTGGAAACACCCCGGCCGCGCAGAGCGCCGTACCCGAACAGAAACGGCAGCGGGTCCGGCCTTTGGGCGGCGTAGAGAACCTCCAACTCTTTTTGTCGGGGCGGTCGCCCGATCCCCTGAATGCCGAACTGAAATGTCGTGTAACGTCCGAATACAGAGCAGCGCCACTGCAGCGGATCGAAAAGACGGGCGGGAATTCCCGTGTCGTCTTGAACGATCGTGCGACTGCGGTCCCGCAGCGCGGCGGCGGCTCGGTCCATAGGCCCGTACCGATTGTGCAGCACGTACTCGGCGGACTTGAGAAAGACATGGAATGGTTGCAGGCCGGCAACAAAGGCGCCCGTCGATGTTCTCGGGTCGGCCAGGTCGTTTCCCAACCTCCGCTGAAAGTAGTAGAGTACAGAGCAGCCGCCGGTCGGCCGAACAAACGCGATGCGCAGGCCGCGCCCGGGACCTCCGGTGCGAATCACCCGACCCTGCTCGTCGAGGTCGACAGGCGTGAGGCTCCGCGGTTGCAACCCAAAGTGGGCGAGGTACGCCAGCAGCGTCGGAGCAACGCCCGGCATGTGCCGGTTTCGGGCTGCCCTGGTAATCGTTCGCGTGAACAGATAGTTGTTTCGAGCAATTCCCCAGACCGTGTTGCGCATGGCCAGGAGACCCGCGTCCAGCTCCCCATCTTTGGGGCGCTCCAAGTCGGGTCGGTCGCCAGCCTCCTCCAGGGCCATCAGAACGTAGACCGAGGCATCCGGATGAAAGGCATACACGTTGGGGAAGTCGGAGCCACTGAAGGGGTACAGGACTGCCTGCCCGGCGCTCCCCGGACGGACGGCGTGCGTCGACCTCCACCTGAGTATGCTTTCAGCATGAAGCCGGACCAACCGCCAATGCTCTTGCATACCGAGGGCATGGCGGCGCCAGATACGAGAGCGTTCCGGTCTTTTTGCGTGCAGCGTTTCGAGACCGCCCAGACCGGCCAGGGAAAGCGCGTCCACGTGAAGCCTGGGGTCTCGGGGCGGCTCGGGGAAATCCTCGCGCAGGCCCAGGCCTGCGACCGATGCACACTCTGCGGTTGCGGCTGCCGATGACTCCCTGGCCCCGCTGCGCGATGGATCTGCCTGCGCGGTCGCGCGATCTGCGGGCCCGGAGCAGGAGGCAGTGGGCAGGATCATGGCGGCGAAGAGAACGAATCCGCCGAGGGCCATGATGCGATGGTTGCGCCCGAACCCGTTGTATGCCATAGTACGACCTGAACCCCTTCCCCGCGAAGGCAAGTCAGTCACTTTTCACGGGCGTTGACCGCCAGATGGCCGCCAGTAGACTCCCGAGGACACAATGAGTCAGGGCCGACAGGGCACCCGGGAGCGCCGTTAGCGGGTCGGGAAAATTTCGCCTGGCAAGCTCCACGGCCAGGCCGGAGTTCTGCATGCCGACTTCGATCGAAATGGTCCGCGCGGCCAGAGCGTCCTTTGTCCAAACCCAGGCGAGCAGGTATCCGAGCACGAATCCCAGGCTGTGCAGAAAGACCACGCTGCCCACGAGTCCGGCCCCTCCGCCTCCTTCGCCCAGGCGACGGCCGGAGGTTGCCAGCACCGAACCCACGATGAGGATGATGAAGATGACCGCTACCGGCGGCGCGAAACCGGCCAACGCCCGACTGATGCCTTTCAGATAGCGATTGATGAAAACGCCGAGAGCAACGGGAACGAGGACGACGACGAGCGTCGTATAGAAGAGCCCGAGCAGGTCCACCTCCACCCGCCCTCCCACGAGCAGTTCCGTGAGCGTCGGCGTGAGTACGACCGCAAGTAGTGTGGAAACAGCAGTCATGGCAACCGACAGGCCCACATTGCCGCGCGCCAGAAAGGTGATCACGTTGGACGCGGTCCCGCCGGGACAGGAGGCCACCAAGATCAGGCCGACAGCCTCCGGGGGAGTGAGGCGAAACAGGTAGCCGGCACCCCATCCCAGCAAGGGCATGATGAGGTACTGGAGGAGGACGCCCGCGGCGGCCCTGCGGGGGTCCAGAACCACCCGTCGAAAGTCGTCGATGGTGAGCGTGATGCCCATGCCGAGCATGATCACAGCCAGCCCGAAGGGAATCCAGGCTCCTCGAAACCAGGTGAAAGCGGGCGGAAAAAGCAGCGCTGCGATCCCGGCCAGGACCGTCCAGACGAAGAAGTAGTTGGTGATCGCGCGACCGATGCCGCTCACGCTGCCCCGTCCACGTGCGCATGGGGCGCTTCAGGCCAGTGGTTCGTAGTGATACACCCGGCGGCCTTCGAACGGCTCGCCTGCAAAGAAGTACTTCCGAGCTCGTCCCCAGGCGCGGTCGTAGATCTCATGCGTGAGCGAGATGCGACCTTCCTCGGGCTTATGGTACGCAAGGTGGGCGCACAGGTTGAGCGCTTCGGAGAACAGTTCGCCCTTGTTTTCGCGGTACACAGTCTGTCCGGCGTCGATGCCGATGCTGATGCTGATCGGAGCAGACAGGTTCTCGATCGTCACGTTGAAGATGCTCACGGCCGCCCTGAGTTCCAGCGCGGTCAGGATGGCCGGGACCTGCCCATCTTCGTCGAAAGCAAAGAAGCCCCCATCCTCTTTCACGGTCCAGACGTGACCTCCGTACTTGGCCGGAACGTCCGTCAACCGCGACATGATCACATTGCGAACCTCCTCGAGGTGCCGCTCATCCAGGGCACGGCGCACGGACTCCGGAATGAACAAGTGTGCGAACAGATAGATGACATAGTATGACTTACCTTCGACCATCGCCGTTTCGGTGGCGCCCATCAGCCCCCTGGCCAGCCTGCGCCTCTGGTGCTCGGCCCGTTCGTCGCGGATGGTCTGGCGGATGCGCTCATCGATGCGCTGGAATTCCGGACGATGCGGAATCCCACGGGCGAAGGCTTGAATCTTCTGGGCCCGATCGGCTTCCAATAGGCCTCGTCGAATCAGGTCCGGCAGAAGGCCCGACTTGATCCGGCGCTTTGCGATGAAATCCAAGGCGCCGACCCGCAGACATTCCACCAAGAACCGCTCCGAAATATCGGAAGAAACGACGATGACCGGAACGCGGGCCGCCACCACTCTTTCGAGGAAGTCGAGGAACTCCATGCCGTCCGCGCGGCTCTCCGTCAGGAGCAGATCGGGGGGGGAAGTGCCGATACGATTCAGCACACCTTCGCTCGATGACTCGAAGATGACGTCCAGACTGCGAAACTCGGACTCGAGCAGACTGCGGTAGTAGTCCTGGATGGCCAGGTCGGAATCAAGTATGAGGATCTGCATGGTCAGCGGGGGCGGTAGAGGTAGGTCTTCATGCCACCGTACTCCTCTGCCTGCGCGAAGGCGGAGCGGATCTCCTGGCGCAGATTCTGAAAAAGGCTGTCGGTGATCGCAATGGAATTGGGTTCCCCACGGTTCTTCTCTATGTCCATGGTGAACCTGAGGTCCGGGCTGACGATCTTGCTGATGTCCCGTTGATAGACGGCGGTGCCGTGGTGCGCTCCCACGCGCAGCCGAATGTCCGTTTCCGGACGCAGCTCGTTCTGAGCAATGTTGAAGACGGGCAGATAAACGAGCATCCTCATCATGGAAAGCACACAGCGACCCACCGAATCGTCTCCGTAAAAGACGGCCATTCCACCATCGCCGTACCAAGCCCAGATCCTGCCGTTCATCCTTTCGACGTGGCTGTAGATGTAAGTGCGCAGGCGGGCCATCGTCGTCTCCACGTCGTCTTTGACGTTCGTTCGAATCAACTCCGAGCTTCCGACGATGTCCACGCTGGCAAAGGAGTGATAGTACTCGTGACCCTCCTCCATCACCCCCCAATCCGCCGTGAGACCCTGACTCTGATCCCGGTGGAAGCGTCCGGCCTTCTCATCGAAGACCCAGCCCTGCTCTTTGAGGACCGAGAGCAGCCGATCTTCTCCCTGAAGCTTGATGACGCCACCGGAAGCACCCATGCCCCGTCTGGTGAGCATGTAGGCGGTGAACGCGAGCAATTGCGAGTCCGAGCGGAAGAAGTCCAGCACGCACTGAACGGCGACCTGCCTCGGGATCACGATCTTCTCACCGAAGCCCGAGATGGCGGCCAGATCGAAATTGGGGTCCACGTCACGGCCGAGGTGGCTGATCTGCTCGGTGCGCAGCGACGTTTCCAGGATGTTCTTGAGAGTCTTGCGAAAGGAATCCATGGGCGTCCCGGGTCGTTGTCGAAACGCCACGGAAGCCTCATTGGACGACGGTTGTCAAACGGAAAGCGTCCGGGTCAACGCCCACGGAGCGGAGGCGCTGGACCCGGACCCACCGGGTGCTTGTGCGGGCTCTCTTTTTGGAGACTACCGGGATCGAACCGGTGACCTTCTGAATGCAAATCAGACGCTCTCCCAGCTGAGCTAAGTCCCCGCGTCGCAACCGGACACGTCCCGGCCCTGGCCGATGGTGTAAAGCAAAATCAGGAGGCCCGCACCAATCGTACTTTTTTGAATTTACCGGGAGCTTCACCTTGCTGAGCTAACCCTGACACATGGCCAAAAGTACCAAGAAGGCGGCCAAGAGCAAACCCGCCGCCAAGAAGACCCCCCCGCGCCCCAAGGCTGCCGCGCCCGCGCGAAAGCCTCCGGCTCGCGCCGCCACCGGTCGCCCCGCGGCCCGTGGCAAATCGGGAAAAGCGGTCGATTGGCAGGAACGACTCAGTGAGTTGCGCGCGGGAGCGGGCGGTGATTCCGAACTTTTTCACGGCTTGTGCCTGCTCATCGATCAGGCGGTGGGTGCGGCCTTCATCAACCTGTTCGTCCCGAACGGGGACGGTGTATGGGAACTCGTGGGCGCGCACGAGAAGACGGTTTCGTACTACCGGGACCCGGAAGAGAAGCACGGCCCCGTATTGGATTCGACGCGGGCGCTACCTTCTGCTTCAGAGCCGGCCATCGCTTCGCATCCGGATCAACTGCCCCTTTTCGGAATCGAACCGGGGGGGCCTAAGCGCGTCGCGGAAGCCGTGGCCAACTCCGCGTTACTCGTGCCGTTCGGCCGGGCCCGAGATCGCAGCGGTCTGCTCGTTGTGGCCGGTCAGGAACCCCAGCCTCACTACACGCAGTCTCAGCTGGACCTGGCCGCGGGACTGGCCGCCGTGCTCGGGGCTCCCCTGGAAAAACACGCGCTTCACTGTAGACTCGAGAAAGCGGCGGCGGCGCAGCGCGAGTTGAAGAAAAGCGCGGACGAAGCGCTCGTCGATCGAGACACCGTCCGCGAGGAACTGGAGCGCGCCCGCTCCGGCCACGCCGAAGAAATCGCGCGCCTCCGAGCAGACGCGGCCGACGCTCTCCAGGAGGCGCGTCGTCGCCTGGACGAAGAGCGAACCGCAGAAATCACAGCGCTCCGGCAGCAGCACAAAGCGGAATTGGAGCGGGCCGAACGCGTTGCCGCCGAAGCGCAAAGCGGGCTCGACGCGCGCTTGGCCGAGCAAAGAGAGCAGCTCCTTTCCGCCGCACGCGCAGATTCCGAGCAGGCCCTGCACCGCCTGCAGGAGGATGCTGCAGCCAGGGCCCGGGCCACGGAAGAGAAACACAGTGGCGAAATCTCGCGGCTGCGCGAGCAACACGAAAACCAAGTCCGCGAACTTCAGACTCAGTTGGAGCGAACGCGCGCCGATTTGTCCAAGGACCGCGAGGGTCGCGAAAACGCGGAGCAGCAGGTCCAGACGCTCCAGGGCCAACACGCCCAACAGATGCAACGCGAAAAGGCGGAAATCGAGGAGCTGTTTTCTGATGAGATCCAGTCGCTGACCACCAAGCTGCAAAACGAGACGCGGGAACGAGCACAGGAATCCCAAGCATATCGGGAACGACTCGATGCTGCGGGCAAGGAACTCGAGGAGACGCGCCGCACGCTCGAACGAACGCAGGGCGCGCTCCAGGAGACCATCCAGAACTCACGCGATTTTGAACAGCGCCTGTCGGCCGCCAACCAAGAACTTGCGCGGATTCGCGCCGACCACACCAAGGAACTCGGTGAAGTCCGCGGACAGTTGGAATCGGAGCGCAACGCGGCCAAGCAGCGCGACGGTTCCGCTGCTCAGGTACAGCAAAACCTCCAGGTGGAGCTCGCGGAGACGAAAAAGCACCTCGAGGACTACCGCAGCACCTACGAGGAAACGAAGGCCAATTTCCAGCGGCAGATCGCTCAGTCCACCGAGAAGCAGGAAGAACTCCGCCAGACCCTGGAAAAGGAGCGCAGGGCCGCAGACAGCGAACGCTCTACGCTGCAGGCTCGGGTCGAGGAGCTCTCCAACGCCCTCCAGCAGCGGGAGACGGATCTGCTGGCCGAGAAGCACCGCATCACCGAGACCCTCACGGCCCGCGAGAAGGAGCTCGAGGCGCTGCGCTCCCGTGTTCCGGAACTCGAGGCCAGGCTGCGCGACGCCACCCAGGCTGTTCAGGAGGCCGATGAAAAGGGTCGGCAGAGCCACGCGCAGATCGAGAGCCTGGGGAACGAGCGTGACGAACTCCAACTGAAAGTGAAGCGCCTCGAAAAAGACCTCGAACGCGAGGCAACCCGATTGGCCGAGGAAGTGGCCCGTCACGAAGAGTCCGTTCAGCGGGAACGTGCGCAGGCGGAGGCGGCAGCCGCGGACCTGCGAACGCGCACGAACGCGGCCGAAGGCCGAGCCTCGGAGGCGGCACGGGACCTGGAGAACGCCCGAACCGAGATCGAAAGATTGCGCGGCACGCTGACGCAGGGGGCCAGGGAGCGCGAAACGCTTTCGGCAACGTTGAGCGAACGCACAGCCAGCCTCGAAAAGGCTCAAACGGACCTGGGCCACCAGAGCCTGCGCGTCGAGAAACTGACCGCGGAACTCGACGAAGCCCGCGCCACCGAGTCCGATCTCCGCAGCCAGATCGGCATTCATCGCGACCGCGAAGCACGCCTCGAGCAGGCCGTCGCGTCCATGCGCGAGCAGGGTCACGCGCAGAAATCAGAGATCGCCAAGCTCAACGAACGGCTGCGGGAGTTGGAGCGATCGTTGGACTCCCAACTGGAACGCATCGCAGCGCTCAATGCAGACCTGACCGAGGAACAGGGACGGGTCAAGAAGCTCGAAGACGAACTCAGGACGGCGCTGGCCCGCGAGAAAGGTTCGCGCGAAACCGGCAACCTCATCGCGCACATCACCAACGCCATCAGCAACATCGTCGGGCTTTCGCCAAAACTGGACTTCTTGCGAAAGCGGGCGCTCCCCGATCGGGCCTTCGACCGGGTATTGCTCTTCAGCCTTCTGGACGACGCTCACCTCCGGTTCGAGGACGGCTACCAGGGAGATAAGAGCCTGGCCGAGCACAGGGGATTGCGCATCCCACTGCGGGTAACCAACTTCGGCGAAGCAATTGCCTCCGGCCACGCTATCGTGCAATCTTCGGGAAAGAAGGATCCGCCCCATCCAGATCTTGCGGGCGTGCTGGGAGAACGATTGGCGCCGGAGGCGGCGGGCGAAGCCGTGCGCACACTGATCTACGTCCCCCTGCGCGAGGCCGAAAAAGTCGTGGGCCTGCTTTCTTTTGCTTCGACTTCGGCCGCTGTTCCCAACCAGTCCCGCGTGGAACTCCTCGAGCAACTCGCCCCGCTGATCGCCGTTTCGCTGCGATTCGAACAGAACCGGGCCGAGTTGGAACATGAGCACCGCGTGCGCGGTTACGCTGATCATGTGAACCGCTATCTGGAGGGTCGCTTCGTCAGCAGTGCCCGCCGTTTGCATCGACTGGCCGGAGTACTCGGGCCCGTGGCCCAGGGCGCCAGAGAGGAAGTGGCCCAGGACCTTCTCACCGATGTGCAGGCGTATGCCGACGCCGTCGTACCCAGCCTGGATCGTGCGGATGGACCCGAGGAGCTCGTGGCCTGGTTGCGACTGATGGCGTCCCGAGCCGAGAGCAAGGCGGCCCTGACAGCGACCGTGCAGATCGACGAACCGACGCTTGCAGCGCTCCAAAAGCGGTTGGGCGGTCGCTTCCACAATCTGTTCTGGATCATAGAAGAAGCTGTCGAAAACGTGATCCGCCACAGCAAAGCCAAGCGGCTCTGGCTTTCGATTGCCCCCGGCGACGGTTCGCTCTGCGTTTCGGTTTCCGACGACGGCGACGGCCTCATGCGCACGGCCGGGACGATGGAGCCCAAACACGGGACGGGACTTCCCGCCATTCGGAATCTGCTGGGGAACTGTGGCGGCGAACTCCATTTGGGTAAGGCCGAGAACGGCTATGGACTCGCCCTGGTCATGAGCTGGCCCCTCGCCTATCGGGAGTCCTGAGGGCCTTCCGGTGGCCAACGGCGGAAGGCCTCCACACTCCGATCGCGCCCCCTTCGCCGCCTTGTCTAACCAATCGAAAAAAGATTGGACAATGGGCAGTCGCGTGTTCGGATCACGGCTTGCGCTACCTGATCAAGGATCTCGCACGATTGACCGACCTGGAGCCGGCCCGCATCCGCAAGTGGCAGGAACGATTCGCCTTCCTTGAACCCACCTTGGGCTCGAACGGGTACCACTATTACTCCAACGAGGACCTGTTCGTTCTCAAGAACGTGGTCCGGCTGCTCGGGGAAGGTCGGTCGATCGGCGAAATAGCGACACTCGGTCGCCGGGCGCTCCTGAGCCCACCCGATTCGGGACGCTTCACAACGGACGAATGGGAGTTTCTCCGGAAGCTGACCGGGGAGTCTCTGGCGCCCCTGCGCGCCACGCTTCTCGGTCAGTTGAAGAGACTGGGGCTACGCGCTTGGGTCCGGCGCGTGGCGCAGCCCATGCTGCTGCTCGTCGGCGCGGGCTGGGAAGCCGGTGTTCTTTCGGTGGCCGATGAGCACGTCTTCAGTCGGTGGTTTCACGGATTGTTCCTCGAGTTCCTGAACAAAGGGACCACGCGGTGGCCGCCGTTGTACCTGTGCGCCACGCATCCCGAAGACGAACACGAACTCGGCTGCCTTTTGCACTATGGACTGCTCGTCGATCGGGGAGTGCCGGCGCGTTTCTGTGGCAGGCTCGATGAACCGGAACTGTTGCGCGAGCTTTCCGCTCACGCGTATCGAAGAGTCAGTCTCTCGGTGGTCGTCCCGCGTTCCGACGAAGAGTTGCGCCAGCTCAAGCTCCGCATCGAGGCACGCTTCCCGGACTTGAAGGTGCGATTCGGCGGCGCCGGTCTGGAGCCGCGACCGTGACGAGCGATGAGGGAAGCCGCAAGGAACGCGCGCAGGACTACTTGGCTGCTTCAAAGGCCCAACCGGTACGCGACCGCTTCGTCAGGCCCTTGACCTGATTCTCCACCGTCTTGGTGGGAATGCGCAGGGCCCGCCCTGCTTCCGAAATGCTGTCGAAGTAGCGCCGCTTGCCCGGCCGGCTCTCATGTACGGCGACCACCGGAATGCGCAGGTGGGCTCCCACATTGGCTTCCGCCACCGAACGGGTGCGGATCAGTTTCTGAATCGTGCTGGCCGATGTGCGAAAGGCGCGGCCGACCTCGGCACAACTATTCCCGGAATCATACATCTGCTGCATGCGAGCCACATCAGCGGCGGAGTGGCGCGCCGACGGACCCTTTTCATAGACGACACCGAATTCGATGCGACGGATTTTGGCGACTCCACCGGGCGTGGAGTGAACGGCTCGGGCAATCTGGGCGTCTGACTTTCCCGCCTTGAGCAGCCGGACGAAAACCTTGCGGTCGATACGGGGTGTGCGGACAATCGCAGGCGCCTTCGATCTCTTGCGCGCGGACGCTTTCCCGCGGCCCTTGGTCTTCTTGCTCCGCCCGGAACGGCGCGCGCCCTTGCCGGAGCGCCCTCCCGCCGCCGTCGTACTCCTCCGTGCCTTCTTGCGGGCGGGCTTCTTGGCCCGGCCCGAGCGCGGAGATTTGCTTCTGCGCGATCCCTTTTTCATCATTCCAGCAACCGTAGCGAAAGTTTGACTGTGGGCCAGGGTAGATTCGAACTACCGACCCCTTCCTTATCAGAGAAGTGCTCTAACCAACTGAGCTACTGGCCCGGGGTCTGGGTGGCCACTTCTTCGGGACGACACTCCACTGTCAATCAGCTCTCGTCTTGACCGGGAGCCCCGTGGGCAGGACCCTGCCCCCCGCAATGCTCCCTCCACCCTTTCGATCCCTGCCGCTCCGCTTCGGACCGATCGCCGCCGCGACCGCCCTGTTCCTCTTGGGGCCGTCCACCCCGGCTTCCACGTCCACGCAGCGCTTCCTCCAGGATTTCGAGAAGTCTGTGGCCCGCTTCCAACTGCCCAACGGGCTGCGACTGCTGGTCGTTCGCAGAAGAACGGCCCCCGTCGTTTCGTGTTACATCAAGTTCCATGCGGGCTCGGTGGACGAGACCGACAAAACGGCGGGCATCGCGCATATGCTCGAACACATGCTGTTCAAAGGCACCCGGACCGTGGGGACGACGGATTTCGAGAAGGAAAACAAGTACCAAGAGACCATCCGCAGCTTCGCGCGCAAACTCGACGCGGAGCGGCGTCAGGCCGAAGAAGCGGCGGCCCGCGGCGACAGGGCGCGGGCCGAGGAAGCTGCCAGACGGGCCGAAACGATCCGCAATCGTATGCAGGTGCTCTCCCAGATGGCGCGCAGGTTTGCCGTCCCGGACGAGGACTCTTACCTGTACGGCCTGCACGGTCAGCGCAACTTCAACGCCTACACGAATCGTGACCTGACCAACTACCAGGTGACCCTCCCCGCCAATCGGCTGCCCGTGTGGGCGCGGATCGAATCAGATCGCATCCGCAATTCTGTCCTCAGAGACTTCTACACGGAGCGCGACGTCGTGGCTGAGGAAAGACGTATGCGGGTGGAAAACAACCCGCGCGGGCTCTTATTCGAGCAATTCACCTCGGCCGTCTACGGAAAGCACCCGTACGGCCGACCCGTTATCGGACCCATGCGCAGCATTCAGTACCTGAACTACGAGCAGGCTTTCGATTTCTACTCTACGTATTACGCTCCCAACAACACCGTCATTGCTCTGGTCGGAGATGTCGACCCGGGACAGGCCGCAGAACTGGTCCGCAGGCACTTCGGCGAACTCAAGCCCAAGGAAATCCCGAAGCCGAAGCTGGACCAACCCACAGTACCCCCCGGCGGCGTGCGAGTCGTCCTCCGGCGACCGGGCTCTCCCCTTCTGTTCATGGCATGGTTCAAGCCCGCGTTTCCGCACGAAGACGACCTGCGCCTGAGCGTGCTGGCCACGATTTTAACGGGCGGGGAAGATGGCCGACTGTACCGGCGGCTCGTGATCGAACAGAAGGTGGCCGCCAGCATTTCGGTCTACTCCCAGTACCCGGGCGAACGGTACCGAAACCTGTTCTTCGTCTACGGCGTGCCTGCACCCGGGCGCACTCTGGACGAACTCGAAAGAGCCATCGGCAGGGAGATCGATGAGATCCGCAAGAATGGCCCCACCCCCGCCGAGATGTCGCGCGCGCGGACTCGACTGCTCACCGATTTCGTGTACGGATTGCGCTCGAACGACCAACTGGCCGATCAACTGTCCTACTACGAGCTTTTGAACGGAGACTTCCGAACTGTCTTCCGGGCGTACCGCCAGTTGGATGAGATGGACGCGGCCGGCGTGCGCGAGTCCGCCTCGCGGCTGCTTGCGCCTGTGCCCATGACCGCGCGGCTCGAAGCACCCGAGTCGCCGGCGAAGAAGGAGGCCCGCCCATGAGGCGAATGTTGCTGATCGCCGCCGTTGTTCTCCTGTGCGCGCAGACCGGTCAGTCGGCGCCCGCCGAGCGAAGCAACATTCTCGATGGCGTGCGCGTACGTCCTCTACGGTTCGATCCCCCTAAGATCGCAACGCGCGCTCTACCGGGCGGGGCGGAATTGCTTTCCGTGGTGGATCGGGATCTGCCGGTCGTCAACCTGACGCTGGAGTTTGCGCGGGGCCTGGATGCCGAACCCGTGGCGCGCGCCGGAATGCTCGGCGCGCTTGCGCGATTGCTGGAAATCGGAGGCGCGGGCGGCCGAACCGGTCGGGAATTCCAGGAGGCGGTGGCCGCCATGGGCGCGCGCATTTCCGTCGACGCCTCCCAAGAGTACTGGTCGGTTTCCCTGCGTACCCTCCGGGACGATACGACGCGGGGCCTGGATCTGCTGGAAGACCTGCTGCTGCGACCGCGCCTGCCGGACGCGGAACTGGGTGTCATCAAGAACGGCCTGCTTGCATCCATCCGTCAGCGCAACGACCAGCCCTCTTCGATTGCCGGCCGCAAGATGCAGGAGTTGCTCTACGCGGGCCGACGCCGCGGGTATTCGCTGCAGACGACGGATGTGAACCGACTGACCGTGGGCGAAATCCGCGACGAGTGGCGCCGCCGCGTCACGTCCCGCGGCCTGCGCGTGCTGCTCAGCGGCGATTGGGACCAAGGACACCTGTCCCACATCGAACGTCTGGTGGCGCAATTGCCACGCGAGGCCGCGCCAGAAATGCCATCGAAGGCGCATACCTCGGACCCGTTTCGGAGCAGCGCCCTTCGGGAGAAGATCGTGCTCGTCCGCAAAGAAGCCGTGCAATCGGTTCTGACCGTCGGCGCCCTCCTGCCGCCGCATCGACATCCGGACTTCTTCGCCCTGCAGTTGTGTAATCAGGTGCTCGGAGGCGGTTCGTTCAATTCCCGATTGATGCGCGAGATCCGCGTGAAGCGCGGCCTGGCCTACTATGCGTACAGTTACAATTCGTTCGATGGCGACGAAGGTCGGTTCTCAGCCGGGAGCGCCACGCGCGTGGAAGCAACGGCCGAAACGCTGCGCCTGCTGTTGGACACGATTCGCTCCATGCAGAGTGGAACCGAAGCGAAGGAACTTCATTTGGCAAGGGAGTCGATTCTCAACAGCCTGGTTTTCCAGTTCGAGGACCCGGCGGCGTTCCTGTCGTCGGAATCCAGGTTCCGCCGCCACGGTTTGCCATCCGACTATCTGGAGAAGTTCCCGGCCCGGATGCAGCAGACTCGTGATGCCGACGTGCGCCGCGTGGCCCGTCGCCTCGATCCGGACAGTCTGTTCGTCGTGGTGGTGGGTCCACAGCGTCTGAAGCCCGCGCTGGAGGCCATCCGGCCCGTCGTCGTCATCGATCCGGAGGAGTTGCCGCAGCGGTGACAGGAGCCCAGAACCATTCGCTTCCGAGATCACACATACAAGAACTACAGCTTCGCCGGCATTTCGGAGGGAGGAATTCGCACGGCGATGACAGTCCCCCAGTTCCGACTGACGTTCGACGTGGGCCACGGTTCCCCGAGATTGGTGGAGGTTCCCCGGATCCTGATCACGCACGGACATCTGGATCACAGTTCCGGCCTGCCCTACCTGATCTCGCAGCGCTCCCTACGCCATCTGCCGCCGCCGGAGATCTATTGCCCGCCCGAATTGGCCGACCCCCTCCGTCGCATCATGGAGGTGTGGGCCGAGGTGGAGGGCTTCCAGGCGGCCTACCAGCTTACCGCCTTGGACTATGAGGCCACGTACTCCCTCGGCGGCCGGTACGCCTTCCGTGGGCTGCGAACGGTACACCGCGTGCCATCGAACGGCTACGTGATACTCGAGCATGCGGTCCGGCTGCGCGACGAATTTCGTTCCCTGCCCGGCCCCGAGATCGCCCGGTTGAAGAAGGAGCGCAATGATCTCTTCTATGACGTGGAGATCCCGACGATCACCTTTTCGGGAGACACGCAGATCGAATTCGTGCTGGAAAATGAAATAGTACGTAAGAGTAAAGTTCTCTTCCTCGAGTGCACGTATGTGGCGGATGACCGGCCCGTGGAACGGGCACGCAAGTGGGGGCACATCCACCTGTTTGAAATCGCCGAGAACGCGGAAGCTTTCCGGGAAGTGGAAAGGCTCTTCCTGATTCACTTTTCCCCGCGCTACTCGCCCGAACGGATACGCGAGGCAATCCAGACCCATCTCCCGGACTGGTTGGCGGAACGAACGGTGCCGTGGCTCTGACCGTCCGCTACGGCACCGCAAGCAGGTCAGACGAGTTGCGCGAGAGCGCGCACCGTTTCTTCGACGTCCAATCGCCCCTCGTAGATGGCGCGACCTACGATGACTCCCGTGAGTCGGGGCAACCGCAAACGCGCCAGAGCCAGCACATCGTCGGGGGAGCTCACGCCACCGGAGGCAATCAGGCCGATGCGACTCGTGTGATCGTGCACGGCACGCAGGCTGTCCGTGGCCGGTCCTGTGAGCGCGCCGTCCACGGCAATGTCCGTGAAGATGACCTGGGCCACGCCGTCTTCTTCCAACCGACTCAGAAGCTCCAGAGCGGTGATGCCGCCGTCCTGTTCCCAGCCGGCGGTGCGCACGCGGCCGTCCCGCGCATCCACGCCAACGATGATCCGCTGCGGCCCCCAACGTTCGAGTGCTCCGACCAAGAACGCCCGGTCCGTAACCGCGGCCGTTCCGATGACGACCCGATCCACTCCCGCGTTGATGGCCGCTTCCACAGCTGCAGCGTCACGGATCCCCCCACCCAGTTCCACCAGCGCGCGACCGTCCACCGCGCGCACAATGTCCTCGATAGCGACCAGGTTCACCCCACGTTGTCCGGAGCGGGCGGCGTTTAGGTCGACCACGTGCACCGCGCGCGCGCCCGCCCTGACGAACGCCAACGCCTGTGCCAACGGAGTGGCGTCATAGCGAGTTTGCCTCGCGTAGTCACCCTGGTGAAGGCGCACGACAGCGCCGTCGAGCAGGTCGATGGCCGGGATGAGATCAAAAGAAGACATGGCCATCAAACCAGAACGCTTCGCGTCCAGGACTCCAACAAAGAAAGCCCAGCCCGCCAGGACTTCTCGGGATGAAATTGAACGCCGGCAATGGAACCGTGATGAATCGCGGCGGGGAAGCGATCGCCGGCGTATTCACAACGCGCGCTCACGTACTGGTCTGGAACGTCGACCGGGCGGTAAGAGTGAATGAAGTACATGTATTCACCCTGCCACGGTTGTAGTTCCCCGCGCGCGTCCACGAGTTCGTTCCAGCCCATGTGCGGAACGCGTTCGCCGGTCCTGACAGGAAAGCGGCGGACCCTGCCGGGGACGAGGCCCAGTCCCTTCACGGGGACTCCTGGTGAGTCAGGTGCGAATTCGTCGGAATCCTCGAACAGTACCTGAAACCCGATGCACACGCCGAGCAGCGGCTTCTGATTGTGTACGTGTTCGCCAATCAGATCTCGAAAGCGCCCGTGGAGGTGCTGCATGGCTGCTGCGAAAGCTCCGTCCCCGGGCAGAACGATGGCGACCGCCCGTCCCAGCACCGACGGGTCCGCCGTGAAAACGACCTCATCGTGAAAAAGACGCAGCGCCTTGACGATGGAATGGATGTTGCCCATCCCGTAGTCCAGGACGGCAATCGATCGCCCCGCTTTGCCTGTCGGCGCACTATTCAAGAACGCCTTTCGTGGATGGAATCTCGGAATGGCCTTCGCGCGACAGCGCCATGCGCAGCGCGCGACCCAGAGCCTTGAAAACGGATTCGTGCAGGTGGTGACGGTTCTCGCCGTAGTGAACCAGAACGTGCAGGTTCATGCGCGCATTCATGGCGAACTTCTCGAGGAACTCGAGGGTAAGCTCGGCGTCGTAGATGCCGAACTTTCCCTCGCGAATCCGCGCGGGCGTGGTGTGCGTGAAGTTGTAGCGGCCGCCCAGATCGACAGCAACCGTGGTCAGGACCTCGTCCATCGTGAGCGTGAAGTGACCGTAGCGAGAGATCCCGCGCTTGTCCCCGAGAGCCTGATGCAGCAACCCCCCGAACAGAATCCCGGCGTCTTCTACGGAATGGTGACAGTCGATCCCCAAGTCCCCGCGCAGACGCAGGTCCATGTCGATGTGGCCGTGTCGGGCAATGTGCGAAAGCATGTGCTCGAAGAAAGGAATCTCCGTGTCGAACTCGTAGCGGCCGGACCCATCCAGATTGATGGCCAGGGCGATTTCGGTTTCTGAGGTCTTACGCTCGGCGCGCGCGACACGTCCCTTCTGGACAGACGAAAGCTCCATAGGACCAAGATCGACATGGGGGTGCCCTGCATCCACAATTCACCGACGCGATTCGAGGAGGGCCCCCGGGGAAAAAAGTGTTGCCAATAGTGCTCCTACACAGTGTATTAGCACTATATTGCCGTCCCGGGGCGGCCAAAGGAGAAAGGCAATGGCGACTTCGACAACAGCAGAACGACTCGAATCGGAGACAGAGGAAGGATCCCCCTCTGCGCAGATCTTCCGGGAGATGTTTGGGGACTCCCCGAACCAACTCGGGGGCCACGCGGTGCAAATCCCGCCCAACTCCATTCGTGAGTTCGATGGACGCTTCCTTGCGTACGAAAGCCGAAAAAGGCTGCTCCAGGAATTCCCCGCGCAGGAGAAGCACGCCAACCCCTTGGGCAATCTCCAGGGTGGCGTCATTGCCGCGCTCGTCGACGATACCATGGGCCCGCTTTCTTTTGCCGCGGCCCGCGGCCCTACAACGACCCTCAACATGGCGGTGAACTACCTGCGTGCCGTTCCCTGTCCGGCCACCGTCCGCGTGGAGGCCCGCGTCACCGGCCGCGGGAGACAGATCCTGTTTCTGGAAGCCCAAGTAACCGACGCCCGGGGGCGATTGGTCGCTACCGCGACTTCCTCGGTGCTCGTTCTCCGCGGAGCCCCCCAGCCGTGAAGTCGCCCGCGCGAAAGGACCTGCGTGGCGCGTACTTTCGGTGCGTGGCCCTCGCGTTGCGCAAGACCGAGAGGTTGGTGAGCAGCATCTACGACGACGCCATGCGCGGCCTCGGCCTGCGCAGCACGCAGTTTCAGATTCTGGCCACCATCGGCATCTCACCGGGTGTGAACATCACGCAGCTTTCTGCGGCAATCGAGGCCGATCGCACCACGGTACAGCGCAGCCTCGCGCGGCTGATCGCGCGCGGTTGGGTCAACTCGGAGCCCGGAACCGGCGGCAACGTGCGCGTCGTGTCGCTGACCGAGTCGGGCAAACGCAAGCTTGCCGAAGCCTACAGCCGCTGGGCCGCGGCGCAGGAAGAGATCGTCCGGGCCCTCGGGGACGGACGTACCCGACAACTTCAACTGGACTTGCGCAAACTCCGTCGCATTGCGAAGCGCAGGCCGACGACGGCCACTCACAGCTGAGCGTTCCGAAATGACCGGGGAATCCCCAAGAAGACCTGAAGGCGAACAGGTGATTTTGGTTGCCGGGGCGGGGCGCCATCGGGAATTTGACGCCTTCGTTCCCCTGCCCGGGTGGCGGAATTGGTAGACGCGCCAGATTCAGGTTCTGGTGGGAGCAATCCTGTGGAGGTTCAAGTCCTCTCCCGGGCACAACCTGAGAACGAGCGTTGCGTTCTGCTCCGACGCCATCCGTTTGGTTCGACGGGGACGGGAAGTCGCGCATCGCTCCCCCATGGGTCGCGACGCGTCTCTCCCGGGCAAGGCCGTCCGGTGGAGCACGCGTCCGGGCCCGGAGACCGTGTCCGATCCGTGCGCGTGTGGAACGGGCTCATCCATCACAGCTTATCATATCCGGCCGGACGAAGTTCTCGGGTGTACAAACCAGCACGGCCGTCTTCCTTCGTTTGAGCCTCCAAGACCGCGTTTCCAAGTCTTCATGTTTCTGCTGCCACACCGTCTCCCAATCCAAGCATGGCCCACCCAGGTGCTTCACCCGAAACCCCAACGTCTGCCGATCAGCGCTCCCCGGCCGACCGCCTGGCATCCGGGCGATTGAGTTCGGCGCCCAAACGAACGAGGTCCATGGCGCCACGCAGACCCAACTTGGACAGCATGTTGGAGCGGTGCGTTTCCACGGTCCGCACCGAAAGACCGAGTTCCTGTGCAATCTCCTGATTGCGCAGTCCACGTCCGACCAGACGCAGCACCTCCCGTTCGCGCTCCGAGAGCAACTGGAGCCCTTCATGCGGAGGCTCCGCCGCGGGGGATGCGAAAACATCCGGGGGAAACACGGTGCGACCCGCCAGTACTTCCCGCGCGGCTGCTCTCAAGATCTCTGGATCGCTGTCTTTGAGGACGTACCCGTCGGCTCCTGCTTCGGCGGCCAGTTTCACGTACGACCAATCGCGGTGCATGGTGATCATCAGAATACGAAGGTCTGGCCGGTCTTTCTTGAAATCGCGAATGAAACCCAAGGAGTCTCCGCGGGCCATCGTGATGTCCAGGGTCAGGAGATCGACGCGATCGAGGCGAAGACGCGCTCGGGCCGATTCGGGATTGCCGGCGTCACCCACGACCACGAGCGTGGGGTCTTCTTCGAGGCTGACGCGCAGACCCGCGCGAAAGGTCGGATGGTCATCGACAATGAAAACGAAAAAGCGTCGTTCTTGGGCCATGCGACTCCCACTCCTGAGAGCCATCGCCACAGTGACAGGTGGAAAAGGGCTGACAATCGTTTTCCTGTGCCTTGCACTTACGGGTGCGTGCGGACGGGGTCGCCCGCCCGAAGCAACAGCGGGCCGGCTCGACCTTTCCGGCCACTCGCTCGCAACGCCCATCCCGATCGGCGGTGAGTGGGGATTTTACGCGAGCGAGCTACTTGCCGAGTTTCCTACCGGTTCCCCCACTCAGGTGCGCCGCATCGGAACGATCTGGAACGATACGTTTCTGGACGGCCGGGGATTCGCGACGTACCGCCTGAAGTTGCTGCTGCCGGAAGGTAGATTCGCCGTGCGCATACCTGAGCAAGGAACTGCGTACGCACTCTTCTGTAACGGGAAGGCCATCGTGCGCAGCGGGCGTGTCGGCAGAACGGAGGGAGAGTGGGAGGCGCGGCTGAGCATGCAGACCGCTTCCCTATGCGCCGGCCGCGAATTGGAACTGGCGCTCCAGGTAGCCAACTTCGGACACCGCAACGGCGGCGCCTGGCACCCGCCCGTGGTGGGCACGCCCGAGGGCATCGAGGCCGAGCGCAACCGCCGGTGGGTTCTCGATCTGCTCTTGGTGGGCGCGCACATGATGCTGGCCCTCTACCATCTGGTTCTCTTTTCCCTGCGCCCCAACGATCGCTCGACGCTCTATTTCAGCCTGTGGTGCTTCTCGAACGGTGTCCGCGTCGCTTCCCTCGGAGAGCGACTCCTGAACTGGATACTGCCTTCCCTGCCCGGCTGGATTGGCCACCGCATCGAGTACCTCTCCCTTTACTTTGGTGTGGCGATGCTGATCTTCTATCTCCGTGAAGTGTTTCCCGACTACATGAACCACAGAGTCTTTCGATTCTTCGCGATCACGATGGGCGCCTGCATCGTCTGGGCGCTCGCCATGCCGTACGCGCACTTCGCCAGGAGTCTCGACGTATTCTATTTGCTGGGGGCGGCGTCCATTCTCTATCTGCTGTTTCTCACGGTGCGGGTCTACCTCGCCCGCCACGAAGACGGTCCTCTCTTTCTGGCGGGTGTCCTCATTCTGGCAGTCGGGTCCGCCAACGATATTCTTCACAACGTGTATGTCATCGACACGGGGTTGTATCTACAATATACATTCTTCGCCTTCATGGTCATCCAATCCGTCGTGTTGGCGCGGCGGTTCAGCGCGTCGTTCCAGCACCGTGCCGTTCTGGCCGAACGCCTGCAGACTCTGCTTAGCGTGACGCGGTTGTTGGGTACGACGGATGACGCCGGCGCGGCAGGTCGCACGGCCCTCGAGCGAATCGATGCGCTCTTCGGCCGCCGCGCACACGGCGAACTGTACCTACAGGCCACCACCGGTGGGGCCTGGACCTGTCAGGCCGTATCCGATGGCACGCTCGGTCCGCCGGTGACCGTGGAGGAATCGGGCGTCCCCGCGTCCGTCGAGGGACCCGTGTTTCGCGCGGGAACCAAGATGGTGCTCCCGTGTCGGGCCGGTCGCGAGACGCTGGCTGTCCTGGTTGTGGAACACGTCCCCAACGCGCAGTGGGACCGGGAGGTCGAGGTCATCGTGGGAGTCCTCGACGCTCTGGGCCTTACCCTCTCGGCGCTACGAAAACGTCAGCGCGAAAAGCTCGAGGCCGTCGGGCAGGTTGCCGCAGAAATCGTTCACGACATCAACAATCATTGTCAGCTCCTGCTGCAGACAGTGCGGGACCCCGGAGGACAGGCCCGGCCCGTCGCTGAAACGATCGAGCGCGAAGCCGGCCTGCTGCGCGATCTCGCCCTCGACATTCTCGATTTCTCAAAGGATCGGATTCTGCTGCGTACGGTTCCCGTGGATTTGCAGGAGTTCGGAGCCACCGTCGGTGCGGAGTTGCGCACGGTGACGGGCGAGCGAAACCAGAGCCTGCTCGTCGATTGGAAAGCAGACGGTCGCACCGAGTCCCTGGACCCTGGACGCATTCGCCGCCTGCTCATGAACCTGGTCGGTAACGCAAGTGAGGCGATGACCGAAGGAGGTCGCGTCCGGCTTTCTGCCGAACGGGAAGACGACCTGCTCTACCTGGTCGTCGAGGATGACGGACCGGGGATTGCGCCCGATATGCTCGAGCGAATCTTCGAACCGTTCGTAACCAACAAGCCGGGGGGATCAGGCCTGGGTCTGGCCATCGTGCGCCGGATCGTGGACGGCCACCGTGGACACATCGAGGCTTTCTCCGGGCCAGGCGACGGTACCCGATTCACAATCGTCCTGCCTCTTGGCTGACCGGGCAATCTCGACGGTGTCGTTTGACGCTCCTACTGCGCGAGCAGCGCTGCCCCGGCCACAATCAACGTACCCTGAACGACCATGCGAAAGCCCCGGTCCGGGACGCGATAGTGGAGCAGTTCCCCCGCCCACAGGCCGACCGGAATCGTCACGAGCAGGATCATGGTTTCGGTGGCGAGCTGCTGGGTCCATCGTCCCTGCCACAGGTAGACGGTGAACAGGACGATGTTGAACACGAGCCAGATGAACATGAGGGACGCCCGGAAGACACCCTTGTCGGTGACTCTGCGGCTGAGCGCGTACACCAGCGGCGGTCCGCCGGAAGCGTAGAGCCCGTGCACAACGCCGCTTGTGAGCATCCACGCCTGAAAGACTGGGGCAGAAAGCTCGCGCCGGTCACGCCCGCGCAAAAGCATGAACATCTCCCGCGCAGCAAAGAGCACCACGAAGACACCGAAGACCTTCTTGAGCAGCGGGCCATCCAATACGGGCAACAGAAGAATACCCAGGAGCACGCCCAATGTCATCCCGGGAAACACAGCGGCTACGGCCTTCCAATCGATGTGCCGCCAGTGGCGCGCCACGATGTAAACACACAACGGCAGATTCAGGCCGACCAGAACGGGCAGCAGCCTGGGTATAGGAAGGAACAGGGCCGCCAGGGTCAGAGCGATCACCACGCTGCCGAAGCCGGTCATGGCCTGGATGGTGAAGGAAAACAGAACGATGGGGCCGAGAATCAGCAACTCCTGCGACATCGCCGGACACCGCTCGGCGCGGCGTCCGGCGCGTAAACCGGGAAAAAATGGCAGACTGCGGGTTGGCGCAGGAGACGCTGGCCCGTCCATTAATGTTATGACCAGTCGACGGCCGAAACCGGGCGGCCGATGGGCCCTTCTGCTTTCCCTGCTCCTCTGGGTGGGATATGCCGGTTGCGCGCGTTTCAACGCGCAAGGGGGGCTGTTCTTGGACTCCTTCCTGGGGTTCCTGCCGTTCACGCCACTCAACTCGATCCAGACCGGGAACGTCACGCTGACGAGCACGTCCCACTCCGTAAGCCTGACTCCGGTCAACCCCTTCCAGACCTTCGTCTACTGCTTCGGGCACGCCCCCTCCTCCAGCCAGTCCAACATCACGACCTGTCGCCTGAACTCGGCCGAGCAACTAGTGATCGAAGCGGGAGCCGGAAACAACCAGAACGTCCGCTGGGGAGTGGTCGAGTTCGCGCGCAATGCTTTCGTTCAGCACGGAACGGCCAGCCTGGCCGCGGGGGAGTCCACCAAGGATGTCTCCGTGAGTTTCGTCAACCTGGACAAGACGTTCCTGATCGTGGAGTCAAGGACCGGCAATGTGGATATGCGCAACCAGGACGAGGTCCGAACGTTGCGGGCGACGCTCACTTCGGCTACCAACTTGCGTTTGGAGCGGGCAGACTCCGCGATCGCCATCGACGTCACCTACCAAGTAATCCAGCTGAACTCAGCCACCGTGCGTTCCGGCGTCTACAGTCTCTCCACGCAGTCGGCAGATGTGGCGTTGGTATCGCCCCTGGACTTGTCCCGGTCGGTAATTTTTTTCACGGTGCGAGCTTCGGCTGATACGGATGGGGTCGACAACCGCTTCTACGTTCGCGGTCGGTTTTCCGCAGCGGACACCATTACGTTTGCGCGGGCCGGAACCGCCGGAACCGCGGACATCTCCTACTTTGCCGTCGAGTTCAACGGTGTCAGCGTTCAGAGCGGCACGGCCAGCACAGCTCTCCACACGGAAACCAGCCTTGACGCCACCTTGACCTCGGCGGTAGACCCGGCCCGCACGGTGCCGATCATCTCGAACACGATTGTGGACAACGGACTCCTGACCTCAGATTCGGATCAGGACTCCGGGCGATTCTCCGCGGAGTTCACCTCGAGCACCAACCTGCGCTTCACCCGCGCCCAGAACGAAGACCGGCCTGCAAACATCGACTACTTCACGCTCCAGTTCTGACAAGGGCTGTCGGACTCTGAGGCGCTGGGGCGGTCGCCGCGTTGGGTCGTTCACTGAACCCCACAGGGGTGCCCTAGAGACGCGGGCGGGATGGAGGCCGGAAATGACGACTGCGCTTCCGCAGCCGGTCAGCGAGGGTGGCCCCAAGCCATGACGCAGGAGGAATCCCGATGAGCAGTCAACCCCGACCGCCGATCTCGATTTCGAAGTCAACGTCGGGGTTGAGATGGTCGAGCATGTCCTGATCGGGTTCGCCGTAGGCGTTCTTTGCGAGATCGAACATCGCCTTCGCGCCCGCGAGATCCACGTACCCATTCGCAATCATTGCGCACTGGATGAAGCCAACCCAGCGGTTGAGCTTTGCTGCGGGCCACGACTCGACGTGTTCAAGCATCCGGTCGCACATCCAAACCAGGTGCTCCTTGCGGAGAGGAGGCAGTTGCTCCGGGACTGGTGATTGTTTTCCCGCAATCATGGATCGGCACTGCCCGATCATCTCCGTCATCAGGGCCGTGTTTTCCATGGTCAGCCGGGCCGCTTGGCCATGGCGGCCTGCGCCTCGGCCATCTTCCGGTTGATCTGACCGGTCAGGACCAGGAACCACATCATCCAATCCCCGGCGAACGACTTGAACGGATAGGTGAAGGTGGCCGGACGGTTCTTTTCAAAGAAGAAGTGACCCACCCAGGCAAATGCGTATCCGCTGACCAGCGCCGCCGGAAGGAACCAGAGATTCTGGAAGTAGATGGTGCATCCCAAGAGGACGAGCCCCAAGGTGGTCCCCACGAAATGGAGCATTCGGTTGATTCCGTTTGAGTGCTCGGTCAGGTAGAAGGGAAAGAATTCCTTCATCGTGTTGTACTTCCGCATGGTAGGCTCGGACATGGTTGGTTGATGCTCCTTGGTTCAGGAACGCCCACGAAATGAGAATGGCAACTCGAAAACGGAACCGCCGTTCCCGGTGCGTGCGGACCCAAAAACCCTTGACGACGGCAGGAGCGAGCAACGGCCTTCGGCAATGAGCACCGCAACCATCGGCTTCCTCGGACTTGGCGCGATGGGCGGTTCGATCGCCAGAGGCATCTCCGTCGCCAAACCGCAGCTGCCTCTCTTGGCCGTAGACCCACGGTTTCCGGTTGAGGGTCCGGTGGAAGGCATTGCCACCGCGCGCTGGTGCTCATCAGCCTTGGACCTGGAAGCACGATCCGACCTGCTGTTCCTGTGCGTGAAACCGGGAGAGATGGAGGGGCTTTGCCGGGGCCTGGTGGGAGGGAAGAAGTATGTCTCCATCGCCGCCGGGATCCCGATGGACAGGCTCCAGGCTTGGATCCCCCGTACAGAAACGGGGCAGATTGCCCGAGTTATGCCCAACCTTGCGGCGCAGGTTGCGCAATCCGTAAGCGCGATCTATTGCCCGGATCCAACCCTCGGAGTGGAAGTCGCGGACCTTATGCGGGCCGTTGGCTTCGTGGTCACGCTGCAAAAAGAAGAACTGATGCATGCGCTCACCGGCCTGTCCGGCTCGGGCCCCGCGTTTGTATTTGCGTTTATTCACGCGCTTGCGGAGGGGGGGACGGCGGAGGGCCTCTCGTACCAGCAGGCTCTCGAGGCCGCAGCCCACACCGTACGCGGAGCGGCCGAACTTCTCATTCGAACCGGCGAGCACCCCGCCCGTCTCCGGAACCAGGTGACCTCGCCCGGAGGCACGACCATCGCGGGACTCGAGGAACTCGAAGGCCGGGCCTTCCACAGCGCCGTTTCGGCGGCGGTTCGCGCCGCTGCCCGCCGCAGCCGGGAACTGGCGGGCTGAGGAGGACTCAGAACCAGGCGCGTTCGGTCAGAGGATGCCGGTCAGTTCCTCGCCCAATCGCCGCCGGAACTCCGCGTTCTGGAAACGCGCGTCCGGTCCCCGGACGCGAAACGTATTGCGCACGCGCCCGGAATCATCCGTGGTGATGCGAGCTTCGGCGATGTTGATATCCATGAGGTAGAAAGCCTGCGAAAGGGTCAGTAGAAGGCCCCTCTGGTCACGGGTGATGACCTCGATGGCCGGGGCGCCCCCCGATGTCGTGATGCTCACCTCCCCGCCGGCAGAGACCGGCTCCGGCAGGTACGAGCGGCCACGCAGATAGTCCAGCACGGACACGCCTTCGAAAAGCAGCTTTCGCAGATCGGCCATCATCGACTGCACCCTTCCTTCCGTCAGGCTCTCTTGAGAGCGAATGCGAAACTCGTCGTGAACCATGCCCTCCTCGGTGCCGATCCCCGCGTATCGAATGTCGCAACCGTTCGCAAAAAGCACAGCACAGAGACGAAAAAGCACGCCCACCTCGTCGGTTCCCGTTCGAATCTCCAGGTGGTAGTCGTCCCCCTCCTGTCGTAGTTTCAGGTCCAACCGATTCGCCGGTTCGACCATGGAATAGCTGTATAGCGCCTGCATGCCCACACGGAGCAAGAACCGTGCCCAAAGCCAAATCTGCGGGTTCTGGCAGAACGACCCGCCGCGCCTTTTTTTCTTGTGGAACGACCCTCCGGGGGAGAATCCGGCCCAGCATGCGCGGCGCCGAGATGAATGAGGTCTTCGACCAGGTGATCCGGGATTATCACCTCACAGATAACGTGGATGCTGCGCTGCACAATCCCCATCCGACCGGTTCGCTCGCTGCCCTGCTGTACGAAAAGAACTGGATCGATACGGTTCAATGGCATCTCGAGGACATCATTCGGCGGCCCGACCTGCCCCCTGCTGAGCTGGTGAGCATCAAACGCCGGATCGACAAGTCGAATCAGGCGCGCACGGACATAGTGGAGCGGATCGATGATCATTTCCTCGCGCAGTTCCAAAACGTGCGCCACTCCGAGGAAGCGCGGCTGAATACCGAGACTCCGGCCTGGGCGGTGGACCGCCTTTCCATCCTGGCGCTCAAGCTCTACCACATGCGCGAAGAGACATTGCGGGCCGACGCCGGTGCAGACCACCGGGCGGCTTGCGAGGCGAAACTGTCCGTACTCCGAGATCAGCGGCGGGACCTCACGCAGAGTCTCGACGAATTGCTCGACGATCTCCAGTCGGGTCGGCGGAGGATGAAGGTCTACCGGCAGATGAAAATGTACAACGATGCCAACCTCAACCCCGCGCTGTACCGCGACGCGCCGACAGCTCACCCCAAGCAATGAGACTGCTCGCGTTGCGATTCTCCGCCATGGGCGACGTGGCGCTGCTCGCGCCCGTACTGGCTGCCGTGGCGCGCCGCTACGCGGGGGTCAGCATCACCCTGGTGACGCGCAAGTCGTTCGAGCCGTTCTTCTACAACATCCCCGGCGTGGAAGTGATCGGCGTGGACGTGGATCGGGAGTACCGAGGCGTGCGCGGACTCTATCGCCTCTACAAGGAGCTCCGTGCCCTCGGACCCTACGACGCTGGCGTCGACTTCCATGGGAGCCTCCGATCGCGCGTCATCAAGACGCTGTTTCGTCATGCAGGGATCAAGTTCGAGCGCATCGTGAAAGGCCGCCGGGAGAAGTCCAAGCAGGTCAGGCGAAGGCACAAGGTACTGCGACCCCTCGCCCACACTGTCGAGCGCTACATGGCCACGCTCGAACGCATCGGACTGTCCGCGCCGGTGGGATTGGGCCCCTGGATTCATCCGGATACACGATCGCGGGCGCTCGCCCACAGCTTCCTGAAAAAGATCGGACGGACCCGCAAGGAATCCTTCTGGATCGGGGTCGCGCCGTTTGCGGGACATGAGAACAAGGTCTGGCCGCTCGAACGGATGAAAGGGCTGGTGGCCCTGCTTCGGGACAACTTCGACGCCGAGTTGTTCTTGTTTGGGGGAGGGTCGGAGGAAGAAGCGATCCTCAGCGACATGGCTGCGGGCCATCCGCGAAGCCACGTTGTTGCCGGGAACCTGAACCTCGAGGGCGAGCTCGCCCTGATCATGCAGCTCGACCTCATGGTGGCCATGGACTCCCTGAACATGCACCTGGCAGCGCTGCTCGGCGTGGCCGTTCTGTCCATCTGGGGTCCTACGCATCCCTACTCGGGGTTCGGTCCCTACGGGCAGGGAGAGGAGAGCATCGTTCAGATCGGCGTGGACCAATTGTCCTGCCGACCGTGCTCCATCTTCGGCGACCGGAAATGCTACCGTGGGGATCTGGCCTGCATGAATTGGATCACCCCCGAAATGGTACTGGATCGGGTGCGTCAAAGGCTGGAACAGAAGGATTCGGCCGAAAGCCTCCCGCAAACCGACTAATCAAAAGTGATAGCCGGCGGGCCCTGCTCGCCGGATTTTGGTCCTGAGGTTGTACACCTCAATCAGGCATCCGTTCTCGGGTACCTCTATGAAACGTACAGAGCTGGAAAGAAGGGAAAGAGAGCTCAAACGCTCTCTGAAGAAGGAAGAGGTGCTGCGTCGCAAGTCCGATCGCGGTGAGTCCATGACGGTCGGGAACTACATCGAAGAACTCTTCGCCTTGTTTCGCTATGATGAAGTCGAGATCTTCAACACGACCGACGACATCCAGGTTCTGGAACTTCTCGAGGGCATGAAGGTCCACCAGCCGGAGAAGCAGTGGGACACCATCCTCCGGAAGGCCATCAGTCGCACAAAAGTGGCCAACAAAGAGAAGGCCTTCAACGAACTGTCCTCCCTGGTCTACGGCTGAATCGCCTTGCGGCTCATTCAAAGAGGGCGCGTGCCACCGACGGTGGCAACACAAACGACGCTGCGTGTATCTCCGGGCTCCAGTACCGCAGTTGGGCTTGGAGTTGCGCAAACGCGGGGCCCTCGGTGCGCTTCTCCACATTGGCGAAGGGGTCCGTGCCTTTCGAGAAGAACGTGAACCCAATCATCCCGCCCGGGTACGTAGGAACGTGCGTGTAGTAGTATCGGTGCACAGGGAACAACTCCCGTCCGTATCCCATGAGCCTGCGGATGATCCCCTGGTGCAATAGGAAGTTCTCCGCCTGATTGACCAGAATCCCACCTTCGCGCAGCGAGTCCCGACACGAGCGGTAGAAGCCGTGCTGGAAGAGCGCTTCGGCCGGTCCCACAGGATCCGTGGAGTCGGTAATGATGATGTCGTACGTATCCTTTCTTTCAGCCACCCAGCGAATCCCATCTGCGTAGTGAACCTGCACACGCGGGTCGTCCAGTTTCTCGGCCATCGACGGCAGATACTCGCGGGATAGTTCCACGACGCGCCGATCCAGCTCACACAGGTGAATCTCCTCCACCCCTTTGTGTTTTGCGACCTCCCGGACAGTCCCACCATCTCCTCCCCCGACAACCAGCACACGCCGGGGTGCCGGATGGGCAAAGAGCGGAACGTGGGCAATCATCTCATGGTAGCAGAACTCGTCGAACTCCGTGCACATGACGACGTTGTCGAGTACCAACATCCGACCGTAGCCTTCCGTCTCGAACAACTCGATTTGCTGATACTCGCTCTTTTCGGCGTGCAACGTGCTCCGGATTGCGATCTGCTGCCTCCAGCCCTGCACGATGTCCAACTCTTCTGTGAACCACAAGCCCATCGAGTCCCTCCGAATGCGCCAGCAGTGTCGGCGGCCATCGCCTGTGAAGTCGTTTTTCCCGGCCTGCCTCAGGCCCTATTTCTTGCGGACAGGACACACGGGCTCGTTTGAGGTGGCCTGGAGGTGGAACTGACCGCGTGAAGGAAAGACCA
>CAZPFB010000040.1:0-44174 GCA_964585735.1 uncultured Leptospiraceae bacterium
TCATCGCCCGCAGTCCTGCCTTTCTGGCCGCGCTCACGGCTTCGGCCGGTTCGTTTGCCGTCATGAGCTACATCATGACCGCCACGCCGGTTCACATGCACGGCGCTCACTTCCACGCGTCGGAAACCAAGGAGGTCGTTCGCAGTCACATCGTGGCGATGTTCCTGCCGTCGCTCGTGTCGGGTTGGTTGATCGAGAAGCTGGGGATCTTTCGGTTGATGATGGCCGGGCTGCTCATCTACGCGGGCACCGTAGCGGTGGGAGTCGGCGCGCGCGAGTTTCTCGGGCACTGGGTGGCGCTCGTGCTCTTGGGCGTTGGCTGGAACTTCCTGTTTTTGTCCGGCACAGCGCTCCTTCCGTCGTCGTACCGACCGGAAGAGAAGTTCAAGGCGCAGGCCTTGAATGATTTCGTGACGTTTGGTGTCCAGGCGATTGCTTCCACCATGGCGGGAGTGGTGCTTGCGCGCGGCGGCTGGTCGGTCCTCATCTACTCGACGCTGCCCATTCTCGCCGTGCAGGCTGCGGTATTTGCCTGGTGGCGCTGGAGCACTTCGCGACCGACCCTCAGTCCGCGAACGTGAACGGCATGGGCAGAACCACGAGGCGCTTGTACGAGTCGGACATGACCGCCACGTACCGTTGGCCGGCCGGGTCCGCGACGATCTTGCCAAAGGATCCCCACAATCCGTACGGGTACTCGTAAGTTCTGCATTCTGTGAGATCCGAAAGGCAACGCGTGTAGCGGGGGGTGTAGCCTCCCCAGGCGCCGGTACCGAACGAGACGATATCTCCGACACCGGGTCGCATCAGCAAAGAGGCGGCCCCACCAACAAAAGGATACCCGCCGTCGAAGCGCGTGGACACCTCGCTGCACGATGTCAGATCCGCGGAGCAGGCGAGTACGCTCTCCTGAAAGCCGAACAACACTCTCTGCTGCATCGAGTCCATGGCGACGCTGAAGTATGGATGCGCGCCGACCGTATGAGGATCCAGGTTGCTTGAGGAGCACGCACTTCCATCCAGATTGCACCTCTGCCCGCGGAAGCGCTCCCCCGGGAGTGCATTCACGAACCCCGCCACAACGAGCTTCTGGTTGGCGCCGTCGATCAGCACTCGTGGCGGCAGGTCCCCGATGGCAACGGCCAGCGGGGTCGAAGCGCAGCCTGTTCCGTCCAGGTTGCAGCGAATGAGTACCGTTCCATTTTGGCCGACGATCACGATTCGCTGATTCACGGGGTCGATTGCGGCGTCCAGGACCAAGAACGAGCCCGAGAACGGATAAGATACTACGCACCCGGTCCCATCGAGCGCGCAGCGGAGCATCTTCATGGATCCGCCCGGAGGGCCATGCCCCACGAGAATGAGCTTCCCGTTCTGGGAATCGATCAGCAGCACCGGGTTGAAAAGGCGCCCGTCTGACAACCCCTCGCCCAAGTTCCTGTTCGTACACCCGGTCCCGTCCGTCGAGCAGATGAACAGTTGCGGATGGTAGGTGGTGTAGTGCATGGCCACGATGTAGATCTTCCCGTTATGGAGAAGGAGTTGGGGATCCACTGCGAAGTTGACATCGGTCAGCACCACGGGGGCGGGCGGCGTCTCGTCATCGTCAACACGCACGGCGATGGACCGATCGAGCGATGGTGTGTCCGTTTCCAGTCTCACGGTGGCCGTTTCGTCCGTAACGCCAACGTCGGAAACGGGATGCACGGTCATCGTTTGGTTTTGTGCATAGTTGGCAGGCGTGAACAAAAGCGAAGTTGGGCTGGTGGTGACCCGGGTGTTGCTGGAGCTGACCTGCACCGTGAACGGAGCATCCGGCCGGAAGGCCAAGCGCACGTCGACCTGAACAGGAACGCCTTCGGTGAGTTGAGAGAAGGGCGTGTGCACGATCTGCTGCACGTCGGCATCCTGTGCTGTGATCGTTCTGGTGATCGTCTTGGCGCCATGAGCGGCGATGGTGATGTCCACCGTAGGGGAAGTGGCGTCGTCGTCATGGAGGGCCGTAAGCAGTACGGTCTGCGCCACTCCAGCATCGCCAGGTTGGAAGACCAGGGTGGCCGAGGTGCCCGCGTTCACCGTGATAGACGGATGGGTGGACGTGATGGTGACGTTGCGGGTGGAGGGAATCGGTCGCGCGAAGCGCACGGCAAGGTTGTGCCCGGACCCTTCCGCCATGCTGGACGGTGTGTGCAGGACATGCAGTTCCGTTTTCACGTGGGCGCTGCACTCCAACTGCGCGTTCCCCTCTGAGGATTCGATCGTGACGTCCACCTGTTCCGCCCCTGCGGCCGGCAGTACGGAGACCCGAAGGTTGAATCGAGCCACGATGACGCCGGAGTTACGAACGCGAACCGTGAGCTGATGACTGGTTCCCGCGAGCGGGAGGTCCAGCTCCCAAGCCCCATCGAGAGCCGTCGTCGTTCCCGGCGCCCCGGGTCCCTCGGGTGTTCCGGTCGCCACCGCTTCGACGGTTGCGCCGCTGACCGGATTGCCGCCCGATGTTGTTACCCTTCCGGTCAGAGTGACGACGGAACTGAAGGGCCCGGGGATTCGGGAAAGACCTGCCAGATTGAGGCTGTCGAGCGTCGCCTCCGGACCGCCCAGGTGTGAGCAGGATAGGGCGACGACAAGGGCCACGAATGGCGTGACGGACAGGACGCGTTTCATTCAGAACCTCCAGTGAAACAGAAGCGACACGCGGGCCTTCCCCGCGCCACCCACGGCGACTTCCAGGGGTGGTCGGGCGGCTGCGTCAGCGGGCTTTCCCCATATGACGCTGTAGATGTTGTATCCGTAAAGAAAACCAAACAAAAGGGCGGACAGGTTTCCGCGAGTGCTCCAGGTCGTCATGCGCAGGGCGGCAGTCTGACCGAGCAACCGAGACTGCACCGTCAGCGGAAGCGCCAGGTTCGGATCCGCGAGCGCTGCTGCCCCCAGCAGAACGGCCCGATCGTAGTCCGCGCTCGCGCGACGCCAATTTGCTGCGCACAGAAAGTAGAGGGCCGTTAGCCCGGCGGCGCCACCGAGCACGACGCGACCCTCCGTGGTTCGACCGGCACGCATCTGCCCCCAGCCGGGGACGACCAGCGACCGGTACAGAAGGCCGCGGCGGTCCGACCGTACGACCGGGTCCGGTGACGTGCGCGGAGCAACTTGGTTTGTGGTGTTCGCCGCGTGCGCGACTTCGCCCGTGGAGCCTTTCGTGTCGGCCTTCCCGGCTTCTGTCTTGCCGGTTTCGGTTTTCTCATCGGCCTGGGGTTCTTTCGCAGGCGTTCCTGCACACGTTTCTCGACCAGGCTGTCGATGGCCCCCGGAGTGGGGCGCTGCCAGCTCACCGGTCGCAGTTCGATGCCGGCTACCTGGTCGGACCGTACCGAAAGGGTCCGCCCGTTCTCGAAGATGACGAGCAGGCCCTCCGTTTGGTGAACCGATTTCACGTTTCGGTAGACCACGCCGGTTTTCAGACGCACGGTGTCCGGCCAGGCCGGAGCGAGCGGCGCCAGCATGATAGCGGACAGGGCGAACAGGTACAACTCTCTCGAAAACATATCGGCCTGGGCGGGCGCTTACCGGACCGGCGTCACTCCCGAAACCTCCGCCGCGGGTGTTCGTAGTATTCCGTATATAGTATGAACACGATAATGATCCCCTTCCCGGTGCGCGAATCCGAAAAAGGTGCGCCCGTCCTTGAGCGAGACGCGATCCAGGCGCCCGTAGTACGCGCGGATTTCGGCGTCGGACGAGAACGTCTGCCCTTCGGCCAGGGAGAAGGCGCCACGCGCCACGCTGTCCATGCGCTTGCCGAGGTTGCGCAGCGAGTCCGCGCGCTGCGCTTCCATGGTCTTCTTGACCGCGACGGTTCCCGAGAGAGTCAGGGATTCGCCGGCCGAAACGCCGTGACTCTCGGCATTCCGGGCCGGTCGCACGTCGAAGGACCCCACCAGAACGTGCAGCGCGCTTTCGGTGGGCGTTGTCCGGAGTTGCGCTGTGGTTCCCTTCATTGTATAACTTCCCATGCCATCGCGCCATTCCACGCGGATGGCTGCATCGTTCTCGGAGCGGATGGCCACCGAACCCCGCTCGACGACCAGGCGAACGACGGTTCGGCCACCCTCTACGGCCGTTTCCAGACGAACGCGACCCGGCCCCTGCACGTGCAACACGCTGGCCTTGGAGGGAACGAGAAAGACCTCTCCCGGACCGTCGATGCGCAGCGTGCTGCCGGAAGCGACCGGTTGTCCCGCCTGCGGGCGCTTCCCATCTGCTTCGACAACCACCGAGGGGCCCAGAATTTGCGCGGCCAGGACGTCCCGGGCGGGATTCCTCTGGCTCACGAACCAGGCCGTCACGCCCAGGGCGACCATTCCGCCCGCCGCCGCGGCGCGGTAGTAGAGCCTCTGGCGCCGGCTCTCGCGAACCGCGTTGGCGATTTCGCCAGTTATGGCGACCTGAACGGCTTCGGGAACGTCATGGTGAAGCGGCGCGATGGCCGAGAACTCCTCTGGCCACTCCTGGCGCGGGCGGTCGGCAAGAAGGCGTGTGAGTTCGTCCTGGTTCATTTGGCCCCCTCGTCCAGACTGCTCGATGTCAGACCCGCCTTCGCGAAGGCTTTCGCCAGGATGCTCACGCCGCTGCGCAGAGAGGCGTACACGGTGGAGCGCGGCTTGTTCAGACGCGCGCATATTTCATCCACCGGAAGGTCCTCCCAGAAGCGCAACCGGAGGACTTCGCGTATCTTCTCCGGAACCTCAGGGTCCACGATCGTTTCGGCCAGAACCTGTACCGCGATGTGGCCGTTGTCCTCGATTTCGGGCGGCACGACCCGGGCGGGCAGGCGATCGAGGAGCTCTCCTTCGGCCAAGAATTCTCGGGCCTGCTTGCGCAGATTGCCCGCCCATTCGTTGTGCGCCATTCGGACAAGGTATGCTCCCGCGGTGGCGTAAAGGATGCGCCCCCGCTTCACCTGTTCGATGAACTTCAGGAAAATGGACTGAAGGTGGTCCTGAGCGTCGTCCGGGCTGCGCGACAAACCCACGAGGTAGTTGTACAGGCCGCGCCCCTCGCGCTCGAAAATTTCCTGCAGATCTTCGACCGTGGCAAACCTTTCTTCCATGAGGCCGCCGCCGACGTTTCCGCCTTCAGGGCGCCGGACCGGGCCTCATGGCTTTTTTGGCTGCCAGGGGATCTACGCACAGGCTGAAGGTTCGTCCAAAAAAACCGACTCGTTCGGCCGTGACTGCCCTGGTTGCAGTTCATGCGGCCCTGGCCTCGCGGTCGAGAGGGCCCGGGTCAAGCGGGAAACGGGCGGGCGGTCGCTTGCCCGGGGCCGGGGTTTGCTGCATACCCTGTCTTGCGGATCATCTCCTGCGCAATCCGCCGGGCCCAGCGGAGGCGCGCAGTCCTGAGGTGCGCTTTCAGCCTGCGAAGAGGCGGGCGAGTTCCACAACCCCGTCGCTCGTTCCGGGCACCCGGATTCTCTCCGCTTGTGAAAGCGAGGTCTGTCTTCCGAAACCCTGCCGCGATGGCTCGGAAAACACCTCGATCGCCTTTTGCTCGGCCAAAACCAGCCAGTATTCCGGAATTCCCGCCCGTCCGTACACTACCGTCTTGCTCCGGTCGAAATCAATGGACGTTACGGCGACCTCGATCACCAGGACGCGCCCGCGGGAGGCCTCCGACCGTAGTCTTCCGGCGTTCCCTGCACGACGCAAAGGTCAGGTTCCGGTTCCGACTCCGGCAGCAAGAGCGGCTCTTCCTTGCGGAGGTGCACGCCCGACGGCAGCAGAGGTGTAAGCAAGTCCTGAAGTCTTCGTACCAGCAGAGAATGCAGGGGGGTCTTGGTCACTTTTTCTACAATGACCCCTTCGATGAGTTCGGTTCGTTCGGGCAAGAGTCCAGACTCAAACAGGCGATGATACTGCGCCACCGTGATGGGCAGAGCCCGCGTCCTGACGGCCCCGTTCTCTAGAATGGCGACGGCCATAGGAGATTCGTGTGCTGCACTGCCGGGCGGTCAAGGCGAATACGCTCTTCATCCGCGACCGCCAGATCCAGCAACGCCAGAGGGTTGCGCCTCCGCCCCGCCCGGCGAAGCGCTCATCCACCACCGCATCACAAGATCTTTCCGTGGGTGAAGACCATGTACGCGCCCGAACTTTTGATACGATCCCGCGCTTCTTTGGCCGCCCGGCAGCCAAAGAAGATGACGCGCACTTCCTCCGTCAGGCCGCGGCTCGCCCTGCCGCACAGGTCGAGGAACTTCTCCACCTCTCCGAGGGTCACGTTGCCCTTGACTTCACCGAGCACGACGATTGGCTTTCCGGCCAGCTTCCCGCGCACTACCAGGTCGAATTCCGACGTGCCACCGTTGACCCTGAGCGCGTCCTGGCCGGCATCCGAGACTTCCAGTCCCCAATACTTCTCCAGTAGCTCCGGCACGAGGTCGATGGCGAAGGCCTCCAGCGAACCGCCGAATGCTTCGGGAAGCCCTCCCACCTGACGCGCGAGGTTCCGGATTTCCTTCTCGGTGCGCTGTTGGGCAGCCACCAAACGATCCTGAGCAATTGCGAGTTCCTTCACGATCTCCTTGAGTTCCGTGAAATCAGAGACCTTGACGAGTTGGTCGTAACTCTGGACAATCACGGCAGCGAGCAGGCGTGCCTGCTCCGGAGAGAATGCGGGAGCGAGGGTCTTCTCCAGTTGTTCCGCGGTCACGGTCGGAATATAGCTATACGTTTGTTGGGGTCAAGCGAAAACTGAGATCAGCGAGAACCCCCGCCGTTCCAGCGTTCCATCATCATGCGCAGATAGACCTGCGTGTCCTTGTGGTCCTGGTCCATCTTGCGAAGGAGCGCCCGCGTCTCCCGATGGGAGCGCAGCATGAGACGTCCCAGGAACCGGCGGTCCTCACGCGTCTCCGCGCGCCAGTCGCGCAACCATTCCTCCTGCCGGGTGTTTGCGCGTTCCGTGGAAGCACGCATCTCCTGAATCGCGTCGAGTGTTTCGCGCTTTCCCTCCCGAATGAAGCGGTTCGTTTGCTCGGCGAGCAGTGCGTACCGCTCGTTGGTGCGTTCCCGCCCCCGCCGGCCGTCCCAGGCAAGCAGGCCCAGCATGGCGGCCAGCACCACGCCCGAACCGACCGTGAACCAGATGATGGTCTCCATTTCCGACATTCCGCCCTCCTATTGTAGGGGGAGGGTGCACCGAAGTCAAATCGTTGCGCACTTTTTCTATGTGGAGGTATCACGATGGATCGCCGCTTTGGCGACCGCCGTGCTTCCTCCTCATCGGGACTCTCATCCAACTGGATAGGGCTTCAGTTCGCTCATCTTGAATTCGATGGTTCGGCCGTCGCGCGTTTCAATCTGCACTTTTCCCGGGACGGCCGAGGCCCGCACGTCCTTGAAAACGCGACCGTCCAGGGTCCGTACTTCCTGGACGAAATCGATGAAGGGTGGATAGGAGGCGTTCTCAACAGAGGCGAAGCAGGACGCCGAAAAGAGAATCGTACCGCCGTTTTCACCCGGCACATGCACGGCTACCGCATCCTGCGCTGGCATCCGGACGGCGCGCACCTGCGTCCAGGTCTGGCCCGCCAATTTCGAATCGCAGCGTTCGTTCCCGGCCAATTCGGTGCGGAACACGACCGAATCACGGAATGCTTCCGGAGGGAGCGGACGCCCGCGGATATACGAGAACATAGTCGCCCCGCGCTCACCACCCGCTTCGATGAGGATGCGAATGATCTCGTAGTGCTTCCCGGCCCTGGCCGAACTGATCGGTGTGGCCCCGTTCTTCGCCTGTGCATTGGGATCGGCGCCTTTGGCGAGCAGATACCGCACGAGCTCCACGTTCCCGGCCTGGGCAGCGTACATGAGCGGCGTGGCGCCTTCTGAAGTCGCCCTATTGGGACTCGTGCCCGCTTCCACCATCCTCCGCACGGCGGCCACATCGCCCCGGCGGGCAGCCGTGTGGATGCTCACACAACCATGGAATACAAGTGCGAGGAAAACGGCGGCTGGCAGAATGATGACTGTGCGACGACAGTCGATGGAGCGTGAGGACCCGAATGCCCGGGAGGCCTTCGACGGTCTGTTGGAGACTGAGTGCTCGTTCATGGGGCGGTGCTCAGAAGTGCGGTCGCGCTGCCGCAGGCGCTTTGATGTACGCCCCAGCAGAAGACCTCCGAGCGCGGCTGTGATGGCGATGATGGTGGTTCGATTCATGGTTTCTCCTTGACGATCCCTACGGACGTCACCAAGGCCGGGCTCTCGTCTGCGAAAAGTATTGACCGACCGTGTTGATGGGTCGCTCCTGACCCCGTGCCGTTGGTTTCCGATCGCTTTGAACGGATAGTAGCAGAGGAAACAGGAAAGGTCCGAACCGAGATTGCGGGTCTGGACGCCAAGCTCTCCGACCTCCGCGCCGAGCTGAAGGGCGATATCGCCAACCTGCATGGCCAAATCGCCAATCTGCATGGCCTCATCCCCGCCCAGGCTAAGTGGATCGTCGTCACGTTCCTCGGTGTGGCGGCTTTCATTTCGGTGGTGCTGCCGTTCATGTGGAAGTTGGCGGACAAGTTGGTTCGGTGAAGTTACAGACCCTCGGCCTTCTTGAAGATGCACGCGCCGAGGAGCAGGCCTCCGAGCGCGGATGTGATGGCGATGATTGCGGTTTGTTTCGATACCATCGCCTTGGTTGTGTTGTTCTGGGTCCAAGCAGAGCAATCGGCTATTGCCGTCGCCCCGTTGTCCGAGGTCCCCCAGAATGCCGCAGAGTACCACACCGGGCCGGGAATCTGCAAGCCCAGCGAGAGACTGATGGCCAGTTCATGATTCGTGCAAATATGGGCATTGGTGTGCCCGCAGGCTGATTCACACTTCGACTTGGTGCCGGTGTATCCGCCAACCTGCGCCCCATCGTATGTCGCGCTCGTTTTCCCACAATACGTTCCCATCACGCTCGACGAGATCCGCCCATTGACCGCCAGCTTTGTGTTCGCATCCGGAGTCGCCCCGCCGATGCCGATGGAGCACGACGTCGTTGCGGTGCTCCCCGCCGTGATCCAATAACTCGTCGCCTGCGCGAGCAGTTGCAACAACTGCACCGGCGACGCCCCGCCCTCGGCCTTCTTGAAGATGCACGCGCCGAGGAGAAGACCTCCGAGCGCGGACGTGATGGCGATGATGGTGGTTCTGTTCATGGTTTCTCCTTGACGATGCGGCTCATCGGGACATTTCCTGATGATGAAGAAGGCGCGCCCCAAGAGAAGGCCCGTGTTTTCGCTGGCGGAGGTGGCGCGGGCGCGCAAGGCCCTCATGGCGGAACGGTTGGGCGTCCTCCCGGTCGCTGTGGACGAATTCGGATACCGGTATGACCCTTTGGAAGCCATCGAAGCGCTGAGGCGAAATCCTCCCGAATGTTCGTTTTGAACTAACAGTCATTTGTTCTGCGCCAGATCGCTCGCCCGCAGCAGGATGGGCCTCAGCCGAAAAACCGTTGACCGCGCTGGTCCGCGTCCGCTTTCTTGAGCTGTGCCCTTCATCCAGAAAGTCCCTCGCAAGCTGGAAGAAGTGCTCGGTCCGGATGGAACCGACCAGTTCGTCGATTTTCTAAATGGTGCTTTCCAGTCCCCAGAAGGAAGACGTCGTCCAACTCGTCTCGGACCGGTTTTGAACGCATCGTGGCCGAGGAGACCGGCAAGCTGCGCGTGGACATGGCGAATCTGCGCTCCGAGTTGAAGGGGGACATCGCCAACCTGCGTGCTGAACTGAAAGGAGACATTGCCTCCCAGACCAAGTGGATCGTGGTCACGTTCCTCGGCGTGGCGGCGTTCATTTCGGTGGTGCTGCCGTTCATGTGGAAGTTGGCGGACAAGTTGGTTCGGTGATATTACGGACCTTCGGCCTTCTTGAAGATGCACGCGCCGAGGAGAAGACCTCCGAGCGCGGACGTGATGGCGATGATGGTGGTTCTGTTCATGGTTTCTCCTTGACCATCCCTGACGAAGTCCCGTTTGGGGCCGGGCTCAAGACGGCTTTCCCTCTTCCCCAAAAGAGAACACGGCTTCACATGCAACAGGCAATCTTGAGCGATGTATTGCACGTACCGTAGGTTGGATTCGGGACCCCATTCACGTTGATGGAGATCGCCGAACCCAGGTCAGTTCCCGACGCAGAGGTCCATGAGCCGCATTCATAGTAGTTGCTCGCGCTCTGGGTATACGCGAAAGCCGAATACCATGCTGGCACAGCGAGCGCTATCCCCAGCTGGGCCGAAACGGACAGCTCATGTCCGGTGCACATATGCGCTGTGGCGTTTCCGCAGGCGGCCTCACACTTTGACTTCGCTCCCGCGTAGCCACCAACGGCGGCCCCGTTGTACGTTGTGCTTGTCTGACCACAGTACACCCCCAGCACGCTCGACGAGATCCGCCCATTCACCGCCAGCTTCGTGTTCGCATCCGGTGTTGCCCCACCGATGCCGATGCTGCACGACGTCGTTGCTGTGCTCCCCGACGTGATCCAACAGCTCGTCGCCTGCGCAAGCAGTTGAAGCAACTGGACGGGCGAGGGCCGCCTTCGGCCTTTTTGAAGATGCACGCGCCGAGGAGAAGGCCTCCGAGCGCGGACGTGATGGCGATGATGGTGGTGGTTCGATTCATGGTATGTGCCTACAAACAACAAGCGATGGCGAGGGAGGAATTGCATGCGCCGGCCACCGAGTACTTGCCTCCGCGCCAGACAGCACCACGATAGGACGCATCCGCACTGGTCCATCCGCCGGTTGTCCCCGGATTGTTGCAGTCGTCGGAAGCGACCGAGGCTACATCGAACCGTATCCCGGTCGCATACCACATGTCACTGGTGGAAACGCCCGTGATGCCCAGCTGCATCGTCATCAGCAGCTCATGGGCGCTGCACATATGTGCGGCCGGGCTTCCACATGCAGTCTCGCAATGCCCCTTGGCGGCAGCATAGCCGCCCATGTTTCCAGTGAAGGTGCCTGAGGTCTTGCCGCAATAGACCCCCAGCGTACTCGAAGAGATCCGTCCCGTTACCGTCACGTTGCAGCTTGTACTCACCGAACTCCCCGCCGTGATCCAACAACTCGTGGCCTGCGCTAGCAGTTGAAGCAACTGGACAGGCGAAGGGCCGCCGTCGGCCTTCTTGAAGATGCACGCGCCGAGGAGAAGGCCCCCGAGCGCGGATGTGATGGCGATGGTGGTGGTTCTGCTCATGGTTGGCCTACCTCTGTGATTGTTTGGTTTTCTGGCCCGCCTCCGGGCCGCATTCGCTGTATCCTGTTCACTCTGTCGACCTTCGAACTTCCGATCCGGCCCCGCACCTAAAACACGAACACCACGCCACCCGAGAAGCTGCGCGGACCGCCGAGGGCAAACGCGAAGCTAAACCGACCATTGCCGCCGAGGAGCGCGGTCTTGCCCGGGTTCGCAGGCGACCCGCCGAAGAAGGCCGCATCGATCAGGTTGTAGACGTACACCGCCCCGAGCAGGCCAACGAAAAGCGTGCCCCGTGAGGCGGCTTCGTTCTGGCGATCCGCAATGGCCTGCGTCTGCGAAATATTGAAAAGCGTAAGGCCGATCGATTCGCGTTCGCTCGGGAAAAGGAGTGCGAGATTCGCGGTGTTGTCGTAGTCCGTCTGCGCGGAGTTGTAGCTGCCCTGTGCGTTGCGAATGAGCAGAAGCGAAAGGACGGTGCCGCCAAGGATTCCGGCCGCTTTGTAGGTTTCGCCGCGATGGTACTGACCCCAACCGGGCAGAACCGCCGAACGCCACAGCGCCTTTCCGTCCGCGCCGTCCCACAGGCCCGAGAACAGGCCCGGACCGCTGTCGGACGTGCGTCCGGTGATGCGCACGGCAATCCGATTGGCCAGCTTCTGGGTGGCGGACTCGATGCGCTCCAGGTCATCGGCCGATTCGCTCTCGGCGAACTCAATCGTGGCCTTCTCCACATCGATGATGTTCACGTTGAGCGAAACGCGTTTGCCGATCTGGATCACCGACCCCGTCAGCATCTTGTTCGCCGCAAGCAACTGGCCGACCCGCACCGTACACGAAGTGTCCGAACAGGCCCCGGACTTCTGGAGCGCCTGCTCATCGAGCACCTTCTGTATCGACTGGCGATCCACGACCACGAATACGTCCGTCTTCACCATGGCCGTTCGCACCAGGTCCGAAACGTACTGCGCCTGCCCCGCGCTGATACCTTCCCGCGCGAGCAGGTCCATGGCGGCCATGCGCGGTTTTTCGGCGGGTTCGGAAGGGGCGGCGGCCAGAGGGAGGGGAAGGGCCACGGTCAGGGCGACCAGCAGTGCGGTCCCAACGGACCATGAGGCGAAACGGAACACGCGCGACAGGGAGAAATGCAAAGCGATAGCCTCCGGGCAATCTTACGGCAGCCACATTGTCTCGGCCGGAGCAAAGCGTTATGTCAAGCAGAAATCATTAGTTCAAGCAAGTGTTGAGGACGAGTGATACTTGTACTGCATCAAATACAGGCGCAGTGTCGCTTCGTCGGCCGCCTGGATTGTGAGAAAATTGTGTTTTCGGGCCGATTTTCGATTCGCTTGGCACGCACCTGAACCGTCGCGCGGCTTGCCCCTGGGCGGGCGCGATGGGAAGGCCGGGCAGTCACGGGAGCCGCTCCTGCGTGACTGCCGGATTTCGACTCAGTCGCGGGTTCCGGTCGCTCAGCGCGCCTGCGGGCCGCCGGCTGCCGCGCCGGCCTGGCCACCCGGGCCTTCGCCGAGAGGCATGAGGCTGATCGAGATGCCGTCGGCCTTGCGCGTGAGCGACGACTGAAAGGCCACGACGCGCCCGGCTTCCAACGTGAGCACGAACTCGCTTGCGCGCTGACGCTGGTACAGAAGAATCTGGTAGGCCGCGCTGCGACGGTACACCAGAAGTCGCCGCCCCAGTCTTGCTTCGGATCCTCCGGCTTCGCTTTCCATCGCTTTGCCTCCTTCCCCGGAACTGCCACGTGAGGGCGAAACAATCCGCGACGGCGCACCGAACCGAGCGACCACCTGATCGTAGGTCATTCCGACGACAGCAGCTGTGGGCAGCTGTTTTTCATCGGTCAGGCCGCTGTAGTTGTAGCTGAGGCAGCCGATGGAAGCAAGCGCGAGCAGGGCCATGATGCAGGCGCGTGTCAGAATCGTTCTCATGCGAATCTCCCCGGCAGACTCGGAAGCCCGCCTGCCGGATACTACTGGACGGCACAGAGGATCGAGACAGGGAAATCCCAACGATCACGCAGGAAACAGACGAAACAATCCGGTGAACAGGGCCAAGAGCAGGCCCATTCCCCCGAGCATCTTCCAGATCATGCGGTTTTCCAGCGCGATCATCTGGCCTCCCAGGTCGGCCCGCAAAGCCTGCATTTCGCCCCGGAGCACTTGGACATCGGCCTTAACGGCGAGGACATCGGCCTTGACGGCTTGGAGATCTTCTTTCGTGGCCAGGTTCTCGGTATGTGCTGATTCGATGTAGCGCACGAGCTCAACGGCCGCCTTTTCGCCCAAGCGGGGCTTGAGCGCCTTTACGATCTTGATGGTGTCGACAGTGGTCATGATGGGCATGATACCGGACCCATGTGACAGTCTGGTGCGACGCGCGCGCGGGTCAATCGCATTGTGTCGCACAATGTCCGCTCCGTGCCGGGACTGTGCATGCCTCGTCCCGTCGGCCCCACACCGCGCCCCGATCGAACGAGCTCAACGCCGCGTGGCCAGAAAGACGCCCGCCAGAACCACAGCGCCGCCGAGCAGATGGTGTAAGAGCAGCGGCTGCCCCAGCACGGCCGCGATGAGCAGCGCGGTTACCGGAACGAGGTTCATGAAAACGGCGCTGCGCGGCGCGCCGATCAGCGACACGCCGCGGTTCCAGAACATGTACGCGACGCCGGTTGATAATATGCTAAGATAAACAATCGCCAGCCAAAAGGTCGAATCGCCGGCCCATTGCCAACTCACGTTCTGGGCGGCGGCGCCGGCCAGTTGGGCGGGCAGGCTGAGGATGACCACAGCCGCGGTGAAGCTGCCGATGGGTACGCGCGAAAGAATGCGGCGACTGCGAACCGAGTAGACGGCCCAGCACAGGGGCGCGCCGAGCAGAATCACGCTCCCCACACTCACGCGCAGGGCCACGAGGCGACTGAGGTCGCCTTCGAACACCAGGAAAGCCAAACCGCCAAACGAGAGCACGATGCCGAGCCAACGAAGGGCCGAGACGCGCTCGGACTCCCAGAAGCGGGCGAGCAGGGTGGTCATCACGGGGTTGGCGGCGATGATGAGCGAACCGGTGGCCGGGTCGGTCAACTTCATACCGAACGTAAAGCATATGTTGTAGCTGACGATGCCCACCAGGGCCAGAAAAACAAGCTCGCGGCGATTCTCGCGTTTCCAGAGCAGGCGGTAACTCTCGTCGCGCAGCAGGTGCGGGAGCAGATACAGTCCGGACAGAAAGAAGCGCGTGAAGAGCACCACGAACGGCGGCGCCACGGAGAGCGGGTACTTGATGACGTGAAAGACGCCACCCCAGAGCACCGCGGTCAGCATGAGATAACCAACGGCCTTCAGCTCGACCGTGCGATCCAATCGCGGCGATTCTTCCACGACCCGACTCAAAGAGCTCCCGACGTGCGATCGCCCGCGCTCATCCGGCTCGAAGCGCCCGTCGCGCGCGCACGCGCCGAATGATGCCCCGCACTCCCAGAAAGATCACGAACACAAAGGAGAGCAGGGTGGCGGACAGGTAGATGAGAATCGCCGTGGGACTCGAATAGAACGGATAGCGGACAGCGCTCACATGTCCGATGACGACGCGGTTTCCCTTAAAGTACACTTCGGCTCCGTCGAACATGGAACCCACGACGACGAAACGACCCGGCGCGATGGGCCGCAGGCGATTCTTCTTGAGGATGAAGGTGTCGTGCCAGAGCGCGCCGTCGCGATGTTCGAAGCTCACGTTGTTCGCGTAGCGAAAAAACCAGAACTTCGGGTCCACCGAGGATTCGAAACGATAGCCTCCCGCGAACGCTTCGAGCTCCTCCGGCTTCGGCGTGTACTCGGGCGGCGCCTGCGGAACGAGCAGATCCATGATGCGATTGGCCGTTTCCGACGAGGTTGCGTTTTCGCTCATGTTGGTGAGCACGATGACCGCGGCTCCGCGCGAAGGGACGAGCAGGAAGCGTCCCGCGGCGCCGGGCAATCCTCCGTCCCACCACACTCGTTTTGGACCGCGCCCCTCGGCAACGGCAAAGCCCAGGCCGAAGCCCATGCCCACTTCGGGGTCTTGACGCGCGACGATCTTCCACATGGTATCGATCGATTCGGAACTGAGAATTCTGCGGCCGCGATAACTTCCGCCGTTCAAGAGCATCTGCGCGAAGTTGGCCAGGTCCGGCGCAGTGGAGATGAGCGCGCCGGCGGGGCCCGTGGGGGTGACATCCATGTGCTCGCTGCGATCCTTTCCGCCGAGCAGTCCGCCGTACGGCGCCGCGAGCCTTCCGGTGGAAAGCGTCCACGGCGATTCCCAGGTGGAGTCGCGCATTTCGAGCGGTTCGAGGAGCGTGCGCTTCGTCTCGGCGTAGAAGTCGCCCGCTTCCGCGCCCGCAGCCGCAAAGCCCGCCAGAGAGAAGCCGTCGTTGGCGTAGGCGATGTGCGTTCCCGGAGAATGCAAAGCGACCTGTCCCCGAGAAAGATGTTCGCGCAGCGAAGGTACCGGCGAACCCTTCGAGATGAGTCCGCCCCACGCCACCGGAAGACCCGAGCTGTGGGAGAGCAGTTGGCGGGTTGTGGCCGGGACCGGTCGCCCGTCGCGATCGCGGATCTGATACTTGACCGGTACAAATGAATTCACGGGAACGTCGATGCGGAAGCGACCCCGCTCTGTCTGCTGCATGACGAAGGCCGCCGTGAAGAGCTTCGAGATGGAGGCCGCGGGGAGCTGCGTGTTCGGCTGCATGCGGACCTGCTTTTCGCGATCGGCAAAACCGGCCACGACGAAGATCGGCGGTCGCCCCGGTGCAATCACGGCGGCCGATGCGCCCGGCGTACCCCAGCGGCGGAGTCCCTCTTCGAGGATGGCCAGCGATCGTTTCTCGAGTTCGGCGGGTGGCGTGCCGCGGCCCGTCCCTTGTGCGGCGGGCGCCGCACCGCGCGCCGCCGGGGCCGCGTCGAGATCGCCCTTCGCGCAAACCGCCGTGATGATGCAGGCGGCTGCGAACATGAGCACGAACGCCCTCTCCCACCGACCGGCGTTACTGAAGAAGTTTGTCGTGCACACAACCAGGCTCCCCATCCAACAATCGTCGCGCCTGCCCCGGCAACCAGAAGAAAAAGCCGCAATTCCGTCCCAAGTTGTCGCCCTACGCCGGTCCAAACGCCAACGCGCGCAGTTTTCGAGCCGCGCGGGCCAGCGGTGCATCGAGCGTAGCCAGACCGGTGCGCAGCCGTACGGCGACTTCCAGGTACGCGGCGTCATAGGCCGAAAGCCGAAACTGACGCGCGAGTTTCAGAATGTCTTCGGCGGCGCCCTGTTCGACCTGCTCGATCGGCAGCGAACGCACCCGTTTGAGGATGCGGGCCGTGTACGCCGGGTCGATGCGTCCCTTCCGTTCGGCTACGAGAAGCGCATTGGCAACCTCCAGCCGCCACAACGGGATCACCTGCGCCCCCTCGTGCGTAAGGCTTTCGAGGACCTCGTCGGCGAAAGTCGGTCTTTCGTCTTCGAAAAACCAGGAAAGAGCCACGGAAGCATCGAGGATCAACGACGGCCCTCTTCGATCAGCCTTTTCACGGGGACGCCGAGTCTCTTGTTCTTTCGTTCGGCTTTGATCCGCCCGATGGTCGCTTCGACAGAAGCGCTGCGGCGTCCCCGCACGGGGAGTAGCAGCGCGACGGGGCGTCCATTCTTGGTAACCGTAAACTGCTCTCCGGCGCGCGTTTCCTCGAGGATGCGGGCGAGATGGATCTTCAATTCGTTGGAGCCGATGTTTCGCATTCCGACCAGTATACCGACCGGTCGGATTGAAGTCAAGGGGCGCATGGACTGGCCTTGGTGGCCCGGGCAGGGCCCTTTCTCAGCCGGGGCGGGGCCCCTTCTCGGCCGGGCTGGCCCGCCCACGTGGCGTCCCGCCGGGCGTCCGAGCAGCGGAACCTCGCGGAAGAATCCCGCGCCCTGGCCCCCCGCTCACAATTTTTTTCCACCTGGGGGTCAACTCTCAGGGAAAATCGCCCGATAGCTGTATCGTGGTAGAATGCCCGGACGCTCGGGCAGGGGGCCGCAGGGCCTTCTGCGCGGGTAACCGGGAACATATATAGAGAAAACCGGCCCGACCGCCGCAGGGAAGCGACGGGGGGTCAAAAAGAAAGGAACTCGGGACCCAATTTGCGGGCCCCAGCGTTTCAAGGAGGAAACGAATGATTATCAACCACAACCTCACCGCGGTGAATTCTCACCGTGTTCTGAAGTTCCAGCAGTGGAACGTGGACAAGAACATGGAGAAGTTGTCGTCCGGTATGCGGATCAACCGCGCCGGCGACGATGCCTCCGGTCTTGCCGTGTCCGAGAAGATGCGGGCGCAGATCAACGGTCTGCGTCAGGCGGAAAGGAACACAGAAGACGGGATGAGTATGATCCAGACTACCGAGGGATACCTGCAGCAGGTCAACGACATACTGCAGAGAATCCGGGTTCTCTCCGTTCAGGCAGCCAACGGGATCTATTCGCCCTCGGATCGCCAAATGATCCAGGTCGAAGTCTCGCAGCTCGTGGACGAAGTGGACCGAATTGCTTCGCAGGCGGAGTTCAACAAACTTCCTCTGCTTCAGGGCCAATTCGCGCGTGGTACCGGTGCTTCCGGCTCCATGTGGCTTCACATGGGCGCCAACCAGCACCAGCGCGAACGCATCTACATCCAAACGATGACGGCGCGCGCCCTGAATCTGAAGGGGGCCGACAACAGTATCGTGTCTTTGTCCACTATGGGCAAAGCCAACGAAACGATCGGTAGGATCGACGCGGCGTTGACCCGGGTGAACAAGAACCGGGCGGATCTGGGCGCTTACTACAATCGCCTGGAGATGTCCGCCAAGGGTCTGATGATTGCGTATGAGAATACGCAGGCATCGGAAAGTCGCATTCGCGACACGGACATGGCCGAGGAATCAACCGCCTTTACCAAGAATCAAATCTTGGTGCAGGCCGGCACGGCCATGCTCGCGCAGGCGAATGTACGTCCCCAATCGGTTCTGCAGTTGCTGAGGTAATCAGCAACCCAGGTCGAAGCCCTCGCTCGACTCCGACGTTCGGCTGTTGAACGTGCGGTGACCCCGCACGGTCACAGGCATGTTCTCGGCTGAAAGCGAAGAAACCTTAGGTGTGGTGTCACTACATACATACAGACAATTGTCCACAAGACCCGTACTTTCCCGCCGGGCGATGAGCCGGTGCTGCCGGCAATCGTCGGTCGGCGGGAGAGTGCGGCCCGTATCCCATTCTCCTCGTCGCCAGGGATGGCGTCGGAAATCCAGAAAGGAGTACGGGGATGATTATCAATCACAACATGAGCGCTGTGAATGCACATCGCTCATTAAAATTCAACCAATGGGAGGTGGATGATTCCATGCGGAAGCTCGCCTCCGGAGAGCGGATCAACCGCGCCGGAGACGATCCTTCCGGTTTGGCAGTATCGGAGAAAATGCGAGCGCAGGTTCGAGGGCTGCGTCAGGCTGAACGCAATACGGAGGACGGAATGAGTTTCGTCCAAACGGCGGAAGGCTACATGACGCAACTATCGGACATTGCGCAGAGGATGCGTGTGCTGGCCGTTCAGGCTGCAAACGGCATCTACTCGCGTGAGGACCGCCAACTGATTCAGGTGGAGGTTTCTCAACTGTTGGATGAGGTAAACCGTGTGGGCTCGCAGGCCGAGTTCAACCGCTTCCCCATCTTCACAGGCGAATTTGGCGCGGACAAAGCCCCTTTGACGATTCATATGGGCCCCAACGCGAACCAGAGCGAGCGGATTGCCGTGAAGGAACTGAACGTCAGGAGTCTCGGCCTTTCGGGGTTGAGCATCGCGACGCCCGCGAATGCGAACGACGCGATAGGCAGGGTCGATGCGGCCCTGACCACGCTCAACAAACAAAGGGCCGATCTGGGCGCGTTCCAGAACCGTCTGGAACAGTCGGCGCGCAACCTGATGAACGCATACGAGAACGTTCTGGCGTCCGAGTCGAGGATACGCGACACGGACATGGCAGAGGAGATGGTTCGTCTGACGACGAAGCAGGTTCTCTCCCAGAGCAGTATCGCCATGCTGGCTCAGGCCGGGGTGCGACCGCAGGGAGTGTTGCAGCTCTTGAAATAGACTGCCACCTCCCACCTGCAACCGCGAAGCGGTTGGAGGTCCCCAGAAAAACCGAAGCGGCACATGGAGGTCGAATTCGGAGTAGCCCCGGGCATTCGTGCGCGGGGCTTTTTTTTTCGTATGCGCGCCTGACTCGCACATCCTGTGCTCGCCAGGCGCGGTTCGGATTCCGCTCCTGGCGGAGCGGCCCGGCATCCTTGCCGGGCCAAAATCGCTGCGCGATTTTGGTTTGCGCTGCGCGCGAAAGCTCGCTCGTCGGCGGATCGTATCCGAATCTGAGCGAGCGCGCCCTCCCGAAGCGCGCCAGGAGGGCGCGCGGTCCGCGCAGTTTAGGCATGGATGCCGCACTGCGCGGACTCGGGTGGGCGCGATCGCCCGCGTCCTGCGGCCGCCGCGGGCTCAGGGCCTCGCCCGCTCTGCCCTCGCTTCGCTCGTGCAGGCGCCATTCAGCCACGAGCACATCCTGGCCTCAGCAGGCGCCACGCCCCATCGATCGGATACCGGTGGGAAGAGAATCGCCTGTTGAATCAGAAGCCGACGTCACGGGGGGCCACATCCTGCGTGGACTGGGAAGAGGAGGTCTTCGAAGACGGTACCGTGCACCGAGGAACCCGAAGCGGGAGGGCGGCAGCCGGTGCCCTTCCGGGTGCCGCCGTGGACTGTCGATAGATCGGGCGCCTCATAGGGGTGTTCCATGGGTTGGAGCATTCATTTCTCTGGGCTTCTGGCCCCGGGAGGCGTGGTACAGGTGTATGTCAACCAAGCTGGCGCTTCCACTGTTCGCCCGGAGTCTATGCGCGCGTTGATGGACCAGGTTGCGTCGGCCCCGTCGCGTCTTTCGTACTCGACAAGCATTCCGGCTGCTCTTCTCGTCTCCTCGGCGACGGGGGTGCGGGAAATCGGCAAGGGAGCGGCTCTTGTGAAACGAAATCTGATACTTGCTGTAGTGGTTGCTTGTGTGGCACCTCTTCTGATCAACGCCAGAGGTTGCGAGAGATGACAAGAATGATGATCAGACATGGATTCTGCTTCTCATGGTCAGCGGCTTCTGAACCCGGCATTCGTCGAGAGCTGTGCGGGCACAAACAACCTATGCTCGAACTACGGGCAGGCGGCCTCATCCTGCTCCGGGACGCGCTCTTCGTCTCGGTGCACCGCGACGAGCAGCATCGGAAGCTGTCGCGTCTCTACGCAGGTTGAGACCGTCTACTATCCGGGCAACCCGACCGGATGCACGACGGACTCCACCTGTCAGTCGGACTGGTGCGCCTCCGGGTAGGATCATTGGCCTCCGGTCAGTTCTTCCCTGACCTGGCAACCTCAGTCACCCTTCGCTTTCGCAGCCGGAATAGGACCGGAGGCTACCAGCTTCTTGCGCCGAGCGTCCACCGTGAGCGCCAGCCCTTCCAGTGAGCGCGCGCCGAGCAGGGCCAGGTCCCCCCGCTCTGCGAAAACGATCTCGTCGACCGTAAAGGATTTGCCCACTCGAACGATGGCAAATCCAACCGATCGGGTGCTGTTTTCGGTGACGTGCGCGGGTAGCCCGTCTGGGCGCGGGGAGACAGGGGACCGATGGTGACGAGATGGCTTTGGAAGAGGGATTGACCGAGGGCTACGTCACCGGCAACGGCCGGCGACTGAGCGCTTCGGTGTACTGTGCGTGGCGGACCTGCGTTCGCTTGCGTGGCCGCCCTGCTGGTGAGTCACAAACGCGGGACGGTAGGGATCGAGGCCGGTTTGGGACACGCCGCACCAAGGGCGCACCGGGCTTGACGCCCACGCTGGTCGGCCACGCTTCAGAGCATGGTTGCGGTCCGAGTGCGCGCTCTTATCGGATCGGGGCTACTCGCTGGCGCCGCGACGGTTGGCGCGTATGGGGCGCTCCCTTTCACCCATCGGATCTTCCTCTCAACACCGACCCCCGAACGACGCGCCCTTCGTCCTCCCTTCGCCCTGCACGTGTCCGCGGCCGGCGAAAGGCCCATGCTCATGGATGAGAGCGCGGTCGTAGACTTCGAGCGCGGATTGCATCGCGCCCGTTCCACCGGTATTCACGATGTGCTTACCATAGAGTATGACGACCGCTGGTTGCTTCTGCGCACGGAGCCGCGCGATCACTGCACGGGGATTCCCAAGAAGCCGGCGCCCGGCGGCGGTGCGGCTCTCGAGTATGTGCTTTTTGACTTCCGAACCGGACGCTTTGAGCTTTTCGACGACGAACCCAGCCAGCGCGCCGCCGCATACGCGCGCGGGTTTCGGCCGACCGCCATGTCTGCCGGTCAATTGCCGCTGAGCTCTTCGGCCAATCCTATGAGGAGGCCTTCGGGGCCGCGGATGTAGCAGAGTCGATACACGTCTTGGTACTGAACTACTTCGCCCACCAGCTGAGCGCCGTGCTTTGCGATCCGGGCCAGAGTCTCATCGAGGTCATCCACGGTGAACATGACGCGGAGATAGCCGAGGGAATTCACGGGTGCTCTCCGGTGATCGGCCACAGTGGCCGGAGAAAGGAATCGTGAGAGTTCCAGCCGGTTGTGGCCATCCGGAGTCACCATCATGGCGATTTCGACGCGCTGGGACCCGAGGCCCGTGACGCGCCCCGCCCATTCTCCCTCGATCAGGGCACGCCCTTCGAGTTTGAGGCCCAACTCGGAGAAGAAGGAGATGGCCCCGTCGAGGGATTCCACCACGATGCCCACGTTGTGCATCCGTAACGATGTCTTTTCCATGTTCTTAACCCTTGAAATGCGGTTCCTCTCCGGCCAACCCGTCCGATGAGGTGACGATAGTCAAGCGTGCAGCCCACGCCGCGAATCAGCGATCAGATCGAGTCAGCTCCGCAACGATCGCCGCGGCCTCCTCCCAAACCTCCGCTCCAAAATGCTCCACTACGAACGCCCTGTTGGCGCCTTCCAGGAACTCCTTCACGGAGAAGGTGGCCCCGGTGCCGCCGTAGCGATCGGCTTCCGCCACCGTGAGCTGCACCGGGGTGACCTCGACGCGATCGCCACCCTGGTGCCACTTCTGCTCGCGGCCCTCGGCCAGGGCGCCCTTGACTTCACGCGGAACGTGACGGCTGAAGGCCTTCTTCAGGGGCTGATCGTAACGGCCGGCCAGTACGTCCACGGCAGGGATCGACTCCCCGTAGCGAAACGATACGTCGCCCTCAATCTTTACAAAAACAGAACGATCCCAGATCGTGAACGAGTACTTCTCCGTTCTCCATTCTCTGGTCATTGTCATGATTTGCACCGGCGTCCGGTACCGGGCGCGGACCGTCACACCAGCATCTCATCGGACCCGGAACGCGCCACCACGATCTCGCCTGCGTCTTCGAGCTTGCGGATCACGTTGACCACCTTCTGCTGACAATCTTCCACGTCCTTGAGGCGAACGGGACCCGTGAAGTCCATGTCTTCGCGGAGCAGGGCGGAGGCTCGTTTCGACATATTGCGGAAGATTTTATCCTGGACTTCGGCTGCGACGGACTTGAGGGCTTTGGCCAACTCCTGGTTGTCCACTTCGAGCGCTTCGACGATGGTCTTCTCCGTGCCGCGGTCCACGAGGTTGAGCACCTCGACGACCACGTCGATCCCCCCGGACGCCGCGAACTCTTCGGAGGCAAGCGCCGACATTTTTCGTTCCAGTACGCGCTCGACTTCGCGCAGAATCTCCGGAGAGATGCGTTCCATTTTGGCGATGCGACCGGCCACGTCGGCCTGAATCTGATGGGAAAGGCTGCCGAGAACGAGGGCGCCCTTCAGGGCGTCGAGGTAGCACAGCACGAGCGAAACTGTTTGCGGATGCTCGTTCTGAATGAAGTTTCTGATATTGGCAGGATCAGCGCGACGGAGCATGTCGAAAGGTCGCGTTTGGATCCCGGAGGTCAGGCGGTTGATGATGTCGAGCGCCTTCTGCGTTCCGAAGCTCCGTTCCAGGACCTCGCGCGCATAGTCCACGCCTCCCTGAATGATGTCGTTACCCGCCAGCATGAGTTCGTTGAACTCGGCCAGGACGCGATTGCGCTCCTCCGGCGGCACCTTCTGCACGCGGGCGATCTCGTGAGTCAGGGCCTCCACTTCGCTCTCTTCGAGGTGCTGAAAGACCAGCGAGGCGATTTCCGCTCCCAACGACACAAGAAAAATCGCGGCCTTTTGGCGGCCGTTCAGATCCGAATGCTTCTTGGACATGATTGCTCCCGTTGCGCGAATCCAAAATCGGCCGGTCAGACCGCGGACGGACTCAGGGGAGGCACACGGAAGTGCGAATCGACTGGGGCGAACCGGGCGACCGGGTCAGACGAAGGGATGGAAGGAGGGGGGGCCGCGGGCGGGCGACCGGCTGCCTCGAAAGTGGGCCGTGCAGCTGAGCGATTCGGGCGGTCCGATCCTTTCGGCGCCCTGGAGCGGACGGAATGTGCCCTGGACCTCGCGACATGCCGGGCTGCGCAGGGATTCCCATTCCGAGCGGCTGCGATCTTCGCGCGCGACCGCTGTGGCCGTCGCTTCCGAGCGCAGCGCAGAAACGGCTGTGTGCCCGCTCGGTGCGCCCGGCAAATCCGGTGGCGCACCGGGCGAGACCGCGAGAACGAACCAGACGAAAAGCTCCACCAGAGCCATCACATCGTCCTCAGGAAGACCCCGGGCTCTTCTGGCAACGATTCTCGCACCGTCGCAACGAATTCCGGCGACGCTGTCCGGCTGGTGCGGTCAGGGACCGGCCGCGAAAGCTTCTTTCGTTGCGGGTCTACGGTGAGCGAGGCCTCGAGGGCGCGTGCTCCAAGCAAGGCCAGGTCTCCGCGCTCCGCGAAAACGATTTCGTCGACTGTAAAGGTTTTGCCCACCCGAACGAAGCAAAAGGGATGGCCGAGTTGCGTTGCGGCGCCAAAAGCGACTTGACCAGTGCTGTCTTCGAGTTGTTCTTGGACGAATGGTTGCTAAACGCTGGCTTATCATATGCGTCATCCTTTTCGGGGCCGTTTTCTGCAAGTCGGACGAGGAGGACCTCACCTCGCTCTTGTTTTTGGCCATCCTCGCGTCTCCGACGGACAATTGGACGTCTGTCCAGTCCGGCACGACCAACGATTTGTATGAAGTCATTTATGCGAACAACAGGTTCTACGCGGTCGGACGGTTCGGAACTCTGCTTGCTTCTGCCGACGGGACGAACTGGTCCAAGATAGCCCTCACAAACACGACCCGTGATCTGCGCGACATCGTGTACACCGGCGGCACTTTCGTTGTCGTGGGCGACGACCGCTACTATGCCACATCTACGAACGGGACAACTTGGTCCGAGTTCTTGATCACGGGAGGCACAGGATTCGAGGACTTCTATTCCGTCGCAACAGATGCGGCGGGAACCTTCGTTTTCGTCGGAGTCTCCGGTTCCAACAACTACCTTGCGGTCACGACCGACCTGGCCGGTGGAGCCTTCAACTTCGGTGCCGGTGGAGGGACTGCGCTGGTTGGCGTCGCGTATGGAGGGGGGATTTTCGGGGCGGGGGGGACCAGCGGCCAAGGTTCTCGGTGCACAGCCACATGCGGCACGTTGGGAAACTGGACGAACTTCCAAGTTGCATCGAACTCAAGGAACATCAAGGAAGTGGTGTACGCTGGTGGAAAGTTCATTCTGGGTACTGCCGAAAGTGGAGTATACACGACAACGGACTTCACTTCCTTCACGCGGGCTACGGTCCCGGCTGGCAGCTCATTATCGGGGTTGGGTATCAACTCGGTCATTCATGACGGAAATCGTTACTTGGCGTTGGGGGACATCAACCTCTCACCATCCTTCTTCCTCTCCACGGACGGTACCTCATGGAGCGGTCGGACCGGCCCCCCGACGTGGTGCAACGGGATCGCAACCAACGGGAGTGTCGTTGTGGCCGTCGGAAATGGAGGCGTGCTGTACAAGCACGCCTCCTACCAATAGGCGCCCTACCGTTGGGCGCGTTTATGCCAGTGGCCGCGTAGGATTTCGCCGCCAATGAAGCCGCATGGGGCTCTGGACGGTAGTTCGGAGCAGCGAGATGGCGTATGACAAATCGAGATTCGGAGTCCGCATGAATTTCACGCCGGGCTAACCGCGGTCTCACGTGGTCGAACCTGGTTCAGCTCGAAGGGTCCGAGCTTCAAAACCGCGGTCAGACTCTCCGAAACGTCAGATGCGCCGCTTTCTCCGACGGCACGTACTCCGTGCAGCGATAACCCAGAGCAGGAAGATCCAATCCGTGGAACAAATTCTCGCCGGACCCAAGGACGGTGGGCGCAAGCGCGATGTGCATTTCATCGACCAGCTTCGCCTCGAGGTACTGTCGAACCGTGGCGACACCCCCACCCAATCGCACGTCCTTCTTTCCCGCGGAAGCTCTGGCCATTTCCAGCGCCTCTCGGATCCCGCCCTGCACGAAGTGAAATGTGGTCCCGCCTTCCATTTCGAGGGAGGGCCTCGGGTGGTGTGTCAGGACGAAGACCTCCGTGTGGTAAGGCGGATTGTCGCCCCACCATCCCTTCCACGAGTCGTCCGGCCAGGGACCGCGCACCGGGCCGAACATGTTGCGTCCGAGAATCCAGGCGCCGATGTTTTCGAAACCCCTGGCCGCGAACTGATCGTCCACGCCGGTCGCGCCCGTCGTCTGCCCGCCACCGAGCATCTCTCCATGCATGGCCTGGAAGGTCTGCGTCGGAAACACCCACTCATGCAGCCCCATTCCTCCCGCGCCCAGCGGGTTGGCAAGGCTCTGGCTCGGCCCCGCGCCGAATCCATCCGCGGAAACACTGAAGCACAGTACCTTTAGTTTGCTCATCTATCTCTCCTGGACGCTGGATTTGCCGGTGCCTGTTCTCGGCATGCGGCGCTCCCTACGCGCGTACGGACGGCACGCGCAAGAGATACTCGTCCAGCTTGTCGAAAGAACCCGTCCAACCCTGTGTCATTCCGGTGCGGCCCTGGATGAACGTCTCGAGTTCTTCTGGTGTCCATGTGCCGGCAACCTCCCAGTGTACCGTGACCCGCGTCCTGTCCGGCGCCTCCGCAGAAAAAGACACGCGCGTCAGCATCGTCTGTGGCCAGGTGGGGGCGAGGGGATGGCGCGCGACGTTCCCGTGCTCGTCGCAGAATTCCTGAGCGTACACGAGCAGCGAGGGTCGCTCGACCTTGACGTAGCTGACCTTGCCAAACATGGAGACGCCGCCATGCTCCATCGAGTAGTGGCTTCGTCCGCCCGCCCGGATGTCGACCTCGATGAACTTCATGGTGGAGCCTGTGGGTCCGCTCCACTGGACCAGGTGCGCGGGATTCGTCCACATTTCGAACACAGTGTCGATGGGAGCTTCGAAGGTGCGATTGATGACGAACACTTCCTTCCCTGAAGACTTCTTCTCCAGGAATTCGGCCAGGCGGTCCCAGGTGGCGTTGCCGCCGGCTTCCTTGATGAAGCGACGTGTCTCTTCGGCCTTTTCGGCCGTTGCCAGCCGCATCGTCAGATCGAGCTGTGTTCGACCGCCGACTTCCTTGAAGAGAACCGTTACCCGAAAGAGGGGTGGGCTGTCGTCTGTTCCCCCGTGATCGTAGACGAGGCGGGTATGCTTTTGCACCTCGAGGTAGCGGGCCACGTTGGGATGGTCGGTGCCATCGGGTCCGTGCATCGTGTAGCGCCAGGTTCCGCCCGTGCGCAAGTCCTTGCTGTGCGTCGTCAGCGTAAAGCCGCGCGGGCCCCACCACTGGGCCGCCTGCGCCGGGTCCGTCCAGGCCTCCCAGACCAGCGCGATGGGTGCATCGTAGACTCTGGTGATGTGGATTTCGTTCGAGCTATTTCCTTTTGCCATTTCGATTTCCCTTGTGTTTGTCTGGTTTCTCCGGCCTGCCCTGCTTCGCGACGACTGCTTTGAGGTATTCGTCCAGCCGGTCCAGGCTCTGCTCCCAGAACTGCCGGTACTGCTCCATCCAGTCGGCCACCTCTCGCAGGGGTGCGGCGTTCAGCCGGCAGCGCCGCCACTGGGCTGTTCTGGTTTTGGTGATGATGCCCGCCTTTTCGAGCACCTGAATGTGCTTGGTAACCGCGGGCAGGCTCATCCGTTTCAGAAAGGGCCGGGCCAGATCGGTGACATTCGCTTCGCCGCGCGCGAGGCGACGGACCATGGCTCGACGGGTGGGGTCGGCCAGGGCGGCGAAGGTTCTGTCGAGAGGTCGGGTCATGGTTTACCGAAGAGTTAATTAACTAAATGGTAAAGTAAAGGCGGGGCCGCTTTCTGTCAAGCGAGAAAGCTCTGCCGCCCGGACCTTGCGCCCCTCCGTGGGGTCACCAGGTGGGCCGAGTTCAACGAGGGCTTCTGGCAGAAGCGCCTCGAAAGCTTGGGCAAATTGTTGGATGAGAATCCGTGAATCCTGGGGCGGGTCGCCTCAATTTCGCGACCCACGCGTGAGCCGGTCTCGTCCAAGAACTGTGAACGGGAAGAGAATTGCCACGGTCGCCCTGCTGCTCATCGCCTCTGTTCCCAGTTGGGCTGCCCGGGATCTCAAGCCGCGCCTGGTGGGCCGCTGGACCGTCGTGTCGATCACGAGCGGCGTCATCACCGGGCGCATGCTGGAAACGGACGAGACCGTGCTCGAATTTCTCGCAGACGGAAAGGGGCGCCGGTTGATTCGTAGGGATGCCCGGCGTGAAGAGCACAAGTTCGAGTGGACGCTGGAGGACGGAAAGCTGACCATCCGCGCGGAAGCCGACAAAGAAGGCGAAGAAACCGCCGTCGCCTTCTTTGACGAAATGCTTCTCCTCATTCGGGAACCCGATGAGAATGTGCTTCTGCGGCGACTCGCCCCCGGGGGAACAGCGTCTGATCGTTAAGGGGAATCGCCTCATGGCAGGATGCATTCTGCTCGCAGTGCAGGCCTGCCTGCTTGGGCAGGGTCCGGCCAAGCCACCGCGCGACCGCGCCGGCGGGGCCGTCGCCGGCCGGGAATCGAGTGGCACAGCACAGGTTCCAAAGCCTCCGTACGAAATCCGTTCGCGCCGGCTTTCGCTCGCAGCGCCCGGCAAGACGTCCATCGTGCTGCCCGAGTTTGTGGTGCCCGCACACCCGGAAATGGCGCGCAAGCTCAACGCGGGCCTCGAACAGTTGGCGCGACGCGACGTTCAGGCCTACACAGAGGATTTCCGTCACCATCCATCGGATGAACTGAAGCAACACTTCGAGCTGACCTGGAGCTTCGAAGTGAAGTTTTCGGGAAGGCGTTTTGTCAGCGTTCTTCAATCGCGCTACGCGTTCACCGGCGGCGCGCACGGCTTGGGCACCACACAGTCCATCGTCGTCGACACCGAGCGGGGCGCCGTGGTCGAACTCGAACAGCTTTTTCGACCCGGGAGCGCCTATCTGGAGCGGCTTTCTCGTCGCGCACGACCCCGATTGGAGAAGCTCGTCTGGGACAAAGGGATTGCTCCGGAAGCCGAAAACTTTGCGACCTGGCTGATTACCAAACAGGGCTTGTTCCTGTACTTCCAGGTCTACCAGATTGCGCCGTACGTTTCGGGGCCTTCCCTGGTCACCATTCCCTGGTCGGAGTTGCAGGATTTGCTCGTGCTCCCCGTGCCGGAAGTGGTACGCTGATCGGAGTTGCCGCTTTCCCGGCCCGGGGCGGTCGGCCTTGACATGCCGCTCGCCCGAAAAAAGTGTTTCGGCTCCGCATGGAATCCCGCCGCTTTTTGATGTGTCCTCCCCGCTTTTTCGCGGTCGCCTACGAAATCAACCCCTGGATGCACACGAGCGAAGGCGCGAATCAGGAGCGGGCCATGGAACAGTGGTTGGGGCTCCGTCGCCTGTACGAGGAGCGCGGTTGCACCGTCGAAGTCCTCGAACCCCAAGTGGGGATGCCGGACCTGGTCTTCACTGCCAACGCCGCTTTCGTCCACGACGGTCAGGTGCTGCTGTCCCGGTTCCGTTTTGCGCAGCGCAGGCCCGAGGAGCCGGTCTTCGCCGCCTATTTCCGTGAGGGCTTTCGTCTGGCGCCCCCGCTACCGGAAGGCGTGGCTTTCGAGGGACAGGGCGAAGCATTTGTTATTGATGGCATACTTTTCGCGGGGCATGGGTTTCGAGCCGTGGCGGCCAGTCACGCGCACCTCGCTCGGGCGTACGCCCGCCGGGTCGTGTCGCTCGAACTCGTCGATCCGCGTTTCTACCATCTGGATACCTGCTTCTGTCCGCTGCCCGGCGGTCGCCTGCTGTATTTTCCGGGCGCCTTCACCGAAGCGAGTCGTGCGAGGGTCGAAGCTGAGCTTTCCCCGGATCAGCGACTGGCGGTTTCCCAAGAAGACGCGCTCGACTTCGTGTGCAACTCGGTCCCCATTGGCAGCGACTTCGTGACCGGATCACAGCCGTCGCCTGAGCTGTTGCGTCGGTTGCGCGAGTGGGGTTTGGAGGTGGTTTCGACGCCACTCGGCGAATTCAAGAAAGCGGGCGGTGGCGCGCGCTGTCTGACGCTCGCTTTGGACTGACAGGGTGCTGAAAAAGCCGAATTTTCCTGGCTTTCTGTGAGGTGGCGGCGCATGGGGGTTCATTCGCGGTGAAGACAGCAACCAAGAAGCTCTGTTCAGCTATGTTTCGATGGAGAGGCGGATTCCGGACGATCATCCGCTTCGACCGATTCGGGCTCTGGTGGATGAAGTCTTTGGCCGAATGACGCGGACATGTACTCGGATTCGGGACGCCCCTCGATTCCGCCAACGCAAGTTACGAGATCAGCCAGCGCTCGCGCAAAAGGATCGAGGAGATCTTCGGATGGATGAAGACTGTCGGCCCCCTGAGAAAGATCCGCTTTCGTGGGCGTGCGCGTGTGAGCTGGATGTTCACATTCTCCGCTGTGATCTCAGCACCCTGCTACAGTAATGGGGTTTCTGCCTTTGCAGCCGTGAGCGGTGTGGCGTCACGGGGCTCGTTCCAGAAACAAAACCCAGACCCCGCCTGCGCCACCGTTCTCCCCGCTCGCCCCTACCAGAATGTCAGGCACCAGATCCCCGTTCAGATCTCCGAGGTACGCAATCCCTCCGCCGAAAGCATCACCGTTCGCCAGCGGCCCACTGAAGTTGCCTTCCGTGCTGCTGATTTTCTGATGAGACTTCACAGTTCCGTTCGAGTTGAGAAACAGAACCCAGGCCGCCCCTCGACCGTTCCCGCCGTCATCGTCCCCGGTGGCGCCGACCACCATGTCCGCGACGCCGTCTCCGTCCAGGTCTCCCGGCCCTGCCAAGCCCACACCACCGAGGAAGTCGCTGTCGTCGAGCGCGCCCGTGAAGTTGCCGGTGGTGTTGCTGATCTTCTGCTGCGTCCGCACGGTCTCGTCTGAATTCATGAACAGGATCCACACCGCACCGCGATCCGTGCCGCCATCGTCGGCTCCGGGCGCGCCCACGGCCAGATCTTTGACACCATCGCCATCCAGGTCACCGATGACTGCGGCAGAATCTCCCAGGCTATCTCCATCTGCCAGGGAACCGGTGAAGCCGCCTGTCGTGTTGTTGATCTTCTGCTGCGACTTCACCGTTCCGTTCGAGTTCAGATAGAGGATCCACAAAGCCCCGCGGTTGCTGCCTGCTCCGTCATCGTGAATGGCGCCCACGAGAAGATCGGGCACGCCGTCTCCGTCCAGGTCTCCGGCCGCGGCCAGGGCCGTGCCGAATTGGTCGTCGTTGGCCAGAACACCACCGAAGCCACCAGCGGTGCTGCTGATGCGGACGTTGCTTTTCACCGTCCCGTTCGCGTTGAGGAGAATGACCCACACTGCGCCGCGATCCATCCCTCCGTCGTCCGTCTTGGGTGCGCCCACGGCCACATCGGGGATGCCGTCATTGTCCACGTCGCCGATGGCGGCCACGGACGTGCCGAAGTAGTCTCCACCGACCATGGAGCCGCTGAAGCCGCCGGCGGTCATGCTGATGACCTGCTGCGCGCGAATGGTTCCGTCGGCATTCATGAAGAGGATCCACAGCGCGCCCACATCGATGCCGCCGTCATCGTCAGCCCAGGCGCCCACGGCCAGATCTCCCACGCCGTCCTTGTCGACATCACCCAGATGCGCGAGGCCGCGTCCGAAGAAACCGGCGGCCTCCAGTCCTCCCGAAAGACCTCCCGACGTTCCGTTCAGCCTCTGCGAAGTCCCGACCCGACCGGTGGTGGGCAAGAGTCCGGTGCGCGGCCTCCGCAAGAACAAGTAGGAGAAATCACAACTGAAGTCCGCGCGGAGGCACTCGGTGCTTTCGAGGCGGCAGGCGGAAAAGCCCCAAAGGAATGGCGCCACAGCGACCCACCCCCACAGGTAAGCCACGCGCCACCTGGACATACCCGTAGGAGCGCCTGCGGTCATTCGTTGTCAACACTGATGTTTGGGCCACCTCCGTTTCCCATTGACGGGCCCGGTGTCACGTGGTGCAGAAGTCGCATGGTTACGAGTTCGGGGCGGGGTTGCCACGAGGCCGGGAGGCAGGTCGGTTTGGCGCTGGGCCTTCTCCTTGCGGTTGGCCTACTTTCCTGTCGCCCTTCCCCAACGCCGACCGATTCGGCTGGCAAGAGGATCTTCATGGACGAGAGCCGCTGGATAGGCACGCTGTTTCATCCGCATCAAACGGAACGCCGGGCGGTGACAGGCGCCCAGGACTTCGATATCCCTGTGGAAGAGGGCGTGCACATCGGGGCGCGCTGGCATCGCCAGGATGCTTCCTGGCGGACGGTCCTGTTCTTTCATGGGAATGGCGAAACGGTGAACGACTACGATGACATCGCGCCTGCATTCCAGGCGATCGGGCTCAATCTATTTGTTGTAGACTATAGAGGATATGGGTGGAGTCAGGGCATGCCTTCGATTGGCACGCTCCATCCCGATGCAAAACGCGCCCTGTCCTTTCTGAAAGAAAGGTCCAAGGGCGCGCCACTGCCTCTTGTCATGGGTCGCTCGTTGGGGTCGTGTCCGGCGGCCTTTCTGGCCGACCAACACGGGGACGATCTGTCTGGATTGATTCTGGAAAGCGGATTTGCCGACATCCGCCCGCTTGCAGAACGTTTGGGTCTGCGTCTGGACCGAGAGGCGGCCCGCTTGCTCCACGAGAGTCACTCGAATCACTTGAAACTTGCCAGGGTCCGTTTGCCCGTCCTGCTTATCCACGGTGGTCGGGATGTGTTGATTCCGCCCCAGCACGCCCGGGACAACCTCGCCGCGGTGGGGCACGATCGGAAGGAACTCGCGCTCATTGCGGGGGCCGGACACAACGATCTGCTTGCGTTCTCGCGCGAGTACTTTGGGGCGATTGCGCGTTTCCGGGACCGCCTGAAAGCTGGCGCTCCGCGATAGCCGCACCCTGGCGCCCATGGCCGATCTTCGGTTTTTCCTGCTCGTCAACGCCTACTTCGTGGGGCTCTTGCTCGTGCGCCTGGCGGCTTTTTTCCTGCGCGCAAGGCTCCTCGTGCGCTCGCGAATGCTCGGAGATCTGCGGTTGCTGTGGCGAGAATACTGGCGATGGCGGTACGTTCCCGATCACATCGCGGGCCTTTCGCTGAGCCTGAGTACCCTCGTCGCCTACGGCGCGTTGCTTCTGCTGACCTATGGGACCAGAGGTCCCACCGTGGCGTTCGTGTGGATGCGAGATCCGGCGCTGCTCGTCCTGCTCGTGTGTGCGTTCGTGGGACTCGGCGTCTACGCGATCAAAGAGTCCGTCATCCAGCACGGGCAGGTCATCGAACTGATCGATGCCCTGCACAAGCTGCGCGCCTTTCGCTTTGCGAAGGGAGCGCTGGGTGCGCTCAAAGCCGTCGACTGGAATTGGGGCGGGGCCCGCGCTTGGCTGCACCTGGGATTGTCGACCGCGACCTGGATCTCGGACGAAGTCGTGAATCAGGTGGTGGATCGACAGGTGCGCAAGGCACTGGGGACGATCCTGTTGCACCTCGGTATCGACTTTGGTCTGCGTGCCGCCGTTCTGGTCGGTGTCCTGTATGTGGCGCGGTGAATCGCCAGGACAGGGATGTAGTTTGTATTGACTCAAAGAATCTCCATTCAATATTTAGATTGTACAGAGGATAGGCCTCAGCGGCCAGGCCAAACAGGCCGAAGGAGGGACAATGAAGACAATACCAGGGGTCGGGGCTGCTTTGTTTGCGGCGCTTTTGTTGTCGGCAACATGCGCCGGGACGAGATACCAGCTGATTCGACCGGAGCGTCCGGTGCGCATGACCGGGTATACGGAGGCCGAGGGCTACCGGATGACGCGGCGATTTCGCATCGAAATGCGCCGGGACAATTTTGGCTGGGGCATGAGCACCGATCGAAATGTCACGCTGGATTCGATACTGGACCGCGAGCTCAAGCCAACGGAAGCTGCCGGGGCTCTCAAGATCACGGAAGTATATACTTTCGTGAACGCACTCCTCGACTTCATCACCATTGGGGTATACCGTCCTTACACTGTGATTGTCGAGGGGGAAGCATACGAGAAGGTGAGCCAGAGTCCCAAGGAGGCGCCGGTCGGACCACCGACAGACACCCCGAAGGATGAGCGCAAGGAAGGGAAGCAATGAAGGGCATATCTTGGATGGCAGCAGTTGCAGCCCTGACGCTGAGCGCGTGTGCGGAGTACAGTTACCAAATTCGCGATTCGCACGCGCCCGTGTCCTTTGCTCGGGAAGCACCTCCCGGGGAAAAGGGTCGCGCATTCACAATCGAGCGCAAGATTACGTTCGTTCTCTTTGACCTCGTGAATACGGAGAAGTTCGACCTGGGTCAGGTTTTGCGGCGGGAGTTGCCAAATGCAAAGCTCATTTACGACCTCAAGATTCACTCCGAGGAGGATCCAGTCGATTCTGTGATCCGGACGGTGACGACCTTCCTTCAGATCTGGGCGCTTGTGTCCGATCGCCCGTTTGTTTCGAGGAGGACGATCCGACTCGAGGGGATGGTCATCGACCATCCGGTCAAGCAGGCGGAGAAGAAAGCGGAGAGCGGAGGTGGGCAGTAGGCGTTCCTCGAGCGGTCACCCGCGAGTCCCAAGCAGCCGGATCACACTAACTCTCCGCCGCAACTGGAACCTGCGCCGGCGGTGCAGCCGTAGCAGTGATTCGCCGTTACGATCGTGCGCATCAGGAACGCGTCCCGGTCGAATCGATCGATGGGGCCGCCTTGGGCCTCCAGTTCCAGCATCTGGTTGAAGTCGCAGTCGTAAATGCGGCCGTCGTAGCCGATGGAGATCTGGTTTCGGCACATGAGCCCCGCGATGGTCCGTGGGTTGAACGCATTGGCGAGCGTCTGCATGTACTCGTGCAGCCGGCCCGCGTGCAGCAGCGAGCCCAGAAAACGGCTGATCGGCATATTGTTTAGGCAGTACAAATCGTTGAAGAAAATACCGTATGTCTCCCCAAGCCGCTTCTTGTAGTCCCGCTGCAATTCTGACTGGGGCGCGGCCAGGAAAGTGCCCGTGGGATTGTAGACGAGGTGCAGCCGCAAAGCAGTCTCGCGCCCGTAGCCCAGAGCGTTGAGCTTCTGGAGGGCCTGAATGCTCTTCTCGAATACACCGCGCCCGCGCTGGCTGTCCGTTCGGGATGCGGCAAAGTGCGGGAGCGAGGCAATGATCTCCACCTCGTTCTCGGCGAGAAATTCGTACAGGCGACCGCCGCCGTGTTCTTCGAGAACGGTGAGGTTGCAGCGGTCCATGACGCGTTTGCCCAGGCGCCGGGAGCCCAAGACCAATTTCTCGAAGTTCGGGTTCAGCTCCGGCGCGCCACCGGTAAGGTCGACGGTTTCTGCTTCTGTCAGAGCCTCTATCACGTTCAGGCATGCTTCGGCGGTCGGGGTGTCCATCTCTTCGGTTCGTGTGGGTCCGGCGCCCACGTGACAGTGGCGGCAGGCCTGGTTGCAGCGCTTGCCCACGTTGATCTGCACGGTGCGGATGCTTTCGGGGCGCAGGGCTGGCCACCCTGCTTCCTGAATGGTGCGGGCAAAATCAAAGGGCTGGCGCGCAAGTTCCGCGACCTGAAGGGATGTGTCGAGAAGAGACTCCACGACTACCTACAAAGAGAGTTCGTCGACTTTGTTCATCATCTGTACGCCGTGCACGAGGATGATGCCCGCCGCCATGGCCGCAGCCACGTGAACGGCCTCGTTCATCTGCTCTTCGTCAGCGCCTTTCTCCAGGCAGGCCTGCGAATAGGCGTCGATGCAGTACGGGCATTTGAGCGCATGGGACACGGCCAGCGCGATGAGCGCCTTCTCACGTGCGGAAAGCGCGCCTTCCTGCATGGCCGCGCCGTAATAGTCGAAGTATTTCTTTCCGAGCTCCGGATTGACCCTCGATATCTCTCCAAACCGGGCGAGGTCTCGGGCGTCGTAGTAGTGGGGTCTTTCTTTGCTCATGCGTGTCCTGTGTTCTCGAGGTGTCCTGTTGTGATGCTTGCTCGCGGGCCGGGGTTACGCGGATCGCCCCAAAAATGGGCCCGCAGCCTACCCGGTTCGGCGGCTGCGCTCAGTTCCTCAGACTGAAAACCACAATGAGGCTGAGGGAGCGGTAGGTCAACGTGTGACTCGGGAGCGTCGGCTCCACCGTCGCGCCGCCGCGCCCGTTTTCGTACACCACCGTGGCCGACGCGGACGAAGTGGCGTCCGAGCGGCTGACGCCCAGGGAAAGCCCGGCCGTGTGGACCTGCTCGGTTCGCTCGTCTGTGGCCGGAAGGCAGACCGCCGCAGCAACAGGGCACTCCAGGCCGCCCGCCCGAATGCCCGCGACGACCAAGCTCTCGGCCCAGCCGGCCTGCACGTGGTTCGACCGGTTCGTGAAAATACCACCCCGGAGGGCCCAACGTTCCGAGACGAACGCTTCGAGTCCGACCGCGGCGTTTGTGGTTCCCTGCACAGTATTGGGATGCTCTCCCGGCTGCACTTGGAGAAACGGGCTGCCGGTCAGCACAACCAGGTTCGATCGCGATTCGCTGTACCCGCCGGTTCGGATGATATCTGCTGAAATCAGCAGGGAACGCGAAGGGAAAAAGGCGACGCCCAGGCGCAACTCTGCGGGTGTCGGCACGCCGCCCGTGTGACCTTCGCCCTGATAGAGGCCTCCCTCACGGGTGGCGCCGTAACCCTGCGCCGTACTCTCTTCTATAGTAAGACCGCTCATCGTTGGTCTGCTCGAATCGGCGAGGATGCGCGTTCTCCGCCTCGATCGTGCGCTGACGACCGGCCGCCGCACGGAGGCACCGAGCGACCAGGCGCGGGACGGCATGTACTGCGCCCCAAGAATCGGGACCACGCCCATCGTGCGCCGTCGGTCTTCGGTGTTTTCGAGCAGGAAGCGGCCGTTGAAGAACTCCGTGTAGTTGGTCGTGGTGGTGCGGGCGGAGTCGAGGAAGTAGTACAGCGTAGCGCCCAGGCTCACCTTTTCGCCGAACGAGCGCGCGAGGCTGGGCCCGAGATAGATGATGTTCGTGTCCTGCGTGAAGTCAGTCTCCCGACGGCCCACTGTCGGTCGCTGGAGCGGAAGCGACGTCTTCTCCGCCGTGTCGAAGTTCTCGGATGAGGGGCTGACGACCGTGAAGGCGAACTTCGTGTCTCCGAAGCTTTTGACCGCACCAAAGAAACCCGGCGTGTAGCGGCGCGATGTGCGCTCCACGTCCTGACCGGGGCCGAAGACGGAATGGTAGGTTTTGCGGACCTCGCTGTAGTTCACGGCAGAAAGCGAGATGTAGTTGTCGTACGCGAAGGCGAGACCCGCGGGATTGTAGTACGCACCGGATGGATCGTCGCTGACGGCCGTGTACGCGCCCGCCAGTCCGGACGCGCGTTCACCGAAGAATCCGCGCACGTTGTGATACGAATCGGCGTGCAGGGCCCGCGGGCCCGCAAGAACGACACAGCTCAAGGCGAGCGCGAGCCAACTCGCCTTCACGGAGCCTTTTCCTTCAGCGGGATGGACGTCAGGCGCCTGCGGAACTCCTGGAAACGTTCGGCGTTCGTGGCGCCGCCTGGTTCAATCTGGTCGCTGCGAAACTCGGCAACAAAGCGAAGCCGCACGTCGAAGGACGGATGCGTCTTCTTGAGGGTTGCGCTGTTGGCGGCGGAAGCGAGGCGGCTCAGATACCGTTCGGCCGCGCCGGCATCGTAGCCCGCGCTGCGACTGAGCATCAGACCGGCGCGGTCCGCATCCAGTTCCAGGTCGCGCTGCCTGCCCTTTTCGAGGAGAATCTTTTCGATTTCTGACGAGGCCGTCTTCACAGCCGAATTCAGCACGTTTCCCCCGGGGCCTGCGAGCAGCGCTGTGACGAAGTCCAACCAACTCCCGGAAGAGTCGAACCTGCCTGCGTGGCGTAGCGACACGTGCGAAATCTCGTGCGCGAGCACGGCGGCCAACTCCGCTTCGTCTTCCATGAGGAGCAGAGCGCCCGCCGTGACGAAGATATAGCCGCCGGGGCAGGCATAAGCGTTCACCTCGGGTGTTCGCAGGATGCCGAAGTGAAACGGCAGTTCGGCTCGCGCAGAAAAACGCGCGTTGGTGCGGCCCACGAGGGTGAGGTAACGAACGAGCGTGTCGTCCTGGATGATGCCGTAGCGCTTGGCCAGGCGCGCCGCAACCGCCCGTCCGACTCGAGCCTCCGCAAGGACGTCTTCGCTGGCCTGGCGATCCAAACCGCCTGGACCCGAAACACAAGCCGCGGTCAGAAGACAGAGCGAAACCCAAAGGCTGCGCGGGGCGAGCATGGGCGGGTGTGACGCCGCCAGGCCGGCGGTGGCAATCTTTTTTCGCCAGGATTCTGATTGCCGCTCGAATCGACTTCGGTTTTGCTGCGGCCCATGGGAGCTGGCCTCAGGCTGAAGCTTGTGAGTTTCGTGTTAGTGGCGGGCAGCGCTACCGGATGCGTCCAGGACTACGGACCTTTCGGGTTTCGGGACATGGGCCTCGTCGCCGTGCTGCGGCCGGGGAGCGGGTATGCGTTCAGCACGCTGCCGTCGCGGCTTTCCATTCCTTTGCCGAGGACTCTCTCGGCGCAAAGCATCTCCACCACGACCGGGCTTTCCACCTTCTCCCAGGCCACTGCCTGTTCGGCTGACTCGTTTGGTTACGAGGAACTCCTGGATCTCGTGTCTACCTTCCGCGAGATCGTCAAGGGCGCCTACCAGGAACTGATGGTGCTGGACGGTTTGATACCCAAGGTCCGCACGCAGTTTCCCGCCAGCACCTGCGTCGAGGGCGGGACGTTCACCGTGGAGTGGACGGCGGCCATGCGGGAGACCATCTTTCAATCCGTCACGGACGCGGGACTCACCTCCACGGAGGCGGAGGCCATCGTGCTGCAGTTGGAAGCCGAGGGCTACCTGCCGCGCGTGGGTTCGTCCCTGCCCAGTCCCGTCATGCAGTACCGACCGAACCGCTACGGCTACGACCACGAAATCAAATACGCCTTTTCGCCCGACGGACTGACCGTTCCTTATTCGTGCGACGACGTGGCCGGGGACTTCGAGTCGGTCATTCGCTGGAACGAAGACCGTCAGCGCTACCAGTTGGGGTACCAGGAGTCTTACGACGGGGAGTCATATTCGGGGATCCTCACCCTGGACCTGTCCACGGAGCTCATGTACTTTCGCTCTACGTACAACGATGGTACGGACACGTACAGTTCTACGGCCGGCATGAGCGTGTGTCCCGGGCAACGGTGCGTGCGCGTCAACTACAGCGACTACTACGATCCGGCCAGCGGCGAATGGGAGTACTACGAACTCGACGGGAAAGCCGATGACAACGGCGGGTACGCGCGCACGTACTACACCTACGACGACGGTGGTGGCGGAGCCACGGAGGAGTACTATAAGGAGTACTTCACGAGTGGCGGGCATGTGGCGGGCATGCTCGAGTCGGCTGACGGGATCAGCTACGACATCACTACCGGCTGTGAGGACTTCGACTACGATGCCAGCGTGTACGACGACGAGGGCATCATCGACGTGGGTATCAATGTCTCAGTTGCCGCTACCGGGCCCATCTGCGCTGGCGACTGTTTCTTCGTCATCATTGCCGACTCGGAGGACCCCAACGTGGATCCGGACGCCATCATCGGGGCGGGCGGCGATTTCGGAGGCAATATCGATGTGGAGTATTGGGGGGACCCGGGGTCTACGCTCACCACAGCCGACCTCTGGGCGATCACCACCTACGACGCAGAGGGCTATCCGGTCTTCACGTTGAGTGAGGGTACGAACGGCAACCTGACGCAGATCTGACGCGGTCCGCGGCAGGTGGACGGTGCGGCCGCGGAGGGCGTCGGGCCTGAAGGCGGTTACTCAGAAAGTCATGCCTGCACCTGTCTCCACGCAATCGGTGGTAGTTGGGGTGCGTCCACTATGGGTGCTTCGGGTGGCAACTGTGTCGGTCGCCCTTGCGATCCTAACGGGCTGCTTCCCATTCTGGGGACGTGAAGAGACGCCGGAGACGCCAGCACTGCGACCCCAAGACTGGCTCGTCGACCGGGAGGGCCGGAAGTGCTCGCCGCAATCCGGGCCGCCCGGAAGAAGTGACCCGGTTGGCGTGCGTCGGAGGACTGAGCCAAAAGGCCGGCCGCGCCAGTTACTTTGTAGGAGCAAACTGTATGGGTCATACGCCAATTCTGTCGAAACAGGGGCTTGCTCTCGTTGCGAAAATGCGCGCGGCGTGCTCCGGGCTGCCGGAGTTTACCGAAGCTGAGGACAAGTTCGGCCACACTTCCTTTCGCGTGCGGGACAAGCCCTTTATCATGATGGGGCAGGACGAGGACGGTTCGGTTTCTGCCGCCTTCAAGGTACTCCCGGCCACCCAGCGCAGGCTCGTGCGCGAGCACGGGTTTGCCATTTCTCCGTACATCGGGCATCACGGTTGGACCGGGACGAAGCTGTCGAAGAATACGGACTGGAAGCACGTTGAGAAGCTCGTTCGCGAGGCGTACGGACGCGCGGCGCCCAAGTCGGTCCTTGCGGCTTTGAAGCTGACGTGAGTGCGGCCCCTCCCGGGGTTCTACCTCAATACCGGGTGCCCGCCACAATCATGAACCCGCGGCTTTCCACTTTCAGCGGCGCGGCCGCCTGTGAGGCGTCGATTTGGGCCGAGCCGCGTCCCCACTCGCGCGTGAACGTGAGGGTGACCGATGACTTCTCGTCGCTCCAGCCGAGGCCCAGAGTGAGGCCGCGGGTGTCGACGCTTTCGAATCGTTCGGTGTCGGCGAACAGCGGGATGCGATATGCCAGGAAGCCACCCCGCGAGGGGATCACAATGTTGCCGTTCTGGAACGTGGAGCCGTTGTTGAAGTTGCGTCCTGCCGCGGCAAGCGCGCTCTCCAGCCACGGGCGCTCCGCGTGGTTGCTTGCGTTCGTGAAGAATCCGGCCGCGAGGAACAGCCGATCGGAGACGTACTGCTCGATACCGGCGGCCAGGTTGGTCGTCGCCTGGCGGCGTATTTCCGCGATATTGTCGGAATTGATGTACGTTATGCGATTCGTGAGATCGATCTGGGTTCGGTCCTGACGCAGGCGATAACCGCTGGTGCGGATGATGTCCGCGCTCATCAAGGTCCGCTTCCCTGCAATCCAGGCGATTCCGGCGCGCGCCTCCGTGGTTTCCGGTACCGTGCCGCGCGGCGGCGAGCCGAGGATGAGCGCGCCGCGTTCGACCGAACCGGACCGTACGTCCGTACCCAGGGAAAGGGAGATGGCGCCCGCCGAACTTGCGCCTGCAGGAGCATCGATTCCCGACAGTGTGCGGCTCTCGGCGGTCACAATGGTCTGGCGGAGCGACATGCCCGTTATCAGATTGGGCAACCATTCGTATTGCAGCCCCAGCACCGGCTCGAAACCCAAGGTGCGTCGACGGTCCTGAACCGAGAGCCTCCGGAAGGACCCATTGCGAAAGAGTATGGTCTGGTTCGTCGTTACGCGCGTGGAATCGTACAGGTAGTACAGCGTTCCCCCGAAAGCAAGACGACCCCCCCCTTTCCAGCCGAGCGAGGGTCCGGCGAGGATGCGCGTGTTGTCTTCCGTATACTCATTGCGGTACGAGGTCACGTTGGGCAGCCCCAACGGTTCGGTTACCTGGTCGCCCTGATCGAAGTTCTCCGCGCTCTGGCTGACCACCGAAAACCCCCAAGTGTAGCGCTCCGCTTTTGAGAAAGCGCCGAGGAAATTGGGTTGGTACGATTCGGAGGCGCGTACGTAACCCTGACCCGGTCCGAACACATTCTCGTAGCTCTTGTGAGTGTTGCGGTAGTTGGAGGCCGAGATCGTGACATAGTCGCGTTCGAGAAAACCAAGGCCGGCCGGGTTGTAGTAAGCACCGCTCGGGTCGTCGGAAACGGCGGTGTAGGCGCCCGCCAGAGACGCTGCGCGGCCGCCGTAGAAGCCCTGGATGTTGTGATAGTTGTCAGCCCCCAGCGCGATGGGCATCACATAGAGAGCCAGCCAAGCAGAGTAGCGAAGCGTTCGCTCCCGTATCATGGCGCTTGGTTGGCCGTGCCGGTGGGTTCGGCAATCGGTTTTCGGTTCGGTCGCGAAAATGAATCGACAACCGACGCGCGGCCCGTCAGGTTCAGCGCTCTGATGAAGCGTTTGGGGATCGCTCTGCTCCTGTTTGCGACCAGCGCGGCCAGCGTGGTGGCCGCGCGCGTGTTGTACGTGCAGAGCCCCGCAGCCAAGCTGCTGCCCAAGCCCGCGCTCAACTCACCCGGCGTCCGGTTGGCGCGTGGTTCTTCCGTTCGCGAAGTTGGACAGGAAGGACTGTTCTATCGTGTCAGCGCGGCGGGTCAGACGGGGTGGGTCGCCAAGCTCTTCGTGGGGCCGGTGCCACCGGGGCGGCGTCTGGATGTGGGTGCCTCGGTGGACCGTTCCCAATCGGTCAAGGCGCGGGCGCGCGCTTCGCAGTTCTCCCAGACGGCGGCCGCTCGCGGACTCGTCGAATCCAGGAGTGTTCGCGCCCGCGGGGATGCTTCGGAGTTCGATTTCTCGGCTGTCGAGTGGTTGGAGCGGCGGGAAGTCAATGACGCCGACCTGAACGACTTTGCCAAGAGCGGCGGGCTGACCGCGCTGTGAAATGGTAGCAAAACGTCGAGCGCTGTTGGCCCTGCTGCTCTCTGCGCTGCCGCTCGTCTATACCGTGCCGCTCTGGCAAACGGGCGTCCTCGACCAGGTGGAAAACTGGCTCGTGGACATTCGCTACCGCTACTTCAACCCGAACCACAAGATATCGGACAAAGTGGTGGTTCTCGACCTTGATGAGAGCACGTTTCGCACGTATCGAAGCAGCCAGGCCTACGGTCCCTGGCCGTGGCCGCGGAAGTCGTACCAACCGGTCATCGACTACGTGGTCCGTGGCGAGCCACGCGTCGTGCTCTTCGACATCTTCTTCACGAACTTCTCACCCGACGACGACCAGATGCAAGCTCTGAATCAGAGTTGGCCGATTCTATCCCATGCTATCTATTTCGAGCGCGCCGAGGAACAGCGGAAGGAGCAAATTCCGGGCGAGATGGCGCGCCACGCCATCTCCGTGGAGAATTCGAATGCGCTGAGAGCCTACGAGGAGGCCAGCTTTCCGACGCCGCTCATCGGCGTCAGCGCACCGCTCGTTCATTCCGTTTCGCACGATACGGACCCGGACGGTGTAACCCGCCGCATGCACCACTTCTTCCGACACCAGGGTCAGGTCTTTCCTTCGCTTTCATTACGGGCTTTGGGAGGCACGGCCAAGATCACTGGCTCGGTGGGCGCCTCGGAGATCCGTGTACGCGTGGGAGATCGCGAGTTGCGGCTCCCCGCCTCCGAAGGGCAGGTCCCGTTGCACTACTACTCGTGCGCGGAGCTGAAGCGGTTTGAGCTCACTCGGCGGGTGGCGGCGGGAGGAGTAATAGAATCCGTTCGCGCTTTTGAAGCGGGAGAGATCACGGACTTCAGTCAGTTGCGCGTTCCGCTGGACACCTTCAAAGACCGGTACGTGATCGTGGGCGTTTCCGCGCCGGCCGCGCACGACATCAAGCGCACCGTCTGCGGTGATCTGCCGGGAACCATGCTCCACGTCATCGCCCTTTCGAATCTGCTGGAGGGACACTTTGCAACGCCCTGGCCTTCTTGGAGCGGAATGCTGGTCGCGCTCTTTCTGTTGCCGATCACCTCGATCTTCGTCGTGCTTTCCAACCGGCTGCTGATGCGGATTCTCCTGCCGGTATCCGCCTTCGGGGTCTTTCTCGCGGGGTCGTTCATCCTCTTCAAGTTCGACGAAGTGGTGTGGATGGCGCAGACCGTGGTTTCGGTGCCCGTCGCCTTTTTGACTGCGCTTGGGTACCTCACGGCGGCGGAGGGTCGCGAGAAGAGCCGGTTCCACGCGGCCATGGGCAAGTACCTTTCACCCGAAGTGCTCGAAGAAGTCATGAGCAAGGGCGCCCTGCGCGCCGAGGTGGGGGAGCGCCGCAACATCACGGTGCTCTTTTCGGATATTCGTGGTTTCACAACTATTTCGGAGAAGCAGGACGCTGCCTCGGTCGTGGGCATACTGAACGAGTACTTCTCGCAGATGGTGGCCATCATCTTTCACAACAACGGGACGCTCGACAAGTTCATCGGCGACGCCATCATGGCCTTCTGGGGCGCGCCGGTATTTCGGGCGGATCACGCGGCGCGCGCGGTGCGGGCGGCTCTGGAGATGACCGCGGCGCTGCGGGCGCTGAATGCGTCCTTCCACGAACGCGGAATCGATCCTCTGGGCATCGGGATCGGTCTGAACACGGGCGAGATGATCGT
>CAZPFB010000041.1:0-44075 GCA_964585735.1 uncultured Leptospiraceae bacterium
GGAATGCAACGCCTTCTTCCACCGCATCTTGGACGAGACCACCTTCACGCGCCGGGAGCTGGTAGACGTGTACCGCATTCTCCTGAGCCTCGAACGCATTGGGGACCTGGCCGTGAACATTGCCATGGAGCTCGTTCGCCTCCAGACGGGCCGGGACATCCGCCACCTATTTCCGAGCGTGTCCGTCATGGAACGCTGAGCGGTCGCGCGGCCGTCCCTCCTTTGCGACTTCGCTTGCGGCGAGGACTTTGCGGAGAAGACCCGTTCTCCGCAAGGAAGGAAACCGGTCCGCCGGAAGCAATTGATCTCCCACCCGGAACCAGACGAAGGCGAGCGCCTCCGGGTCGGAAACATCGAACAGTCCGTCGGGAGTCTGCACCAAACCGAACTGCCGGGCAAAGCCTGTAAGCGTGGCCACGGCCTTTCCCTCCGGAATGCGCCAGAGACGCACCGTTCCGTCGTGGGACCCAGAAAACAGAATACGACCATTGGCAGAGAAATCAAGGGCGGAAATGCGCGCTCCGTGGCCCGATAGTTCGCGCTGCAGCCTGCCCACGGCGTCCCGGATTTCAATCCGACCGTTTCGGTAGCCCAGCGCGATCAGCGACCCGCTCGGATGGAACTCGATGGCCGAGACCCACCGGCCGAGGGGAACGGCGCGTATTCGGCGCAGGGTTGGCAGTTCCCAAAAATGTGCGGCCTGATCACCGACCAGGACAATCTGGCGACGATCCGGACTGAACGCAAGGTCCTCAATATCGAGGGTGTCCTTGATTCGCCCCACCGCCCCGCCCGATGGCCACCGGGAGATGTCCACCCAGCCTTCCTCCATGTCGAGGGCAGAGACCGAGTATCCGCGCTCGGTTGTGATCCGCCAGCGCCGCTCGGCCTCTTGGTGCGAAAAAGATTCCAGGGACCCGCCTCCAGAGAACCGAATACGCTGGAACCGTTTGTTGAAGTAGTCCAAGTAATGGTCAAAATCCAAAAGCAAACGGCCATGTGCCCACTCGACCTCCTTCGCGGCTCTTGGTCCATGAAGATCCCAGACGCGCCACGAGCGCTCATCATGGAATCGACCCAGTTCTGGATTCGGCGCACTTCCGCAAAGTGCGAGGAGGGCATCTCCCTCCAGAGAAAGGTCGATCCGATACGCGTGCCAATCCCCAGGCCGGTACAACGTGCGAAACCCCGTCTGCGCGCTCCACACGTGGATGGCGCCGCTCCTGTGACCGGTCGCAACGATCCCTCGTCGGTGCATCTGCATGACACTGATTTCTCCGGATTCTTTGTGCCTTGCCAGGCTTGGCAATTCCCCACCGTCCCGCGCACTCCAGAATCGGAAGCTTCCATACCCGCCCGCCGAGGCCAACATCTCATCGTTGAGAAAGGCCACTTTGGGGCGGGAGTTCTCGTACTTGAATAGCCGACGCACGGGTTGGGCAGAGACATCCAGAAGCAGTTCGGTGCCGTCCCTCAATCCGAGGGCGAGCCGTGTGCCGTCGGGGCTGAAAGAGGCACTCCACATCGAATCGGGCACCTCCGGAATGGAGCGCCGCTGGAGTTCTCTGCCGGATTTCAGGTCGTGATCGCGGATGAGGGCTATCACATTGTGCTTCCGATTCTTCTCGTCAAACTCGAAGTACGTGCCTGTGCTCTGGATTTGGTCACCGTTGCCGAGGAACCGGGCCTCCGCAGGCGCCCATCCGGGCAGTCGAACCAGGCGCTTGCCGTCCGCCACGCGCAACAGATACCCGTCGTGGGCGGCTACGACCAACTGCAGGCCACGGGGATGAAATCCGATCCATGAGATGCGGTTCTCGAAGCGGAGCTTGACCGCGCGGTTGGTTTGCAGATCGTAGATGAGCAGACTTTCATCGTCCGAATAGGCAACCTTGCGGCCGTCGGGACTCCAGGCAGCCCGCGCCGTTGAAACGGAGCCGGTCTGCGCACGCGGGAGCTTTCGGAGCAGACGGCCGCTGTTCCCGTCCACAATCTGCAAACCATGCCCCGGCATGCTGACGGCAATATGTCGGCCGTCCGGGTGGATCGCCAGATAGTCAGCGACATCATCCAAAGGAACCGATCGCGTCAACATGCGATCCCGGCTGCGCCACCAGCGCAACGATCGGTCATGGGAGGCGGTGACCAAGAATCCGCGCTTTCGATCGACGGCCATGGCTGAAACGGCGGAAGTATGGCCCTGCTGAAGCACGAGAACCGGATCCGATGGAGAGGCTGCCAGAGCGACCCGGCTGCACATGCATTCCAGTGCAAGGAGTTGCAGGGCGCATGGGATTGCGACGCGTCGGATCCTCTGGAGTCTGTTCGCCGGCCCTCGCATGCTCCTTTGACCCATGGACAAAAGGGCCGTCAAGGGACTTGCAGCAGTGCCAGGAAGCACCGGCCGATCGCGTTTGTGCTTCCCACCACGACCCGCCGCGGGATTTGGGGCCATGCAGTTGGGTCTGGATTCCCGCGCGGCCTGGGTGTTCGACATGGACGGCACGCTCACCGAAGCCATGCACGACTTCGAAGCTTTGCGGCTCGCTCTGGGTCTCCCGGCCGACCAGCCGATTCTCGAGGCTCTCACCAAACTTCCTCCCGAGGAGGCGGCGCCCAAGCGGGCGCTTCTCGAGGAACTGGAACTCGAACTGGCCGCGCAGGCGCGTGTGGCGGAGGGCGCCGTGGAGTTGCTCGAAGCTCTGCTGCGGCGCAGCCGGCCTTTCGGGATCCTGACCCGCAACAGCCGCCGCAACGTGGAAGTTACGCTGGGCGCTTCGGGGCTGGCGCACTACTTCGAAGAGACCTTCGTAGTGACCCGCGACGACGGACCGCCCAAGCCGCATCCGCGCGGGCTCGAGGTTCTCTTTGCGCGCTGGCAGGTGGAGCCGCAGCGCGGCGTCATGGTGGGGGACTACCTCTACGATCTTCAGGCCGGTCGCGCCGCAGGCTGTCTGGCTGTGTACGTGGATGCGTCGCGCGAGTTCCGGTACCGGGAAGAAGCGGACCTGACGTTCGGCAGCCTGCTCGAAATGATCGAGCATCTGTGACGACGCAAGCAAGGAGAGTCGAAAGGAGCGCGCTAAGGCGCGAGGAGTGCAGCCGCTTCTGTCTGACCCTCGCTTCGCGCCCAATCGTACGGAGTCTCGCCTTCCGTTGTTTTTGCATCGGCGCTTGCCCCGGCCCTGAGCAGGGCCCGGACGACATCGGTGTAGCCTGAGGCCGCAGCGCGATGCAGGGCTGTGACTCCTGCTTCGTTGGCCAGGTGGACGGGGACACCCGCCTCTACCAGGCGTAGCGCGAGTTCGGGAAATTCAGCCGTGACCGCTGATGCAATCGCAGAGTCGCCCAGGATGTTGCGGCTCGTCAGGTCCGCGCCGTTCTGAACGAGCCAAAGCGCCACGTCTGTTTGGCCCTCCCAGACCGCGCACTGCAGCGGTGTTTGGCCGGCCGCCGTCGGTTCGTCGAGGTTGGTCCGCGCTTCGACCAGGTACTGCACGACGCGCAGATGCCCGGCTGTCGCGGCTGCGTGGATGGCCGCCTGGCCCTCGGCATCGCGAGCTGCGCCATCGGCCCCGTTCTCCAAAAGGCAGGCGACCGCGTCCACGTGCCCGTTGCCCGCCGCCAGAAGCAGCGCCGTCTGCTGGTTGTCGTCGGCCGCTTCGAGCAGCGCACCTGCTTCGATGAATTCGTTGAGTAGGGCGACGTTGCCGGTTTGGGCTGCCTCGAACCAATTCTCTTTTGTCGGCCCGCCTTTGCCTTTCTTGCGACGCGTGCTGCCTCGGCTGTCGCGCGCGGGCGCCTGCTCGCGCAGGAGGTCGTCTGACAGAAGGCTGACCAGGAGTGTGTCCTTCAGCCCGCGCGCGCACCTCAGTGCAAGGTCGCGCGCTTCCGGCAGCGGCTCTTCGAAGTCCGCGTGGTGCAGGTGCGCGGCCGTCAGAGCCGAATCATATGCATCACTATAGTGCTTGCCGGCAAGCAGCGCATGCGCGGCTTCGAGCCACAGCCGTCCGGAGGGTTCACCGGCGGCGACTGCTTCTACGGCCGGCCAACGCGGGTCCGAACCGTATTTGTCGGCGCCCCCTTCGTTCACGAGAAAACGGGCCGCTTCACGGAAGGGGTCTTTGATGCAGAGCAGATGTTTCTTCTTCTGCGGGACTCCTGTGGCAAAAGCGGCTTTGCAGGCCGTGAAAACCTCCGCGTTGTCGAACATCTGGGGCGCAGTCACCACATTCCACGCCGCTCTCGCGCCTGCCTCGTCGCCTTCTTCCCGCGCGGCCAGAAAATGCATATGGTGTCCGCAGGCGAAGAAGGGCCACGACTCCACATAAGAGGCCCAAGCCGGTCCGGCAGCATTTCCCCGAAGCAGCACATCATCCCAGGTCGCGTGGAAGCGGGACAGGAAGTTGTCGGGACCCAACGCCAAATCCAAGAGTTCGCCGCGATGCGTCCTCGGGCCCACGCTTCCCTCCATCATGGCGCCGATCAGCCCTTGTGTACGGTCCGCCTGATCTCCCAGGAAGCCTGCCAACGCTACATATTCCTGTTTGCGTTCGGCAAAGACACGGCGGTCGGAGTGTATTCCAAAGGACGCAATGTATCCGGGTACCAGAGTGGACAACGATGAGGCAAACGATCGACAGCCCGCGCCAATGTGGGAGACCCGGACGACCGGCCAATCATCGACCGACCGCCCTGGCAAGGCGCGCAGCGCAGCCCAGTCGCCGTCGCCAAAACCACAGACGGGAAGAAACCCGAAACCGCCAAAGACTTCGAAGGGCGTTCGCACATCCCCAACGTACGAATCCGTGAAGCGCAGGTCGTTGTCCAGGTCCCGTCCGGGATTCGCGGGCGACGCGATCGCCTGCAAGAGCCTGGACAGCGGCGAAAGGGGGATCCTTTGCATGGTTGTCCTCGTGGCCTACTGCTGGTCACGGCTTGTGATGCGCAAAGTCGAAGCCCGCCAGCTCGTAGCTCAGGTCCAGTCGCACTTCGTTTCGGCGAACGGTCGTGGGTACTGCGGTCTGACTCCTCCGGAGCGTCCCGCCACCGCCCAACGGGAAGGCTTCCAGCTCGTTGGGAAATATCAACTTGTTCAGATCCGACTCGCTGTACAGGTTTGTCTGCGGGTCGCGTCCCACGTCGTAGCGCAAAAACGAAAGGCGAAAGCGCATGCGATCGTGCGCTGTGTTGGGTTGGTCCGGCTTTGGCGGTTGGCTGGAAAGGAAAACGCGGCGAACCTCGAGTTCCACCCAACCGGAAACCTGTCGGTCTCGGGTGACGCGTTCGCAGGCAAAGTGCTGGGAGGTTCCCTCCAACTCCGAGCCGCACTCCGAAAGGATGTCCGTGAGCCCCGTGGCAATCGGACCGATCGGTTGCAGCGTGGCGGACGAGAGCGGAACTTCGTAGCGAACCAGATACGTGCGCCGCACGCGCAGGTCCGAAGCTCCGAGCCGAATGTCCGTGTCGGCCGTCGTGGAGAACGTCTTGGTGAGTTGGGCGCCGTACCGAAAGAAGCGAGTCTTGTAGCCGATGCCGTCTTCGCGGAACGTGGCCGGGTCGTACTTGCTCGCCGCGTACGCGCGCGTTTCCTTGTGTTCCTCCTGCTGGAAAAAGCTGTAGAGCTGGAGTTCGATCCCCAGAGGAGCAACGGTCACGCGCGGGTCGAGCGTGGCCGCCACGGCGTCCCGCCTCCTCGGCTCCAGGTCTTTGTCTATGTCGCGCATTTGGAACGAGGCAAAGGGTTGGCCCAGTCCGGAGAGCAGCGCAGCTTCCTGGGGCGTGTTGGCCGAAGTGCGCTTCTCGAATTCGGTGATGGCGTAGCCGTAGATCTTGGCCGGCAGCACGAGATCCGTCTTCTGGAAGAAGCGTGAAGTCGGTGCGAGCTTTCGAAAGTAGTAGGTGTAGGCGACCGTTCCTCCGTAGTGGTTGGCGTACTCCCGATCGATGACTTCGCTCTGCGCGGCCGAGAGCAAAAAGTCGAACGCGTGCGAGGCCTGGTCGGTCAGGCGCAGCATGGCGTTGAAGGCCCCGAAGTGCTTGTCGCTCGTGCGGAACGGGAAGATCTTTTCGACGGCCACACCCGCGCCCGCGATGACGCCCCGGTTGTCCGCGAAGCCCAGGAAGTTGAAGGCGGCGCGGTTGACCTCGATGTTGATGTTGGACTGATCTCCCTGGTTGAGTTCGATGTTGCGCGGAATGCGGCGTGTGCGGTAGTTCACGTCCAGGATGTACGGGTTGACCACACTGTCCTCGTGATCGACGAGGTCCCGCTCCCAGATCGGACGGAAGAACTCCTTGAAGATGACGCGCCACCCGTAGAAATCTCGCGTCGGCAGACCGTCCACTCGGGCCTGCGCAGCCTGAAAGGATGTCGTGAGGCGATGCATGTAGTGACGGCGGGGATCCTTGCGTGGGAGCTCGCCTGGCTCCCGGGTCGGTAGAACACCGATCCGCTCCGCCGTGTCCACGGCCGGACTCTTCGCGTCGGTGGGGGGCGTGTCCGGGCCGGCCGCAAGGAACTTGGGCCAAACGCAGGTCAGCAGAAGCGCCGCCGAAAAAAGCAGCGGACGCGAGCGGTGCATCGTGCCCATGGTCGCACGAGTTGGCCGTGCGCTGCGGGTCGAACCTCCTGTCTTGAGGGGAGTCACCGGAGAAGCCGGACAAGGGTCGAGCGGCAGGGCAAGCACGTTCACGGCCTCCCTGGAGCGTTTCGTGGTTTTCGGGCGTGCGCGCGTGTGGAGCGCCTGCGTTTGCTCGCATTTGCCGAAGCGAGTTGGCCGAGGGTGAGGAGCGCGCGCTCGATGGCGGCAGAAACACCGTGGCCGCAATTGAGCCGCACGTAGTTGGAAAAGCCGCCGGTGGCCGAACAGAGCGGACCGGGCGTGATGCTGATGGCGTGCTTCAGGGCTTCCACCTGAAGGGTCAAGGCGTCGACGGACTCGGGCAGTCGCACCCACAACACGAAGCCACCCTGCGGTCGGTAGACCTCGGTGCCCGCGGGGAAGTGGCGAAGGACGGCCGCTTCCATGCGCAGCGTATTCTCGTACAGCGCGCGCCTGAGTCTGCGCAGATGCCGCGTGAGACCGCCGGAGGCGACGAAACCCGCCGCTGCCCTCTGAAGAAGATCGACGCCGGAGATGGTGGCGATGCGCCTGCGCGCCGACAGCGCCGGGCCGAGCCGACCGGGGAGCACCCAGCCGAGGCGCAGACCCGGGGCCAGCGATTTCGAGAACGAAGAGACGTGTACTACGAGGCCGCGCCGGTCGAACGAACGGCACGACAGAGGCCTGGTTCGTCCGAAGTACAATTCTCCGTAGATGTCGTCTTCGATGAGCGGAACTTCGTGGCGTGACAGCAGGGCCACCAGGCCTTCCTTGTCCTCATCGGACAAAAGCGAGCCGAGTGGGTTGTTGAAGTTCGGCACGAAAACGCAGGCCCTCACCGAGTGGCGACGCAGCGCCCGTTCCAGATGGCGCAGCGACAGGCCCCGTCCGGGCGCTGCGGGTATCTCCAGTGTTCGCAGTCCGAGGTTCTCGATCAATTGGAGTAGGCCGAAATGCGTGGGGGATTCCACGGCCACGAGGTCTCCTGGTCGCGTGAGGATTCCCAGCGCGCCTGCGACTCCGTCCATAGCGCCCGCCGTGACGAGGATGTCCTCCGGGGCAGCCGAGATCCCCGCGCGACCGAGCAGGCTCAGCAGTGAGCGCCGCAGTGACGGCGCGCCTTCCGGGGCTCCGTAGGTCCACGCGTGTTCGTGGCGAGCCGCGCCGGACAACGCGCGGTTCAAAGCGGCCGTCGGCAGCAGTTCGTCGGCGAGCGTGGCCGCGCCGAGCGGCACGACGTTTCTGTGCCCGATGGACGAGACCAAGGAGCGCACGCGCTCGTCGATGTTGCTGCGCTCGACGAGTTCGAGCCTCGCCATGGCCTCGGGCGGTGCCGGGTCCATCCTGGTGCGCGCGCGTACGAACGACCCCGACTTCGGTCGCGCTTCGATCCACCCCTCGGCTTCGAGTCGCTCGTAGGTCTGGATGGCCGTGGAGAGGCTCACGCCGTTCTGATCCGCAAAGCTGCGCAGCGACGGCAGCCGTTCCCCGGCAGCCAGGGCGCCTGAACGGATGCGATCGGCCACCCTGTGGGCGTAGCGTTCGTACAGGAAACCATCTTCGGCCATTCGGGGCGGACGCGTTCTCATCTGTTATGGTGAAATTTCTGAATTCTGTATCTGTTATGTCAAGAGCAAGTTGGGTAGATTTCGGTCATGCACCAACCCACCGCTCCCGGGGCGTCGAAGCCCACGTTTGCGCGCCGCATCCAATCGGCAGATCGCTCCTTCATTCGCGAGATCCTCAAGGTGACCCGCTCGACCGACATCGTTTCGTTTGCGGGCGGTCTTCCGAACCCTGACCTGTTCCCGGCGGCCGAACTTGCGGAAGCGGCGCGGCGCGCCCTCCGCGACACACCGGCGCTCGCGCTTCAGTACGGCCCGTCGGAAGGGGAGGGGGAGTTGCGCGAGTTCATCGCCGAGCGGTGGTACGCCTCGCGCGGCCTGCCCACCACGGCCGACCAGATCCTCATCACCAGCGGTTCGCAGCAGGCGCTCGATCTGATTGGGAGGGTCTTACTCGAACCCGGAGACAGAACGCTCGTCGAGGAACCTTCGTACCTGGGCGCCCTCCAGGCCTTCTCTCTGTACGAGCCGAGTTTTGCCAGCGTCCCGCTTTCTCCAACCGGGCCGGACCTCGCCCGACTGGGCGAAGCCCTGGACGCGGCGCGCATGTTCTATGGGATCCCCAACTATCAGAATCCTTCCGGCGCGCGGTACGACCTTGCGGCCCGTCAGGAGCTGGCCGTTCTTCTCGAACGAAGCGTCACCGTCTTCGTGGAGGACGAAGCCTACCGCGACCTGTCTTTCGAGGGCGCCGAGTTGCCGTCGCTTGCGGGCCTCGTACCCGAACGAGTCCTGAGCCTGGGCACATTCTCGAAAATCGTCGCACCCGGCCTGCGCCTCGGTTGGATTCGGGCGGGCGCCGCCTTTTTGGACCGGCTCCTCGTGGCCAAGCAGGCCTCCGACCTGCATGCCGGTTCGCTTTCGCAGCGCGTCGTCTGGGAGTGGTTGCGCATGGGACGTCTCGATCGTCACATCGAAGGGCTGCGGCTGGCCTACCGCGCGGCGCGCGACACGCTCATCGAGAGGTTGCGTCTCGAATTGCCCGAAGTGACCTTTGCCGTTCCGCAGGGAGGACTTTTTCTGTGGGCCACTCTGCCCGAGGGCATATCCTCTTCGCGGCTGTTCGCGCAGGCGATTCGAGCGGGCGTGGCTTTCGTTCCCGGCGGTCCGTTCTTTCTCGAACCGGATAAAGGCGAATCCTATATGCGACTCAACTTTTCGCACGTGGACGCGGAAGGAGCGCGCGCGGGAACCCGTCGGCTGCGCGCGGCCATCGAGAGCGTGCGGGAAGGGCAGGTGATCCCTGGAGGGGTAGCAACATCCCACTGGCCACGGGATGCTGGGCCGGGAGGATTCGAACCTCCGTATGGCTGAACCAAAATCAGCTGCCTTACCGCTTGGCCACGGCCCAAAGAATCACACTCACCATGCGTCGTTGGACTTCCGGTCCCCGGACGCGCTCTTGCCCAGGAACGCAAACGGAACGAAGGAGCATTCCGAAAATAGCTCCCGCATTCCGGCGGCGATCCGCTGCGCGTCTGCACGCGAAGGCGCAAGCGCGAAGAGGGCCGAGCCGCTTCCCGAAAGAGAAGCGTACGACGCTCCCATTTCCAAGAAGGCGTCTTTGATGCGCGCCAGCAATGGCTCGCGTTCAAAGACCACGCTTTCGAAGTCGTTCGTCAGGCTCTGCACCTGATCCCAGCGGGACGAGGCCAAGGCCGCGCGCACGGTTTCGTCGAGCGAAGGCCAGAGTCGCGGCGCGGCACCGGCCTGTAAAGGTCTTTTCAGGGCCGCGTACGCCGCGGCCGTGCCGGAGTGCAGGGGCGGCAGTGCGAGGCATCCGCAGCCCGGTCCGAGGGCGATGTTTTCCAGGAGGTCGCCGGTGCCGAAGGCCAGGCTCGGCCCTTCTTCCAGGAAGAAGGCGATGTCCGAACCCAACTCGCGCGCCAGGTTCCGAGCTTCGGGGTGTCCGAGGGCTCCGGTCCGGGCCAGGTAGGCAAGGAGCGCGGCTGCGTTGGAACTGCCGCCGCCCAGTCCCGCGCCCGTCGGGATGCGCTTGGTGAGTTCGATCCGCACACCGGCCGGTCCTCCTCCATATGCCGCCCGTTCGAGTACCTGCCACAGGAGGTTGCCTTCCTTGTTGCCCCGCTCGCTCACCGCCTCGAAGTCCGCCCGACAGTGTGGCGGCAGTTCGTTGTGGGTGATGAGCTCGTGCCGTGGCGCAGGGCTGATCTGCATCTCGTCGCCGAAGTCGATGGGGACGAAGATCGTGGCCAGGTTGTGGCGGCCATCTTCCGGACGCTTCCCGAAGATGTGCAGACCGAGGTTGATCTTGGCGGGGCAGAGCACGACTCAGCCGCAGCGTTCCGTGTTCAGAAGCAACCGGAATCCTGCTTCCCGGTCGGTGTGAAGATGATGAGCTGCACTTCGCTGCCGCCTTCGGCCGGGCGGGTCTGCACTTCGGTCTTCATGGAGCGGGCCGGTTTGTACATGAGATACGCTTTCACCAGGTCGTAGGTCTTGAGCCCGATGTCGATGGCAGTCGTGACCGCGCTGATCCCGATGGCGCGGGACTTGACCATATTGCGCTTGCGCACCTCTCCGGAGGCCACCATCCATTTGAAGATCCGGCGCGAGCCGCCCGAGTCGGTGATGGCGGCCACGCTCAGCTGGGATTCCGGCAGCACCACCTTCTTGCCGGTGAAGACGACGCGCACTTCTTTGCCTTCCTGGATGGCACGTTCGAGCTGTTTGGAGAGCGCCAGATCGAAAGTCTCGCTGTCCGTGTACTCCACGACGTCGCAGCGCGAACGCAGCGTCACGCACACGTCTCCGAAGTTCTTGTGAATGAAGTAGACACTTACGATGTGCTTCTTGATGGGATGGTACAGGACCTTGACGTGGTAGTTGCCCGTGTGTCGGTATTTCCAGAGGCTGTACGCGCGCGAGGCAACGTCGTAGCCGGTGGTGATGACGTCCTTGACGATCGGGATGGGAATGTCGGAGCGCACACCGATGTAGACCGGTTCGAGCAGAACGCGACCTTCGCGCTCGGCCACGCCGTGAATGTAGCGGTTGAGATCCTGCAGCTCCTTGTCTCCGAGCGCAAGCGTCCAGCCCTCGAAATCGACGAGGATCATGGCCGTGCGCTGCGCCAGGGCGCGGTCCAATTCTTCGATGCTCGTTTTCGGATCGAACTTGAGTTCCAGGCACTCTTCCTTGGGGCAGCGGATCTGCTCGCGGCCTGCTGTCTCGGCGGTGCTGGAAGACGGAGGCAGCTCGGTTGCACTGCCTTTGCTCTCGGGGTTCTCGGTCTTGGGTTCGGTGGAGCCTTTTGGATCCGTCGCGCTTTTTGGGCCGGGCTCGGTTTTGCCTTCTGGTTCCGTCTTGGTCGGGGGTTGGTCTTTTGCTGCTGGCTCGGTCGTCGTTGCGGATTTCGGTTCGGTTTTGGGTTCGGTCGGTGCCGCGTGGAGCGGCGCAAGCAAGAGCCCGCCGGCAAACAACATTGCCAGGAAACGGACAAACGCTCGAGAGTTCAGCGACGTGTTCACCTGGTTTGGACGGCCGTGCACGGGCTTCGGTTCGCTGGAGAGTCGATCCGCTTCGCCCTGAGTCAAGTCCGTTCAGGCTTCGAAATGAAAGGGCGCGTTCTCGCCCAGCGGGTGTTCCAGGATTTGGTATTCGCGGACCGGTTCTCCCCGGATCAAATGCTCCTGGATGATGCGCTCCAACACGACCTCGGTGCAGGAGTGATACCAGATGCCTTCCGGATAAACCAGGGCGACGGGGCCGGAGGTGCAGATGCGCAGACAGTTGGCCTTGGTGCGGAAGATTCCGCCCGTGCCGTCCAGTCCGAGTTCGGCCAGCCGTTTCTTGAGAAAGTCCCAGGATTGCAGGCCGAGTTCCTTGGCGCAGCACTTGGGCTTGGTCTGGTCACAGCAGAGGAAGATGTGCCGCTGGACCGAGGGGATCCCCAAGCCTTCCGCCGTACGCAACAGTCGTTCGTTCTCTTCCGGTGAGATGCTCATGTCCTTCTTTGTCCCGCCGCAACCAATGTAGCCCGGAAGCTTCGCGCAGGGCGACCCTATCCCTGAAGACCGGGGCGGCCGCTGGAGTCAGTTCCCTTTCCCGGCCCTCGTGCGCACTTTCTACTATACGGATGTTTCCATCTTTACAGCCGAAGGGACGTGCGCACCTTGTCCCGATGGCCGAGACCGAATACGAAGCCAGGCTGCTGCTTTTGGGCCGTCGCCTGCGGGCGCTGCGCCGGTCCCGCGGCCTTTCCATGCGTATGGCCGACGAGGTTCGGTTGCGCTTTGGGGTGCGCCTGGATCCGAGCCATCTTTCCCGTGTGGAACGCGGTCGCACCGGCCTGCCGCTGCGAACCTTGTTTGCCCTGGCCGCCTACTTCGAGGTGGACCCGGCCCGTCTCATCGAGCCCGAAGAGAAGGGGGAGCAGGTCGACCGGACGGGGGAGTTGCTCGGTCGCCTGGAGGGGCTCTTGGCCGATGCCATGAAGCTCGTGCGTGGAGAGGGGCGGGGGGCGCTCCGGCCCAGACCATGAACCTCGGGGCCGGCGGGTGACCCCCCGGCCCGGCATCCCAGCGCACTCACCCCAATTTCTTCCAAATAATGTACGCCCCGCAACCTCCGGAGAACAACAGGGTTGGCTGCTTTTGCGCGTAGCATTCTGCTTTCCAGCGCAGGCGTCCGTCCGGTAGGGTGCGTCGATGCCGGACACCGGGTCGGAGGAGCAGGGCCAAACGCGCGGCCTTTTGGAGCGCGGGGCGAAGGCCCGGGAATCGGACGGCTGGGTCCTCCAGTTCAGCGGTCAGGCGGCGTCGTACTTACAGGAACTGCGCGCCCTGGATTCCGAGGGGCTGCGCTTTGCGGCCTTCTTCGATCGCCTGTTTGCCACGCTCGGTGAAGAGTGCGACCGGGCCGACTTCTCCCAACGGGAGATGCTGCCGGACCCCACCCGCCTGCGAGCCTGGCTCGAAGGGGGTCAGCCGGAAGAGCGGGTTCTGGCGGGCGCCCTGGTTTCGGGCCCGCTGATCTTTGCCACGCAGGTGGGCAACTTCTTGCGCTTTGCCGACCGCGTGGGCTCGTCGGAAGCCGTGCTGGCCCGCGCGCGCGCCGTCGTGGGGCATTCCCAGGGGATCAACGCAGCGCTGCTCGTGGCCTGTGGCCTTTCGGGTGAAGATTTCTTGGAGGCCTTTTCGCAGCACCTGCGCTTCCTCCTGCGATCGGCGCTGCGCTCCTACGAAGTGGGCCGGGGATATGCAATCCCCGAGACCCTGATGCGCGAAGAGCGCGCCGCAACGGGGGCGGACCCCGCACCGATGGCTTCCGTGCGGGATCTCTCGCGTGAGAACCTGGATGTTCTGCTCGCCGAGTTTCACGAGTTGCATCCGCGTACGGCCGCCCTGGTCGTGGGTCTGCACAACGGTCCGCGGTCGCACGTCGTTTGTGGACCGGCTATGTCACTCGCGCGCTTTCGGCGCTTTGCCGAAGGGCGGTGTCGCTTCCAGTACCTGCCCGTGAGCCTGCCGTTCCATTCGCCGTACCTGGAAGCTGCCGCGCCGCGCCTGCTCGAAGACCTGCACGAGATCGGACTCGAACTCAGCGGCGCGGATCTGCGTTTGCCCGTGATCGGAAATCGCGACGGCGACAACCTTCAGGAGCGCGGCGACCTGTGTCCCTACTTGGCGCAGGCTTCCACCGTCGAGAAATTGGACTGGGAGCGGGTCATCGCCGGTCTGCCTCTGCAACAGGCGGCGTACCTCCTCTCCTTCGGACCGGGCGAGGCGCTCGATCGCGTAACCGCGAGTCTGCTTGCGCCGTCGGGAGTCCCGATCGTACGGCTGATCACCGCCACCGACGTGGCCACCTTTCTGCACCGACCCCCGCGACCCGGTCGCCCTTGGGCGGATTTTGCGCCGCGCCGCGCCCGGCTTCCGGACGGCCGTGAAATTCTTTGGAATGAGTTTTCGCGTTTTACGGGCCTGCCCCCGATCTTCGGCGGCGGGATGACGCCCACGACCGTGGAGCCGGACCTTTCCATTGCAGCGGCCAACGCCGGCTATCTGGTCGAATGGGCGGGCGGGGGACAGGTGACCGAGGAGATCCTGCGCGGTCGCCTGGAGGATTTTCGCGCCCAGTTGCACCCAGGGCAGGGGATCGTCCTGAACCTCCTCTACCTGGACGCGTACCTCTGGAACTTTCAGTACCCGCTGGTCCATCGCCTGCGGCGCGAAGGAGTTCCCATCATCGGCGTCACCGTTTCGGCGGGCATCCCCGACCGCGACGAAGCTGTGCGCATCCTGGACGAACTCGAAGCGTCGGGCGTCTTCTTCAACAGCTTCAAACCGGGCACGGCCAAACAGATAGAGGCGGTCCTCGAGATTGCACGGGTTCGCCCGGAGCGAAAGCTGATCATGCAGGTGGAAGGCGGCGCGGCTGGCGGCCATCACAGCCGTGAAGATCTGCGAGCGCTCATCCGCGAACACTACGCCGCTGTCCGTCGTGTTCCGAACGTGATTCTGGCGGTGGGTGGTGGCGTGGCTACGCCGGAGGATGCGCGGCATTGGCTCTTTGGTACCTGGAACGAGCAGGCGCAGATGCCGGTGGACGCGGTGTTCTTGGGCACGCGACTCATGGCCGCGCGCGAAGCGTGCACAGCGCCCGCCATCAAGGAAGCGCTGACCCGTTTGCGCGGCCGGTTCGATCACGAAGCCGAGAGTTCAGTGACGGGCGTGGTCTCGGGGCGTTCGGGACTCGGCGCGGACATCCACTACGCGGATAACCACTGGTCTCGGCTTTCGCAGGAGCTCGACGACCTCGTGCGGGGCCGCAGTCCCGAAGAAGCCCGCAACCTGCTGCATCGACGCCGCGGGACAATCGTGCGGGCTCTCAACCGCACGGCCAAACCCTACTTCGGCACGCTGGCTCGCATGACCTATGCTCAGGTGCTCGAACGATTCGTGTCGCTCGTTTGCCCGGGAGATCGCCTGCGACCGGCCCGCGGGGATTGGCCGGATGCACCCTTCATCGATAGGTCGTTCCGATCCCGCTTTGTGGAACTCATGGCGCGCTTCGAGAATCGTTTTGCACCGGCGGAGAAGGCGGGCGCGGAACTGATCGTGCCCACGTCGGCAGCCGCGGGCGATCCGCAGGGCGCGCTCCAGCGTTTTGCCGAGCGCTATCCCGCCGCGGCTACCACTTACATGGTCCCCGAGGACGAGAGGTTCTTCCTCGAAGTCTGCCGGCGACCGGGCAAGCCGGTGAACTTCATTCCGCAGTTGGACGAGGACATCCTCAAGTGGTACCGCAGCGACTCTTTGTGGTACGCGCACGCGGCCAACGTGGATCCGCAATCCTGTGCCTGGATTCCCGGACCGGTCGCGGTGCGCGGCATCGCGCGGGCCAACGAGCCCGTCGCCGAAATCCTGAGCGACTTCGTTTCGCATTCGCTCTCGTTCGCGAAGCCCACGGAGGAGCCGGTAGTTTGCGCCGAGCTCCGTCGCGTCACCGGCTCCGAGCGAAACGAAGCCCCAGCCCTTCAGGTTCTGCGGCGCGCGCCGTACCTGACCAGGGAGGGCGCGCTTCTGCCGAACACATTGTCCCCGCTCCTCGACGGCGCGGAGCGTTCGCGGCTTTCAGTGGCGGAGGCCGACGGCGGCGTCCTGCTGGGCTGCGTCTTTCGCGAACCCGGCGGAAGTTGGGAGCGTCGCTTCGAGAGGCGTTTTGTTTCCGCCGCGCAATTGCACGCGCCACTCCGGGAGAACACGGAGTCCGGTGTTCATTCGGTGCGCGCGCTGTACCGCGCGGCCTGGTTGTCGGGGTTGGGTCGCGCCAATCCGCCCGCCGACTACGACGGCAACGGGCACCGTCCGGATGCCGGCGGTCGCCCTGCGCGGGGCGGTCGCGAGGTGCGCTTGCGGCTCGCGGTTTCGGGACCGGACGTGGCGCGATTCAGCGGCGCTCTCGGCGGTACGCTCGAAACCGAGGGCTTTCCGCGCGAAGCGGGCATTCTGTATTTTTGGCCGGCTTTGGCCACGCTGCTCCTCGACGAAGAGCTCGACATCGATCCATTGCAACTCGTCCATCAGTCTCACAGTTATCACTATGAGCCGGGCTTCGAGTCGCTCAAGCCCGGTTTGGAACTGGAAGCCACGGCGCGCGCGGCGCGTCTGGAAGTGCAGCCCGGTGGCTGCACTCTCGTCACGCAGGGCGAACTGCTGCACGAAGGGCGCGTGGCGCTCCGGTACACGAGTTCGTTCTTTGTCCGCGGCTGGAAGGGTCGCGCTGCTTCGCTGGTGGGCGCAGGGGATGCAACCGGGGGCGGTAGTGAACCTTCGCTCACGGGTGCTTTGGCTCGCGACGGTTCGACTTCACGCGAAGCAGGAGCATGGGTTTCGCGCGAGCGACCGCTGCGGCTGTACGAGGGCCGCTTCCGCGCTCCGGCCGATATGTCCGCGTACTCGGTGGCCTCCGGCGACCGCAACCCGCTGCACACGGATGCGTTGTTCGCGCGGCAGGGCGGCCACAGTGGCCCCATCGTCCACGGAATGTGGCTGGCGGGTCGGTGCATCGGCGCGGTCCTCGACGCAGCCTGCCGCGGAAAGTCCGAACGGCTCGGTGATTTCTCCTGCGACTTCCTCTTGCCCGTGCTTCCCGGCGAAGAGCTGCGCCTGTGGATCGATGAGGTCGCCAATCGCGATGCAAACTCGAGGCTGCGCGTTTCGCTTCTCAACGCGATCGGCGACACCGTCTGCTCGGCGATGGCCGAAGTTTCCTGCGAACCAACCGCGTACGTGTTCACCGGGCAGGGCTCGCAGGAAAAGGGCATGGGCCAGGAGCTGTTTGCCGAAAGCGCCGCTGCCCGCTCCGTCTGGGAGCAGGCCGAACAGTTCACCCGCGAACGTTTTTCCTTTTCGATCCTGCGCATCGTCCGGGAGAACCCCACCCTGCTGCGCATCGGTAACGAAACCCTGCGCCATCCGGACGGTGTGCTGCAGCTCACGCAGTTCACCCAGGTGGCGCTGCTCGTGTACGCGATGGCGTCGCGGGCCGCGCTCGCCGAGCGGGGGCTCTTTGCGCCCGCGCTTCTTTTCGCCGGCCATTCGCTCGGTGAGTACGCCGCTCTGGCTGCCCATGGGATTCTGAACCTGGAGGGAGCCATCGAGCTGGTCTACAGGCGCGGCCTGGCCATGCAGGCGGTGATACGGCGCGACGAAGGTGGTCGCAGCGGATACGGGATGACGGCCATTCTCCTTTCGCGTCCGGATGTCTTCGGCATCCGCGAGTTGGAGGAGGAGGTCCGCGCCATTGTGGCCGAACGGAACGCGCCGCTCGAAGTCGTGAACTACAACGTGCGCGAGGGCCAATACGGTGTGGCCGGACGCGTGGAAGCACTCGAACTCCTCGAAGAGCGTCTGGGACGCCTGCCATCGGAGATCCTTCGCACTGTTCGCCTCGTGGTCGATATTCCGTTTCATTCCAGCGTCCTGGGCTCCGCGGTAGCCGACTTTCGTCGGACTATAGAAGGTCTGCTTCCGGAGGACGCGCCGTACGAAACCCTGCTCGGTCGGTTCGTGCCAAATCTCCTCGGGACACCGCTCGAGTGGAACTCGTCCTTCGTGGACCGATTCGCCGAAAGCTGTGACAGTCCCGAGCAGAGCACGCTGCGCCGTCTCGTCGGCCAAGAACCCACGCGCGCCGGCATTCGACTCTTCGTGCGCGAGCTTCTGGCCTTTCAGTTTGCGCGTCCGGTGCGTTGGGATCGCACGCAGGAAACCCTGCTCGAAGGCGAACGGATCGAGCGCATTGTCGAAATTGGCCCGAAGCCGCACCTGTCGGGCATGCTGCGCACGACACTCACGCGCAGTCACTCCGCACGGACCCTTTTTCCCGTACACTTCGTCGACGAACTACGGCGTACGGGCGCCGAGCCCGAAGCCGCCGTGCCTCCCGCGGGCGTTCCCGAAGCGCCGCCCGCAAGCGCGCCGCCGCCGTTGCCGGCAGCCGCGCCCGCAGCGTCTCCCGGGGGGCCCGCCTCGGCGGGAGCGGCCTCGGCCCCTGCGGGTACCGGTGGGGGCAGGGGTCGGGCGGGCCCGCTTTCTGACGTGGCCCTGAGCGCAGTCGATTCCTTGCGCACGGTGCTCGCGCTCAAGGCGGTGCTGCGTCCCGAAGAAATCTCCGACGCAGACACTATTGACGCGCTCTTCAACGGCAACTCCAGCCGGCGCAACCAGGCGTTGGCCGATCTGGGCGCGGAGTTCGCCACAAATGTCTTCGAAGGAGCGTACGAAGAACCCATCGGCGCCCTTTCGCAGAAGCTGCGCGGTGCGGTGCGCTACGCAAGACCAGGCGTGTTCCTCACCGCCGCCCTCGAGGAGTTGGCCGCAGAATTCCTGCCGCCCGACTTCGGCCTCAAAGCGCTCGGCGAATACCTGTCGACCGCGCGCGGGCTGCCGCCCGGCCACGTGCAATCGCTGCTGCTGCGTCTCGTGCTGCTGAGACGAGCCGGGCCTTCGCACCGCTCCGGTGAACTTTCCAGCATACCGCTGACCGCCCGACTGCCCAACGCCTCTGCGGCGCGCGACTGGGTGGACCGGGCGCTTCAGCTCTACGCCACCGAGCGGGGCCTCGACTTGGGCGGACCTGCAGGGCAGTCGGAAGGAGCAGGAATCGATCGCGCCAGCATCGTGGAGATCGAAGAGCAGTTGGTGGGCGAAGGCGGCCCGTTCGATCGGTGGCTGCGTCGAGGAAACGCGTTCCTCGGCGGCCGGGACCCTCACGGCGAACTCAGAGTACCCCCGGCCACTGGCGAGGGGGCGTCTTCCTCCGGCGCGCTTGTGGCGGCCCGGGCCCCCGAGGAGCGTTCGCTGTTTCAGGAGAAACGCGTCGTCCACCTGCGCAACTCTCTGCAGTGGACCAAGCGGAACCTGTTTGCGGAATACTGGGAGTTGGAAGGCCGCTCTCGCGAGTCTTTTTCTGTGGATGTTATTCGCCAGATTGCTTCGTTTGGCTCCGAGCTGGAAGGCACGCTGGGCGCTCTGGAGCGGGGAGCCTGGGGCGGTCGGGCGGAAACAACCGTTCGCAACCGTGTGGCGCAGGCTCTGCGGGCCGTGCGTGCCGTTCCACCGGGCGGCGTACCGGTGGCCGGGCACGCCTCGCGTCCTGGGCTGGAGTGGCCCGAAGGGCGTCCCGCCGTATCCAGGGAGAACCCTTCGAAGGACTTCGGCGATTTCGTCTCGGGCTTCGTGAAAGCGGGAGTCCAGGGTTTCGGACCGCGCGCGAGCACGGACGGCGGTGTGACCTTTGCTCCCGATGCCTCTTTGCACAATCGCTATGTGGAGACCATCGAATCGTTGGCCAGGCACGCTCTGGACCTGCGCGGTCGCGTCGTCCTCGTGACGGGCGCCGGGCCGGGTTCCATTGCGCTTTCCATGGTCGCTCAGTTGCTCTGCAGCGGCGCGCGCGTGGTGGTCACGACCAGTTCGTACTCGCCGCAGCGCCTCGACTCCTACCGCGACCTTTTTGCGCGCTACGGCGTGCGCGGCTCGGAACTGATCGTGGCACCCTTTTCTCAGGGCTCGCGCGAGGACGTACGGGCGCTCGTGGCCTACCTGTTCGAAAGGGGTCTGTTCGTGGACTGTCTGGTGCCCTTCGGCGGGCTGATGCAGGAAGCGACGCTGCCGGACTTGGACGAAAGCGCACTCAGTGTCCTGCGCGTGATGCTCCTCGGCGTGCACTGGTTGATTGCGGAGCTTGCGGCCTCCTACGAACGGCATCTGCTTTCGGAGCGCATGCTGGACGTTCTGTTGCCCCTTTCGCCGAACCACGGCGACTTTGGCGGCGACGGGCTCTACGCCGAGGCAAAGCTGGGCCTCGAAGCGCTGCTGCGCAAGCGCGGCTCCGAAGCAAAGGAATGGGGACACCGCGTGCAGATCTTGGGATGTCGCATCGGTTGGGTGCGCGGAACGGGTCTCATGGCGGGCAACGACGTGGTGGCGCCCCTTCTGGAAGAGCGGACCGGCGTGCGCACGTTCCACACTACAGAAATGGCCCTGATGCTGACCGCTCTGGCCGCCGCGGGACTCAAGCCGCCCGGCGGCGTTCTCGATGTGAATCTTTCCGGCGGCCTCGATCGGCTCGTGGATCTCAAGGGAGCGGCAACTGCGATTCGCAAAGAGCTTTCGGCGCCGCGCGCGGCCGTCAGCAGTTCGGCGCGAGCACCGGAAGGAATTACACGCGGCACCGCGGCCGGAACCTCTACTCCTGTCATCGAGCCGATGGCGCGTATTCGCAGTCCCTTTCCTGAACCATCGCCCGAGTCCGAGCGGGCCACGCCGGATCTCAGTGGCCTGGATCTGGCCTCCATCGTTTGCGTGGTCGGGTTCGGCGAAGTCGGACCCGGCGGCTCCGCGCGCACGCGCTGGGAGATCGAACAGCAGGGCGAACTTTCCGTCGAGGGAGTGCTGGAGCTCGCCTGGACGATGGGGCTCGTGCGCTGGGACACCGTGGCCGGTCGCCAGGGTTGGGTGGAAGGCGAAAGCGGCGAACCGATCACGGAATGGGAGATCTACCGGCGGTTTGAAAAGGAGGTGCGCAGTCGCACGGGGATTCGCGCGGTGAACGCGGAACTTCAGGGGTTCGATCCGCTGCACTTCCCTGTCTTTGCCGAAGTGCTGCTGGAAGAGGACTTCTACATCCCCGCGCGGGACGAAGAGGAAGCGCGCGCGTTCTGCGAAGCGGTTCCGGAGGGCACGCAGCAGTATCACGATCCGGCAACCGGTCGCTGGTTCGTGCGACGCGCCAAAGGGACCACGATTCGGGTCATGAAGTCCATGAAGCTCACGCGTTTCACGGCAGGACAGATCCCCGACGGCTGGGACGCGGAACGTTACGGTCTCTCGCGGGAACTGGTGGCGCAGGTGGACCGCGTCACGCTCTTCAATCTTGTGGCCACGGCCGAGGCTTTTGCCATGGCGGGCATCGAACCGTTCGACCTGTACCGCTACCTTCATCCCTCCGACGTTGGTACCACTTCGGGCACGGGAATGGGCGGCCTGTGGAAGAACAAGAGCCTCTTGGCCGACTTGGAACTCGGCCGGCGCAGACAGGAGGACGTACTCCAAGAAGCTTTGTTCAACGTGACCGCGGCCTGGACGGTGACCTCGTACCTGGGCTCGACCGGCGCCATCCAGACGCCGGTGGCGGCCTGCGCCACGGCGGGCGTTTCCGTGGACATGGCCCTGAACCTTCTGGCGACGGGCCGTTCGGCTTTCGTGGTGACCGGCGCTTTCGACGATCTCACGCTCGAAAGCATGGCCGGTTTTGCGGAGATGAAGGCGACCGCGAGCACCGAGGAGATGGGCGCGGCCGGAATTCCGCACGAGCGCATGTGCAGGCCCAACGACGCTCGCCGCGGCGGCTTTGTGGAAGCGCAGGGCGGCGGGACTCTGCTCCTCACCCGCGGAGACATTGCTCTGCGCATGGGACTACCGGTGTACGGGATCGTGGCTTACTCGGGTACGCACTCGGACGGAATTGCTTCCTCCATTCCCGCCCCCGGCTTGGGTCTTGCCTCGGCTGCGCGCGGGATCGGCGCAGCTCTGAGTCGGTTCGGCCTTTCCGCCGACGACATCGCTCTGGTTTCCAAGCACGACACTTCGACGCGCGCCAACGACGTGAACGAGAATCGCCTGCATCAGGGGATTGCGCGCGCGCTGGGGCGGACTCCGGGAGAGCCGTTATTTGTAATTTCACAAAAATCGCTCACCGGACACTCGAAGGGTGGCGCCGCCGCGTGGCAGTTGGCGGGCGTTCTTCAGGCCATGCAGAGCGGCGTTCTTCCGGGCAACCGCAACCTCGAGGATGTCGATCAGGTCATGAACGAGTTCAGCGATCTGGTCTTCAGCAATCGTCCGATGCGTGTCGGTAAGGGGAGAATCCTGGCCGGTTTGGTTTCCACGCTGGGCTTCGGTCACGTGGGCGCCATGTGCCTGATACTCAGCGGCGATCTGTTCTTTGCCGCGCTGGACGATCGTCGAAAGAGAGCCTACCTGCGCAGGCGCTCGGTGCGCGAACGACATGCGATCCGTCGCCTGCGCGCCATGCGTCTGCCCGGCGAACGGCCGCTCTTCAGCCGTCGCACCACGAACCCCATCGCCTCCGGAGAAGAACTCTCCGTGCTCACTTCCGATTCCGCGCGGATCGATCTGCGGCGCGGGAGGCTCTCGTGTTGACCCAGCCCGCCGAACGAGCGACCACGGGCGTCTTTGGCATTGGCGTGGACCTGGCATTCGTGCCCGAGTTTCGCGCCGCGCTCGAGGACCAGAAGAGCGTCTTCGTGCGGGATTTTCTCACGGCGTTCGAACTGGCGTACTGCCTGGAGGCATCGGAGCCCCTGCGCTCGCAGCGGGTTGCTGCGCGCTACGCTGCCAAGGAAGCCCTGCTCAAGGCGCTCGATGGTCCGCGGCTTTTCGAGGAGCGTCGCCTCCGTTTCGACTTTGCCGAGGCTGAAGTCCGCAACGACGACCAGGGGCGACCGTTCTTTCGTTTCCACGGCGCGCTTGCCGAATTCCTGGAATCCATCGGGATCTCGCAGACGCGCGTCTCTCTGAGCCACACGGGCGACTACGCGATGGCCTCGGTGATACTGCTTTGACTATGGATAGGATGAGCAGCGCGAAAGCCGAGATCGAGCAGAACAATCCGCTTTTGTTCCACAGCCGACCGCGCTCGGCGCGACCGGGTCGTCGTCTGGGCAAGGTGTTGGTAGCCAACCGCGGGGAAATCGCCAAACGGTTCTTCTTCGCGCTCAAGGAAGAGGGCATCGCCTCGGTGGCGGTGGTGGCGGACCCCGATCGCGGTCAGTCCTGGTACGAAGCCGCTGACGAGGTCGTCTACATCGGCGCGGCGGGCAACTACGCGCGCGGCGAAGCGATCCTTTCGGCCGTCGACCTTTCGCGCGCGGACGGTCTGTATCCCGGGTACGGCTTTCTCTCGGAGAACCCGGACTTTCGCGAAGCGCTGGGCGCATGGTCCCAAAGCACCGGACGTCCGTGTGTGTTCCTCGGCCCCACGGCCGAGGCTATGCGGGCGGTCAGCCACAAACAGTCGGCGCGCGCTCTGGCAGCCCGCAACGGTGTTCCGCTCTTTTCCGGGTCCGAACGCATGACCGCGTTCCCCGAGGCCCGCGAGGCCGCCACGCGGATTGGCTACCCGGTGATGCTCAAGCTCGACGCGGGTGGTGGCGGTCAGGGGATGAAGGCCATCTACTCGGAGCAGGAACTCGCCGGGGCGATCGAATCCGCGCAGCGCATCGGCGGGATCACCTACGGAAACTCGGACTTCTACCTCGAAAAGCTGATCGAGCGACCCGTACACATCGAAGTGCAGATCTTCAACGGTACGGCCATCGGCATTCGCAAGTGCGCCGTGCAGCGCCGGAACCAGAAAGTGATCGAGGAAAGCGGAGACGCCTTCTTGGACAGCAACACGGCGCTACGGTTGCTCGCGGCGGCCGAGAGCATGGCGGCCGCGTGCGGCTACGCCAACCAATGCGGCGCAGGAACGGTGGAGTTCTTGTTCGACGACGCCACCGGCGAGTTCGGCTTTCTGGAGGTGAACACCCGCCTCCAGGTGGAGTATCCGGTTACCGACCAATCGCTTGGCATCGACCTGGTGCGTTGGCAGATTCTTTGCTTCGACAACCGCGAAACGGAAATTCCCTACGAGCGGGCGTTGCGCCTGCGCTTCGTGGAGAAGCAGCACGCCATCCAGTGTCGAATCTACGCCGAGGATCCGCGGCGGCAGTGGGCCCCCGCTCCAGGTCGTATCGTGGACCTGGAGCTGCCCACGTTCAACGGCGTGCGCTGTGACTTCGGTTTCAAGTCGGGGGACACGATCCTTTCGGAGTACGACCCGATGATCGGGAAGCTCATTGCCTTTGGGGTGACGCGCGAAGAGGCGCTGCTGCGCATGGAGCGCGCGCTCGGCGAGCTGTACGTGCGCGGCGTGACGACCAACGTGGAACAACTGCTCGAGATTGTGCGCCATCCCGAATTCCGCGGAGGGCGGTACACGAATCGGATCCTGCTCGACCACCCGGAGCTTTCGGTTCCCGTGCAGTCCGAAGCCGAGCTGCGCGAAGCGGCCGTTTGCGCCTGCGCTGCCGAGATGGCGGGCGCCATCTCGAAGGCTATCGAAGCCTGCTTCGGCAGCGAGGACCTCGAAGAACTGCTCCAGAGTTCCACGCTCACCGAGGTGCCTACGCGTTTTGCCGTGGAGTTCGAGGGGCGAAGCGGCGCTTTTCGGCTCCAGTTCATTCAATGGGCGCTGCGCTCCTACCACGTGGCCATCGACGACGAACCGGTGGGCTCGATCAGCGTTTCCCCGCGCGGTACGGAAACATTAGACTTGCATATTATATTTCGCGCGCGCGCCATTCCGGTTCGTCTGGATCGGCGCTCGGACCTGATCCTGCTGCGCAGCACCTCGGCGGAAGGTTTGGTCCGCTACTACCGGATGCGCGTACGGCAGTTGGGTATCGGTCGCCAGGCGGACGCACCGGGCATGGTCCGCAGCCCTTTTCAGGGCAGCTTCGTGCGGTTTGCGCCGGACGCCGAGGGCGGTCCGCTGCGCCCGGGTTCACCCGTAAAGAAGGGCCAACCGCTCCTGGTTCTTGCTGCCATGAAGATGGAGACGACGCTCACCGCGCCCCTGGACGGCCGTGTGAGTTTCCTCGTCGACGATGGGGATCTACGTAGGCTCGTCCGGGGGCAGAGTGAACGCGGTCTGGTCCTGGGTCGGAGTATTGCTGAGGGGGAGGCGCTGGTCGTCGTGGAGCCGACACGTGCGGCCGCCGGCGCCGGGTCGGGTGATGATGGCGGAGATGCGTCCGCGGAATCGTTGGAGTTTGTCCGTCGCCTGCTGCGGGAGGGCCCGACCGATCCGTCCTTTTCGACGCACCGCGCCCTGGAGATTCTGCGCGGCGGCTTCTTGGGCTACCTCATGGGAAGCGAGAGCGCGGCCCTCGTGCAGCAGGAACTCACGGAGACGAAATCACCGCCCGCGTGGCCCGAGCATGAAGGGCACTACCGGGCCATCCTGGAAATCTATACCTGCCTCAAACAGATGTACTCGGCCGCGCTCGGAAAAAACCAGACCTGGTTTGGCGAGATGCACCGGTTGCTTTCGGAATGGGACAACGATACGTATCGTCCGCCGTACTTCTTTCGCGCGGTGATGGCCCGCCTGCTTCACTACTACGATGTCCCCGACGATCTCTCCCGAAAGAACCACCCCGACATGCGCCTCGCGTTCTTCTTCATTCTGCGCGGATACCAGGCGATTGTCCGCCACGGTGCGTTTCTCGATACCCTCCTGCGCGCCATGGCCCAGGGGGCCGCGATCAGCCGGCAGTTGCTCAAAGATCTGCACCGCTTCGTCGAACAGGAACTGCCCGATCGCGACGACGCCCGGGCTCGGCACGCTCAGCGCCTGCTGCGTACTCTTCGCGAACGCGCGGCCGGCGAGCGGGCGCTTTCGGTCCGACCGGGACAGCTGGAAATGTCCCGCGAGGATCTCGGATTCATCGAGGAGGTTTCCGCGGGGGCCTGGCAGCAGTTCGAAGAAAGCGCACATGCTGTCACCGCCCGCCTGACAGCCGGCGCTGATCCCGAAGAAGTGGGGGCCACAGTCAAAGACGTGGCCCGTACTTATGTGGAGCGCCTCCGCACGCGGGCCCGCGTTTTCGTCCTGCCTTCGCCCTGCGACGACGTCGAGGTTCTCTTCGTCCGGCATCACGCGGGCGAGGCCGGCTTCTACTGCCTGACGTACCTGCCCGGGGGACGCCTGGAAGCCGCCCCGGATTCGGCGGGGTCGCTGGACATTCCGCTTTTCCGTCGTGCCGCCGCACGCACCGCGCGCGTGCTTTCAACCTACGCTTTTGGAAACGGCGCGCTGCGCAATCACGTGCACATGTTCGCCGCCGAAGAGCCCACGCCCTGCGACCTTTCCGCTGACGACCCCCTGAGTCTCAATGCAGTGACCCTGCGCCGGGTCGTCACCCGCACGCTGCGGTACTTCCAGCACATCCGCGCGCAGATGGTGATCGTGGACCTGCTCTGCCAGCGTTCCGAAGACGCGCCGCCGGAGCGAGTCCACCTCAACCTGTACACGGAACGCGGGCACGCCGCTTTCGACATCGTGGACGAAACAGATCGGGCGCATCCCTTCTGGAACGGAGAGGAACGCCCGGTCGAACAGCGACTGCATGCCCGTCGCAAGTGGCCAGTCGAAAAGTGGGCCGCCTTCTGCTTCGATCCCGGCCGCGCCAAAGAGGTCCGTATCCCGTCCGTGGACGACACGAACGCGCCGGTTGGCGCCCGCATCTACCGGGGTGCCATTGCGGGAACGGAAGCCGTCTTCTTCATGAAGGATTCCCGGATCAAGGGCGGGGCTACCGGCGACCGCGAAGGGCGAAAGTACGCCTCAGCAATCATCCTGGCCTACCTCCTCGATCGGCCGCTCTACGTTTGGAACGACGGGGCCGGAGCCGACATCCGCGAAGGCATGATTTCGCTCAATCGAGCCGCCGAAGGATTCTTTCTGAATGCGCTCTGTGGTTCACGCGCGCCGTACAGTCGCTTTTACGATTTGTTATGCGCGCATCCGGATCCGGTCCTGCGCGCGCTCTACGACGAACTGGTATCTTTGATGCCCGAACTCGAACGCAGGTCGGCCGCCCCGCATAGCTCGCCCCTCCGAGCCCCGCAGCGCTTCTTCGTTACGGCTATCGGCGTTGGTTCGGCCACCGGGCTGGATGTGTACGGCAGCTCTCAGGCGGCCCTCCAGGTGATGCTCGATTCCCCGCAGTCGTACCGTGTGCTCACCGGCGCGGCTGTGGTGCGCAGCGTCACCGGGGAAGAGCTGACGAACTACGAGATCGGCGGGGCGGGAGTGATGGGCCGCTGGACGGGAACCGTCGACTTCACCGCCGTCGACAAGCTCGACCTGCTCACGCACGTGCGCAGGTTGCACGAATTCTTTTGTGGCGGAGATTCCACGCGGGCCATGACGCCCTCGCGCGCGCGCGGAGAGACGGCCGACTTCGTGGTGCTCAACGAACGGCTGCTGGAATCCGTTGCCGAAGGCGGCCGCTTCCTCAACTGTCGCTCGGAGTATCAGGACGCAGCGGCCCTTCTCGGCGGTTTCGTCCGACTGGGCGGCCGGCCGGTGCTCGTGCTCGGGCCGCGCACGCACGCCGGGATTCGGTCGTTCGCCTCAGTCACGAAGGCGCGCGAACTCCTGCGCGCGGCCGACCGCCTGGAACTGCCCCGGATCCTGGTTTTCGGCCGACGCTGGTACCGCGGCGACACTGCCAGTAACGACGAGGCGGTACGGGCGCGCATGGACTTCTTGGGAACGCTCGGTCGCGGGCGGCAGGTTCGCGTGCATATCATCAGCCACGTGGAGGGTTTGCGACGGGTCACGCTCAACAGTGGTGCGGATGTTCTGATCTTCGTGGCGACCGGCCGCGAGTCGGAAAGCGAACTGGAGTTCGCACGGCGGACGGCGGCCTTCCTGCGCCCGAACCTCGAATCCGCATTCGAACTGGCCGGTCGTCTGCTGAACCTCCTCTCCCATGATGGATACGCCTCGGCAGAACAGGCGACAGAGGTCGAAGCCAGCGTGCCCGACACCGTCGAGACGAGTGCCCGGTCCGATGCGACGGCATCCGTCGCCCTTCGACTGCCGCCCATCGGTCAGCCGTTCGACATGCGCTCCCAGGTGCTCGAAGTGGTGTTCGATTCGGGTAGCCTGATCGTTCTGCATCACACAGGGGAGGGACCCGCACGCGAGCCGAACCTGGTGACGGCGTTTGCCCGCCTGGGAGGGCGACCGGTTGCCGTGATCGGAGATCAGCCTCTCCACGGTGGCGCGCCCGACGCTGTCGGAACCGAGAAGTTTCGCATGTTTGTCGAGTTGGTCGAGCGAAGAAAGTTACCGCTCGTCATGCTCTCCGATGCGCCCGGCTTCGTTCCCGGCACGAAGCAGGAGCGTCTGCGCATCCAGCAGATCGGCGGGGAGTCGCTCGATGTGAATGTGCTCAGTCGCGTGCCGATCGTTTCGGTGGTCCTGCGTCAGAATTACGGCGGTCGACAGATTCATGCGTTCGGTCGCAACCTCCGTCCGGGTATCGTGGCGCTGGCCGCGCGCGATTCCGTCATGGCGGTGATGGGAGCTGAGGCTTCGTTCGAGTTGTTTCAGGGACGTGAGCACGCGCGGCTGCTTGCGCAGGGGGACAGCGCTGCGGCAGCCCGACTGCGGGAAAACTACATCGCCGAATTCACTGTCAAGGCGCGCGCCGACCAGGATGCCTTGCGCAGCGGGGCTCTGGATCGCACGTTTGCGGATCTGGAGGAGCTTCGCGCGGAGCTTTTGAGAGCATTGCCCGAAGCAGAAGAGCGGGCTGCGGTCTTCCCGCGATGAAAAGAAGAACCGGCCGCCCCCGAGGAGCGGCCGGTTCCTGCCTGCGCGTCGCGCCTGTTAAGCGAAACGACGGGCTGCGCCGACAGCGGCTTCCCGGAGCTTCTGGGCTTCGGGGGAATTGTCGAGAGCGCCTTTGACTTTGAGGTCTTCGAAGCCCTGCCCCACATTGGTGCGCAGGTCGCCCCAAGCCTTTTCGACGTTCGTGCGCGCGTCGGCCACGGCCTGAACCGTCCGGTTGTAAGCCTCTTCGACAGTGGCGCGCCCCGTATTCACGAGTCCGAGCCCAACGTTCACAACGTCCAAGGTCTGGTTTTCGATGGTCTTCATGTTTCCCTCCGCATGGTGCGTTGCACCATTAATTTTATGCGGCGCACAAAAGTCAACCAAGATTCGGATCGGGGCCGATTTTCCTCGGGCAGTTGGGGCTGGATTATGTCTCATAACGAGGCGGGGCCTTGCCAAGGCGAAGCGCTTTCGCATTCGCCACCCTCCAGAGGGGAAGGCTGATCCGGAAACGAATGCGAACCTGTGGCCGCTCGCGTTCGGGGAAGAGCTTTGGAAAAGGGTGGCGAGCGCCGGTTGTGCCGATTCAGATCGCTGAGCCGCGCCTAAGCGGCGGCGTGGAGCCGGATGCGACCGGGTCAGCCTGTCGGAACCCGAGGGCGCGCTGAAGGCTCCGGCCGCACGGGGTGGAAGTCGAGGTCGAAGAATGAATACTTTCGCCGCGCGCTCGCGAGTTCTCGGGCGAGAGTGCATTCTTGGGCCTGTGCCGTTCGGCCGCTGAAAGCGCGCGTGCCGATTCGTTCATGGGCACGTCCGCATTCGCCACCTCCCAAGGAAAAGCCGTTCGAGAAACGTGCGTAGTATCGGACAGGGCAGCTTCCCCAGGGGCACAGGTGGGGCTTTCCGCCACGGTTGCAATCAACGCGCACCTAAATGTTGCCGGTGCGGAAGAGAGGGTTCCTCCTTGGCGAGGCCTGCTCGCCCCGCGAGGCGCGCCGCGATGCGCGGCGGCCTCACGGGCTTTTTTCAGAGATTTGGCTGCGGCGTCACGCGGAGGTACGGTCGCACCCGCTTGACTCCCTTCGGAAACTTGGCGGCCAGTTGGTCGTCGGGCACGGCGGGGATGACGACCACGTCCCGCCCGTGCTGCCAGTCTGCCGGTGTGGCCACCTGGAAATTGGCTGTGAGTTGCAGACTGTCGATCACCCGCAGAATCTCCGCAAAATTGCGCCCTGTGGAGGCCGGGTAGGTGATCATGAGCTTGACCTTCTTGTCGGGCCCGATGATAAAAACACTCCGCACGGTCGCATTCTCCAGGGAGTTCGGGTGGATCATGTCGTAGAGTCCGGCCACCTTTCGCTCGGGGTCGGCTATGATCGGATAGTTCATCGTCGTCGCCTGCGTTTCGTTGATGTCCTTCACCCATCCGTGGTGAGAATCGACCGGATCCACCGACAGGGCGATGACTCGCACGCCGCGCCGGTCGAACTCGCTTTTTAGTTTGGCCACCGTTCCCAGTTCGGTGGTGCAAACCGGCGTATAGTCCGCCGGGTGCGAAAACAGAACGGCCCAGCCGCCCTCGATGTATTCGTGAAAACGGATCTTTCCCTCCGTCGTGTCCGCCGTGAAGTCCGGCGCCACATCGCCCAATCGAATCGCCATGATGAGATTCCTCCTTTTCCAGTATCTCTATCGGAAAAGTAGGAAATGTCCGGCCAACCGTCAACCGTTATCTTGCCGCAGCGCTCCAGCGCTGGTCAGTTCCGCAGGCGACCGGCCGGGTCGCGTTGGAGGCCCCGGCTCGCCATCAACCGAGAAGTTCGAATACTCGAATCGGTCGGGTCCTCCCGCTGACGACCACGAGGTCGACCTCCCGCACCCGGAGGTCGCCGGGGATGTCGCCCAGAGCGGAGAGGGTGCTCTCGCTGATGAGGATGGGGCAGCCGTAGTGTTTGGTCAGGCCTTCGATTCGGGCCGAGAGGTTCACGTTGTCTCCAATCACCGTATAGTCCAGGCGACGGGCCGAGCCGATGTTGCCCACCGTCACCTCGCCGGTGTGGATCCCGATCCCGATTTCCAACGGACGTCCCAACTCCGGGTGGCGGGCCTGAAAGTCGCGCATGCCGACTCGCATGGCCACCGCCGTTCGCACGGCGCGCAGCGCGTCGTCCTCTCTCTGGATGGGCGCGCCGAACGTCGTCATGATGGCGTCCCCGATGAACTTGTCGAGGCGACGGAAAGCGCTCCCGCATAGACCATGGCGCCTCGCGAGTAGCGCAGAAGATTCAGAAAGAACAGGAAGATGGCCGCAATGAGCGAAAGCCCAACGACCCCCGGCGCCTCGCGCGGGATGGCCGGGTCGAATAGAAACATGACCGTGAGCAGAACGTAGTCGGCGGTGATCGTGATGTATTTGAGAAACGGCGCGTAGACCCGGCGGAGGGCCAGGATCAAGAAGAGGTTTGCTGCGGACCAGAAGAGCAGGTCCAGCAAGAGCGTCCGGCCGTCCGGACCGCTCGAACTGATGGGAGGCGCCAGGCCGTAGTAGGCCAGCACATCCATGAGAAACGCAAACGAAATGAAAGAGAATCGCGCGATGGATACCACTCGCTCGCCGCGCAACTCTCGTTCACGCAGAATGCTCACCAGCACGTTGTTTTCCATGGAATTTCTGGTCGGTGAAAGACTTACTCAGTCGATTTCGGTTGTTCTTTGGCTTGAGCCGGGCCTTTCTCCGGTGCCGCCTTTCGCGACCCCCAGTTCACGATCGGCAGGAACGGGATGCCCTTGCGGTGGATGTTGATGAGCCCGAACTGGATTCCGTCGAGTTCGTCCGCATAGTTGAAGACGCCCACCTGCGCCCCCGAAGCTTGCGAGGCTATGTTGATCGCGGCCAACTGGAATCCGCGCAACTCCTCGGTTCGATTGAAGAGCCCCGCCACCTGAACGCCGGTCATCTGCGTCGCATTGCGATTCCAGCCGACCGCCAACTGCAGGCCGTAGGCGCGCGACGTGTAGTTGTCCGAAAGCGCAAGCTGCGCGCCGCGCAGCGGACCGCCGCCACTGTTGGAGAGCGCCGCGGCGAGCCCCGTCACCTGGATGGTGTGTTGGTTGATGAATCCGAGCGAGATGCCGGTCGCCCCGCCGCGGTTGAGCAGCCCGGCCTGGATTCCCCCGAAAGGTTGTCCGAAGTTCACAAGCCCCAGTTGCAGCCCGGCCCCGCCGCCCAGGTTGAAAAAGCCCAACTGCATCCCGTAGAGCTCGGCGGCCGTATTGCCCAGTATCGAAAGCTGAAGTCCCACAGAGCGACCGGTGGCCAGGTTGGCGCCCAGCAGCTTGAACTGGATGCCGTAGAGGTCACGGGAGCGGTTGAGTCCCAGCGGGCCGATCTGGAAGCCGTAAACGTCCTGCGCGAAGTTGTAGAGGATTCCCGCCTGCAGTCCCACGACGTTGCCCGTAGCGCTATTGAAGAGGCCGCAACACTGCAAACCCACCAGGTCGCCCGCGCTGTTGAACCCGGCTGAGAGTTGCGCGCCGTACGCGTCGGCCCGACCGAGTACGAGCGGAGAAAGCACGAGCGAAAGCCGCGAGAGGCGACGGAGCGCTTCGCCGACCTTGCCGAAGTTCTTATAGCTCCCGATCAGGCGCTCGGCGTTTTCGTAGCGCTTGTAGACTTCGGGGTCGATTTCGCCGGAGCCGCGGGCCACGTTCCCGAGCAGGCCGAACTGGAATCCGGCGGCCAGGTGCGACTCGTTCCAGAGGCCCGCCTGAATTCCTCCGAAGTTCCGGGTCGAGTTCACGAGGCCCAGGTCCAGTCCCACCAGATTCCGGTTCCTTCCGTAAAGCAGGTTCAGTCTGAGGCCGTACACGTCGCGGCCGTCGTCGAAGACCTGAACCGGTCTGAAGAGGCTCAACTGAACCGGCGTCCACCCGGTGCTTTCCCAGGCCTCTTCATCTTGTGCGACTCCCAGCTGAAGTCGCGCGGGCTCGTCTTCTCGGGCTCCGACCGGCAGCAGGGGCAACAGCGAGACGAGCGCGGACAGCAGGATGCGAAACTGAGATCCTTTCACGCCTGAAGCCAATCCAAACCCCTGAGCCAGGGCAACTGTTTTCGAAATCGCGCGTGGACTGCGCCAACGCAAATGCTGGGCCGGCCCCTGCTTCACGAATTGTTTGCGGAAAGCTGCTTTTTGCATTGACCGCGCCAGCTTGGTTGCTGTCCGATAGCCCGTGGTGCTACCGGGCAGGACATCCTCTTGGGCCATATTGCTGCTGGTCGCCCTCTGGTGGCCGGCCACCGTGCCGGCCGCCCCGGCCAAAGAACCGGACGTCAAGGTCGAGCCCCTTCCGGATCCTCCCACCGTTGAAGAGCAGGTGCGCAAAGCCGACCTCATCGTGCGGGCCAAGTTGTTGCACACCCGCACCTACCGAGCCGGGAAGCGGGTTCGCTACGATGCACGGTTCCGCGTCGTCGATCTGCTTCGCCCTTCTGACTTCTTTCCGCTGGGCATCGGAGACGAGTTCAGCGTCATGTACAACATCAAGCCGGATGTCTACGGCCCTCATTTCATGGAAGCGCCGGACCCCGATGAGTACGTGGTCATTCTCCAGCTCAAGAACGTGACCCTGGGTGGCCGCGTGGTAGGCCAAATAGTCGAATTCGTATATCCGAATCCGTTTGCCCTGTTCGAACCGAGTGACGAGGTCCTCCAGGCAGCGCGGAGTGCCCGATGAAGAATCGCCTGTTTCGGGTGGTTCTGTTCCTGTTGCTCCCGGGCGCCCTCGGGGCAGAGACGGTCTTTCTGAGGAACGGCCAGTACGTCAGCGGGGAACTGGTTGGGCAGACTGCCACGACCATCACGCTGCGGACCCGCACCGGCACGAAGACCATCCAGAAGAGCAAGATCCGTCGCATCCTCTATACCACCACCTCCGACGAGGAGCAACGCCAGTTGGAAGAGCGCGCCAGGCAGCAGCGCGAGCAACGCGAAAGGGAACGCTTGGCCCGCGAAAAGGCGGACAACGAGCGGCGGGCCGAGGCCGAGAAGGCGGCACGCGAACGCGAGCGCGTTGCTAAGGAAGCGGCCGAGAAGCGGAGGAAGGAAGAGGAAGAGGCACGTGCCAAACGCCGCTTCGGTCCCTTCGACGGGGAGTTGGTTTCTGCGCTGTGGCGTTCGGCCGTGCTGCCGGGTTGGGGGCAGACCCACCAGGGCCGCGGAGACACCGGTCGGATCTACGGTGGCGTCGCGGTGGGCACGCTCTTCTTTACCTGGTGGTTTCGTCGGAGCTACGTCCCACGCCGCGCGGATTACACGAACGATTCGGATGTTGCCCTGGGCGTCGCCATCGCAGCGCCGGACAGCACGGCCGGGGCCGCCTTGGGGCTCATGTACGGTAGCCTGCTGGAATCACGGGACCGAATGCAAACGGCGGGCTTCCGTACGAATCTATTCTTCACGGCGTTCGTACTGAACTGGGCCTGGAATTTGGTGGATGTAGTGATCTTCCGACCGTCGCAGAAGACCGCGCTCTTCTTTGCACCCATGGACGGGCCGGGGATCGGCGTGCGGATTTCCTTCTGACGGGAGACTGGAAAGCGGGGGCGCCAGCAGGGAGCCGAGAGTGATCCGGGTGCCATTCGATGGGTCTGCCCGGAATGCATTCGGCTCACGAAGCGATATCGTCGTCGTTCCGAGCGATCCATTGTGAATTTCCGCGGGTAAGGAGCGCGAGGGCGCGCGTACCGCCAGCGTCCAGCACCCCCGTGCGGAATAGCCGAGGGAGGTCGTGTCGATTGATGGTCCGTCAGTGCCGCTGGAGCAGCGGAGTGGGGGGCAGTTTCGGTCGCGGTGAGAGAGGCTGGCCGCATTACTGTAGGATTCTAAACCGCATTATTCATGAGCAAGGAAGCCTTTGGAGCGAAAGCCGCCGCAGTTTGCGGCGGTTTCATCATACGCCCCGGCCCGTCAGGATTCATGAAAGACAGGCTGTCTGGCACGCACCCATTCCCTGCCGCGCAGCCACGGATGGCGAAGTGCCCCGGATCCGTGCACGGATGCACGAATCCGGGGCCAGGGTGTGGGTGCGTGCCTCCCGTGCTCCTGTCTTTCATGAATAATGCGGGCTAAACCTTGCGGCGCGCGCTCGCGAGTTCCCGGGCGAGAGTGTGTTGTTGGGCCGACGCCTCTCGGCCGCTGAAAGCGCGCGTGCCGCTCACGTCCATGGGCACGCTTGCATTCGCCACGTTCCAGACGAAAGGCCGCGCGGACATCGAGCGCATTCTTGCACCCGATCACGTGTTCCGCGGGCACCCGTGCCCCTTTTCTTGCCTCGCCTGTGGCGCCTATCCATCGCCTGTGGCGGTGCTTCGCGCGGCGGCGCGCAGCGCGTCCGCCAGAGCTTCTCCGGTCAACGGCTTGGCCAGGAAACGTGCATTGCCTGGCAGCGCGTCCCCCATGTGGGGGCCGGTTTCGCCGGAGATGAGTACGACCGGAAGACCCGGAGACTCCTGCTCGAGGTGGCGCGCCAACTCCAGGCCCGACATGCCCGGCATGACCACGTCGCTCACCAGGGCATCGAATCCCTGCGGGCCGGACTCCCGTAGAAAGACATCCGCAGACGGAAAGTCGTCGACCTGGAAACCGGAGCGTTCCAATGCCGAACGCAGAAGCTTGCGGACGGCCGGTTCGTCTTCGATGAGCGCAATCCTTCCGCCTGGACCCGCAGGGGGCGAGGTCACGGCCGGGGGGTCGGGAATCTCAGCAGTTGCGAGCGCCGGCAGAAAGACCCGAAAGAGGCTGCCTTTTCCCGGTTCGCTTCTGACAGTGACATGACCTTCGCTCTGAGTCACGATGCCGTGAGCCGTCGAAAGACCCAGACCGCTTCCCGTCTCCGGCTTGGTGGTGAAGAAAGGCTCGAAGATGCGAAGCCGGGTATTTTCGTCCATTCCCGTTCCGTTGTCTTCTACTTCGATGACGGCCCATTCACCCGGTGGAACACCGTCCGGGTCGGGTCGATCGAGCAGGACGCGCTTTCCGCGAATGACGATCCGGCCACCGCCGGGCGTAGCGTCCCGAGCATTCAGCGCCAGGTTCATCACCACCTGCTCCAGGCGACCGGCGTCCGCGCGAACAACCGGGAGGTCGGGCTGGAGTTCCAGGACCAGCGAGTAACGTTCGCCCAAAGCGCGCTGAAGCATACCCCGCATCCGCGACAGCAATTCTCCGGGGCGCAGGGGCTTGTTTTCGAGAACCTGCCTGCGACCGAGCGCCAGCAGGTCCCCGGTCAGGTCCGAAGCCCGCTCGGCCGCGTGACGGATGTCGGCGATGAGGCTGAGGGCCTGTGGCGAAAAGCGTTCGTCGTCGAGCAGATCCACGGAGGATAAAATGACGGTGAGCAGATTGTTGAAGTCGTGCGCCACACCGCCCGCGAGCCTCCCGGCCAACTCCAGACGGCGCGATTGGTCCAGGCGCGCTTCCAGCTCATCGCGATCGGTCACGTCGTGGACGATCGAAAGCAACAACTGCCTTTCGTCGAGTTCCACCGGTCCGGAATAGACCTCCACGTGTCGGACCCCGCGATGCGCCGTTCGGTGGCGGAATCGAAAGTACCCGCGCCGTCCCGTTCGGGCGCGCTCCATCTCCTGATGCACTTCGTCCACCGACAACGTGTTGATTTCGCTGATGCGCATGCGCAGCAGCTGCTCGCGGGGCCAGCCGTACAGCTCCACGGCGGCGTCGTTGGCGTCCACGAGGGCGCCGGTCGTGGGATCGATGAGAATCTTCACGGCCGAGTTCACGTTGAAGACGGCGCGGTAGAACGCGTCCGCAGTGCTCGCCACTGGCGCCGCCACATCCTGTTCAGGAATCTCGCGGAGAATACTCATGATGAACGTTTGACCCTGAAGGTGCAACGGCGCCGTCCGCACGTCGATGGCCATCTCCGTACCGTCCTGACGCAGGCCGCGCGCTCTATAGGCGCCAGGGAGATTCTGCCCCTGCGCCCGCCGGCGCATCATGCTCGCTATCCATTCTCGTGCCACGGGAGCCATCATGCTGAGGACCGGTTGTCCCAGGACCTGCGACTCGCTCTGGTAGCCGAAGAGCCGCAGCAAAGCGGGGTTCGTCATGTGGATCACACCGGCGAGGTTGGAGATCCCGATAGCCTCGTGGCTTTGCTCGAAAGCCTCCCGAAATACGAAAAGCGGGTCTCCGCCCGTGGATTCTTGTGCGGGGGGCTGCATGGTTTTGCGCCACAGCAATCTGCGCACGTCCCTTCGCACGAACCGCGAAAGTGTCCACGCCTTTTTTGCGCGCCCGATATTGGTTGACGCACTCCAATGAAGTTGCCACACGAACTTCGTGAAAATCTATCACAACCCGCGTTGCACGAAGAGCCGCCAGACGCTCGACCTGATCGAGCAGTCGGGCGCCAAGGTTGAAATCGTGGAATACCTCAAGAACCCCCCGACCGAGGCGGAGCTTTCCGCGCTGCTCAAGAAACTGGGCATGGCCCCGGAGCAGATCGTGCGCAAGAGCGAAGAGGTCTACAAGAAGAAGTTCAAGGGCAAACAGTTGAGCCATGCCCAGTGGATTGCCGCACTGGTCCAGAATCCGATTCTCATCGAACGTCCGATCGTCGTCTCGGGGAACCGGGCCGTCTTGGGGCGACCGCCCGAAAATGTGCGGGCCCTGCTTTGATCGATTGGGTCCCGGGTGGGGAGCGTTGTGCGGGATCCCGGGCGGGGTGAGGAGGCAATTATGCGACGGGCGCTGTTGGCTTGCGGGATTGTCTCTTCGCTGCACTACGTGGCGATCAACTTTTACGTGCCGACGCAAAGGTTGGAGTACGACGTGGCGTCTCAAACCGTCAGCGAGCTTTCTGCGATCGGCGCTCCCACTCGCACTCTCTGGGTATGGATGGTCCTGCCGTATTCTCTGCTTTTGATCGCTTTCGGTACCGGAGTCCGGTTCTGCGGTGCTGGCGACCGGCTGCTTGGCGGCGCCGGAACCGCGCTCGTTGCTCATGGAGTGGTAGGTATCTATTGGCCGCCGATGCATCTCCGAGGGACCGTGCCCGGAATGCCCCTGACGGACATTCTCCACATCGTTTGGGCTGTTGTTACTCTCATCCTCATGCTCGCGGCCATCACCCTGGGGGCCCTGGCATCGCGGCGAATCTCCCTACCCCGTGGATCGGCGTTTGGGAGCGGATCAACATCGCCGCCTTCATGCTTTGGGTCATCGTTTTCGCGGTGGCCCTCATGCGGAGAAGGTCGGTGGAGCCGGGGATGGCGATGCCACCATGATGAAGCCGCAACCCCCGGCAGCCGAACCTGGGCGGGGGCCGCGTGTCACCGCACCGCTTCGAGGATTCGCCGCGCCGTGCGGAAAGCGCCGAGCATCCCGTTGTTCACGCCGCCGCCACTTTCGCTTTGAGCTCCCACGAACCAGACTCCCGGTAATCCCGTGGCATGCGGAATGCCGGGCCTGCCGAGGGTGGGCGCCAGTCCTCCAAAGGCGTGGTGGTCCAAGTGCGTCCTCCTGCGAAAGTCGTCAGGAGTGAGGATGACGCGCGCCTTTGTGGCCGCAAGCAGCCCAGGAACGAACCGCTCGGCCTGCGTGATGAGGGAAACCGCAAACTCTTCGCGTTTCGACTGCCAATCCCCGGAAGCCAGACGGTCGGGCGCCACCGTGTAGATGGTCACGCTGTGCTTCCCGGGCGGCGCCATCTCGGGTGAAAGCAGGCTCGGGATGTGGATCACGAAGCCGTCGCGCCCTTCGTGGAAGCGACCGGCTTCGAGGTCCTCGATGCCTCGTTCGATATCATATGTGTTGATATAGTAACTGGTGACCTGCTTCTGATGGCGGGTCACGTCCAGGTCCACGCCCAGGTGCACCAGGAAGATGGACTGCATCAGGGGAAGTTCCCGCAGTCGCGCGGCGAGAGACTGCGGGATCAACTGTGGCGGCAGGCGGTCGAAGAACTCCCGCGCTCCGCCCGAGGCAACCACGAGGTCCGTTGGTTCCCGACCGCCGTTCACGACCAGGGCCGCCGGCCGGCCGTCCGCGAAGTCGAGTCCCTCCACTGTGGCGTTCGTTCGGATGCGACCGCCGGATGACTCCACGCTCGCGCACAGCGCCTCGACCAGAGACTGCATGCCCCCCCGCAGGCACGTGTAGCTCGGTCCGGAAAACGGTCCTGGCGGCATGCGCCGGTCGTAAGCCGCCTCCGGATTGATGGCCGGAAGTCCGAGTCCCGGGAACTGCGACGGTCGGACGCTGAAGTCGGCCAGCATCGACAGAAAAACCGCACGCAGCTTCTCGGAGCGGAAGAAGCGACCGGACAATTCAGCCGCGGTGCGATTTCTCCAGTGGAATACCGGCAGCAGCGTGGCAAACAGCCGGGCCTTGAGGAAAAACGCCTGAGGTCCTGCGGCCCGATCGAGAAGGCGAGCCAGGTGCATGACTTTGCTCATACGTCGATAGAGGGCATAGTAGCGCGCGATCCCGCGCCTCTCCTCTGGAAAGATCCCTTCGAGCAGCTCCCGTCGCCACCAGAGTCCGCCATAGTTCTCCGGCCTGCGAATGGCGAAGTCCGGATACACGACGGCGCGGTCCTCGCGCACCGGTTGGACGCGGTCCGCGATTCCCAGGTCCTCCAGCACGCGTCCGCACGGTTCGCCCGGCAGAAAACCTTCGAGATTGAGCTGCCCCGAATCCCAACGAAAGCCATCCAGGGCCGCGCCCGCCGTCACGCCGCCGGCTGTGGCGGCCTGCTCGAACACGGTCACGGTGTGCCCGGCTCGCGCGAGATACGCCGCCGTAACCAATCCGCTCACGCCGCTGCCAATTACCGAAACGCGCATACCTCATCTGACGCGAAAGGCCGGCCGGTCGCCCTGCGAAAGCGCAGTCGTGTTGTGTGATATTTTCGCGGTGGCCGAATCGTCAGGGGAGAACCGGCAGTTCGCCGGGCCCTTTCGGGTCGGCCGGGTTCTGCTCGGCGGACCGTTCCAGGCCGGCGGCGCGGGCCCGGAAGGCCCGAGCATCTGCAATGATCCGTTCCCGCATGGCGGGCAGAGCGTGCTCGGGGTCCACACCGTCGGGATTGAGACCGAGCAGTGGCGTCCACGGCGTGATCAGGATGTTGAAGGGTATTGCCAGCCAGGACATGTACTGCACGCGCGCATACCGATACGTCCGGCGTTCGAGCACGGTCTCGTCCATGGCGTATTCGATATCGAGCGAGTCGACAACGCTCGATTGCGACGGAAATACGCATAACGTGGCCAGATTCAGAAAAAGCATCAAAGTTTCGAAGCGATTGCCGTCAGCCGCGGAACCGCCGTCGATCAGGCGGAGCCGAACCGTCACCCGAAAGCGCGATCGGTCGACCTCCTCGAAGGCGCGGCTGTCGGTCAGCGCCCGACGCACGAATCGCTCGAGGCGATGCTTCGTCTTCCGTTCGATTCCGGAGTTGTCGAAGGTGGCTTTCTCCATCTTTCGGAAGGCGACCGACTCTTCGAGTTTCGTGCGAATCTCGACGGCCAGACGGCCTTCGTGGATGCTGCCCATCCCTTTGGGATACGCCTCCAGATCGCGAAAATGACTCACCAGGCATCCAGAACAGAATACCGCAAACGCGACGAGACCGGTGGCAGGGAGGACTCCGCAACCCAGGCGACCGAGCAGGGTTTTCACCCGTCAAGTTTGCCGGCCGCGGCTCGCATGGCAAACACGAGTTCGCGGGCGATTTCGCGCAGTCGTTCAGCGTATTTTTCGTCCGCTTCGGTTGTTTGGTCGAAGAGTTTGGGATCGTCGTACGGCAGGCGAATCCGAACGTCACACCCGGGCACGAGGGGGCAGGCCTCGTCAGCATCCGTGCAGGTCATGATTGCCGCGAACTCGCCTTTCGGATTCGTCGGGTCGTCGAAGCGCTTGGAGAAAAACATCGTCCCGGGTGCATCGTCACTCAAACGAACGTTGTAGCGTGGGTTGGATCCGGGCTCGGAAACATCGATGGCGAATCCGGCCTGCCGCAGTGCATTCACCGCGCGTGGAAAGAACGCGGTTACCTCCGTTCCACCCGAGAAAGTTTCTACTCCGGATAGCCCCGCGAATTCGGCTGCGGCCAGTCCCGCGGCCTGAGCCAGGTGGCTGCGGCGCGAGTTGTGTGTACAGATGAAAAGGAGGCGGCAAACCTGTCCCGCCTGGAGGCGGCGGGCGGCGTACTCGGCCAGTGCCAGCAGCATGGCGCGTCGTGGCTGCGGAATCTGGTTCTCCTCGGAGACCCGACCTTCCAGGTAGGCGCGCAACGCGGGGCTCAAGCGGCCGGCGGCGGTCATGCGGTGGGCTCCGGAGCAGAGTTCGCAGGCCCCCAACGCAGATGGTTCTGCCAGTAGCGCGCCAGGTGCACGAGGCCGAGTAGAACGGGAACTTCGACCAAAGGACCAATCACGGCAGCCAATGCCTGGCCAGAATGTATGCCGAAAACTGACACAGTCACCGCGATGGCCAGCTCGAAGTTGTTGCCGGCCGCCGTGAAGGAAAGCGTCGTTGTGCGCGCGTAGTTGACGCCGGCCGCCCGCCCCATCCAGAAGCTTCCCACGAACATGGCCACGAAGTACACGCCCAGTGGTAGGGCCAGGAGCGCCACGTCCGCGGGCTTTTCGAGTATCGCGGCTCCTTTGAGAGAGAACATGACGAAGATCGTGAACAGCAGCGCGACGAGCGTCAGCGGCGCGATGCGCGCGGCATAGTTCGTGTCGTACCTTTCGCGTCCCACGGTCCGCAGACCGATCCAGCGCGAAAGGGCGCCGCCCGCGAACGGGATTCCAAGATAGATGAGCACGCTTTGCGCCACTTCGCCCATTCCGACCCGGACGGTCGTCCCGGAGAGGCCGAGGAGCGGTGGCAGGTACGCCGCAAAGAACCAGGCAAACACAGTGAAGAACAGAACCTGGAAGATCGAGTTGAGGGCCACGAGACCCGCGCAGAACTCGCGGTCGCCAGAAGCTAAGTCATTCCAAACGATCACCATGGCAATGCAGCGGGCAATCCCAACGAGTATCAGCCCGGTCATGAAGTCGGGTCGGTCGCGGAGGAAGGCGACGGCGAGCAGAAACATCAGCACCGGGCCGACCACCCAATTCTGTACGAGGGACAAAACCAGCGCTCGACGATGCCGCAGAACGTGCGCCAGCTCCTCGTACTTCACCCGCGCCAGCGGTGGGTACATCATGACGATGAGCCCCACCGCGAGCGGCAGACTCACGGCTCCCACTTGATGCGCTTCCCAAAAGCGGGAGATGCCGGGCAGATAGCGCCCGGCCAACAGGCCCACGCCAATCGAGAGCAAGATCCACACGGTAAGCCCGCGGTCCAAGAACGAGAGCCGGCCCGGGCCGCCATTCTCCCGAGAATCAGCAGCACTCATTGTCAAGAACCTCCAGTCCCTCGAGGAACGCAAGGCCCAGACTCCTCGCGTGCCGAAAACCCGTGGCATCGATGCAGTAGCAACTGCGCACGCCGGATATCTCGCCTCGAATCAAACCCGCGTCTTTGAGAACCTTGAGGTGCTCGGAAACCGTGGACTGCGAAAGGGGCAGAACCTCTACGATCTCGCCGCACACGCAGGTGCCGCGCGCTGCGAGCACGCGCATTATCTGCAGCCGCGCGGGATGCCCGAGCACGCGGAATAGGTCTGCTGTCTTTCGGTCTGAACGCGTGAAGTTGCGCAGCGCTGTGCGAAGGGCCATGGATATCGCCTATCGTCTATAGCCGATAGATTGTCAAGCAGATCCGGGAAGTGCAACAGTGGGTTCGGCCTGCAGGGGGCGCGCGTGGCCGGGACTCCGTATTGCTCCTTTCGCTTGACGGCGCCGAATTCCCTGTTGGCTGGGTACAGCGATGGAGGTCCCCGAACCAATGCGTGCCGCAAAGAAGCGCACAACTCGCGCCACGAAGAAACAGCCAGCGCGTGCTGGCTCAAGGAGGGAGGCGACCGGCTCCACGTCGGCGGTGGGACCTTCGTTTCGAGAGATCCACGCTCGCCTTCGAGGTCTGCTGGAGAGCCTTTCGTTGCCCCTGGAAGTGCGGGAGTCTCCGCGGGGGGACTATCACCTCTACTCCGTCAAACCGGGTCTCGTCGTGGCAGGTCGACCGCGCAACGAGGTCTACTTTGCCGGTGTGAGCATCCGTTCGAGGATGGTTGCCTTCTACCTTTTCCCGGTGTACACGCACGCGGGCGAGTTCCGGGACCTGCCCCCGGCCGCGGGGCGGTGCCTGGTTGGCAAGAGTTGTTTCAATATCAGAAGCCTCGATGCGGAACTGTTGGACGAGCTCAAGCAACTCGTGGGGCGCGGAATCGCCATCTACGAGCGGGAAGGGTGGTTGTGACCCGCAGCATGGTCGAGCCCCGTTCTATCTGACATTTTTCATGTTGACGGGTGGGTCGAGAGTCCGTATCATCAGGCCGATCTGTCCGTGTTCCACACCATGTCCACCAAGCATGCCATAGCTTTCGGTTCTGCTGGCGTCGTGCTCTCGCGGGCACTGTGGTGCTTCGTCGCCTTCTGTAGCTTTGCCCCGGCTGCGGCATCTTCGGAACAGCCGGCGGGACAGACGCGCACGGCCCAGAGCGAATCGGTCCCGCCCTGTCATGAGGGAGCGCCGGTCGCGCCTGCTTCCTCCAATGAGCCGAACGGCGACTGTGGCGATTCCGGTTGCTGTGCCAACATGGTTTTTCTCGGCGCGCTCGACGTGGCGCACGCCATGGAGTCGGCGGCTCTTCCCCGAGTGCTCGACAGGATTCTTTTGGAGCTGGCAGCCGCAGACACGGTCCCCGCGTTCCCTGCGGGCGCGCCTGTCGATCACGGACCTTCACCACCCGGCCTGCGCCTTCACCTGGTGCACGCTACCCTTCTGATCTGAGAACCTCGCATCCCGCAGTAGCCCTGTGTGGATTTTTTCCCGCTTTTCGGGATCCGAGGTTCTCTGATGGTATTCATACATAAAATATTTGCGCGACTTCAGCTAATGACGCCCTGGCAGGATTCGGCCAGGGTGGGGCGATTCGCGGGCCTGGTGGTCGCTTCTGTTGCGCTCTCTCTTGGCGGTGCGCCGGTGTCGAGCGCTCCTGGCGCGCCGGGCGGGCCGGCGAAAGCACATGGGCGCGCGGGCGGCGTTCCGACCGACGACCCCGGTTCCCGCAAGCGAGGCGAGCCCGCTGCCCCCGAGTCTTCGCTCGCAGCGCTTCTCGAACAGCTCCAAAAACACCCGCGTCTGCGCGCCGCGGAACTCGAATACCGGGCCCGTCAGCGCACCGCCCGTTCGGCGGGTCGCGTGTATCCCGACCCGGAGATCATGGTGGGCGTCATGGATGGTCGCATGCG
>CAZPFB010000042.1:0-43831 GCA_964585735.1 uncultured Leptospiraceae bacterium
CAGACCCACATGTTCGACAATCGCCGCGTTGACGCCGGTACCGGCCAGGCCGAGGAGATGATTGCCTACCTCGCCTACTACGACAGCCTGACCGGCCTGCCCAACCGGCTGTTCTTCATGGAGCGGCTGGCGCGCGCCATCATGGAGGCGGGAGACCAGGAAGAGCGCATGGCCCTGGTGTACCTGAATCTAAATCGCTTCGCTTTGATCCACAAATCCCTGGGCCACCTGGCCGGAGACCAACTGGTCAAGAGCATGGCGGTGCGGCTGGAGGAGAGTCTGGTTTCCGGTTCACTCTTGTGTCGCATGGCCACCGACGAGTTCTTGATTCTGCTGCGCGACGTTGGACAACCTTCCCGCGCGCGTCAGGAAGCGCAGCGGATCATCCGGGATGTCTTCACGCATTCCTACGTCGTGGATGGACGCGAGGTGTACCTGTCGGTTACGGCCGGCATCAGCGTTTTTCCGGAGCATGGGATGGATGTCGAGACTCTCATCCGCAACTCCGACCTGGCCATGAAGCGAGCGCAGCAGGATGGAATCCAGCTGCACGTTTACGCCGACACGTTCGGAGATCGCGGAGTCGAGCGGCTGGCGCTGGAAACCGCGCTGCGCAAGGCAGCGGAGCGCAGTGAAATCCGCGTGCTGTACCAACCCAAAGTGAACCTGGTTTCGGGCCGCATTGCCGGTGTGGAGGCCCTCTCGCGCTGGTCCCACGCGGAGTTCGGCGAAATCGCTCCTTCGGACTTCATTCCCCTGGCCGAAGAGGTTGGCCTCATCGGACGTCTGGGAGACCACATCCTGGAGCAGAGCATCCTTCAAAATCGGCGCTGGCAGGCAGCGGGCCTGCCTGCGGTCCCCATTGCGGTCAACATTTCGGCCCGTCAGTTCGCCGACGAAAACCTGGCCCACAAGATTGTGAGGCTGCTCGAAGAGGCCGAACTCGAACCGCGGTATCTGGAACTGGAGGTCACCGAGAGCTGCCTCATGCACAATCCGGAAGACGGCATCGCCACCCTCCGGACCCTCAAGGATATCGGTATTGCCATCTCCATCGACGATTTCGGCACGGGCTACTCCTCGCTCTCGTACCTCAAGCGCTTCCCCGTGGATGCGCTCAAGATCGACAGGAGCTTCATCCGCGACATGACCGAAAGCCCGGACAGCGCTTCCATTGTGCGGGCCATCATCAACCTGGCCCACATAATGGGGCTGAAGGTCGTAGCCGAAGGCGTCGAGACTCTTCCGCAGTTGCGCTTCCTCCGCGACTGCCGCTGCGACGAAATCCAGGGCTACCTGTTCAGCCGCGCCCTCCCGGCCCTCGAACTCGAGAACCACTGGGACCGCCCCCTGATCGCCTGATAGGGTCGGTTTTCGAGTCAGCCAAACCGACCCGTGATGTAGTCCTCGGTCAGTTTCTGTGTCGGCGCCGTGAACATCGTCACGGTTCGGTCGAACTCGACGAGCTCTCCGAGCATCATGAAGCCCGTGTAGTCCGAGATACGCGCGGCCTGCTGAAGGTTGTGCGTCACGATGACAATCGTGACGTCCTTCTTGAGGTTCACACTGAGCTCCTCGATCTTCGCCGTAGAAATCGGATCAAGGGCCGAGGTCGGCTCATCGAACAGCAGCACTTCCGGCCGAACCGCCAGAGCGCGCGCGATCACCAGGCGTTGCTGCTGCCCTCCCGAAAGCGAGTAGGCGCTGGCCGAGAGTTTGTCCTTCACTTCGTCCCAGAGCGCAGCCTGCCCGAGAGATTGCTCGACGCGTTCGGCGATCTGCGCCTTGGGCACCTTCTGCAGGCGCAGACCATAGGCCACATTGTCGAAGATGCTCATCGGAAAGGGCGTTGGTTTTTGGAAGACCATTCCCACGCGGGTGCGCAGTTCGATGACATCAAGGTGTCTGTCCAGAATGTCCTGGCCATGAAAGAGGATCTGGCCCTCATAGCGATGACCGACGTACAGGTCGTGGATGCGATTGAAACAGCGCAGCAGCGTCGTCTTGCCGCAACCCGAAGGCCCCATGAGCGCGGTGATGGAATTCTTCTCGATCTTCAAGCTCACGTTCCGCAGCGCGTGCGTGTCGCCGGAGTAATAGAAGTTGAGGCCGGCCACTTCGAATACGGGCACTGTCATCGGTGTTTCCTCGATTGAATGGCGACACGGCCCACGATCGTAAGCAGGAGTATGGCCGCCGTAATCACCAGGGACGCTCCCCAGGCCTGGCGGTGCCAGTCGTCGTAAGGACCCATGGCGTACTGGAAGATGGAAACCGGCAGGGACGCCATGGGTTGGGTCATGTCCAAAGAAAAAAAGTTGTTGTTGAACGAAGTAAACAGGAGCGGCGCCGTTTCCCCGGCAACGCGCGCAATCGACAGAAGCACGCCGGTCAGGATCCCCGTGGCGGCGCCGCGATAGACAATTTGGCCGATCACTCGGTAGTAGGGAGCTCCCAGGGCAAACGCGGCTTCGCGCAGCGACCAGGGGACCAGTCGCAGCATGTCCTCGGTGGTACGCAGGACGACAGGAACCATGATGGCGGCCAGGGCCGCCGAACCGGCCCACCCGTTGAAGTGGCCGAAGGGTCGTACCAAGAGCGCGTAGATGACCGCGCCGATCACGATAGACGGCACACCCACCATGAGGTCGGCCAGGATGGAAATGAAACGGGCCAACCGCGCTCCGCGACCGTACTCGGCCAGGAACGTACCGCCCAGGATTCCGATCGGAACGCCGATGGCCGTGGCCGCGAGAGTGATGAGGAGTTGCCCGACGAACGCGTTACGCAATCCGCCTCCGGGTACGCCGGCGGGCACAGGGTCCTGCGTGAGGAGGTTGAGGTCCACGGCAGAAAGGCCGTGCCTGAGTACGTCTGTCGTAATGAAGGCGAGCGCGCCTATGCCCAGCGCGGCCGCCAGCGTCGAAAAAGACAACACCATGATGTTCTTGAGGCGTCGTCTGCGAATGTTGGTTTTCAGAACCGGCGCGGTCATTTCGGTTTCTCGATGCGGGCGATCATCAGCCGTGCGGCCGCGAGGGCCACGAAGCTCATGGCAAACAGTGTGAGAGCCAGGTAAAAGAGACTGGAGTAGTATATGTCTTTGTCCGCCTCCGCGAATTCGTTCGCCAGGGTCACGGTGATCGTGGAAGCCGCATCGAAAAGTGAAGTAGGGATCGTGTGCTTGTTGCCGAGAACGAAAGCGACCGCCATCGTTTCGCCGATGGCGCGACCGAGCGCAAGCACGACGCCGCCCAGCACGCCGTACTTGCTGTACGGAAGGGTGATGTCCCGCACCACCTCCCACTGTGTGGCGCCCGCCGCGTAAGCCGACTCGCGCACCACCGCCGGGGTCAGGTTGAAAGCGTCCCGCGCCACGCTGGCGATGAACGGAATGATCATGATGGAGAGCACGACGCCCGCGGTGAGCAGGTCGATGCCGCGCGGTGTCCCGGAGAACGCCTGACCCAAGAGGGGCAACCTGCCCAACGTGTTCTGTAAGAAGGGCTCCACGTCGCGCGCCATGAGCGGAGCGAGAGTGAACAGACCCCACATGCCGTAGATGACGCTGGGTATGGCCGCAAGCAGTTCGACCGCGCCGCCCACGGGGCCCTTGAGCCCGCGGGGAGCCACTTCCGTCACGAAGACGGCGATTCCGATCGAGACGGGTACCGCAATACAGAGCGCGATCACAGTCACGAGCGCCGTTCCGACCAAAGCCCCCGCGCCGCCGAATTGCTCGGACACCGGATTCCACTCCGATCGCACGAAGAAGGCGAGTCCAAACTTCTTGATGGCGGGCAGAGACTCTTGGACCAGGACGAAGACGACCGCCACGCAGAACACCACGACGATAGAAGCAACCGCGCCGGTGAGAAGACCAAGCGCGGCATCAACCTTCGTACGGCGGCGCGATCGCGACATGCGGGAAGCGGACCTCTACTGAATTCCGTTCTTCTTCCAGTACTCTCGGATGCGTTTCTTGAGCGCGTCGGGCAACGGCGCGTACACGAGCCGCCGGGCCTGTGCGTCTCCTTCCGGGGAGAAAGCCCACTCGAAGAACTGAACCACGCGTTTGTTCTCTTCCACCTTCTCTTTCGCTACCAGGATGTTCGTGGCGGCAACGATGGGCCAGGCGTCTGCCGCCGGGGCGTTCGTGATCCAAGTGTAGAAATGATTCTCGGGGTTGTAGTCGCCTGAGGCCGCAGCCGCCGAAAACGTATCCAGCGAGGGCTTCACGACCTTTCCGGCCGAATTGCGGAGCAACGCGTGCGCAATCCGGTTCTGCTCCGCGTACGCGAACTCGACGTAGCCGATGGAGTTCGGCTGCTTCTTGACGTAGTTGGCCACTCCTTCGTTCCCCTTCCCGCCGATGCCGACCGGCCACTTCACGGATTTTCCCTGGCCCACCCGCTTCTGCCAATCGGGGCAGGTCTTCCCGAGATAGTGGGTGAAGACCGCAGTCGTACCGGACCCATCGGAGCGATGGACGACGGTGATCGGCGCATTCGGAAGGACGCGGCCTCCGTTCAAGGCGCGGAGAGCAGGATCGTTCCATTTCTTGATGTCTCCCAAGAAGATGCCGCACACGCTGCGCGCGTCCAGCGTGACCTCTTCGGATCCCAAACCGGCCACGTTGTAGATGACCACGATCCCGCCCACGACCTGGGGCCACTGAAGCAGGTTGTGCTTCTTCACCTCGTCGACGGGAAGCGCGTCGTCAGTCGCGCCGAAAGCCACAGTGCGCGCCACGATCTGCTTCACGCCGCCGCCGGAACCGATGGACTGATAGTTGAGCCGAATGCCGGTCTTCTTGGAATAATCGTACGACCACGCCGAGTAGAGCGGATACGGGAAGGTGGCGCCCGCGCCGTTGAGCATACTGCCGCCCTGCCCCCGGGAGCAAAACGCGGCAGCCAGCGCCAAAGGAACGACCGCAAAGAAACGCAACCATCGAAACGTCATGAAGACTCCTTGGGACGCGAGAACGACCCGAGCAACAGCTTGCGCGTGGATTGTTACAAAATGATTTCAGAACGGTGACGGCCGGAAGGCGTCACCCCTTGAGCTCCGCTTTGCGGGCAAGCAGAGCCTGCGCGTACTTGCTGGCGAGGCCACCCATGCTCTCTTCCGTACGCTTGAGAGCCGCTTCGACCTCGGCCAGGGTCATCTTGTTGACCTTCTTGTTCTTCTTCTCTTTTTCTTCGTCTGCCATTGTTGGCTCCTTCACCGGAGAGCGTTTGGTGCGCCCAACGTGTTACCGATGCTTCTCGGGCCAGAAACCTTTCGGGCGGAGGTGGCGTAAAGCGTTTTGGCGGCCCGTCAGTGCCAGCGGGCGCAACTCCCTCACGGGGGATTGAGGCGACAGGCGCGACCCGGCGTGGCGTGCAACGCGAGGCGATGGCCCGCGCCGAGTATCCGACGCACGACACCCCATTCGCCCGCATCCCGCGGCGCGTACACGAGGGCAATGTAGGGAACGCGACCGCCCAAGAGGCCCGAAGCCGGGAACAGCTCGCCCCAGCCTTTCTCGATGACAAGAGCGAGATCGGGCGCAGAGAGCGCCACGTGAAAGCTCCCGTCGTGGGAGTGGAGGTGTGCAAACTCACCGCGCGACCGCAGCATGTTGGCGTGACAGGTCTGTGGTGTGCAGCCTTCCAGAATGAGGGCGCGTGCGCCCGTAAGCTCCCAGCGACTCGAGATGAAGGAGACCGGCACGGCACCGGGAAACTCGTTCTTCGCGCCGAGCGTTCCGTCCATGAGGGCGCGCACCGCGGCACTCGCGTGCTGGTCCAACTGGCGATGCGGCACACCGCGCACCATTTGCGGTCGAGCCCCCGGTCGGGCGGGGACATCCTGTTCCTTCAGAAAAGCGGGTCGGCAGTTGGAGTCGGCGCGCAGCTTGCGCAGCTTCTCGGAGCGCAGGAGTTCGTCCGGATTCTGCGTCCACTCGAACCAGCGCGTGAAGATCCAACCCCAGACGGCAGCCGCATTTGTGCGCGCGCTGTACTTCTGGTAGTCCTCGTAGGCGTAACCCACGGCGAGAACGGCGAACACGAGCAAGGCCAATTTGAGCCGCGAACCCATGAGACGTCGCTTCGCCGGCGGAGTGCGTCCCGTCAACCGACTCTGGCGCTTCGCGTGATCTCACCCATACGACCGCTTTGGTAGTCCCGGAAGGCCTGCTCGATTTCGTCGGGCGTGTTCATGACGAACGGGCCGTAGCGAGCCATGGGCTCGCGGATGGGAATTCCGGCCAGGAGGAGCAGCCGCGCGCCGGCGGCAGAGCGCAGGCGGACCTGATCGCCCGGACCGAAACGGGCGAGCTCTCCGTCGCCTACCGCGCGAGCGCCTTCGCCCAAAAGTGCCATGCCCTGAAAAACGAAGGCCATCACTTCATGCGAGGACGGAATCTCCACGGTCACATCCGCGCCAGGCGCGAGCGTCCAATCTTGGTAGACAATTGAGGTGAGCGTGTCGATGGCCGCGCTCACTCCCAGGGCACGACCCGCAATGACCCGCACGTGCGCCAGTCCGTCCGCGCTGCGTGCTTCGGGAATTTGAGCGCCGGCGAGTTCCTGATAGCGAGGACGGGTCATCTTGAGAGCCGCCGGAAGGTTCACCCACAATTGGAATCCATGGACGCGCCCTCCCTCGCGCACGATGCGCTCAGACGGCATTTCGGAGTGAATGATTCCGGCGCCGGCCGTCATCCACTGGACGTCTCCCGGACGGAGCGTTCCGCGATGACCGGCCGAGTCTTCGTGCTCGAACTCCCCCTCGAGCATGTACGTGACAGTTTCGAATCCACGGTGTGGATGATCCGGCGCGCCCACGGCCTGACCGGGCGCGTAGTCGGCCGGTCCCATCTCGTCGAGCAGGAGAAATGGATCCACGAACGTGAGGCCCTGCGTAGGGAAAGGCCGACGCACGATGAAGCCGCCTCCCTCCCGCTGTCTGTGCGACGCGCTCACAGAAACAACCGAGCGCATTTGCACATCGCCCGCGACCATTTCGGATTGTCTCTCAGTAGTGTCCATGCTTGCTCCCGCCGACGTCGAAGGATCGTATACATTGGGAACCCTCGGGAGGGCATCGGTTACGTGAAATTTCGCCGATCTGCGGGCGGCGTGCGAACGGTCGGACCGGCGATGATGGGGAAGCTCGCGCAGTCGCGCGTTACGGCGCAGGGACAGGTCTCTCTGCCATCTCGGGTCCGAAATGCGTTTGGGATCACGCCAGGCTCGGTCATTGAATGGAGCGAGGAGGATGGCAGGCTGGTGGTACGGCGCGCCGGATTGTACTCGAGCGAAGATATCTTTCACAGGCTATTCCCGGGCCGACCGCCGAAGCGGCGCTCGGACGAGGAGCTGAAAGAGGCGGCCCGCAGGCACGCACGTCGAAAATATGCGGGCCATTGACACGAACGTACTGGTCCGCCTTCTCACCCGGGATGACGCGCGGCAGGCAGCCGCCGCAGAAAGGTTCGTGGCAAACGGCGCCTGGGTATCGCACCTTGTCCTGGCGGAACTGACGTGGGTGCTCACAGAAGTCTACCGGTTGGATCACGCTCGGATTGCCGCCGCCGTCGAAATGCTTCTCAACCACAAGCAGATCGCCATCGATGGGGCTGATGTGGTCGCCTCGGCTCTCGTCCAGTACCGAAAGAAGCCGGCGCTTGGATTCTCCGATTGTTTGGTCCTCGAGCTGGCCCGACAGGCAGGTCATGTCCCCCTCGGAACCTTCGACCGCAATCTTGGGCGGCTGAAGGGGACGGAATCGCTGGCGCCACAGGGCAGGTGAGTTCGGGTGCGGACGGCCGGTTCCGTGAACCTTCGTCGCCGGTTTCATCTGACAAATGTCATTTCGCCGGGAGGAAAGCCGTGCCACTTCTTGACCTATGTTGTACAGGCGACCCTGGACGGCCTACGCCTGCGGCGTGGGGACCGGCTTGCTGATTGTCGTGATCGGCTTCCTGTGTTCCAGGCCCTTTCCCCAATTCAGCACCGAGGGCCTCACCCTCGGAGAGTTGTTGCTTCGTCAGATGCAGGGTTTCGTGGTTTTGGATGTCAGCCCCCCTGACGGCTCTTCCGGGCTCAACATTGCAGGCGAGACGCTTACTGTTACGCTCAATGCACCCGTGGACCGCGGTACAATCACCAGCAACGGCGCGGCTGGTGAATGTGTCGGATCGGTTCAGGTCACCGACTCCCTGTTCGAAACCTGCTTGAAAAGTTCGGTCGAAGTGCGGGGGAATGTTTTGGTCATTTCGCCGAGCCTTTCTCCGCCTCGGACTGCCGCACGGCTCCGGTTGCGCATCAGCACGGCCGTCGCCAATACTTGCGGACAGAAACTGGCCCAGGCCTACATGCCACCGCTCGGGTGGACCACTTTTGCTCCGACCGACGTGGCCGGATTGCGCATGTGGCTGCGTGCCGATTCATTCGGCCCCTCGGTCGCCGATGGTGAAGGGATATGGATCTGGCCGGATGCGTCGGGCTCCGGGAATCATGCCGTGCAGTTGTCTCTGGTCAATAGACCGAGCATGATTCGCAACGTTTCCGGCCTCAACAGCCGACCGGCCCTCCGATTCGACCGCAGTGTGGCCACGCAGGAGGACTGGTTCGATCTGGGAGAGATGCTCGACTTTTCGTCGGCCACGTTCGTTTGGGTGGGCCGGACGAACCCGTCGGGAACGCAATGGGTTTTTGGAGACACGGGTTCGAGCACAAACAACGTGTTTCGGATCAGCACCGACGGCGGGAACTACACCGTCCGCTTTCGGGGTTCGAGCGGCGGCCCTATCGACTTGGCTTCGGCGGGTTCGGAGGCTGCCTCTTACCACATCGCAACCATTACCCTGGATTCCACCGGCACCGACCCGACCGCTTCGCTGTTTGTGAACGGAACCCTGGTGTCCACGCTTGCTTCCGGCGGCTACCAGCCGGGCAACTGGATGGCAACGCCCGGCCCCAACTACCAAACACGCTTGGGCAAGCATCCTGACTCCACAAACGGCGAGTTTCTGGACGGTGAGATTGCCGAGGTCCTCCTGTTTGCGCGGGCGATTTCGGAGCCTGAACGCGCGCGACTGGAGTGCTATCTCAGAATGACCTACGGGATCAGCGGTCCGGTGTGTCCCTGATGGCGGTCCCGCCGTCGGCCGCACGCGACCTCCCGGCGGCTCGCATCTCGTTTCGGTTCGGACCGGGTGCGCCCCAAATTGTACTTGTCGATTTCTCGCTACCATTCTGTTCGGTCCGCGATTCTTCGCACGTGACGCGGGAACGTCCGCCCAGGCCGGGCCGATTCTCTTGCTGCTTCTATACAATACGTTGACTATAAAAATATGCCGGCCTCCCGCTCGGCAAATCTCGCTTGACTCTGTCGGGGGGGGGATGGCCCGCCCGGCCGTCGCTTGCGCGCGCCTGCCGGAGAATGTGACACGAAGAGGTTCGGGTATGCGTCGCAAGTGGCTTTCAACAGTTCTGGTGGTGGCTCTGGCCGCCAGTTTCATCAATGCTCCCTGCGGGGGGAAGGACGACCAGGATAACAATTTTCTCTTGAGCCTTCTCATCACGCAGAATGTGCTCGCCTCCGCCAGCGCCTTCCACAGTTCCTGTGACAGGCGCGCCAGCAACAAGACCTGCACAAACAACTTTGGGGCCAGCACCGCGTCAGCCTCCAACTGCAGCGGAACATTCTCAACAACGAGCCGGTGCCCGGCTACGGACAGCATCGGTCTTTGCAAGTATGCTCAGAGCGAGGATGTCTTCTACACCGGAAACGCGAACTGCTCCAACGATACGAACTGCCAAACGCTTTGTACCGGCACACTTCTCGGCACTTACAACGTCGATTACACCGGGCAGTAGGCGGCTCGTGTGGGCGCGCCGGGAGTCGGACCGAGGCGGCACGGCCTTGCGCGGGGCGCGCTTGCAGCAACCGAACGGTCCGGTCCTGGCACGCACTCTTGCTCGGGACCTCGAGAGCGCGTGCCGCAGGGTTTCTCTTCTCGTGCGCCCGCAGCTTCCATCGCGCCCTCGGGTTCCGACAAGTTTACTGGCTTGCGTCCGGAGCCACACCGCCGCTCAGGCGCGGCTGGTCCGCGTGATTCGCCAAGCCCGTACTCGCCCCTTTCAGGAGACTCTTCCGCGAACGTCTCCGGGGTGCTCGATCGCATCGTTGTTCGGACCGGTTTTTCCTCTGGAAGGGGCGAATGCGCGCGTGTCCATAAACGCGGGCGGCACGCGCGCTTTCAGCGGCCGAAGGGCCCGGTCTCTGTTCTCGTGCGGCAGCAATCGTTCGCGAACGCATGGCACGGGCACTCTCAACGATGAGCCGATTTCCGCGGCCAAGCGATGGCGAGCGCCACGAGCAGGCAGCTTCCGGCCGCACCTCCCAATGCCGAAAGCGGGAAACGGCTGATCACCACACTGCCCAAGACCGCACCGAGGCCCTGCCCCAGAAAGATCGCCGACTGATTGAGTGACAAGACGACGCCCCGCTTGTCGGGCGCGTGGTGAATGAGTCGGTGCTGCTGGAGCGGTACGAGCGCAAAAACCGCCGCGCTGCCAACGAACAGTGCGAGCGCCGCGAGGGCGACCGCGTAGCCTGTGCCGATTTGGGTGAGCGGACCGAGCAGGACCATCGAGAAGAGGGCGAGGGCTGTGGCGATGAGAGTCCACGGCACAATACCCGTCGTCCCTTCCCGATCCGCGAAGACCCCGCCCGCCGCCGTGCCGAGAAGCCCGCCGAGTCCGGAGCCCGCCTGAAGAAGGGCGATGCCGTTCGGTCCGAGTTGGCCGTACGTTTCGAGCAGCGGACCGATGAAGGCGACGACGGCAAAGGCGCCGATGAAACCCAGCATCGTCACCGCAAGGTCGGAGCGCACCGCCGGCACACGCAGGGCGGCGGGAACAGAAGCGCCCGCATGGCCGCGCGGCTCAATGTGCACGAGAAACAGAAGAAGAATGGCTGACACGGCCGCGAGGCCGGATGCAAGGAAGAATGTGGCGCGCCAGCCAAAGAGGCCCCCGAGCACGCTGCCGATCGGAATGCCAACCAGAAACGAAAGCGTGAGCCCGCCCATCACCGCGGCCAGGGCGATTCCACGTTTTTCGGCGGGTACGAGTCCTACGCCGGACGCAAGGGCCGTGGGTGTATAGAAGCCGCCCGCCAGGGCCGCGAGCACGCGCAGACCGACGAGCAGACCAAACGAGTCGACGAGCCCGGAGAGAAGCTGAATGATCGCAAACAGGAACATCGAGGCCAGGAGCAGGCGGGTAGGAGAGCGGTTTTCGGATAACGTCACGAGAAAGGGAGCACCGAGCGCGTAGCCGGCCGCAAAGGCCGTGGCCAGAAGGCCGGCCGTCTGAATCGTCACGCCCATGTCGGCGGCCAGCGCCGAGAGCAGACCGAGGTACACGTAGCTTCCGGTCCCCACCGCGAAGGTCCCAAAACCGAGCAGGGTCAGGGCCAGCCGCGGGACCCGAGTCGGTGGCGCGTCATGTGATGTTTCGTGTGGCCGCATCCGTGGGGACCGCTGTCCCCCTTCCGGCCGGCCTTGTCCAATGAACGAGAGCCTATGGGCAGGAGAAAATTGCAGCGAATGGGGAGCTGAGCAAACCGCCCAACACTCCAAGCTTCAGTTCAGGCCGCGTGCGGCGAGCCCCTTGGTCGGAGGCTGTAGATGGCCTGTCGGCCGAACCCCTTCGCCAGATCAATCACACCGACGTCGTCGCAGGCGCACTGTGGTCTGGCCTTCTGCTCCACGTTCAGGAGCGCCGCGAACTGTTCGCTCACGTAGATGAGGCCGGCCCTTGTCGTTGCTTCGATGCGGGCCACTCGATTCATATGAGCGCCGTAGTAGTTGGGCCTTCCACTCAGTGGGTCCTGACCCTCAAAAACCGGGCCCGCATGCAGGGCTATGCGGATGTTCATGTCGGTCGGTAGACCGATCGCGTTCCAATCGGTGTCGCAAACAGATCGTCGAAGAGCCTCGCCGTATCGGGCGAGGCCGAGTGCGGAGTCCATCACGACAAAGAGCGCGTCGCCCCAGGTGTTCAGGAATTGTGGCCGCACTTCCAGGTTCCGTAGGTCGCCCGCGACCTTGGTGAGAAACCGAAGGAAAAAGTTTGGCGTTTCGCTTTCGCGCAGCCTGGTGTAATTCACGATGTCAGCAAATAGGAGCGTCTTGATCGAGCGCGGCATGGGGGACGAGGTTTCGATCCGACGAACAAAAGGCTGCAGCGCCCGGGCCAGAGCCTGCTTCAATGCCACGTTCGTCGGATCGGAGATCGATTTCTCGAGGGCGAGATCGCAGGCGAAAAAAAACGGCCGCTCTCGATATGGGCGAGGATCTCGGCGAGGGCCGAACCACCGGACATGCGCAGGAACTGGTCCAATTCGGAGCGTGCGTCAAGGAGAAATACCGGACGACGCGCTCGGAAGCCTCTTGCGCGCTCTCGATTCCCTGTGGCCGTTGACGAATCGTGAAGGCGGTCACGCGCAAGAGATACGGACTTCCAGACGTGCTCACCATAGCCGAGGTGGAACAACCGCTGCCCTCCCCGGACGAAGTCTTGGTGCGCGTCCACGCAACAACGGTCAGTCGGACGGACTACCACAACCTGACGGGCCGACCGGGGGACCACCTCGAACACCTGTATCTGGAACTCAGCACACGGTTCGGTCGCGGAAAGAGGGTCATGATTCCGTTTCCGAGGATTCGACCGGCCGAGAGACGTTGAGTTCCGCGCGGCGCGCAGAGGAATGAAGGCATTTGTGCAGAAAGAGTACGGCCCGCCGGAAACTTTGGTCCTGACCGAAGTCCCGCGACCCATTCCCGGGGAGGGCGAGGTTCTCGTAAGGATCCGCGCGACCGCCATCAACGACTTCGATTGGGCAATGGTGACCGGCATCCCCCGAGTCTATCGGCTGCTTTTCGGTTTGCTGCGCCCGCGGCGGCCGATACCGGGCATGGAGTTGTCCGGCGTCATCGAGGCCCTCGGAGAGAATGTGTCTTCCTTCTCGGTCGGCGACGCTGTGTACGGGGACATTTCCGATCACGGCACGGGAAGCTACGCAACTTACATCGCCATCAGCGCCAAGGCGCTTGCGCCGAAACCTGCCGACATGAGCTTCGAGGAGGCGGCCTCCATCTCCCACGCCGCAAACCTGGCCGTCCAGGGACTCGTGGACCACGGAGGCATTCGCGAAGGCCAGGAGGTCCTGATCAACGGTGGCGGTGGCGGTGTCGGGACTCTTGGATTTCAGATAGCAAGAACGTTCGGCGCAAAGGTCACCGGCGTCGACACGGGCGCCAAACTCGCCATGATGGCCGACTTGGGGTTCGATCAGGTGCTCGACTATAAGGAGGTAGATTTCACGAAGACCGGACGGCGCTACGACCTCATTCTGGACTGCAAGACCTCACGCTCTCCTTTTGCTCACGCACGCGCGCTGAAGAAGGGCGGTCGCTACGTGACCGTGGGCGGCTCCCCTGCCCGACTCATCGAGACGTTGCTTCTGGGCTGGCTGGTCCGCCTCCTGACGCGGAAGAGAATACGCATCGTGGCCCTGAAGCCCAACAAGGACCTCACCTTCGTGGAGAGACTCTTCTCTGCGGGAAGTTTGCGCTGCGTCATTGACGGGCCGCACGCTCTCGCGGAAGCGCCTCGTCTGCTGCGCCTGTTTGGCGAAGGCGGGCACTCGGGAAAATTGGTCATGCGCAATGTGGACTCCACGGCTCGTTAGGCCCGGGGAGAAGAAAGGGCATTCGAGAGATGAACGGCCCAAGCACTGAAGCGCGCTTCCGCCTTCGTGCTGGCGTCGTCGGCCCCGATCGAAGTCCCAATTGCAAGAAGCGCGAGCGGCAGGAACGGGCTCGCAGAGTTCATTCGCCCGTTCATCCACGAAGACCGTTCAGGCTAATCGCCGAAGCTCCGCGTTCACAGGGCAACCAGACCCACCCGGCCTCGATACCACCGCCCAGCTACGTGCGTCCCCGCCTCAGAGATTGATCTGCCAGTCGCTCTTCTTCTCGCGAAGGTCGTAGTAGGCAGCAATCAGCATGTCCATCGAATAGAGCGCCGCGCGCAGGTTGTTGAAGACCAGACGCAGAGCCTTGAGCTGGATTTCCGGCGACGTGGTTTCGAGAGAACCGCGCAATTGGTAGTTGTGTCGATGCGTTTCCAATTCCAGCGTCTGGATGTTCGGGTAATAGAGACGAATGACCTTGCGAGTCCACTGCGTGGGGTTGTAGACGCTGCGCGTCATGGAATCGAGAACGACACAGTCGATGACGCCCTGTTCGTTGTAATGCATCACGATCAGCTTCTTGGAGTTGACGTACTCTCCATCCCGAAAAGCGCCCGGCACATCTTCGAGAATGATCTCCTGATACTGTTTGAGCTGCGGGTAGAGAATGATGAGTTCTTTGTGCTTGTGCTCCACGTCGCGAACGGCACGCTGCACGTTCCCGATCTCGATCCCGAGCAGCCTTTCCATCTCGGCACGATACTGGCCTTCCCGCGGGTTGTTCCCCAAGGAGATGTTGGAAAGGAGGCCCGGCTTTTTGCCCTCCGCTTCGAGGCGCTTGTACTCGGCTTCGCGGTCCCGGCGTTTCTTCTCCTGCTCTTCTCGGTTGGCGCACAGGCGGAACTTGTCGACGACCTTCTTGACCTTGTGTTTGCGGCCCATCGCATCGGTGACGACCTCATCCGACTTCTTGCCCTCCGCTTCTGGAGCCGCCTGAAGGGGCCATAGGACTGCCGACCCGAAAAGGGCCGCTAAGAGCCCCGCCGCAATGAAACTGTAGCGTGCCATCGTGTAATTCTCCCTATGTGCCTTTTTCGGGTGTACCTTCTCAGAAATAAAAGGGCAAGAAGAAAATTTGTCCGCCGCGAAACACCCGGACCTCAGAATTCCGTTTGTTAGGGAATCCTCACAAACCGCGCGGAAGCGGCCCGCAGGCGCGAAGGACACCCGTGTACAGGGCCGTCACGGTGGCCTGATCCGTCACAGGCGAGCTGGCGCAGGGGACGCTCAGGAAGCCGAGTATGCAGATATCCACCGACGTTGCGTCATAGAAGGGCTCGTTGAGCTCTGCGCCCAACGAGAAATCGATCGCGTAGGCCGCCGGGTACTGGTTGTTCGTGCAACTGGCCGCGTTGGTCCAGACCGCGGCCTGCAGCCGCGCGAGTACCTCGGCCCGCTTGACCACTTCCCGACCCAGGAACTGCGAAGCGCGCTCCTGCGACATCCACGTGCACCCTGCTGCCAGACCTACGAGCAGGGAAAGGCAGGCGACATAAACAAAACGCAAAGCGGCAGCCACCGGGAACCAGACGCGCAGACAGCTCGGGGATAGCCACCACAATTGCATTGCCTTTCCTTTGCAATTGACCCGGGGGCCGCGTGACCGGGATTGACAATCGGAGCAGCGAGGCGATGGCCAAGAAGTCAGCAAAGAAAAAGGCACCAGCGAAGAAGGCCCGCCCGACCGCACCGAAGTCGAAGAGCAACTCGTCCAAGCCCGCTGCACCCGCACAACTTTCCGTGGCCGAACTGAGAAAGGCCTGGGTGGAGTTCTTTCGGGAGCACGACCACCGGCAGGTGCCCTCCTCCAGCCTGATCCCCAGCGGAGATCCCACGCTCCTGTTCACCACCGCGGGCATGGTCCAGTTCAAGCCCTACTTTGCCGGTGTGGAGAAGCCGCCGCATCCCCGCGTCGTCTCCATTCAAAAATGCCTCCGGACCACGGATCTCGAAAGCGTCGGCCGCACGACGCGACATCTTACGTTTTTCGAAATGTTGGGAAATTTTAGCTTCGGCGACTACTTCAAGGAAGGCGCCATCCGGATGGCGTGGGATTTCTCGCAGAAGGTACTCCGCTTCGCTCCGGAACGCATCTTCGTGACCGTCTATGAGGACGACGACGAAGCCGAGGACCTCTGGCATCGCGTCATCGGGATCCCCAAGAGCCGCATCACGCGCCTGGGCAAGAAGGACAACTGGTGGGGACCGGCCGGCGACTCGGGCGCCTGCGGGCCGTGCAGCGAACTCTATTTGGATCGAGGGCCGGAGGCCTGCACCTGCGGGAATCCTGCGTGCCGCCCGGCCGACGAGTGCGAACGCTACCTGGAGTACTGGAACCTGGTCTTCAATCAGTTCAACCAGAAGAAGGATGGGACACTGCAACCTTTGCCCCAGACCGGAATCGACACGGGTGCGGGCCTCGAACGAATTGCCGCGCTCCTCCATGACCGTGACAGCGTCTACGACACCGACGAACTCGGTCGCCTGATTGCGCGAACCGAAGAGCTGACCGACGAGTTGGGCTCGGAGGGATTGCTCCGATACGGACGGGACAACAGCGCTGCCTTCCGCGTGATTGCGGACCATAGTCGCAGTGTCACCTTTGCCATGGCTGATGGCGTACTGCCGGACAACACCGGTCGCGGCTATGTCATCCGTCGCCTGCTGCGCCGCGCGCTTCTGTACGCGCGGGAGCTGGGCATCCGCCAGCCCTTCCTGCACCGCCTGGTCCCTCTGGTGAGCGAAATGTGCGGCGAATTCTATCCCGAGGTGGCCGTGGCCGCCAGGACGATTGCCGAGACTGTGCAGCGCGAAGAGGAACGCTTCCTGCGCACGCTCGACCACGGACTGCGCCGCTACCAGGAATACCTCGACGAACACCAGGCGCGCGGGGCAGGCGAATTTTCCGGAGAAGCGGCCTTCCGATTGTACGACACGTTTGGTTTCCCGCTGGAGATGACCGTCGAACTGGCCGAGAAGTCGGGACTGTCGGTCGACCTCGGTCGATTCCACGCGCTCATGCAAGAACAGCGCGACGCGGGAGCGGCCGCAGCCCGCTGGAAGGAGTTCCAACTGCCCTCGGGATTTCCGAGCGACGCTCCGGCCACGGTCTTCAGCGGCTACACGCAGACGACCGAAGGTGCCGGGGTGATCGCCTTGATCCAGAAGGACGCTTCCGTCAGCACCATGGAACCCGGCGCCGGATTCGTGGTGACGGATCGCAGTTGCTTCTACGCGGAGGGTGGCGGACAGCTCGGCGACACCGGTCGCATCGAGTCCGAAGGCGCGCTGTTTCGCGTCACGGACACCCGCCGCGTCGGCAGCTACACCGTCCACATCGGCGAACTGGTTTCAGGCGCGCTGAAGGTTGGGGATACCGTGAAGCTCGAAGTCGACCTGGCCCGTCGCCAGGACTTGATGAGGCACCACAGTGCTACGCATCTGCTGAACGCGGCTTTGCGAAAAACACTCGGGACGCATGTGATCCAGACGGGGTCGCTCGTGGCGCCGGACTACCTGCGTTTCGATTTTTCGCATCCCGAGCGGTTGAGCGCCCAGGAACTGCAGGGAATCGAGTCCCAGGTGAACGCCGCGATTGCTCAGGCCGCCGCCGTGCGCACCGAAGAGATGCCCATCGCCGCCGCCCGCGAAAGAGGGGCGCTGGCCACGTTTGGCGAAAAGTACGGCGAGCAGGTCCGCGTCGTGGCCATGGGCGAGGACCTCTCCGTCGAACTCTGCGGTGGGACGCACGTTCCCAATACGAACTTCATCGGTGCGTTTCACATCCTGCGCGAAGGCAGCCCCGGCGCGGGCAATCGGCGGATCGAAGCGGTGACCGGTGAGCACGTCGCGGCCAGCTTTCGCGAGGCGTTCGATGAACTGGGTGCGCGCATCAACGACTACAATGAGCGTGTCAGCCGCGTCGCACGGGCTGCCGGTGGGATCTCCGAGGACCTCTTTCTGCGCGATGCGCCCGATAGCCGGCAACGCGAGCAGCAGCTCAAGCGTGGCCCCGCCGAAGTAGTGGCCCTCTCCCGGGAACTCGAGACCTGGCGGCACCGACTGGAAGAGAAAGAGAAAGAACTCGCCCGCGCCGAGAAACAGAACCAGGCACGCGCTTCGGAAGCGCTGCTCGACCGCGCCGAAGCCCTCCTGACGGAAGCGGCGCGCGTAGGAGCAACGCGGGTGGTTCAGGCCACTTTCGACGACGTGGAACTCCAGGCCCTGCGCACCCTCGGAGACGCGCTCAAAGAGAAAGAGCGCAACCTGGTCGTGCTCTTCGGCAATCGCACGCCCAAAGGTCCCGTGCTGTTGTTCATGGCCAACCGCGATGCGGTTGTGGCGGGCGCCAACTGTGGCGCGCTCGTCCGCGAAGCGGCGGCAATCGTGGGGGGTGGCGGGGGCGGCAAACCGGAGACGGCGCAGGCGGGCGGCAAGGACAACGCACGACTCGAGGCCGCGCTCCATCGAGCCGTGGAGCAACTGACCGCCGCCCTGCTGCAGCCGAAATGAAGACCGCAACCGGGGCCCGGAGGTTTGCCTGCATCCTTGGGGCAGGCGTCTTCGCGGTGGGCCTGAGTGGGAATTGCGGGCGCAGGCTTGCCCCTCCCGTGCCGCCGGAGCATCGTCGCGGCGCCGAGTTGGCCGCGCAGTGGTGCGGCTCGTGCCATCTCGTTCCGACACCGGACTTGCTGCACAAACGCGCCTATGTCGATGTGCTCAACGTCATGGGCCTCTACCTGGGCCATGATGACGCCGGCCATCTCCCGGTGCTGTTCGGTTCCCCCACCAAGGCGATGCGCGACCTGCGCGTGCGCGTGAATGTCGCGCAGGTCCTTCGCAAACCGGCGCTGCCGCCCGACGACTGGAAGGCGCTGCGCGCCTACTACGAGGCCCTCGCGCCACCCGACCCACTGTACGCCCGTCCGGCCGCGCCGGTTGCCGAGCCAGAACAAGAGCCGGTCACACACACGTTTCGCGCGATCTTCCCCGAAGCTGGACTCGAAAGCACCATCATCACGGCCCTCACCATCGACGCCAAGCGTCGGAGCATCCTCGCCGCAGACGTTTCTGGAGGCAGGCTTCTGGTCTTGGATGCCGGTGGCCGTACTCGCTTATCCAGGACTCTCGGCGGTGTTCCGGTAGCTCTGCGTCCCCTGCCCCAGGGCCTCGCGGTCCTCGACGCGGGGAACCTCTTTCCAACCACCGAGCGGATCGGCCGGGCATTCGTACTGACGCCACCCCCCTGGCCCGCGAATGGGGCTCTCGTCTGGTCGGTGCCCGGCCTCTACCGATCGGCGCACCTGGCTTTTCGTAATAGTCGCAATACAGATGAGTTAAGCGCCATAATCTCCGGCTTTGGGCACCACGACGGCGAATTGCTGCTGGTATCGGGCGCCCCCGGCAAACCGGTGGCCAGGCGCAACCTGAAGTCCGGCGCCGGCTTTTTGAGAGCGGCATTTGTGGACTTCGACCGGGACGGACGCATGGACGCGTTGGCTCTTCAGGCCCAGGCTCGGGAACGGCTGCTTCTGCTGCGCGACGTCGATTCGGCGCAACCACGCGAACAGGTTTTGGTTTCCGAACACCCGGCGTACGGCTTCACGGGCTTCACGCTGGCCGACTTCGACGACGACGGGTTCACCGACGTGATCACGACCAACGGCGACAACGGAGACCTGGCCAGTCAGCCACTGCGCTCCTTTCACGGCGTGCGCGTCTATCGCAACGAAAACGGACGCGGTCTCAAGCTGCGACACTTCCTGCCCCTGGACGGCGCCTACGACACGCGGGCCGCCGATTTCGATGGAGACGGAGATCTCGACATCGCCGCGATTTCGTTCTACCCCGATTTCGGGCGACTGCCGCTGCGCACGTTCGTGTACTTCGAGAACCGCGGCGGCCGCTTCGTCCCGCACTCCTTTCCCGACGCCCAAAACGGTCGTTGGCTGGTCATGGACGCCGGGGACGTGGACGGCGACGGTGACACCGACATCGTGCTCGGCGGCGCGTACACCGAACAGTTGGGCGGCTACAACATTCAACGCTGGAAGGCCTCGCCCTATTTCTCTTTGCGGCGGTCGCTGCTGTTGCTGGAGAACACAACGCGCAATCCAGCGCGACTCCCGTAGAGTCGGATAGACAGGGGCGAAGCGGCCCGAACCTTGGGCCCATGGCGACCGGCCTCACGATCGGAGCCCTGGTCGTGGGCACGGTTTCGCTGGTGGCCTGCGGCGGGCCGACGCCACCGCTCGCCCGAGACGGACAGCTGGATCTGCGCGGCTGGGACTTCGAACGGTCGGGAGCAGCAACCCTGAACGGCGGCTGGCATTTCTTTTCTCGGGAGTTCCTGCCGGCGGTGTCCCGCCGACCGGGAGACGTTGCCACCCCGCCCCTGGTCCTGACGGTTCCCAGAACCTGGGAGGGTGTTTTCCCCACAGGGAAGGGCTTCGGAACCTACCGCCTCCGGCTCCACCTGCCACCCGGTCCCGAGTACGCGATCCACCTGCCGGACCAGGGAACTGCGTTCGAGCTTTACTGTGAGGGGCAGTTGCTGGCACGCAGCGGCCGCCCGGGTCGAACAGCTGAGGTGACCATCCCCGAGTTGCGCAGCCAGGTGGTCCGTCTGTGTCGCGGTACGCCGCACGTCGAACTCACTGCGCTCGTTGCCAATCACCATCACCGCTGGGGAGGTCTATGGTTCCCGATTCGCGTCGGTACCCTGGAGGCCGAGCAGAGACGCGAGGTACTGCGCCACTTCGGCGATGCGCTTTTTGCCGGAGGGCTCCTGATCGTCGCGGCGTTTCACCTCCTTCTGTCCTTCGTCCGACGATTCGATCATTCCGCGTTCTACTTTGCTATTCATTGTGTGCTGAATGTGATCTGGTCCATCACAATCGGTGATCGGATCCTAAACAGCCTTTGGCCCCTCCCCTGGGACGTCGCCTATCGAATCGAATTCGCGTCCGGGTTGCTCGCCAGCGGCTCGTTTGTGCTTTACGCACAATCTCAGTATCCCGCGCAAATCCCGATCAGGGTCACTCGCCTGGTCCTGGCTGTCGTGCTACTTTGCGTCCTCATCAGCTCCGTAGCGCCGAACGATGTGTACACCGCTCTCCTTGTTCCTTTCTGGGCCTTCGCTTTCGCCTGCATCTTGTTTCTGTTTGCTGCGCTGGCTCGGTCTGCGCTGCGAGAAAGGCGCCCCCGCGCCGCCTGCGCGGGGCTCGCGCTCATCTGCGCTGCCGCCGTGTACGATTTGTTGCGAACGCTCGGGATCCTGCCGATTTCCCAGTACTACACGATGCAATACGCGTTGGGTTTCTTCGTACTGGCCCAGGCTCTCTTCGTCACGCGCGAAGGTGAGCAAGCCCGACGCCGCTCCGAGATCCTATCAGGCCGCCTGGCAGTTCTGCTTTCCATCTCGCAATCGCTGGCGCGCTGCAAGGACGCGGCGGCCGCGGTCGCCACGGCCCTGCGTTTGATCTGCGGGCGGCTCCAGCGGGAGGCGTCAGGCCGGTTCTTTCTGAAGACCGAAACGACACTCGGTTGGGAATGTTACAAGGTTTCCGGGGATTCCTTTCAACGTGCCTTTCCCGCCGCACCGCAGGAAGCCGCCGGCGAGCCGCTCGAATTCCGGAACGAAGACCTGCGCCTTCGAATCGGAACCGAACCGTTGGCCATCCTCGACATCCCGTTGGCGGGAGGTAGGCCCGCCGCCATCGATCGTGATCTCCTCGAAGGAGTGGCCGACACACTTCTCCCCGTCATCCTGAGCCTGCGGCAGCGCGAGCGCGATCATTTGGTCCTCATTGGGGAGATGGTAGCCGAGATTGTACACGACATCAACAATCACTGCAGCGTAATCCTCCAGCTCTCCCGCGGGGAGGGCAGCACAACCGCAGCGGAAAGACAGGGTGCGCTCGAGCGAGAGGTCGAATTCCTGCGCGCGCTGACGCGTGACCTGCTCGATTTCTCGCGCGGCCATCCGCTGATCGAGTTGCGCGGTGTCCCCCTCTCCGAATTTCTGCAGCACATACACGAGCGGACTGCCGGACTGCTGTCCGGCACGCAGATTGCGCTCGAGGTGGTACCGCCGCAGCGGGACGATATCGTTCGCATCGATCGGGAACGCATGCTGCGTCTGTTCTACAATCTGGCCACGAACGCGAACCAGGCCATGCAGGGTCGCGGCGTACTTCAGCTTGCAGCCGAAAGCGATGGACAGGTCGCTCAGATGAGCGTCACCGACAACGGGCCGGGCCTTCGCCCGGATGCGCTGCGCTGGATCTTCGAACCATTTGCGTCCCGGCGGCCCGGAGGAACGGGGTTGGGTCTCGCCATAGTGCGGCGATTGGCTCAGGCCCACGGCGGCGAGTTGCTCGTTTCGAGCCGCCCCGGTCGCACCCGTTTTTCCTTGCTTCTGCCGGTCGTCAATCCCGAGGTCAGGCGGGTGCAATCCAGCTTGCCAGCCCAATCGGTGGCGCCCATTGCCGTGCGGTGAAAGGGCTCCCGGCTGCTTTTCTGGTGGACGATCACGCCGTGAGCCGAGCCGGGTTGCGGGCGCTGCTCGAGCAGCACTCCGTCTGTCGGATCCTCGGAGAGTCGGGAACTGTCCGCGAGGCGCAAACGCGCCTGCGGCTGATTCGCCTGGACCTGCTGGTCACGGACATCACCATCGGCAAGGAGAACGGTCTGGATTTGGTCCGCGCCGTCCGCGCTGACCGTCCTGAACTCAGGGTCGTGGTCCTCACGATGCACCGCGATTGGGCTCTTCTGGAAGAGGCGCTCGCAGCGGGCGTCCAAGGGTTTTTCCTGAAAGATGGCCGTGCCGATGAACTCCTCGATGGCCTGCGGCGGGTACTTCGCGGCGAAACCGTTTTTCCCGCATCGGCAGAGGGACTCGTCCGTCGCCTGGAGGCGAGCGCGCCACAGACAGAGCTCCTGCGACGGCTTTCCGAACGGGAACTGGAGGTGTTGCGGGCGATCGCACGCGGCCTGATGAACAAAGAAATCGCCGCCGAACTCGGCGTGAGCATCCGCACGATCGAGACACACCGCTCCAACATCATGGAAAAGCTCCAGGTAGACGGTCCCATTGAGTTGGGCCGGCTGCTGGGCCGGCTCCAACTGTGATTGGAGTCAGGGAGACTGAACTGATGTCGCGGCAAAGGTCCCACCGTCCGCCTGACAGGCTCCCGGCTCGGTGCCTGAGTAGCGGTAGCTGATGGTGGTTCCGCCTCCGCCGAGGCCCCCTGCGGTCGCATCCTTGTTGGCCAGTTTGCAGGTTCCGAGGAATCCGGAGGCCGTCGTCGTGCAGGTGTTGCTCGTGCTCCACGTGCCGCCCAGATTGGTCTGGCAGTTCGTTTGCAGAGTTGAATTGGAACTCGAGCTGTTGTACAGTGCCTCACACTTGGCCCCGGCGCCGGCGAGCTGACAGGAGCCGTTCAATTGAGCCGAAGGTGCAGACAGTGCCAGCGCGGCAGCAGCAAGAATCGTATCGTCGTTGGACGAGTCCTTGGGGCAGGCGACGAGCAGGCCTACGAGCAGAAGACAACTGATTTTCAGGAATGGTTTCATCGAGAACCTCCAAATATTGGTTCTCGAATCGTAGGCGAATTTCCCCGGGAACGCTATTCGTGCTGATACGCAGGAAACGGCCGAAAATTGCGGTCGGCCGCAAGCGCCCCTATCAGCGCTTCCCGGCAGGCTCACCAGAGACGGCCAGTCGCGCCATGTTCTGGATTTCGAGATCCGGGTCCGAGGCGAGCTCACGCAGCAGTTCGGTAGCGGCGACCGGGCGCGATTTCATCTGCGAGAGCGCAAACACGGCCCTGCGTCTGGTCTCCGGCGGACCGGTTCGTGCAGCCGTCAGAAGTGCGGGCGGCGCCTGACCGAACCGCGCGAGGGACTCGGCGGCAATCCAGGCTGTTTGGGGAACGCGATCCGAGAGCATGCCAACGAGGTCGGGTAGCGCTTCGCCTGCGTCGGCCGAGAGAATGCCAAGCGTGCGGGCCGCTTCGCCACGCACTTCAGGATCCCCGTCGCGCAGGGTCCGCCTCAGGGCGGGGATGGCCGGCTTCGAAACCGAACCGAAAGTCCCCAGCGCGTAGGCCGACTGCACGCGGACGCGGGAGCTGCGCGAATTCAGGCTGGCGATGAGCCCGGGCAAAAGTTTGACTCCGGTTTTATCCAACGCAACCAGAGCGGCCGACGCGGCATTGTGGATGGCGCCATCCTCCTCATGAAACGCGCGAAAGAGTGCGTCGATTCCGGGCTCCGCTGCGGGACCGAGCTTGCCCAGGCCCTGAACGCCCTCGAGACGGACAGCTCGCTGCGGCGAACCGGCAGCACGCACCAGAGCCTGTACGACGCGCGGGTCTTTGTTCCCACTGTCTCCCAGAAGGTACACCGCGAGCGACCTTTCCTGAGGAGGACTGTCCGAGGCAAGCTTGAGCACAGCCTCGAAGTGCGCAGCTTCGCCGGTGATCCGCCACAGCGCGAAGAGCGCCATCTGCCGCGTCATGAAATGGGTGTCCTGGGAAAGCGGCGTCAGATCGGGCACGGCGGGTTTGCCGGCGGGGCCCAGGTTGCCGATGGAGCGCGCCGCAAAAGCGCGCACTTCCGGGTGCCGATCCTGAAGCGCTTCGCGAAGGGCCGGCAGAACGTGGACGCCGGTGGGGTCGATGGCCGAAAGCGCCATGGCGGCCGGCGCGCGGTAGTGCGGATCGGACTCGCGCAGCGTCCGGATGAGGTCGGGGATGGCGGGAGCCGACCTGGTTCCCAGGCCGCGTAGCATCCAGATTGCCTGGATGCGCAACGGAGGAGGCCCTCCCGAAAGCTGCGCCCGGTAAGCCTTCACCTGCTCGGCCACCGGATCCCCACAACCGGCGGACGCGACGACCAGGAGCGCCGCGCAAGTTGCGCGGAACACGCGCACCCACGAAGTAGAAAGCAGGCGAAACACGGGGCGTGCCTTACTTGAACTTGCTGGCGCGCACGGCTTCCAGGCGGCGGGCCTTGTCCGGTCCCTGGTACTCGTCCGTCGAGAAGTCCCGCAGGGAGTACGACTTCGTCGTGTACTCACGCGTCAGCGGAAGATACTGATTCAGCGGTTCGTTGCGGCTCTGGGTCTTCGAGGTGATGCGATCCATCTCCTCCTGACTGACCTTCCTGTTGATGTCGAAATCGACTTCGTTCTGTCGATAGGCCCGCAACTGCCGCAGAACGAATCGGCCCTCGGCGCGCTTGTCGTGGAAGATCTTCCCGAAGAACAGCAGGTCGACTTTGTGGCGACCGGGTTGCAACTGCGCCCACGCCCGCACCCAATGGGTGGGCTCATTGTCGTCCTTCTGGAAGAGGTTGGCATCGAACATGTACACTCCGCGCTGCTTGACCTCGAGCTCCGGACGGATCACAAGCGAACCGTTTACCAGCTCTTCCGAAAACTCACCGGTGAAACGGGCCGGAGCGGTGGGCGTGGAATGGAACGTCAGAGCGTGCGCCACCGTTTTCCCATCGGGCAGTTGGAACTTGATGCGGAGGTCCAGCTCTCCCCAATAGAGCCGCCCGCCGTACGGTGGCGTCCAGGTGAAGGTCAGGACACGGTCCCCGGCCTGTCGATCGCCCTCTTTTCCGTCGTCGTTGTAGCGCGCATCACCCACCTTGATGCGGCCGGTCTGGTTGTCCGAATGAACGGTGGCTTCCAGAATCTTGGGCAGCACGTTGGCTTTCTGCGGTTCCTGCCAAACCTGGAGGCGCGCCACGAACGCTTCCTTCTCGGTGATGCTGCGCTGATCCGAAGAGAGCTGGTACATGTAGATCGGAGGAGTCCCCGGTTCGGGCTTCTCTTTGAGAAAGATCGGATGCGGTCCGTCAACCAGGGCAAATGGATTGAGAAGATCCTTCATCTTCTTCGTGAGCGGCCGGGAGCGGGGTGGATAGCGATAGAACATCATCGTATCACGAAGGAGGGTTTCTTGGGTCTCGGCGGTCCGCGCCAACGCTTCTCCGGGAGTTCCATGCGCATCAGGACCGTCGCCCTTGCGACCCTGTTCATAGAGGCGCTCTTCCAGATCGAACTCCCCATCGGTACCGCGCCGGCCACCATCCGAAGATAGTACGTAAATGATGAGACCGACGAGGAGGACAGCCGCCACCGCTGCCACGAGCACGATGTGTTTCTTCTGCATGGAGACGGCGGTGGTTCACCCGATCGCCTTTGTCAAGCAAGCTGCAAAAACAAGAAAGCCGCCCGCGAAGCGGACGGCTTTCTCCAGCGCATGGAGCGCCCTGGAATCGTACCCGGTTCAGTAGTAGGAGATGGTCCCCTTGCTCACGATACCGTTCCAGCCGTCGCGTCCCTTCGACATGATGACCGTATGGTCCGCGTCGTAGCCACGCTTGCTGGTGTTCCAGGTGCTGACGCCGTAGTAGGCGCCGTTGAGGATGCGGTGATTCGTCCAGCGTCCGGAAGCCGTGCAGCTGTTGTAGCCGTTGGCACCGGCGGAGATCCCGCAGGCCGAATGGAAAGAGACGACCCCGTCATCTTCGCCGGGCAGGATGGCCGAGAGCCAGTTGCCGTCAAAGCCGGCGTTCAGATAATACATCCGTCCGCCCGTGTCGTTGTGGTTGAAGCTGCTGGCGCGAGCCGTTCCGGTCTTGAGGGCAAGGTCCATGGACCAACCCGTGGCCCATTCGCCTGCGTTGGCAAGTTCCGAACCACCTTCGGCGCTACCGGTGAAGACAACGTAGCTCATAGCATAGTCATCCCAATAGTAGGGGTAGCGCTGGGCGAGGTATGCGGTCGTGTAGCAACCGGCGCTGTGGCACATCACCTGGCAGGTATGGCCGCCCTTACAATAGGAGTTGAGCTTCGTGTACAGGTGATACGAACCACGGCAGGATGAGAACGTCCGCGGATCATACTGCGAATTGTAGTTCACGAAACGTTTCGTATAACCACCGTTGACGTTCGAGGCTGCGCCCCAGTAGGAGCTATCCGTGTCGGACAGAGAGCACTTGTTGCTTCCCCGGCCGTGAATGAAGATCGCGTATTTGCCGGCGCTGACTTCGGAAGCGGCAAAGACCAGACCGCCGACGAACAGCACGAGGCTGGTGAGACTTACTTTCATCTTACTTTCCCCCTAAAAACTCTTGGTTTGCTTGTTTTGGATTCGTCAGGCCTGGCCCCGCGCTCTCAAGACCGAGATTTGAGGAACAAAAGCCGACGAGAACACTCGTGGGGCAGGAGGTTGGAGGGAATTGCTGGAATGTCCAGCACTTAATTGAGGCGAGATGCCGGGAGCCAGCGCATCGAAACAGAGCACCGACCTATGGTCCGCGAATCCTGACGGCGCGTCAGGAAATTACCTCTTGCTCGATGAACTCCCGCCGGGGAGAGAAGCGAAGGGCGCGGCGGCCATCGGCCGCCGCGCAATGAGCATCAATAGTAGGAGATTACTCCTTTGCTCACGATACCGTTCCAGCCATCCCGTCCTTTGGACATGATGACCGTATGGTCGGCGTCGTAACCGCGCTTCGTGGTGTTCCACGTGCTGACCGCGTAGTAAGCGCCGTTCAGGATGCGGTGGTTCGTCCAACGCGCCGAAGCGGTACAGGTGTTGTAACCGTTGGCGCCGGCCGAGATCCCGCAGGCGGAATGGAAAGAGACGACCCCGTCGTCCTCTCCAGGGAGAATGGCCGAGAGCCAGTTGCCGTCATAGCCAGCGTTCAGGTAGTACATCCGTCCGCCTGTATCGTTGTGGTTGAAGCTGCTCGCGCGGGCGTTGCCCGTTTTCAGCGCCTCGTCCATGGACCAACCGGTGGCCCATTCGCCAGCGTTGGCCAGTTCGGAGCCGCCTTCGGCACTTCCGGTGAAGACCACGTAGCTCATGGCGTAGTCGTCCCAGTAGTAGGGATAACGCTGCGCCAGATAGGCGGTAGTGTAGCAGCCCGCACTGTGGCACATGACCTGGCAGGTGTGCCCGGCCGTGCAGTACGAGTTGAGCTTCGTGTACAGGTGATACGAACCACGGCAGGACGAAAACGTCCGCGGGTCATACTCAGAATCGTAGTTCACGAAGCGATTCGTGTAGCCGCCGGTCACGCTCGAAGCAGTACCCCAATAGGAGTTGTTCGTGTCCCCCAAGGAGCACTTGTTGCTGCCACGACCGTGAATGAAGATCGCGTATTTGCCCGCGCTGACTTCGGAAGCGGCAAAGACCAAGCCGCCGACGAACAGCACGAGGGTGGTGAGATTTACTTTCATCTTACTTTTCCCCCAAACAGGTTTGTTTCCGAACGCAGGAAACACTCTCAATTGGACGAAATCAGGGCGTTTCTCGAAAAGTTGTCGAGCGAAAAGATCGCAGGCGGTATGAATTTTCTTTTCGCAACCCCGCCCAAGGGAGGTGACTCGATTGGGGTCCCTTTTTCTGGCCGTTTACCGCCACTTGCCCGGCTCATGGCTTGAAGCGGCGCATCAAGAACCCGTTTTGAGAAAGAAAGTTACGACGCGTCAAAACCCCTTGGGAAAGCCGCGCCGAAGGTTTTATGCATCAAGGGCCGCCAGCCGCACTGGTTGTCTGCGGGCTCCCCAAGTTCCGGGCGCCGCATCAAAAACGCCAGCGCACCGCTCACCGCAAAAAGCGCAGTCACCGGACGGGGTAAGGTGGTAGTCCGAAAGCTCGTACCAATCCCGGCCGATGACAACGCGACCACACCCGTGGCAGTACGTGCTCTGGCCTTCGCGGTCATGCACGTTGCCGGTGAAGACGTAGTGCAGACCATGATCCAAGCCTATGCGGCGCGCGCGCTGGAGGGTTGCGAGCGGAGTCGCCGACCGATCTTGAAGCTTGAAGTCGGGATGAAAGGCGGTGAAGTGCAGCGGCACATCGGGACCCAACTCGCGCGCCACCCAAGCGCAGAGGTCCGTGAGCTCCGCATCCGAGTCATTGGCGCCCGGAATCAGGAGCGTCGTGATCTCGAACCATACCTTCGTTTCGTGTTTGAGGTACCGCAACGTGTCCAGAACGGGTCCGAGTCGGGCCGTACAGAACCGACGGTAGAAGTCTTCGGTGAATCCCTTGAGGTCCACGTTGGCCGCGTCCATGTGGGAGAAGAATTCCCGCCGTGCTTCCTCACCGATATAGCCGGCCGTCACGGCCACGGTACGAATCCCCTCCGCCCGGCAGGCCACGGCAGTGTCGACGGCGTACTCCAGGAAGATGACGGGGTCGTTGTAGGTGAAGGCCACGCTCCGGCAATTCAGTTTGCGGGCAGCGCGGGCGATGGTCTGGGGGGATGCTTCGTCCATCAGGGTGTCCATCTCGCGCGACTTGCTGATGTCCCAGTTCTGACAGAAGCTGCAGGTGAGGTTGCAGCCCGCCGTTCCAAAGGAAAGCACCGGAGTCCCGGGAAGGAAGTGGTTCAGGGGCTTCTTTTCGATGGGATCGATGCAGTAGCCGCTCGAACGTCCGTATGTATAGAGGACAATGCGATCCCCTTCCCGACCGCGGACAAAGCACAGACCCCGTTGGCCGTCGTGCAGGCGGCAGGCCCGCGGGCACACGTTGCACTGCAGCCGACCGTCGTCGGTTCGCTCGTAGTAGCGGCCCGGAAAAGGCCGGGCGCCGGATGCTCCCATGCTTCATCGTAAGCCGAAATCGCGCCTGCGTCAAGGGGCCGTGCTTGACACGAATCGCTCGTGCATGCTTACTTTTGTCATGTCGAAGGTGCGCAGACCGGCAGTGGCGGGCCTCTTCTATCCCGGAGAGGCCGCTGTCCTGGAGGACGACGTGCGTGCTCTCCTGGCTTCGGCCGCTCCCCCGACTCTCGAACCGCTGGCGATCGTCGTTCCTCACGCGGGGTACGTCTACTCAGGACCCATCGCGGCCACCGCGTACGCATCTCTCCGCGGTGTGGCCGAACGCATCCGCCACGTCGTGTTGCTCGGCCCGTCGCACCGCTTTCCGCTGCGCGGTGTGGCCGTCCCCACGGTAGAGGCCTTTGCCACACCGCTGGGCAACATACCTCTCGATCGAAAAGCCATCGAATCCCTCCTGCGCCTGCCCTTCGTTCAGGCCCGCGATGAGGCTCATGCAACGGAACACTCGCTCGAAGTCCAACTGCCCTTCCTCCAGAGTGTCCTGCATGACTTCGACCTGGTACCGGTTTCGGTCGGCCTCGCCGAGAGCGCCGATGTTGCCGCACTTCTGCGCCCGTTCCTCGGACGCGCCGCTACGCTCATCGTCATCAGCTCCGACCTGAGTCACTACGAAGACTACCAGAGCGCGCGTTCCCACGATCGAAGAACCGCAGATTCAATCCGTGCGCTGGCGTTCGAGCGACTGCATCCGGACGACGCGTGCGGTTGCTTTGCCCTGGGCGGAATGCTCCGACTGGCCCGCGAAGAGGGACTGCGCGTGGTCGAACTCGACGTGCGCAATTCGGGAGACACCTCGGGCGACCGCTCGCGCGTCGTCGGGTACGGCGCCTTCGCCTTCCTTGCCCGAGAACCCGCGCGCGCCGACACTCGCGGCGAGACGGCCGGACAAGGATGACGCTCTCCGCGCGCGCGCAGCAGGAACTCCTGGCGATTGCTGCTCGCGCCATTTGCGCAGAATCTCAACACCACGCGGGGCAACCCGCGCTGCCGTCCCTGGAGGAACTGGACGTGGAGTTGCAGGAGAAGGGAGCGTGCTTCGTGACGCTGCGCCGCGCGGGCCGATTGCGCGGATGCGTGGGCGCCATCGAGGCGACCGAACCATTGGGTTGTGCCTGCGCGCGCCTCGCCTTCTCCGCAGCCTATCGGGATCCACGGTTCCCGCCGATTTCATCCGGAGAGATTCCGGACCTCATGCTGCGCGTGTCAGTGCTTACGTCGCCCGAACCCGCGCGCGTCGGGTCGCAGGCCGAACTGTTGCAGTTTCTCGAACGAGAGCGTTGCGGTCTGATCGTGGAGTGGCAGGACCGTCGCGGCACGTTCCTCCCCGAGGTGTGGGAGCACGTGACCGAACCGTTGCGATTCCTTGAAGAACTCAAAGCAAAGGCCGGAATTCCCGCTGCGATCCAACCGCCCGAGCTCAGAGTTTTTCATTACAGAACTACAAGTATTTCGGGAAACATGACGCCGTGCCCCTAAAACTCGCTTGACAGACGGACGATGATCTGATATTGAGGTCAAACCATGCCCGCCACCACCATGGAGCTCAGCTTTGGATCCGGCCAGGAAAACGAAGACGGCCTGCAACTCAAGCTGACCTTTGATGAGGACACCAAAACGGTCTACGGCGAATACCGCTGTCCTCCCAAATTTCAAGGACAACCCGGAACCGTTCACCCGGGTGTTTTGGCAGTGATGCTCGACGAGATCATGGCGCACATCAACGAGGCCATGAACTTCGACACGACCACCGGAGAGCTGACCATCCGTTACCTTCAGCCCGCCACCGTGGACGAGACCCTGTACCTGCGCGGATGGTTCGTGAAAAAGAACCGTCGCATCGTGGAAAATCGCGCCGAGATCGAAAACGAGATCGGCAAGATTGTGGCGCGGGGCAAGGGCAAGTACATCGAGAAAGAAGAGGGCTGATCCTTCGGCCGCTCTCGATCGCGCGGGGCCCTCGAATCCGCGCGGAACGTGGATGGTGCTTGGTGGCGCGCACGTGGGTCACAGCTCGTAGCACTCTACGCTACCGATTCCTTTGAGGTCCGTTTTTTGGGCTTGTTTGGCCATCTCGTTCTGACCCAGTTTTGCGAAGAACTGTGCGGAGCAGAGAATCTGGCCGGGGGCGGCCGACCCTTCGAGCCTGCTCGCCAAGTTGACAGCATCACCCCAAACATCGAAGCTTTGCTTCTTGGTGCCCAGAATTCCCGCCATCACCTCTCCCAAATGGATACCGATGCGCACGTCCAGTTGCGCGTATTTCTGCCGCACGAGTTGGTGTACCGCGCGCGCAAAGCTGGCCATCGCCGTGGCAGAATCTCCACTACCGCCAAAGATTCCCGCAACCGCCATGTAGGAATCGCCGATGGTCTTGATCTTCTCTACGCCATGCTGCGACGCGATGGCGTCAAAATCAGAATAGAGCTCATTGAGCAGATCGACGAGTTCAGCAGGGGGCTTGGCCCTGCTCATGGCGGTAAACCCGACAAGGTCGCAGAACAGAATCGCCACATTCTCTCGGCGCTCGGCAATGTACGTTTCGCCGCGCAGCATGCGTTCCAGCACCTGTTCGGGGTAGAGGCTCTTGAGCAAGTTGGCGTTCTTTGCGCGCTCCGCATTCAGGTTGTTTTCGGAACGCGCAAACTCGCGGGTTACAAGCACCATCACGAGAACAAAAAGCAATCCTGCCCCGCCAAGGTTCAGGCGAGAAGCCGCAATCAAGGTCTCGGCCGGTATCGGTTGAACGACTGCAAGGCCGCCCACGCTGAAAAGCTGCGTCAGGACAAACGCGGCCAGCGCCGATGCAGTCATCAGGCTGCCGATAACCCGCGTGTCGGAGAGCAGAAAGACCCCGCCTGCGACTACAGGCAGCAAGTAGAAATTTACGTTCACCCGCTCGGCAGCGAGCAAAGTCAGCGCGAGTATGAACGCAAGAGCCCATACGAGAAACACAAGTCGGGCTACGAATCCCGCCGGCGTTCGCGAGATCCTGCGCGCCAACAGCAGAGCGGCGACGCCTGACGAGAAAGCTGCGCTGACGCCCGCCGGCCAAAGATTCAGAAAAGGGCGAAATGTCATCGGGATATTCGCAAGCCCGAAGGCGAGCGCCAGTATCAGTGATTTGCGATAAGTCGCATCGATGCGTACGCTCTGGTGATCGTGCATGACATGGCAAACAACGGTTCCGTCCCTGCGTAAAGCGCGATTTGAGGTTCGCCCGCAGAGACCAGCTTGAAGTCGCACAGGGAAATACTACCGCCCGCGGACGGGCGGCGGCTGCGTCAGCTCAGCCCCGCGATTGGCTCCGCACCAACTGCTCGGAAGTCGACGCTTCTGCGGTCGCGCGCAGTTGTCCGAGTTCTTCGTCGGTGACGCCCATGTCGCGCGCTGCTTCGAACTCACGATGCAGATCCGTGTCCAGAATCCCGGGGTCATCGGCGCCAATCACGACACGCAAACCCGCACGCAGGAAACGGGGCAGCGGATGGTTGGCTGCGCTCCCCAGTCCGGCTATGCGGAGGTTCGACGTGGGGCAGGACTCGACTACGGCGCCGGTCAGGCGTACCTGTTCCAGGGCCCAATCCTGGTACCGACGCAGTCGCTCGGTGCGCTCGGCGTCGTAGCGAACGACGATGGTCTCGGCGGACGCGGCACGCTCGCCCTGGTGCAACCCGCTCAGGACTTGCTGCTCGCGCTTCAGCTCGCGAACATCGACCTGCACGCCGCATTCCGCGAGCTCGACTGCGCATTCGAGTTCGAACTCGATCTGAGCCAGCCGCTCCGAAAGGAGCTCGCGGCGCTCCGTGCCGAGATAGAATTCAGGCGGCACACCCAGCGCCACGGCGTGACCCAGGCGGTGCGCACCCAAACGCGCGGACTGCACCACCCACCGCACGGCGCTTTCGACCGACTTGTCTTCGAAGGATTCTCCAACATGATAAAGAATGGCAAGCGCCCGGTCCGTTTCCCTTGCGTTGTCGGAGTGAACGCGCGCAAAGAAATCGCGTTTCGCCAGAGGCGGAAACCCCTCTTCCTGTGAACAAAAATCGATCCCGGTGACGTACTGCCGCACCGCCTCGCTCTGCGCCTGGAGGCGACGCACGGTTTCGTACTGCTCGGGCAGGCGCCCATCGTCGCGCAAGAGGGAGATGGCGATCCGCACCGTCTTCCCGGTATGCTCTCGCTCCACGGAACGCGCCCCCTCCGCCAGCGCCAGCACCCGCTCTTCGAACTGCGAATCCTCCAACCGCGGGGAGAACAGCATCCGGTACTCGGCGTGGTCCGCGACCTCCCGCGCCACCACCCGTGAAAGGACCTCGGGTAGTTCTTCCGGCTCCGTCGAGGAAACGGCGATGATGACCGAGAAGCAGCTCTGGAAGCGCGGGAAGTTGCCGGAGTCCCGAAAATAGTAGTGCCTTTTCAACGATGCGTCCGAAGCCGCGTGTGCCCCGAAGAGATCCTCGTACGAGGGTGGCGCGACCGCCTGTCCGTACGCGGCGCGAAATGCCAGCTCGAACATCTCCCAGCGCGGCCGATTGCGGGCCGCCAGCCAGCGCAGGTCATCGGGATGAAGACAGCCGTAGAGGTGAGAATGAAGTTCGGCGAGCATTCATGTTTCGCCGGAGGCATCCGTGAGGTGGCTTGCCCCCGAACGCAGCTCCAGCTCCGTTTCGATGACCTCGCGAAAGTCGGGCTCCGCGCCGTATTTCTCGAGGAGCCGACGCAGTTCTTCCTGGGGAGCGCGCCGAATGTGTCGGTAGAGGCGATTCAGATTGCGGCGGTGCAGTTCTCCATCCAGGAGCTCATGCACTTCCGGATAGTCGGGAATCGTGCGGCGGAAGAGCGCGAGCTGATGTTTGATGTAGGGCTCCGGCCACTCGCGCACCCGCGTCTGCATCACTTCCAGGTAGAAGGGGGTGATGTACTCGGCCCGCAGGTCCATCCCCACGACGGCTTCGAGTTCGTGCTCCCTGCGCGTGGAGAGATTCTCTTCCGATGTCTCTTCGAACAAGCCCATGACTTACGACTCGTCCGGCTTGGGGGGCGCGGCTTTCCTGTGCTTTTTTTCGGCACGGCGCGCGATTTCACTTTCGTCGTGCACGTCTATCTCAATGGCCGGGGCGCGGCCTTCCTTGCCGGACGGAAGTGGTTCTTTCTTTTTCTCCATGGTGGGGCGCTCCCTGTCCCTCCCACCAAGAGACCTCCGGGGAAGGGAACCGGCAACAAAAATCACGCTATCAGTCACGGTCCTCAGGGGGGAGCGACCGAAAACGCTCCCGGAACACGGAAGACAGGATCACCCAACCGGCTCTGGCGATAGCCCGAATGTTCCGTGTCACCTTGCTCGTTCCCGCGTACCGGCGACGATTGCGCACGCCAACCTCCAAAATGCGCAGGTTCAATCGCACGGCGCGGATCTGCATCTGGATCGTCCAGCCGTAGTCCGGGTCATCGAGGCCCATCCTCTCGATGGCCGCCCAGCGTACGGCGCGCAACGGGCCGAGGTCGCGAAAGGAGCGACGCCACACCAGGCGCAGCAGCAGCGTGGCCAGCGCATTTCCGAAGCGCGCGTGCGGGGCCAGCGCCCCGGCTTCGGCAAGTTCCGGGTCCCTCTGCCCGAGCACAAGGTCCGCCCGATCGGCAAGCGCCGGGCCAAGCACACGCGGAAAGTCCCCCGGATGGTCGGCTCCGTCGCCATCGACGAACAGGACGACGTCACAGCCGCCGCGCCTGCGTATGTCTTCGAGCGCCACCAAACAGGTCGAGCCGTACCCGCGCGTCGTGCAGAGCGTCACCCGCGCGCCGAGCCTTGCTGCCAACTCCCGTGAACCGTCCGTGCTATCGTTGTCCGCGCAAATCACTTCCCGAAACAGACCCGATTCGAAGAGCGGGCCCAGAACAAACGCAAGGTTTTCGGCTTCGTTCCAGACCGGGATGATCACGCGCGCATCGGGGAGGAAGCGCGTAAGGTCCGGCTTCTTTTTCAGCTCGCGGAGGAGGTCCGCCTCGTCGTCCAGATCGCAAAGGTGATCGATGAGTTCGAAGCGCAGGCCCAGAGCGGTGGCGCGCGCCGTCTGCCGCGCGAGCACCTCGGAGGTCGACCACGGAATGTCCAGGAAAAGTTCACGGACCCGATCCGCCTGGGCGAGCAATTCCGGTCGCATACCCACGGCCCAGTAACCGCCGTCCTGCGCGGGTCCGAATACCAACTCAGTCCGTGCGAGAGCCGCCCTGCCTACGTCGAGGTGTGACGCCGCCAGATCGGGGAGGTCGGTTCCGACGAGCAGCACGCTGGCCTGGGGATGTCGCGCGTGTTCCTCGAGCAGCGCTTCGGCCATCCGCTGCCCGAGCGACTCCCCTTTTTGGGGAAACACTTCGTAACCGGGAAACAGACCGTCGAGCAGTCCGTCGGGATCGGGCGAGGCGGAGAAGAGTGAAGCGCAGCGCGCGTCGCAGCATGACACAGCGCGCGACAGGAGGAATGCGTAGAGCTCGGCCGCACGCTCCGCACCCAGGAAGTTCCCGAGGCGCGTCTTGGCCGACCCGGCCACCGGCGGTCTGCAGAAGAAGATGATACGCTCTGACTGAAAAGACTTGCCCATCCGCAGTTTTCGGTCAGGATCAGCACGACTCTCATTGGGTCAAAGCCAACGTTGTGTGGCCAACAGGTCGCAAGCGTGGCGGGGAGAAGATTCATGCAGCCAGGGAGTGGAATCGGACAGGCCCATCCAGCGGGCACAAGGAACCGCCTGCTGTTCGCGCTCGCGGCCCTTCTGCTCTGCGGACCCTTGGTGGGAGCGCCCTCCCCCACGGCGCCCGCCGCCGTCGACCTGTCCAAGATCTGCCCGGACGGTGCCGAACCCGCGCAGCCCTGCACTACCTGGTTCGTGAACCCGCGCTTCGACCCGGCCCATCTCCAACTGGACCGCGCTTCCGCGGAACTGAACATGTGGATTCGCCCGAAGGCGTTTCCCATTTGGGTGAACAAGCTACAGCCTGACCACCCACCACGCGAAAGCTTCGCGGACTACAGCTTCCTTGCCTTCTTCTCGGTGCCCGAGGCGCTGCGCGCGCCCGGCGCGCGCCCCGGGATCACTTTCGCGGAAATTGGCGAGGTCTTCGAGGTCTTCGTCAACGGCCAGCGCGTGGCCGCGGAGGGCGTGACCGAGGCCGGCCGCGTGAAACTGCACCGGACCGTGCGCGGCGTGGTCTACGACATCCCGCCGCACTACTTTCAGGCGGGGACGAATCGCCTGTTCGTGCGCATTCAGGGTGATCCGCGTTTCGACCATACCGGTTTCTACAACGGCCGCGGCTACACGATTGCCGACGCCGCACTACTGCGGTATCAGGAGCAGGACCGCGTGGGCCTCACGCTCATCACCCTGTACCTCTTCGTCGGCCTCTATCACCTGCTTCTGGCCATCCGCCGTCCCATGGATCGCTACAACCTCTTCTTCGGCCTGCAATGCGTCGGGATCTTCATCTACATGATGACGCGGGCCAGCATCATCTTCGAACCGTGGCCGATCTTGGGGCCGGTGGACAGTATCCTGATCCAGCGCGTGGAACTGATCGTACTGTACGCGCTCTTCCCTCTGGCTCTGTATTTCATGGACCACCTCTGGCGCGGACGGGCCACGGTCGTGACCAAGATCTACAGCGCGTTTTGTCTCATCCTGATTCCGCCGACGACCGTCGTGCCCATGTACGTGGCGGAGTGGGGTCTGCGCGGCTGGCAGGGCGGCGCCATCTTTGGGCTCCTGCTCTTCCTTTACAAACCCGTGCGAGCGCGACTGGACGGAAACGCCGACTCGGGTCGCCTTCTCGCGGGCATCGCGGTGATGCTCTTCACGGTCTCCTTCGACATCCTCGACTCGGTCGTTTTCCATTTCGGCGTTTCGCTCACCAAGTACGGCTTCTTCATCTTCATCCTGGGAATTGCGGCCATCCTGGCAAACCGCTTCCTCCGAGTACACAATCAGGTGGAGGAGCTCAACGCCAATCTGGAGCAGAAGGTAGTGGAAAGGACCGAGCAACTCCAGAAGAGCCTGAACGAAGTGCACGAGCTGAAGGTTCAACAGGATGGAGACTACTACCTGACCTCGCTCCTCATTCATCCGCTGGGAGGGAACTTTGCCGCCAGCGAAAACGTACACGTCGACATGCTGGTGCGGCAGAAGAAGCGCTTCACGTTCCGCAAGTGGACGTCCGAAATCGGCGGAGATTTGTGTACGGCCCACAGCATCGAACTCCAGGGCCGAAATTACACCGCGTTTCTCAACGGCGATGCCATGGGCAAGTCCATCCAAGGCGCGGGCGGCGCGCTGGTTCTGGGGGTCGTCTTCAAATCCGTCATCAACCGGACGCACCTGAGCTCCCAGGCCCGCAACCGCAGGCCGGAACGGTGGCTCAAAGATTGCTTCCTCGAACTCCAGAACATCTTCGTCACCTTCGACGGCACCATGCTGATTTCGGCGGTGCTGGGCCTCGTGGACGAACAGAGCGGCGTCTTCTACTATATCAACGCGGAACATCCCTGGGTCTGCCTCTATCGCGATGGACGAGCTCAGTTCATCGAGGATCAGTTGCTGCTGCGCAAAATCGGCATCGATGGTCTCGAAGGAAAGCTGCGGGTTCGGGTCTTTCGGATGCGGCCCGATGATGTGGTGATCGTCGGTTCCGACGGGCGTGATGATGTGGCGCTCGGAGTGGACAACCAGGGCCATCGCATCATCAACGAGGACGAATACCAATTCCTGAGGCGCGTGGAGGACGGCCGCGGGCTGCTGCCCGAAATCGAGGAGTCCATCGTGCGGCAGGGACAGCTCACGGACGACTTCACCCTGATTCGCATCGGTTTCAAAGAAGACCGTGCCCTTACCCACGACGAGCCGGACCCGGAATTCGAGCAACTGTTGCGGGAAGGGCGCGCCCGACTCACCGCGCAGGATGCGATCGGCCTCGACTTCTTGCGGGAAGCGGCACTGCGCCGTCCGGAATCCGTGGAAGCGGCGCGCGAACTTGCGGCCGCGCTGCGGAAGCTGAAACGATTCGAGGAGGCCGCGGACGCGTACCGGCGTTGCGTGGATCTGGACGCTTCGGATTCTGAATCGCTGTACCAGGCGGCTTACTCCTGTAAGATGTGCGGGCGCTACGAAGAGGCGCTGGACCTGGGTGAAAGCGTACGGCTGCGGGACCCGGATCACATTCGCAACCTGGTCAACCTGGCTGACGTCTACCGGCTGCACGGCAATCCCGAACGCGCTCGCAAGATCTTGGTCGAGGTGCACGAACGTTCGCCGGAGAACGCCGACGCGGCACGGTTGGAGCAACTCTTGGTATGAAGCGTTCCCGCGCCGGGATCCACGCGCCGCCAGTCGCCTGCGTGTCGGGATGGCTATTGCTCCTGACCTTGGGCACGGTGACCTGTAGCGGAGACACGAGATCCAACGGCCTCCTTGAGGGTCTTCTGATCCAGTACGCGGCCTGTCAGTCGCGCGCCGGTCGGCCGCAGGCGAGCCGCTCCTTTCAGACGGGATTCGAATCGATCGACGACTTTTCGGGCTACTACCTCGTGCCTCAGAACTACCAGAATGCCGCCACGCACGAACTCTCGACCGCTGTCGTGCGTACTGGAGCCTCCTCTCATCGCGGAAACATCTATGCATCGGTGTCCGGCTGCTCCGGCGGCAATTGCAATCACCGCGGCTATCCGACCGTGCAACTGCACAAACGGCCCGGGAGCTTTGCCGGGATGGTATTCATCGAGTTCTGGGCGAATCTCTCGATGAGCATTCCCCAAGGTCAGTGGTTCAGCCTGGCAACATTCTCCGCGGACGATTCCGACCTCTGGACCCGAACCGTCCTCGTGAACCTCGCCTCCATCCGCAACGGTGGCAACTACCTGCACCTGATGCACGTCCCGCTGCAAGGTCGAAGCGACTGGCTCTTTCAGGTGGACGATGCCAACCCTGTCGCTTTCCCACAGAACACCTGGGTCAAGGTCAGTGTTTGTCTCGACATGCATCCGCAGACCGGAAGCGCTCGCGTGTGGCAGAACGACGTCCTGGTTTCCTCCGCGGATGTCAGGGGCGGTTGCGGCGTTTTGGATCAGGCGCACTTCGGCCTGTACGCTTCACCGGGACTCTCGGCGGGTAACGTGTACAACGACGACCTGACGATTCAGGAAGTGGCGGCCTGCCCCAAGGGGTGAGGCGGGCCTCATGCGGTGGGCGGTGGGCGTCTCGTTTCCGGCCGGTGGCCGGGGACCGCCACAGCGCACGATAGGCCGGCGCGATTATCTGAGAAGCAGGTGGAACGCCACCGCGGCCACAGCGCGCCCAAGCTTCAGGTGGTCGGGTGCGTCGATGTGCACTCCATCCACGGCGCTGGCCGTGATCACTTGGCCCGCATCGCGCCTTTCGGCGTCAGGATCGAAGGCGGGCAGACCACCAGGATCGGAGCCATCGGCACGCCAGGTTCGATGGGTGCTTCACGGACAGCGCGGATCAGAGTCGCCAGACCCTCGGCCGAATGCCACGCTTCGTGGGGATGCATCGACTGAAAGTCGTTGGTGCTGAGATAATCCTCAATGACCCGGACGCGATCCCCGCGAAGCTTCGCGAGTTCGTGCTCCAAGACGCCGGGCCAGCGTTCCTCGAAACCCAAAGGTTCGCGGGTGCCCGGTAGGATCCCCCAACTCAGGGAATCGGAATACACCAAGATCTGCTGCATCCGCCTTGCGGGGGCCGCACAGCGCTGTCACTTGCCCTTGCAGGCGGCGTACGCTTCGTCTCCGGCCTTCGTTACCTTGGCGCGATCGGAACTGCCCGCGTTTCCCAACTCGAGATTGGTTTTCATGTAGCGGAGGGTACGCTCCATCTCCTCGATGCAACCGCGGAACTCCGGGCTCTTCGCGGCCTGCAGCTTTTCGCAGCGGCAGCGGATGGTGCCCCATTCCCGAGCGTGCTTGGCTGCCATTTCCATTTGTTTGCTGTCAGAACACCCCGCGAGAAAAAACGATCCGGACAGAAGAATGCCAAAAAAACAAAGGCTTCGCATGAAGGGAGCAGCCCGGGAACCCGGGCCGCGGTCAATCAGAATTGTCAGTAGTCGCCTTTGGCCGGCTGGGCTTTCGGTTCCTCGGACTTCTTCTCGGATTTCTTCTCGGCAGTCTTTTTATCGCCTGAACCACCGCCGGCCGCCCCGGTTTCTTCGACCAGGAAGCGGCTCAGCGCCACGCGAAAGTCCAGCACGTCGGAATCCCACGCCCTTGGATAAGGAGACTGCAAAGGCTCGGGAATTCCCTCGACCTGGTCGTTGCGGAACGGGATGAGTACGATCGAAAACAAACGCACGTACTCGCTCTTGTATTCGACCGTCTTTCTCAGATTCAGCTTGTTGTCATAGATGAGAAACCGCGAAGTACCCACGAACTGCGCGTACTGGGGAAGGATCCCAAAGGTGATGGCGGAGGTGATGGTCGTCACCAGCGTGGCGATGGGACTCCTGGTTTCCTCCAGCGCAGGCAGGTGGATCCCCAAAACCACGAACTGCGCTTTGAGGTTCCTCACGCGCAATTTCCCTTCCTCCTTCACCGTGAGAACCTCCAGCTCTTTGCGACCGCTTTCGCCCACCGCCTTGATGTAGGTGTCGGCGAACTCCTGCACGCGTTCCGGCGGGACCGTGTAGTCGGTTCCCTCTCCGATGTACTCGGCCGCCGGCCGACCTATCCCCAGGAGTTGCTTGAGGCGACCGCTGTAGACCAACTCGGCGGCCACCTGCTTCTGACCGGCCCCTTTGGACTCGGGAGGCGTGATGTCTTTGGCAACATAGGGGTAAAAACCGACGAGGGCCACGGACACAGGCGGCGGTTGGACGTTCTGGCTTGCGGCCACATCCCGCGGCTCCCGCACGATATACAGGCAATGGGATAAGATCAGAGCAGATGCGAAAGGGAACCAGAGTTTCATCGGAAGCCTCCGGTGCGAGACTGGGGCGCATAGTGAGCGCGTCAATTGGAAACAACCGTCGCCGCAAGCCAAGGGCTTAGCTGCGCGCGCCGCTCTCGAATCATGCGTCAGGGACGCGGGCCGAAACTCAGGCGCGGCCCACGGCTGCGGAACGCTCCCGGAGCCTGCCCCGAATGATCAGGCTGACATTGTCAACCTGCGCGTCCAGACTGGGAAAGGCGAAGTCCACGCGCTCGGCGGGGATGTCCACAATCTGGCCCGAGTCCTGATCGATGAAGTGATGGTGATGGGTGGTGTTGGAATCGTAGTAGATACGATCCGTTGAGAAGACGAGTTCCTGCGCCACGCCGTGTTCCACGAGCAGGCGCAGCGTATTGTAAACGGTGGCCTGACTGACCTGCTCGTAGTCTCTGTTCAATCGGTGAAAGATCTCATCGGCGGAAAGGTGCTGAGCCTTTTGTAGGAGAAGGTGGGCGATGCAGACGCGTTGGCTGGTGGGATTCACACCCCTGTCTCGCAGCAACTCCGCGACTTCGCGTTTGGTCAAACCGTATGTGTGTTCCTTCATGACCGACACTCGCAGGCCCCGCCGGGCGACCCTCCGGGGCGGAATTCTGGTCCCGTTTCGGTCCCTGTCAAGCGCCTTCCTTGCTCGCCAGCGAGAAGCAACCCCGCCCAAACCCCGGGACCCAATCGGAACATAGCAGGCGGCGGGAAGGGGGGCAACACCTTTCACCCCCGCGAATCGCTTTTGACAGCCCGGTCCCTCGCCGGACCTGTGGCGGGATGCTGTTCAATTCAGCAGCATTCATCGTCCTGTTTTTGCTGGTCTATGTCACGTATTGGCTCCTGCCGATCCGGGGAAAACACGCGCTGATCATTGTGGCCAGTTTCGTCTTCTACGGCTGGTTCAGCATCCCGTTCCTCCTGCTGTTCCTGCTGCTCATCGTCGTGAACTACTGGGCCAGCCTGCGGCTGCTCGAAAACAAGTCGCGAACCCTTCTGTGGTTGGTGGTCGGCGCGGATATCGGGGTCCTGGCATTTTTCAAGTACTTCTACCTCTTTGCTCACAGCGCGGGCCTCCTGCTGGAATGGGGGTTCGGCTTCTCGTACCTGGCAGACCTGAGAAGGAACTGGCTGCGCGACTACAACTTCGAGATCCTTCTGCCGATTGCTATAAGCTTCTATACTTTCCAGATCGTGGCCTGGGTCGTGGACGCGTACCGTGGCGTTCTGACCGAGCGCGTTTCCTTTCCCCGGTTCTGCGTCTTCATTCTGTTCTTCCCGCAGTTCGTGGCCGGTCCCATCATGCGGGCTTCGGATTTTCTTTCCCAGATCGACAACCCCACGCCGACCAGAGACCGGATGCTCAACGGGTCGCTCCTGATCCTGCTGGGGATCCTCAAGAAGATCCTCATTGCCGACCGTCTGGGCGCTCTGACGCACGACGTCTGGCAGAATCCGGACCGCTACGATGCTGTGGTCTTGGCCCTCAGCATGCCTGCGTTCGCCATACGCATCTACTGTGATTTTTCGGGCTATACGGACATGGCCCGTGGCCTGGCCAAACTCCTGGGCTACGAGATCCCGGAGAACTTCAATGCGCCCTTGCTGGCTCGGTCGATGACGGAATTCTGGGGGCGTTGGCACATCACCCTTTCCACGTGGCTGCGGGACTACATCTACATCCCGCTGGGCGGTTCACGCATCAGTGAATTTCGCACCCGCTTCAACATCCTGGCCACGATGACGATCGCGGGGTTGTGGCACGGCGCCAGTTGGAACATGGCGCTGTGGGGCTTCTTCATCGGGGCCCTTCAGGTATGGGAACGATTTCTCCTCAAGCGCGAAATTCGAATCCTGCCCGAGAACGCGTTCGGTAACTTGCTGCGCCACGTCTACACGGTGACGTTTTTCAGTTCCAGCGCCCTGCTCTTCGCCGCCCCCGACATGGATCGCACCCTGGCCATGCTCAAAGGCATTCTCACGGCTCAGACCGGAAAGGGAGTATCGAGCCCGGAAGCTCTCATAGGCCTCATGCTGCTCGGCTTTGCCATGAACTTCACGCACTACCTCACCTGGCCCCGCCCCTGGCTGACCCGGCAGGTCGCGCTCCGTTACGGCCTCGTGTTCGCGGGAACGTTCGTGGTGGGGCTGCTCGTGAATCTGTACGGAGACATCTCGGGCAGCTTCATCTACTTCGCGTTCTAATCGGGCGTTTCGGCGCGGCCCGGCAGCTTGAATCGCCACGGACGCGCTCACTCTATTTTCCAAAGACTCTTCTCTCGCCAGCGATCGGGTACAGGATCGCGTTCGTTTTCCCGAACATTTTTTCCTTTCGAAGGTGGCGAATGCGCTGTAGATCACGAAC
>CAZPFB010000043.1:0-43807 GCA_964585735.1 uncultured Leptospiraceae bacterium
AACCGATTTCTGCGGGGGAAGGTGGCATGAGTGTTGACATAGTCAGACCATGGCTAAACTGCGCGGACCGCGGGCCATCCTGGCCCGCTTCGGGAGGGCGCGCTCGCTCAGAACAGGACAGATGGCCGGTGACGTGCAGGCCCTCCTTCAGGCGCCCCTCAGCCTGAACGGCGCCAGCATGAGCGCAGCGAATGCTGCACGGGCAAAGCCCGTGGCGGCCAAAGGCCGCGCGCCAGACTCACGCCAACATCAGCGAGGCATGGATGCCGAACGTCTCGCAAGGCGCGAGCCCATCGCGCGCCTGGGGAGCACATGGATGTGCGAGTCAGGCGCGCCTTAGAATCAGATCAGTTGTAATCCCACCAGGACCACTGACCGGTTTGTCGCCACCGGCGATAGACTGGAATGAAGAAGTGGGCGCGGAAGATTTCCACATTGGAATAGAAGGGATTCGGAGGAATCTCACCCAGAGCCGGCCGACTGTTGCACCAAGCCCAACCCAGAGCCATCGTAAGCAAAGGACTGTTACAGCTGTTGAGCCAACTGAAGCGATTGCGAAAGGTCAGAGTGCAGGCCCGGTCGCCCACGAACTTGCCGTAGTAGCAGCCAGCCGTTGCTGCGATCGCGGCGGGCGGAAAAATCAGTGACGCGGCCGCCGAAAGGCACGCTGAGAAGAGGTAGTCCACAACCTGCATGCACAGCCGTTCCATGTAGATGGAGTCGGCCTTGAAAAGGGACCACTGACTATCGATCCCGTAGTCCACCGGATCCCGTGTGTACAGCGCCCACGACGCATTCGGATTCGGCGCGTTGCCCGAAATCTCCGAGTAGCTTCCGTTGTCCGTCTCATAGTCGCCCGACTGCGTGTGGAAGTACCCGGCCTTGATCTTCACGGTGGCCGTCGAAGTGCGCGGGCTGCCCACGCAGGTGCCGGGGTCATCGGTGAACGAAAGACGCAGGACATAGTCTCCCGCCACGTCAGGCGTGAAGCTTGCGTTGCGGAGCGAATTGCGATTCGCGATGTCGTTGTCGGTGCGGGCGGAGCCTCCGGGGACCGAAACGAACGACCACTGCGTGACGTAGTTGGCTTTGTTGGCTGAGCACTGTGTGGCGTCGGGGTCGTAGCTGTTGTGGCCGTGCAGGGCGACTGCGCCCGTGTTCATCTGGACCCAGCGCTCGGCCCCGGCGCTGGCGCCGGGAGGATCGTTGGCTGAGTGTTCGTGGCGGATGGCCAGTGCCGAGATATCATTCACCGCGAGGCGCTCGACTTCGCCCACGCCCCCTGTTCCCGGATCGGTGGAATAGGTCACAAGGTCACTGCCTGAACTGGCGTACAGAAACCGACCCATTGCATCAGGCTCGAAGAAGAGGTTTTCCCGAGGGAGGGCGATTGATGCCGTGGCTGCGAGGGCCCCACTGGCTCCGTCGACCGCAAACGTGTCCAGTTGATAGCCCGTGCTCTTGAAAGCCCATCGTCCATCCGATGAAAGGGCGAAGGCCCCCCAGGAAACTGTGGAGATTGCGATACTCGACTGAGCCGGCAAGCCATTCTCCAAGGGAACGCGATAAATGCCCTGAGCGCCGCCGAGAAGGTGGCCAGGGAAGTATAGAAAGCGGCCGCTGGAGTGGACCTGACTCGAACGCGGCTGGCCAATGCTATTGGTGTGGGACACCAAGGAAAGAGTGCCATCTTCCAAGATGGAGAACGTGTACAGCCCGTACAGATCCCGCTCATGTCCGTACAGCCAGTTCCCGGTAGGATGGATCGAGATCCGCGTCAGCCCTGTGGAGAATCCGTTCGGAATCGTGACCCATTGTTGGATCCTCGTCAGAGCCCCCGTCACTAAATCGACCCGAAACACATCCACTCGATCTTCATAGCCGGGGCCATCGAGCCAATTGCCCCGGACGGAAACATAAAGTGTGCTGCCGCTGGGATGCATGATCATCCCTTCCCCATAGTGCGAGCCAACCTGTGGGGTGAGTTGCGTGAGGACGCCGCTCGACGGGTGAATTGCGAAAACCGATGGAGTATCTGTATTCGCGCGATAGAGGAACCGACCGCTCGGGTGGACGACAAGGGCGGAGCTGAAGCCCAGGAGGTTCACGGAGCCCGTTTGTGCGAGGCGCCCGGTCGCAGCATCGATGTCAAATGAACGTAGGGAACTAAATGCGCCCGCATACAAATTCCGCGCCACCTTGATCCCATCAATCTGCACCCCAATGCTCGGCACCGCCGCGCTCACGTTCCCTGCTGCATCCTTAGCCCAGGCATACAGTTGATGGGAACCTGACGATCGATACTCCTGATTCGTGGGCGCAGCAGCCACCCAGCGCGCATCGGAAGGCATCGGCTGTATATTCGTGAGCGTAGTCATGTAGTGCGTCACGCCCGTATTGTCCGTGGCAGTGAGCGTGAAGCTCAGGACCGGCAACGTCGTAGGCGACTGACTCGTGCGCGTGAACGCGGTGATCGTCGGGGCCGTTGCATCCCCATTCGTGGGGTCCGTACCCGCGACCACCTCGTCGTAGTCGCTCGTACCATCCGCATCGGAATCGATGTTGCCCGTCGCCGTTTTCTGCGTGGTCGGATAGACGGTCGTGCTCTCGTAGCTGTCCGCCAGACCGTCGCCGTCGGAGTCCGTACCGGTCCGCACGCCGACGCTGCGGCCGCGGTGGTAGTTCTGGTTCTGGTCCACCGCGAACACCGTATAGTAGTAGATGGTTCCCTGGCTCACCGTGGTATCCACGAAAGCCTGCGCATGCGGCGCGGAACCGGAAACGGCCACGCCATCGGTAGGCAGGGAAGGCGGTGCGATGATGCTGCGGCGAATCACGGCCGTCCCGAACCGTGCATCGTCCGGATTCTGCCACAACAGGGTCACGCGATTGCTTCCGGGGACGCCACGAAGGTTGAGCACCGAGAGGCCCGCCTCAGGAACTGCCGAACTGTTGCAGGTGAGATCTGTGGCTTCGCTTCCACTCACACCCTGGCGTTTGATCGCGAGCCAGTAGTTGGTCTGGATGGCTCCCGACGAAGCGCCCCTGCGATTGCCGTGAAGACGAACGGTTTCCCCTTGGAGGTACGCCTTCCGATACACTCGAAAGCGACCCATGGGGTCCGTCGTGTCGATGAAGCGGCCGGTATTCGTGAAGCCTTCCGTGGCAATCCAAGAAGCGTCGCGCGATGTGTCGTTCAGGTTGGCGCCGCCGCGTGTGTCGTACATCAAATAGACGTCCAGGTTCGTGTGGGCCGTGAAGACGACGTAGTCGGTGCCGGTGTTGAGTTTGTGCTGCGCAAACGTACCGCATTCGGAATCACCGTTGCAGGTGGCAACGCCCACGGCCTGTTCGAAGCCCAGGTCCGACCAGGTTTGATCCTGGACGACCGTATAGTTACGATCCTTTAAGTATCGAAAGCCCGCGCCCAGCACGGTGAACTGGGCGCCCGCCGAACCACCGATGCCGCCGGGGTAGTCGCCCGCAAGACACGCGGGAGCCGAGGCCAGATTCCCGTTGGAAGCGGGCACCGCCGTGAGCACGAAGGGCGTCATGTGGTTTGTGAACACCGTGACCGAATTCGTTTCCGGATCGACGCTCACACGTTTGACCGGTTTCCATTCTCCGGTGCTGCGCTCCTGATAGAAACCGGCGAACTCTTCGGTGAGGCCCGCCTTCTTGAGCTCTCCTTCGTTGTAGGTGTAGCGCAGCTCGACGTCGCCCTTGTCGAAGCGCAGACTGTACGGGAATTCCGAGACGGGATCCTCGGGGCCCACGTTGTAGATGGCGCCGACCGGCACATAGGTCCCGTCGATGGTCAAGGGCACGGCCTCGACCGACTGCTTCACCTGGAGGGCGTCGGCCGGGAACTGGAGCTCGGGCGACACGTAGAGCGTGGGCGAACCGGATATCCCGGCGGGCGGCACGCCACCCTGGAGAAAGAGGGCCCAGAGCCAAGGTTGCTCCTTGGCCTGTTTGCGTGTCGAATCCGCAATGGAAAAGACCGCGAGGCAACCCGACAAAGGCGGGGCACTCAGAACGGCGAAAACGGCCAACAGACCGAGGCGACGGGACGCGGGCATGGAAACACTCCGAAATGTTTGTAAGACTATTACGTTTGGGGTCGCGGTCCTGTTCCAACGAAATTTTCGCCCCAGGTAGGCTACGGGGCCTGGGCCGCCAAAAAAAGTGGGCAAAATTGCGCGATAATGCAGGCTGGAGGATTGTGGGCGGGCTTGGCGCCTGCTCCAAGGCACGAAATAGGCCAGGTGAACGATGACTTTTCGCAGTTTTTCCTGTCCAATGGGACAGCCTGGATGGTAAGGAACGATGGGTCAGCAGGCGGCCGGGCCGCCCGTCAGGCCGGTGGGCACGAGGCCCCAGAAGGAGAAAGACTATGGGTTTATTGAATGAATGGGGGCGACGCGCCCTGACTGTGGGGCTGGTGTTTGGTATGCTCACCTCGGCCATGGGGTGCAGCGCGCTGGGGCTGAGTGAAGATGAAGAGGACAATACGCTGCTTTATGCGGCGGCGGCGTACCTGCTGACGCGCAGTAGCAGCCTCTCGATTGACTCCAGCACGGGCTGTATCTCCGGGATAGCCACGTCGTTGGACTCGGCTCTGCCTACGTGGATCAAGAACAACTTCAAGTGCCAAACGGTTACCGTTTCAGGTGGCAATTACGTGTTCAAGACTGTCGGTTACCCGAACTATAAGAGCTACTACTGGGGCTCCTCCTCATCCTTGTATGAAGCGCTCCCATCTGGCCACACAGCCGCCGGAAACAATCTCATTTCCGCCCAAAACGTGACTCTGACCATAACGTCGACTCCCAATACGACCGTAACAGCCACGTCCACCGGCGTCATGGGCGTCGCCACAAACGGTGTGATCATTTACAACAACGCTGCCAACGCACCCGATACGCTGTCCGATGAGGCGCTGACATTCGACAGCTACGGTGGCCACCCGCAGAACGCAGGCCAGTATCACTACCACGCGGAACCTGACTACCTCAGCGACAACAACTCCAACATGATTGGGATCGCTCTAGACGGGTATTTCATTTTCGGTAAGAAGTGCGACAACGGCACCGCAGCAACTGGCGATGACTACACACCGACGGCGCCCAGCGGAAGCCCAGTTGGCACCGGCTTGGATGTCCGCCACGGTCACACGACTGCCACCCAACATTTCACATCTCGCTACCACTACCATCTCGCCCTTGACGGCACGGCGGGCATCGACACGCTAATCGGTGACAACTTTCAGGGAAGCAAAGGGACCGCGACTCAATAGGTTCGATTCACCAGTCATGCAGTCAGCGTTCGTTTTCGTCTTGTGCTCGTTGCAGGTGCTCTTGGCCTGCAACAGCGCTCCCGAGTTGCGGAGCACCGATCCCAGTCTCGCCATATCGGAAGGCGTGTACCTATTTCACGGCGTCCCTTTTACTGGCACGTTGCGCATGGAAGCGGCCGGCGTGGTTCGCCTCACTGCCATGGTCAACGGTCGGGAGCACGGACGGGAAACAACTGTGAACACAGAAGGCCGCTTGCTGGAGGAACGTCACTACTCCGAGGGCCAAAAGACCGGTACGCACAAAGGATGGTATCCGGATGGTCGGTTCAAGTTCCACGCTCCATTCGAGGCGGGTATGCCTGTAGGCGACCATTGGGTCTGGCACAACAACGGGCGTGTTTACCAGTGGGATCGCTATGGTTCCGATGGGACACTGGTGGCCGCCAAAAAGTGGCGGGAGTCCGGGCAGATTTACTACAATTTGATTTATGTGGACGGGAAACCGGTCGGGTTGGGGGGGAACATGCTTTGTGATCCCGCAAACCAGAATGATGGCGACAGGCGGAAGCGATGAACTCGGCTAGACTCCTCACTCTATCCTTGCTGGCGATGGTGGCCTGCGCGCGGGAGGTGGCCCCGCCGTTTCAGCAGGAGGTCACGCAAGTTTCCGTCCCAAAAGAAGGACTACCATTCTTCAGCGGCCCGGACATGAATCCCATCTGGCCCACTGGCAACCCCGGCGCCGCGGTCAGGAGGATGCCCAAGTTCCAACTGACCTCGGCAACGGGCGGCACCGTAACCGAAGCCCACATGCAGGGCAAGATTTTGGTCGTATCCTTCTTCTACAGCACCTGCCGCGGTATCTGTCCAGCACTCGTGGCCAATCTGCGCGGCCTACTACGCCCCGTGCAGGCATCCAGCGATGTTCTCATGGTCTCATTCAGCATCGATCCCGAGAGCGACTCCCCGGAAAAAATCACGGCCTTCTTGAAGGCCCACAAGGTGCTGTCCGATCGATGGTTGTTCCTCACCGGCGACAAGGCCCAGATCCACTCCTTGGCTCGATCAACGTTCAATGCCGACACGATTGTGCCTTCAGGTACAACAGACTTTGTGCATTCCGAGAACGTGTATCTCATGGATTCTTCTCATTACCTGCGTGCCATCTATAGGGGAAGAGGCCCCGCCTCCTTGCCACGGATTCTGGAAGATATTGGGAAGTTGCGCCGTGAACAGGGCGGGAGCAGACAAGCCACGCGGCTCTGACGCGCCTCGTGGCCCAAGAGAAACAGCGAGCCATTCTGCGCCGGTCGCCTGCGGACTTCCCACCCGCCCCTCACTTCCTCGCTCGCCCCCCGGCGCCTTTTCGACCGACAATCGAAAGAGCCCGCAATGGCCGAGATCATCTCCATCATCAACTACAAGGGCGGGGTCGGCAAGACCACGATTACGCTTCAGCTCGCCGTCGGGCTGGTGACCCTGTACGAAAAGAAAGTGCTCGTGGTCGATCTGGACCCGCAGTGCAGCCTCTCTCTGGCCACGGTGGACGAGCACTACTGGGCCGACTGGGTCGAGGAGCGCGGCTCCATCCAGAATGTCTTCCAGTCGTTCTACGACGAAGAACGGCCCCACCTCGAAGCGGACTGGATCATCGAGGACGCGCTCGACCGGGCGTGGGAAAACATGCCCGGCAACACGCCGGGTCTCGACATCCTCCCTTCGCACCTGGACCTTCCCGAACTGGAAATGCGTTTGGTCGCGCGCAAGCCGCGACACCTCGGCTCGATGGATGAGTTCTACCTCCAGCGCTACCTTGTGCTGCGCGACGCCTTCACGACCATCCGCAAACAGTACGACTACATCCTTCTCGACTGCCCGCCCAACATCTACATGGTGGCGCGCAACGCTATCATCGCGAGCGACTACTACCTCGTGCCGACCATCCCGGACTTCATCTCCTGCTACGGGATCCCGTTCATCCTCAAACACATCGAAAGCATGCAGCAGGAAGTGCGCGAGCGAGGGGGGGTCGGAGCTGAGGCGCGCTTTCTGGGCATCGTTCGCAATCGCGTGCGACAGTCCGGTTCTTCTTTGGTCCGGGAACACGACGAGCAGAGCAAGAAGCTCTCGGGTCAGTACGCGGAAGGATTGTTCGAGGCGATGGTCATGGACCGCATCGGCGTGGCCGAGTTGCTCGGCTCGCGTCGCAACGTCCATCAGACCACGGACCAGAAGCACGCCGAAATTCGCCAGGACCTGGCGCGACTCGCGCACGAAACGATGGAGCGCATGCGCAGGGTCCGCTGATTCAGGGTCCCCTCATTCAGGTCCCCTTATTTCGGGCGCGCTCGATCAGGGAGCAGGACTGAGCGTGAATGCGGCCAGTCGCACCGAAAGAACGATTCGTTCCCCGATCTGGCGATTCAGGTTGTCAGCGATCTCACGCGCGAAACGGCTGCGACCGTCCTCCGTTTCCAGCGACTTCGTGGTATGGGCGCCCGCCACGAAAGCAACGACCTCGCCTATCTTGGACGATTGTTGCTCGAACTTCTTCTGTGCGTGTGCATCGGAGCTCAGCGTAAAGACGAGCTTCACTCGGACCAAAGACGCGCCGCGAGCCTCCCCGGTTCGTGCGGTGTAGACCTCATCGGAGGCGACCCGCCCCCCCGCTGATTCGGATGACCCCGTTTTTGCGGGGCCCACCTGCTTCGGCTTTTCTTTGTTGTACTCCTTGCGCGGAGTGAGGCACAGATCCGTCGTGCAGCCCGCCGCAAACGCGACCGCGGCCACAACCGCGAGCGCAGTCGCGAGACGGCCCGGACCCGAGCAGGCAGGCTTTCGGCGGTTTTCCTTTCTCATGCTATGTTCTCCACAACCATTGCGATTCCCTGGCCTCCCCCGATACACAACGAGGCGATTCCGTACTTCCCGCCGCGGCGCGCCAGCTCGCGGCAGAGCGTGAGCAGCACGCGATTGCCCGAAGCGCCCAGAGGATGCCCGATGGCCACGGCGCCACCGTTCACGTTCGTGCGTTCGCCATCCAGGCGCAGCAGCTTCTTGACGGCCAGGAACTGCGCGGCAAACGCTTCGTTCACTTCGATCAGGTCCATGTCCGCCAACGACAACTGCGCGAAGTCCAGCGCCGCGGGGATGGCCTGCACGGGGCCGATGCCCATCTGGTCCGGCGAACAACCGTGAGAAGCCCAGCCGCGAATGCGCGCGAGGGGTTTGAGTCCCTTCTCACTCGCGTATTCTTCCGAGGCCACCACGACCGCCGAGGCGCCGTCGTTGATCCCCGACGAGTTCCCGGCGGTCACGGTCCCATCTTTTGCGAAGGCGGGCTTGAGACCGGGGAGCTTTTCTCCCGCAGCCGCGCCACGGATGAATTCGTCGGCAGCAAAGGTGGTCGTGCCGCTGTGGGTCTTGAGTTCTACAGGCACAATCTCCTGCGCCAGAAGCCCTTCGTTGCGCGCACGCTCGGCGCGGGTTTGGGAGATCAGCGCCCACTCGTCCTGCTCGCCGCGCGAAATGTCGTGCAATCGCGCCAGGTTCTCGGCCGTCTCCCCCATGATCATCTTGGCCCAGCGGTCCGTCAGTCCGCCGCTGAGCAGATCCTCTAGGGGTGCGTCTCCCATACGGACGCCCCAGCGCAGACCGTGCGCCAGGTACGGGGCCAGGCTCATGTTTTCCGTGCCGCCTGCAAGGGCCACCCGCGTGCGACCGAGTAGGATGTTGGCGGCAGCCTGGGCCACTGCCTCCAGGCCCGAGCCGCACAGGCGATTTACGGTCAGGGCCGGACTCCCGATCGGCAGGCCGACCCCCAAGCCGATGTGCCGGGCCAGATAAGCGGACCTGGAATCCACCGGCAGGACATTCCCGAAGATGATCTCGCTTACGTCTCCTTCGGGAACTCGGGCCCTCTCCAGAGCAGCGCGGGCGGCCAAGGTCCCCAACTCGATCGGGTGCAGGTCTTTGAGGCTGCCACCAAATGTTCCGAAAGGGGTTCTGGCTCCGTCTAATAGGACTGCGCCGGGCATGCGAAGTCTGCGGTCCCAGTCAAAGTCGGCAGGGTCAAACCCATTTTTCGCTTTACCGGCCCCGGGCCGCCGGGCCCAAATTTCCCTGCTCGCGTCAAAATTTCGCGGGTACGGCAAAGTTTGTGCCGGGGCGGTCCGATAAGACAAAGGACGGAGTTCGAAGACCGGGAGTGGTACGCCCGTAGAGGCGACCGGCCGGGGCTTGAGGGAGTTCGGAACATGAACAAAAGGATTCTGGCTTATTTGATGCTGCTGGGCCTGGCCGCTTCACTTTCGGCGGCGCCCGCAGGTGGCGGACCAGCCGATGCCAAAACCGACGCCAAGGAAGGGGACAAGAAGGAGGCCAGCGCGCCGGACTTCTACCTCCGCGTCCTGACCCTCGAGAACTTCGAGGAGGCTGAGGATTGGCGCGCCAAGGCGACCTCACCTCTCGGAACCACGAAGACCCTGAAGCTCGTGCAGCGCGGCCCGATCGTTGCGGCAGACAACCCGAATGAAATGCCGCCCGTGGGCCCGGACGCCGAACAGTGTAACGTCAACGAACCGCAGTGCGCCAACTCACCGAACCACATCCTGGGAGTGAAGACGCACTTCGAAGACCGCGGCTTCGACCGCGTGGAGATCAGCCCTCCGCACGAATTTGTCATCAAAGGAAAAGCGCGTCAGTTTTCGATTTGGGTGCTCGGCCGAATGTTCCGCCACACCCTCTCCATCAAGCTGCGCGACTACAAAGGCCGCACGCACCAACTGCGGCTGGGTCGCCTGGACTTCTTCGGCTGGCGCAAGCTCACCGTGACGGTTCCCGGCTGGCTGCCGCAGTCCACGCGGTTCTCCACGTTGGACAAGAACCTGCATTTCGTCAGTCTGTTCGTCACCAGCGACAAGCACGAGGTTCCCGGCGCGTTCTACTTCTACGTGGACAACCTGAAGGCCCTCGTCGACCAATCGGAGACCGAATACCCCGGCTCGGAAATCAAGGACAACTGGTGAGAAGCCCGTCAGGACCAGGAGCGAAATCATGAAACCCTTTTCCAAGAACAACTACGGCACTCTGAGCCTCGCGCTGGCCGCACTGGCCGGACTTGCGGTGGCCATGACGAGCGGCACGGCCAGCGCCGACAAGGGCGTGAGCACCGCTGTCGGCAGCGACGTTTCTGCCATGGAACTGCGCGCCCTGACCATCGAAAGCTGGGACAAGGACTACACCGGCCGCGGATATGGTTGGGAAGTGCATACCAATAAGGATCGCACCTACACCGTCGACAAGAAGGAAGACTACGATCCGGACTGGGCGGGCAAGCAGGTGGAACGCGCCGCCAAGCTCATCAAGGGGACACCGCGTGACGTGAAGGAAAACACCGGCTTCGAGCAGGCCTACGTCATGGGCGTGAAGTTCGCCTTCACGTTCCCCGGTGAGAACGTCGTGGTTCTACGCCCGCCGGCGGGAGTGGATCACTACGTAGTCGAGCGACCGCGTCCCTATTTGAACGAACTTGCTTTCTCGAAAACGCACCAGAACCGCTCCTGCTACCGCGACGCCACGCGTTCGGCCAGCCGGAAGTCCGAACGGGCACAGGTGGTCGACTGCCTCAAAGGCATCGAGATGCCCGGGCAGGTCCGCGCCATTTCCGTTTGGGTGAACGGTCGCGGCAACGAGTACGACCTCGAAGGCTGGATCGAAGACTGGAAGGGTGACACGCACATCCTCAAGTTCGGTTCGCTGGACTTCGTTGGCTGGCGCCCGATGACGGCCATGATCCCCAAAGGCGTACCCCAAGATGTCGGGTCCTTTCCACAGGTGAAAACTTTGGTCTTTCGTCAGTTCAAAATCCGCTCGCGACCGAACACGTCGCTCGAACCGGTCTATCTGTTCTTCGACGAGCTGCGGATCCTTACGGACATCTTCGAAGTCCACTTCGACGGCGCGCAAATCGACTTCGACAAGCCGGACTGCCTCAACAAGCAGCGACTCTTTGCGCTCATTCGCAAGAACGTGCGCAACCCGGAAAGCTTTCCGGACGTGAAGGATTGCGAAAAGGCGCCCGGACCGGTTGGACCGATTCCTGAAATCACGCCCAAAGAAGCGGGCGGCAAAGAAGAGCCCAAGGAGCAGCCCGGCAAGAAAGGTTGATCCTCGGACTGGAGCGCTGTCGGCTCGACCGAGCAGGTCGACCGGCGCCGGCGTGAAGGCGTAGCATTCACGCAGCCCTCGAGCGGCTTCCTTAGCCCGGATTATTCACGAAAGGCAGGGTGATGGAGGCACGCACCCACACCCTGGCCAGACGCCCTGTCTTTCATGAAGCTCCACGGGCCGCGGCATAGTATGATGAAAACCGCCGCAGAGTGCGGCGGTTTTCTTCTATGCTGTGCCTTGTACGTGAATAATCCGGGCTGGTCAGGTCGGGCGTGCCCGAACGACAGACGAAGGCAGCGCGACCCCGGACGCAAGCCGGTCGTCGGGCACCGGAGCCGCCCAGCCCTGCACCGTTGGCAAGACCCCTGCCCAGTACGGCAGACTGTAGTCGGCTTCGTCATCCACGGGCGGTCCGGTCCGGACTTTCGCGGAAGCCTCCTCGATCGTAACACTGACCACGCCCGTCGCATCGAGCTCACGGTCCGTGGGGGCACGCGTCTCCGCGCTGCGACCGGACAGCACATGCTCGACGACACACTCCAGGGCGGCGGCCTTCTCCCTGCGGTCCAGGAGCGCGCGACCCCTGCCGAACACTACGGCGGAGCGGTAGTTCGCCGAATGGTGCATGGCCGATCGGGCCAACACCAGACCGTCCAGCAGGGTCACGGCGATGCAAACCGGCTCCCCCGCGCCGGCAATCTTCAGAAGGCGCGAGGCGGGACTCCCGTGGAGCAGGATCTCTTCCCCGCGCCGGCCGAACACGGTGGGTATCACGTACGACTGACCATCGACGGCGAACCCCACGTGACAGAGGAACGTTGCATCGAGGATGGCATGGACGCTGCTCTGGTCGTACCGCGCCCGAACGGCGCGTCTCCGGATACGGTTTCGATCTGTGACTGCGTACCGGCTTTCGTTCTGGTTCACCTCTTGGTTCATGGGCCCTCCTGATGCTCCCGACAATAGCCGAAGATCGGCTCTCCTGAAAGCTCCAATTTTAGCAAATTTGTAGATCCAATTTTGGATGCCCTCCTCGGGGTTCGACACTTTCTGGTCAGCATGACAGAAGCCGAGAACGCCGAGGAGGCACTCCTGCGCGCTGCTGCCGGGAGAAGGGCGCGCAGGGGTCGCGCTTCGATGCCGCTCTTCCGCGGGCTCACCGAAACGCTACGCCATGCTATCCTCGAGGGGGCCCTTCCCGCCGGAATCCGGCTTCCGCCAACGCGCAACGCCGCCGAAATCCTGGGTGTTTCCCGAAATACTGTGCTTTCGGCCTACGAACAGTTGCAGGCGGAGGGCTACGTCGTGGCCCGGCAGGGAGCGGGGACCTTCGTGGCCGACCTCGCTCACCTGGCCGCTCCGCCAGCGGCAGGCGAGCCTGCCCGTCGCCAGACTGGTTCGCGGCGCGGACGGGAATTGGCAGGCTTCGTTCTGGGCCGCAGGCGGGTGGACCGGATCGTTCCTTTTCGCCCGGGGCTGCCGGCCCTCGACGAACTTCCGCTCCAACAGTGGCAGCGCGCCCTGAACAGAGCGGTCCGTCGCCTGCCGTCCTCATCGCTGAGCTACACGGACCCGGCCGGGCTTCCCGAGCTGAGGGCCGCGCTGACGGGGTACCTGCGACTCTCGCGCGGCGTCGTATGTGAACCGGAACAGATCCTCATCGTGAACGGTTCTCAGGAGGCTCTGCATCTTTGCGGGCTGGTGCTTGCCGAACCTGGGTCTCCGGCCTATGTCGAGGATCCCGGGTACCCCGGTGCACGCGCGGCCTTCGCGGCGGCGGGCCTCGCGCTGAAGCCCGTTCCCGTGGACGCCGACGGTTTCGACACGCGCGCGGCACAGACGCTCGTGCGTAAAGCCGGTCTGCTGTACACGACGCCTTCGCATCAGTTTCCGATGGGTACGGCCATGAGCACCGCCCGTCGCCTCGAAGTCCTGCATCTGGCTGATAGCAGCCGTTCGTTCGTGATCGAAGACGATTACGACAGCGAGTACCGCTTTGTGGGCCAACCTCTTCCTTCCCTGCAGGGTCTTGCCCAACGGCACGGGCCGGCCGCAGAGCGCGTCGTGTACGTGGGCACCTTCAGCAAGGTGCTCTTCCCGGCGCTGCGCGTGGGATACCTCGTCGTGCCTGCGGCGCTCGCCACCACCTTCACGCGCGTACGCGCCCTGCTGTCGCGCAATACGCCCGCGCATGTGCAGGCGGCCCTCACCGAACTCATCGCAGGCGGTCCATTCTACCGACACGTCAAGCGGATGCGGCGGCTGTACGCAGAACGCTACCATTGCATCGTGCAAGCGATCGAGAATGAGCTATCCGGCGTGGCGCGCATCGTTTCCGGCCCGAGTGGGATGCATGCGGCAGTGCGACTCATCGGAATCCAAGACCGAAACATTGCCGAAGAGGCCGCGCGCCAGGGCCTCGAGACACCGGCCTTATCCGAGTTGTGCCTCCGTCACCACGTCAACGGCCTGGCCCTGGGTTTTGCCGGTTTCGCCGAACGGGATCTGATTGCGGGCGTGCGCAAACTGGCCGAAGTGATCCGGCGCGTCAAACTCGCGCGGACCGCAGTCCTCCGGTCTGCACGGCGACCGGCACGGTCGCGATCCGCACGGCGCCCGCGGTCCGTCCTCTGATCCCCTTCAGCCGAAGATTTCGGTGCGCTTCTTCATGGCCGTGTGGATCAGCCGATCCGCGACCCAAGCGGGCAGATGATTCAACAATAGAGATCCCAGGTAAGCGCCCAGAGGGAAGTAAGTGCGACGAGTACCCCGCTCAATCGAACGCCAGATTCTTTCGGCTGCCTGCGACGGGCTCATCGTCGAGCTGACCTTGAACGCGTTGCCCTTCACCATCGGCGTTGCCAGGAACCCGGGATGCACCGTCGTGAACCGAATCCCGCGTGGCGCCAGTTCGGCCCGGGCGCTGTCCCAGAGTGCGCGCAGAGCCGCCTTGCTCGCACAGTAGGGCCCTTCGTACGGAAATCCCTGAAGAGCCGCCAGGCTCGCCACGGCCACGCAGTGTCCGCCTCCCCGTTCGAGGAAGTGCGGCACTACTACGGAGAGCAGCACGCCATTGGCGATTGTGTTGATCGCCATATGGTTGTAGATGCTTTTCCAATCCGGCGCTTCCATGGAAAGCGGAACGTCGATGCCAGCGTTGGCGATGACCAGGTCCACGGTCGGATGCTCTCGGAGCGCCTGCCGCAGCGTTTTCTCGAAAACCACGTAGTTCGTGAGATCGGCGGCGTAGCTCGCGCCGTGGATGCCGCTCTCCTTCACGAATTTCTGAAGTGTCCGGCGATCCCGATCCAGAAGGATCACCTCGGCGCCCGTGGCCGCCGCGCACAGGCAGAGTTCTCGACCGAGGCCGCCGGTTGCGCCGGTAATGAGCACGCTTTCGTATTTCATGATTCCTTTTACCTTCTGCATGTGCGCCTCGATCAGGGTGTGATGCGGATCAGCGTGGGTTGGGCGCCCTCGATGTGCCATCCCGGAAAGTTCGAGTTGGCCGCGTAGAAGTTCCCGTCCCGATCCAGGTCGCCGTCGCGGGCAAAGGTCACGCGTCGGGGCATCGGAAACACGCGCCACTGTTTCGTCGGGATATCGAAGAGGAGGATGGTATCGGAGTGAACGGGAGTCACCCAAACCCGCCGGCGGCGCGAGTCCACGACCAGCGAGTACGCCGCATCGCTGCCCGCGGGCTGCGTCGGCAGAGCATACTGGGTGAAAGAGCCGGTCTTCGGATCGAAGTGCGCAATCTTAGCGTCTACGAAGGAGGTGATCCAGAGTGTGCCATCCGTGTCCGCCCTCAGGCGACGTGGTGCCTTGAACGGAGTTGCGATCATGGTCACCTTCCCCGTCTGCGGATCCACGTTGCCAATGTCGTCCGCCCACACCCGGCTGAACCAGATCCGTCCGTCCGGCGTGATGTCGATACCGTACGGTTGCGGAATCCCTTCGGAATTGCGCTTCACCGGAAACAGGCGGTCCACCGGAATCCCCCAGCCGACCAGCTTCCACACGGCCGGAAGCAGCCAGATCGTCACACGTTCCATGAAAGACCGCGGCGGAAGGTCGTAGTACGTAAACTGTTTGGTCTTCCTATCGAACATGGCAACCTGATTCGAAACGGCCAGGGTAAACCAGGCGCGATCCTGCCGATCCATGCGGATGGTGTGCGGATAGAACCCCTGGGGCAGCGTCAGGACGGTCATCTTTCCGGTCTTGGGATCGAATTCCGAAATCTTGCCGCCGATGGAGTTGGTCATGAAGAAGTGACCGTCCACGTGCGATTCGTGCAGCGAGTGCAGTCCGATGTACGCACCGTTGCCGGGGAACATCATGAGTCCCCTCATGTTTCCCCCAATGGGATCTCCCGGTCCGTGAGGCACTTCGAAAACACGAAGCTTCCCGCTGCGCGGGTCGAGCTCGTAGAGTTTGTCCTGGGTATTGTCACCGATGTAGACGAGACCGCTGCCCGCCACAATCAGGTCGTGGAACTGCGAAACGCCACTGCCCAGCGGCCACTCCGTGACGCGGGTTGTGGACAGGCTGGCGTCCCAAGGTCGGGCACGGGGGACGGAATCGGGATTCGCGCGGATCTTCTTGAACCCGGCAGCAAGCAGCCCGGGCATCTTCTTCTGTGCGTCGCTGTCGAGGCGGGAGCCGATCGTCACCATTCGTTTGATGATCTCGGCCCACTGCTCTTCGGTGCGGTCCACGCGGAGGAGCGCCGAACCCTGTTGATGACAGTAGCCGCATTGCAGTTTGAAGTGTCCCCGCAGACCCTCGTCCCCTCCGAAGTCGAAGGCCGCCATCCACGCGTTAGCGGGTCGCCCCTGGGCTGCCCGCAACGGATCCCGCTCCGCGCGCAGCGTGTGGGAAAGGGAGCCGCTCATCGGCGGCGAGGTGAAGTCCTGGTATTCCGGTTTGCGCAGACGGATGGTGAACTTGGCGTACGGCGAATCGATGACAGTCGTACCGCCCGCGCCCGTGAAACGGGTGAACTCGGGCCGTGCAGAACCGGAAGGCGCGTCCCCTACAGGGCGGAGCGTGACCATGACTGCCGAGAGCGGGCGCCCGGCCTCGTCCCGCACCGAAATGCTGACCGGCCCGGCCAACAGCGATCCCCACGCAATTGTGAGGCAGCACACAGAGACTGCAACGTGGCAAGGGGGCATCATGCTTCTGGGAATGAATCGGTCCCCAAAGTTTGTCAATCCTAAAGGGTTCCCGACCGCTCCTCCGTGACCGCTCCGCGGAAATGTGGTTGCGGCGGAAAGCCGGACTTCTTTCCCTTTGGGTCATGGAGGAGGTGATTCGCGAGCTGACGGTTCGTTTCCTGTGCCTGGGTGCGGCCTTTTCGCTGATCTGGTCGGTGGCCATCCTTGTCTCCCGCCGCGGCTATCGGGAGCAAAGAACGCTGGCCGGAATGATCTTCCTTGCCGGGATTTGGCAGGTTTCGGGAGCCCTGGCCTTCAGCGGAATCGGGCAGCGCCAGACAGGCCTTCTCCTGTGGCAGAGCCCCCTGCTCTTTTACTTGGGGCCACTCATCTATCGCTTCTACCGGGGAGCCCTGCTCCAGCACGCCTTTTCCCGGCGCAGCATGGTGGTGCACGCCCTGCCCGCTGTGCTCTGCGCGGCCGCTCTCGTCCCGTACTGGAGCGCCGAGCCGGCCCGCCGAATCGCCTGGCTTTCCCAGGATGGCTCCGTCTACGCGTGGGTCCTCGTTCTGGTCAACGTCGGGCCGAAGCTCTCGATCCTGGCCTACCTGACGTTCGTGGCCGCACAGCTGCTGCGTTCCGTTCTCCCCGCGCCGCGCACTACGGCGCGCCGACTCCTCATCCTCAAGCTGGCCGTCATCTACGCCACGCTGGCCCTCGGAACCATTGGTATCCTGACGGCCAATCGAGTGCTCGTGCATCTCAGCGCGGCCGCCCTACCGATCATCGTTATCGTTTCGTTCATCCTGTCGGAAGGGGTGCCGGAGTTGTTCTCGGAACTCGGTCGTCGCGCGCGCACCTACGAGCGGACGCGGCTGGCCAGCATTCCCATCGGCGAAACCCGCGAAGCGCTCCGGCGATTGATGGAAGAGGAGCGCGTCTTCTTGGACGAAGACCTCACGTTGCCCCGCCTCGCGGACGACGTGGGTCTGACGGCACATCAGCTTTCGGAGTTCCTCAATCGCCACGTGGAACGCAGCTTCCCCGAGTTCGTTGCGGAGTACCGAGTCGAAGAAGCGAAGCGCCTGCTGGTGAGCGAGCCCAGCCGGAGCACCCTGTCCGTGGGACACGCGGCCGGCTTCAACTCCAAGTCGGCGTTCTACCGCGCCTTCCGTCGCGCCACCGGCCGAGATCCGTCGGAATTCCGCCGCGAGCGCCTCTCCGGCGTCCCAGTATGATCCGGGAACACCCGGCGCGTCCCAAATCATAACCCGGGGCGACGCCTTCGTCCCCGACTGCTATCCTCCCTCCACCCGGAGGAAACCATGGCATTGCAGACCCCAATCGAAAACTCGCAGCGTTCCGACGCGCGCGTCGCACCCGTCCTGGACAAGACTTTCGACCACAACGCCCAGCCCAACCTCGCCCGGCTGCTTCTTGCGGCCGCCGATCGATTCCAAGAACGCGGAGCTTTTGCCACCAGAGGCGCCGATCGTGTTTTTCGCTCCGTGTCCTTTGGGACACTCTTCCGGGAGGCCCAGCAATTGGCCGCCGTTTGGATCGAACTCGGCCTGCGCCCCCGCGAACACGTGGCGCTGTTTGCGGACAATCGCTACGAATGGATTCTCTGTGACCTGTCGGTCATCCTGTGCGGCGCGGCCGACGTGCCGCGCGCGGCCGACGTCACCGAAGACGAGACGCGCTACATCCTCGAACACGCGGATTGTCGCTTCGCGATCGTGGAGAACGAAGCGGTGCTCGGTCGCCTGCTCCGGTGCCGATCCGCGCTTCCCAAACTCGAACGAATCATCGTCATCGATCGGCCGACCGGCTCTCTGGCAGACTCGCGCGACGTGCTGTGCCTGGCGGACCTCAGGAGATCGCCGTCCACCAATGGCGCGCATGCCCGAGAACTGAAGAATCGGCTGGACGGCATTCGCGGCGACGATCTGTTCACGCTGATCTACACGTCCGGAACGACGGGGAAACCGAAAGGCGTTCAGCTCACGCACGCCAACATCGTCTCGCAGATCGTGCGCAATCCCTTCCGAATCGGACCCGAGGATCGCATTCTCTCCATTCTGCCGGTCTGGCACATCTTCGAGCGGGTCTTCGAAATGTTCGCGCTGGCAAACGGCTGTTGCACCTACTACACGAGTGTCCGGACTTTGCGCGAGGATCTTGCTTTGGTTCGACCGACCTTCATGGCTTCTGCTCCACGCCTCTGGGAGAGCGTCTACCAGGGAATCCGCAGCAATGTCGAAAAGGCCCCGCCTCTTCGACGCGCGCTCTTCGCGCTGGCCTCCGGAACCGCTGCCCGCTTCCGGCACGCTCTGCGGGTGCTTTCGAATCGCGACCTCCGGGTGACGCGCGTCCATCCTCTGCTGCGCTTGGCCCGATATCCGCTCGCGCTCGTCACGGCATCCCTGCTGTGGTTGCCGTTTGTTTTGCTCGACGCGATCGTACTGCGCAAAGTGCGCCGTGCCACCGGCGGTCTGCTCCGCGGATCGGTTTCCGGAGGCGGGGCGCTGCCGCTCCATGTGGACACGTTCTTCAACGACATCGGTATCCCGGTGCTCGAAGGGTACGGACTGACCGAGACGTCCCCTGTGCTGGCGGTTCGCACCTTCGAGAAGTTGGTCATCGGCACCGTGGGCCCTCTCTACCCCGACACGGAACTACGTCTGGTCGATCTGAATGATGGTTCGTTGCTCTATCCTGGTTCCAACGGCCTGGGCCGCAGCGGCGAGATACACGTCCGCGGGCCTCAGGTCATGAAAGGCTACTACAAGGATCCCACTTCGACGGCTCGCGTTCTTCGCGATGGTTGGTTCAATACGGGCGATCTCGGAGTCATGACTTCCAACGGGTGCCTGAAGATCGTGGGTCGGTCCAAAGACACGATCGTACTCCTCGGCGGGGAAAACGTGGAGCCCGTTCCCATCGAAAACAAACTACAGGAATCGCCCCTCATCGAAGCCTGCATGGTGGTCGGCCAGGACCGCAAGTTTCTCGGCGCGCTGATTGTGCCGCGGCGCGAGGCCTTCGCAGGCGCTTCGCTCCCGGACATCGCAACCTCAGACGAAGCCCGGCAGCGGATCCTCAAAGAAGTGAAGCGATTGGTTTCTCAGGACGCGGGTTTCAAAGCCTTCGAACGAGTGATCGACCTGCGTTTGCTGCCCAAGGCGTTCGAGCCCGGCGACGAACTGACGGCCAAACTCTCTCTCAAGCGGCACCTGGTGACGGAACGCTACGCCAAGCTCATCGAGTCCATCTACTCGGATTGAGCGCCCCGAAGGCTGGCGTTCATTCGGTGACCGCCCCCGGCCCTCGGTTTCAGCGGGCAAGCAGGTTCCAGAATTCCGCGCGCATCGTGGGGCTGATGGCCACGGCCAGCCCCATCGATACCACCAGGCCGATGAGCGCCAGCGTGAAGTCCTTCTGGATGATCTGCAGACTCCGGGCCACGTTCTTCCGACGCTTGCGACGAGTCCGCGCGCCGAAGGCCATGCCCAACTCCCGACCGCCGAGCAGGCCCAAGAACACCCACGTGGTGCTCATCGGGACCACGCTCACTTCTTTGAAGTAGAAGAGGATGGCCGCGTACACGAGGTCGATGAGAGTGGCTGCTTTGATGTCTGCCACCTCGGATTTCTCGCTGACCACCTCCTGGATGCGATCCCCGCGCAAATAGAAGAGAAGACCAAGGCCGAGGAAGATAAAGGCGCAGAAGAAGATGAGTTCATTTAGATGGAGTTGCCTGGGCAGGAAGATGGCAATGTTGGCAGCATCCTGCATGATCCAGACGGCCCACAGGGAACCGGAGGTGAGCCACTGCGCCACGACCCAACCCACACCGGCAGGGTTGTCCTTCGTGGACCGAAAGACGTTGCGGATGAACCGGTGCACGATAATCCAGAGCACGAACGCGATGACGAAAGCAATGACGTAGCCAGATGCGCTCTTGAGGACGACGCTGTAGACAGCGGCCGAACTGGTGGAGAAAACGTTCAGGAGTAGAAAGGTGGTAGAGACGGGCATGCGCAGGCGCGTCAGGATCAGAAGCACGATGGGCGCGGCCAATTGAAGATAAAGGAACGACTGCGGTGCTTCCGAGAAGCCTTTGGCCGTCAGCCGCTGATAGGAGACGTCTCCGCTGTAGATGTACCAACTGTAGACCACCGTTGCCACGAAGATGGCTCCGATGAAGAGCCAGAGCAGCCACCACGGCCGCTTGCTGTTGGAGGCAATGAAAGTCCCGATGGTCTGGATGCTGTCATTGGCAATGGCGGAATAGCCTGCCAGCATGAATCCGAACCACATGGCCAGACCCGGGTAGGGCGTGACGACACCGCAGATGAAGAGCAGCACCGCGATCCCAAAGATGAAGACGCTTTCCTTGCGGGTCAGTTCGAAGAAGTCGAATGAGACCTTCTTGAGTTGCTCGATGTAGGCTCTTCTGCCGCGCGCCATGGGTTCCTCCAGGTCAGGTCAAAAGGCAACTGGATCCCCCCAATTGTGTCAAATGCATTACGGAACAGAGTCTTCGTTCATATTGCGAATGCATCAGGCCAGCCCCGATACATTCGGCCTCTCTGTGCCTATAGCACATCCGCGCCCACTTCGTAGGGCCGAACGATGGGCAGCGTGAGTTCCGTTGACTGATCGAGCAGGGTCTGCAGATCGAACCGGAGGCGTTGCAGGAAGGCGTCCGTGCCCGCGCGTTTGTCGGCGCGAAAGGCGCCATAGTACTCAGAAAGAGTGAAATGTTTGGCAAAACTTACTATTGCCCGGCGGGGGCGCATCTCGGTCGTCCCGAACACGTAGTTCTCGAAGCGATACAACCACTCGTAAAACCGTTCCGGCGTGGGCCGTGACACCAGGTACTCCGGTTTGACGACGATGAAGTCGTAGGCCTTTTTGCATTCCGTCTCGGCCCAGGCCAGTTCTGAGTCGGAAAGCGGCGGCAGGCCGCCGTGTGCGGCCCGCCCCACGCGATGCAGCTCGATGGCGGAGAGCAGCCGGCGCAATTTCACGATGGCGTCCGCTTTGCGGTCGTAGCTGGGGACGCCCAACCGATCCGCGACCGCGTCCAGAATGGTGTGGCGAACGCGGCCGATCCGATAGTCGAAATCCCGACGAGCGGCCGGGGGAATGTGATAGCGGGCCTCCGCTTCCTCGAGCAGCAGCCGCCCGACCGCGAGGAAACGACGAAGCAGATTGCGGTCCCCCGGATCCCACTCGTAGTGCTTTTCGATTCGCGCGATGGCGTTGTGTAAGTCCGCGCGAACCCTGCCTTCGCCCGCGGTGTAGACGTACTTCACGAAGCCGGGCAGCACGGTGATGTCCGCTTCGGGATCCAATCGGCGCGCGTCTTCCAGACCCCAGAAGCCCAGATGAGCGATCCCCGGCTGGAACGGCAGCAGGTTGTCGTTTTCACCGCTGGTTGGCTCGCCCTCCGGGTAGAGAACCAGCTTGCCCCGCGGGCCGGCGAGGGTTTCCCGGGCAGCGCGCAGAGCCTCGCGATCGGGCGCGCCCGCAATGACCGAGAAAGCACCCAGACTCTGGATCAGCCGACCGACGAAGCCGTAGGTCTGATCGAAAACCTGGCGGGAGGCCATGTAGCGAAAGCGCGCACCCATGATGTTGGCCAGGAAGTAGGCGACCGGCGGCTCCGATGTACTCGGGTGATTGCTGAAAAAGATCAACCGATGCTCCCGCAGGCTGCGGAGCATGCGACGGTCATCGGTGGTTACCTCGATGTCCTCGAGGTTCTGGTAGAGCTTGATCAGCAGCGGAAACGAGAAGTCCACCGTCCACGCGACGGGCAGGTTGAAGGAGGGTGGAATGAATTTGGACATTCTCGACCGACGAAAACACCGCCCGCATGGAGCCGGTCAAGGACTATCCTTCACCGGTCCGTCGCGCTGCCGGGCGCGAAGTCGGCGCGCAGCTTGTGCGACATGAGGCGTTCCAGAAGTCGCGGGAACAGCGTGCGCCCCCAGAACAGGAGCCTTCCGTTCATGCCCAGGAGCACCAATCGCTCCCGCCGTTCGATGGCCCTCACCAACCGCAACGCAACGTCGCGTGGTTCGCGGGCGCCCGTGGCCTGCTCTTCCGCCAGTACCGCGCCGTCTGCGGCCAGCCCGGAAGTCCGCAGAGCCGTTCGCGTATAGCCGGGGCAGAAGATCGTGCACGAAATGCGATCCGCGGCCAACTCCATCCGCATTGTTTCCATGAGCGCGTGCCCTGCCGCCTTGCTGGCCGAGTAGGCAAAGCGACCGGGGACACCGTAGAGGCCGGAAGGGGTGGACACGAGCGCAATCAGTCGTTCGCCGGAAGTGCGCTTGAGGAGCGGCAGCAGAGCGGCCGTAGACTCGGCGACCGCGAAAAAGTTGAGTTCCATGGTCTTTCTGAGGACGACGGGGCTGGACTCGTCGAAGCGGCCGTGCGCGGTGATGCCCGCGTTGTGAACGAGGACGTGCAGAGCGCTCACCTCCCTTTCCAGAAAGTGCACAAGCGCCCGCCGGTCGCTCTCGTCGGCGATGTCAGCGGCGAAGACGAGGGGTGATTTTCCGGTGCGTTCGCGGATATGATCGGCCACGCGCTGCAATTCGCCTTTGCGACGGGCCACGAGCACCGGCAGCGCGCCACGTTCCGCAAGCACGATGGCCGTGGCTTCGCCGATGCCGCTCGAAGCGCCGGTCACGAGCGCCACTCTGTCCTGGAGCACAAAGCGGGCCATAGTCAGCTCCGCGCGGCGAGCGACGGCCGCAGCACGTGCGTGATCCAGTTGCGCAGCTCCGCTTCCAACTGGTCCCGACCCATGATGGACCAATGCAGATCCAGCAGGCGACCGAGCTCCGTCAGCTCCGGGTGAGCAAGGAACTCCTCTTCGGTCAGCGCATGGTTCTGTGCGGCCAGGTCTCCGAGGCGATGCAGGAGTCGGGCCACTTCGTGAAACTCGTCGGGATGTGCCGCCAGTCCTTCACGCAGCATGGCTTCCGCCCGCGAAACGATGAGCCGCGCCATGTTGGCAAAGTCGAATTCCGGATGGTACTGCGTGCCCCAGAACGTGCAGGCGCCGACGGTGATCTCCAGGGCCTGAACGGGCGAATGATGATTGGAGGCCAAGAGCACCGAGCCCTCGGGCACACGAACCACCTCGTCCAGGTGCATGACGAACGAGTCGAACTCCCCCACCTTTCCCTGGTACATGCGGTGCTCGCGCCCGGCTTCACTGAGGCGGACGCGACGGGCCGCCATCCACTCGCGGCGGTTCCGACTCGGACCGACTTCTCCACCGGCAGCAGCCGCCGCTACCTGGAGTCCCCAGCAACTTCCCCAGACCGGACGGTCGCCCCGGAACATTCCCTTCATGAGTTCAAGCTGCCTGTCGTTTTCGGGAGCATCCTTGTAGATGGTTCCGCTTGAACCCGTCCAGACGTACCCGGCGTAACGCTCCAGGTCGGGTGGTTGGAAGTCGTCCCCGGCGGGGAAGAGAACCTCCAGGTCGGCTTCGGGGAGCAGGCGACCGAACAGCGCCGCAAACAGCTCCTCGGCCTGAACGATGCCCGCCTCCCGGAAACCATCGCGGGCGGCCTGCGTGTAACCATTGATGATTGCGAGTCGAACGCGCGCCATAGGTCCGCGCGAGCAGAGCGCGTTCTCAGATTTCGCTTGTCACCCACCTTTCCTGGCCGGCGCGGTTTTTTATGCTGCTCGACGCGCTGCGACGTTTGAAGTCCGGCACCGAACACCTCAACTACGGGCGGCACATCATTGCCGACTGGGGCGCCGGGCTCGCCGAAGCAACCGGACCCGGTCGGACGGCCCGGGATCCGTTCCGCATTCTCGACCTGGGCTGTGGGCACGGAACGGATTTGCTGAACATTCGCGCGGAGGTCGAACGCCGCGGTTTGAAACTCTCGCTCGAACTCCAGGGAATCGAAAACTATCCGGTCTATATCAAGGAATGCCGCGCGGCCGGGATCATCATCCACCCCATCGACATCGAGCATGACCGCTATCCGCTGAAAGATGCGAGCGTCGATCTGGTCATGGCCAATCAGGTGATCGAACATACGAAGGAGATCTTTTGGATCTTCGCCGAAGCCGCGCGCATCCTCAGACCCGGCGGCTCGCTGCTCATCGGAGTTCCCAACCTGGCCAGCCTGCACAATCGCCTTCTGCTCCTGTTCGGGATGCAGCCCACCGCCCAGCTCAGTCTGAGCGCTCACGTTCGTTCCTTCACGAAACCCGACCTGATCCGCTTCGCCACCAAGGGCAACTTCTTCGAGCCCGTGGCCTTTCGCGGATCCAACTTCTACCCCTTTCCGCCGCCGATCAGTCGCCCGCTGGCACGGCTTCTGCCAAGAATGGCCTGGGGCATCTTTCTGTTGTTCCGGCGCACACAGCAGCGGGGCTCCTTCCTCGAATGCCTGGCGGAAGGGGACTCCAACCTGATGGAAACGCCCTTCTACGGCAGCCCGCAGAACCCGGCCGTGAAAAAGCGACGGTAGGGCACGGGAGACGGCGCGGAAACGCCGGGGCCCGACGGATCGCCCGCCGGGTTTACCACTTCGCGTAGTGATCCTCAGCAAATCCATACATTCCGTCTACTTTTAGCTTCTCGCGCCCGACCCTTATCGTGCCGTAGAACCGGCCCACGAATTGGTGGAAGTGAGAGGCCACTACGAGCGCGTCCGTGTGCTCCTCGTGGACGTTCAGCATCTGGAACTCCAGGTCCGCGTTTCCATCACCGGTCCGGATACGCCAGGGCCTGTCGGGCTGCTCCAGGTCGTACTCGAACGATGCCAGGCCGAGACGATGCTGCTTTCCGCCCAGCCACAAGCAGTTCTCCGTGAAGCTCGTCTCGTTGACACCACACGAGATGTTGAGTCCGAGCGTCCGTCCTCCCGGCAGGCGGCCGTTCAGACAGGCCCAATTCCAGAAAGTCTCACGGCGCATGAAGCCCATGGACCAGTCCGTGTGGCCGAGCGCACCCTTCAGCTCGACCGGTCCGCGTGGAGTGACGAGCTTTCCGGCGACGGGGATTCCTGCGGTCTTGCGCGCAAACACCCAACCACCCCAACCCGCGCGCGTGCAGATGCGCATGGGTTGGCACTTTTTCTCAAAGAACTCGGCGGCAAAGACCGCGTCGGGGGCGTAGGTCGCCATGAGCCGCCGCTCACCGCCTTCGGCTTCCATGCATACGCGACCGCCCGCAAACTCGGCGCGTCCATTTTCGGGAAACGGTTCGAAACGCAGGCCAAGCGACAGCGGACGTTTCTGGCTGTACGGGAAGAACTCGCCGGTATCCGGGAAGAAGAAGTAGCCGAAGCTCGCGTTGAGGACACGAATATCCACAATCGCGCAACCGAAAATGACCGTCTCGCTCACGGCCCCCATGAACTGGAACGAATTGCAGCCAAAGTGCCGACGGAGCCTGCCGAACTCGCGGCCGCTCGGGCGCAGATACCGGTACTCTCCGTAGTTGATGTTCTCAACTGCCTCGTCAAAGATCCCGTAGAGCGGGCGACCACCGTCGATGAGTTGTTGCATAGGTGGGAGACATCGCAGCGCCCAGCCTCGTCAAGGTGGACTTTTCTGCTTGCCCCCGAACTCGCCGCCGGCGACGACCTGAAGTCGACGCGGCTCGCTTGTTTCGGGGGACCCATCATTGTGAGGAAGGCACGTGGGATTATGTCCGGGTGGCGCCGGCCGGCCTCTATTGCGTTGCTCCTGTCACTATGCCCCGCCTCCATCTTTGCGGATCGCCTCTACCTGCGCGATGGCAAGGTGGTCGAGGGGGTCATCGAGCGCCGAACCAAGGAAGAAGTGCGCGTTCGCACGAAAACCGGATCGGTGTCGATTCCAACCGGCTCGATCAAACGCTTTGTGTACTCGGACGCCCAAGAGGACCATCGCCTGGCCGGAAAAACGGGCGGAATACGGGAAGAGGAAGCGCCGTTCCCCGCGGGTTCTCTGTGGCGGTCGGCCGTGCTGCCCGGATGGGGCCAGTGCCACGCAAACCGGACGGCCAACTGCGCGTTGTGGATGGGAGGATTCGCCTCAGCCCTTTACTATGCATATACGCGACGGGAGCTCGCTGCTCGGAATCAGGCCGCGTATGAGTCTACCACGGGTGTCTCTCTGTTTGCGGCACGGCTGTTCTCGGCAGGTTCCGGAGTGGGCGATTCTACCCTTCAGGGTCTTCTTGCTGCGGAGGCACTGCAAAGCCGCGCGCGCAATCGCTATCGCCTTTCCATTTCAGAGCACCGGTCTTCCATAGGAATGGTCCTTATGGTATACTTAGGACAATTGGTCGAAGTGTTCTGGGGTAGTCGCGCGGCCGGCAGCGGCCCCGGTGCGGCGCGCTGGGAGCCGGTGCTCGTGGCCGCGCCCATCTTGGGAGAGGCGACCGGGTGGGAATTGGGCGCCAGCTTTCGGTTCTGAGGAGCAAGCGATGGAGACTGCGAAAAGTGTCATGCTGGCAGAGACTCGGCGGCGCAGCTTGTTCCAGATCCGGGGTGTTGCCGCGCTACCCGTCATGATCGCTGCATGGGCGATCCTGCCCTCCTGCCTGGCCTATGAACCCGACGAGTTGGACGTTCGCAACGCGGGTTCCACGTTGCTGCTGAACGCCCGCGCAGCCAATGCTTCCGATACGCTGGTCGGCACCATTACGGGGCTCATTTCGACCCCTATTACACTACAAAACAACGGCTCCGGTTCGTTGGTTGTTTCTGCCAACGGGACCTTCGACTTCGGAAAAGTGCCAAGTGGAAGCGCGTACTCGATCACCATCCAGACGCAGCCGACGAACGCCCGCTGCTTCGTGGAGAACGGCACGGGCACCTTCCAAGGCGTGGTTACGAACGTTGTCGTCACGTGCCCCATCGCCTACGTCGGGGGCGTGCTCTACTTCCGCTGTGCACACGGCCAGCAGTGGAACTCCACGGCCGGAGACTGCACCGGCACGGGAAACGCCGGAAACAACTACGGGGCGGCGCAGACCCAGTTCTGCACGACCAATGACAACGCCTGCAACGGCGCCGTCAACGGCGGAGCGCTCGCCAGCGGTCCTCTGTTCACCGCCTGCAACAATTTGAACGCGACGAGCTTCTTGGGAATCAACACGTGGCGCGCAGCGTCTGGAGCAGAACTCAAGAACATCGTGTCCTGTTCCAATGGGCCGGCAACGCCGATGGCCGATGAGACGGACTGCAACGGGGGCAGCGCAACTCCGACCGTACTCTCACCGCATTTTCCGAACACTCTGACCGACCGATATGTTTCCAGTACCGCTGGCGCCTGCTGTGGAAACAGCAACGGCTATCAGTACTACACAAATGGCCGTATGACCTACGGCGATGGCGACAAGACCTTCCTCGCCTACGCGCGTTGCGTCTCGTGGTAGCGTGGTCCTTTCATCCAGCTGTGCTGTGACCTATCATTGCTCGGCACAAAGCAGTGACTGAGTCCCACTGCAGGCAGGCGTTGAGTTTCGAATGGCAGTATTGCTGGTCGACGACGCGGTCCCCACGGCGCCGTTGCTTGCGCCGCTTGTTGTCGCCCAATTGCTGCAATTGTTCGAGCTGTCAGTGCGCCAGTCGTTCTGCAGGCCCGTCCAATAGAAGCCCCCCGTGGCGAAAATTGTGGCTGAAAGCGGGAAGCTGAAGATGCCAGCGGCCGTGGTCGTTCCGATTGCGGTGGTACCATCTGATCGCACGTAGGCTTGATTCGGTTTCAGAACCCAGTTTGAATTTTCTGTCGCGCCACCGGAGCAGTTTGCCGTTGAGCAGGCCTGCCGGGTAGTATCGGCCAGGATCGCTTTGTAGCTGCCGGTGCTGGCCGAGGGCTTGGCCGGATCCGAGTTACATTTTGAGTCCGCGGACGAGGCTCCCCCGAAGTTGGCCGCGTGATAGTTGTCAGAGTTCGTCGCCAAGAAAATACGACAGGTAGAACAGGGCGTACTTGCCGCGGTCCCGGTGCCTGCTGCAACCCCCAACGCCGCCAACGCCGCCGCAATCGCCACGTCATCCGTCGATTCGCTGCCCGTACACCCGGACCCAGCCCCCGCCGAAATCGCGCTCACCAGAAGCCCCCCAAGAATTCGCTTCGCAAGTCCCATCTTCCATTCCCCCGATTGTGAGCTTTATGTGATCCAAAACCAAAGAGGGCCTCCAGCAGTTGTCGATCCTTTTTTGGCTCGCACGAAGGAACCCCTGGGCTCCTTGCGGGTGGCGCAGGGCGGCCCTGCGGGTCAGAAAAGACTCGGCTGCTCGCCCTCGGTCGAATGACCGCCCGTTTCGGTCGACCTGCCGGGCCGCCTTCGGGAACGCAGGGCGGGGGCAGGCGGGCGGGCGCGTTCGCGGTTGTAGTCCGCTTCGAGTTCGGCCAGCTTCTCTTCGGCCCGACCGGTCACCTCGGGCGGGAGCCCCGCCAGTCGCGCCACGTGGATGCCGTACGATCGATCGGCCGTGCCTTCGCGGATGCGGTGCATGAAGATGACGCGGCCTTCGTTCTCCTGAACGTCCATCGTGAGATTGAAGACTCCATCCCGCGATTCCAGAACCGTGAGCTCGTGGTAGTGGGTGGCAAAAAGCACGCGCGGACGGGGCGGCTCGACGCCGCTGAGGTATTCGACGATGGCCCACGCAATCGAAAGACCATCGTAGGTGGACGTACCGCGACCGACCTCGTCCATGATCACGAGAGAGCGGTCGGTGGCCTGGTTGAGGATGCGCGCGGTTTCAAGCATCTCCACGAAAAACGTGGATTCGCCGCGCGTGAGGTTGTCGGAAGCGCCGATGCGCGTGAAGACACGGTCCACGACGGAGAGCACGGCATGTTTGGCCGGCACGTACGAACCCATCTGCGCAAGCAGTTGAATGATGGCGACCTGCCGAATGTAGGTCGACTTCCCCGCCATGTTGGGACCGGTGATCACCGCAAAGGAACGCGCGCCCGCATCCATGCGCACGTGATTGGCCACGAACTTCTGGGTCGGGCCGAGGAACGCCTCGACGACAGGATGGCGACCCGACTCGATCAAAAGCTCGCCGGTTTCTACGAGCGCGGGTAGGTTCCAGGCGTTTCGATCCGCCGCAGTGGCGAGCGCGCAGAGGAAGTCGAGTTGGGCCACGCCGATCATCATGGCCTTCAGCGCAGCTCGCAGCGCGAGGCACTTCTCGATCAGGGCGCCGAATGCTTCGCGCTCGATGCGCTCGATCACCTCGTCGGCTTCGAGAACCTCACGCTCCATGGCCTGAAGTCTCTCACAGGTGAAGCGCTCGGCCCCCACCAGGGTCTGCTTGCGATTGTAGTCGGCCGGCACGTTTTCGGACTGCGCGCGCGAAAGCTCGATGAAGTAGCCGACGATACGATTGTACTTCACGCGCAAAGAAGAAAGCCCCGTTCGCGTCCGCTCTTCGCGTTCAAAGTCGAGCATCCACTGTACGGCATTTCCGGAAGCGGCGCGGGCCCGGTCGAGCTCGGCGGAGACACCGTCGCGCAGCAGCGGACCTTTCCCCAGCAGGGCGGGCGGTTCTTCCACCACCTGGCGGGCCACTTCGGCTTCGAGGCCGCGCACTTCCTCTGTGGGGGCGACGAGCGGCAGCAGAATGTGCGCGGCAGTCGCCTCCTGGAGTAGCCGGGCCAGGGCGACGGTGCCCGCGACAGTCTCGCGGACGGCGGCCAGATCGCGGGGGGCCGCGCGCCCGGTGGCCGCTCGCCCCAGGGTCCGCTCCAAGTCGTGCAGACGGTCCAGGGCAGACTGGACCTGTTCGCGCAGGCGATGGTTCTCCGCGAGGAGCCGAACGCGCGAGCGACGCTCTTCGAGATTCTCGATGCTGGTAAGGGGGGAGGTGATGGCCTCGCGCAGAAACCGTTTGCCGGGGGCCGTCCGACAGTGGTTCAGTACGCCGAAAAGCGTGCGACGGTTGCCTCCTTCCTGCGAGTTCTCTACCAGGTCCAGGTTGCGAATGGTCTGCTCATCGAGCAACATGACACTGCGACCGACCGGTCGAAAAACCGGCGGCTCCAGTCCCAAACGCCTGCCCGGAAAGGTGCGCTCCATGTAGTGCAGAACGAGCGACACGGCCCCCAGCGCGGGCGAAGCGGGCTCGTCGTAGCCGAGGCCCCGCAGGTTGGATTGCCACGCCTGCTCGATGCGACGTCCCCCTTCCGTGGGGGACGCCTTCCAGTCCTCGAGGGGCGTAATCATGGCGGTCAGATCCGGTAGAGCGGCTTCGAGGCGCTGCTTTTCGCCCGTCGCGATCAGGATCTCGCGCGGCCGGTGGAGCGAAATGAAGTCGCGCAGCGCGACAGCCGAGGACGCAAACGCGTCAACGGGCAGTGCTCCGTTCGGTCGCGCGCGCTCTTCCGCAGCGCTTTCAATCGTCGTGCTGAAAAAGTCGTTCGTGGAAACGTCGGCCAGCGCCAGACCGATGAGGGCGCCGGCCGGGACGACGGCCAGCAGATAGTTGTGCGTCGTGCTGTCCAGGAGCGTCTCTTCTACGAGGGTGCCCGGAGTGATCACGCGGGTGACGGCGCGTCGCATCAGCTTGGGGTTCACGGGGTCCGCTTCCTGCTCGGCAATCGCCACCTTGCGACCGGCGCCAATCAATCGGGAAACGTAAGTATCGACGGAGTGGTAGGGAACACCCGCCATGGGAACTGCGTTTGCGCGCGCGGTGAGCGCCACATCCATGAGAGGAGCGGCCTGCTCGGCGTCCTCGAGGAACATCTCGTAGAAATCGCCCATGCGAAAGAGGAGTACGGCGTCCGGGTGCTGCTTCTTGAGTTCCAAATACTGCCGCATCATCGGCGTATCGAGCGGGTCACCGGTTTTCGTCGGACTGCTGGAGATGGGTTGTGCGCGTCCTCGGGCCACGGGTCTCCCAGGTTTCGGACGCTTGCGGCTGACGCAAGCCAATCATGAGGAGCCGCCCCCGGCGACGGGGCCGTGATTCGCGGCGCCGGAGCGTGGCCCACCTGGCACCCGGTGGCCGAGGATTCAAGTGCGAACGGAGCTCGGCTTCGATGCCACAGAGACGGAAGTCGCCCGCGCTTCGGGGACTTCAATGCAGATGAGCGTCAGGTCGTCAGGGAGATTGTTGGAACCGGTGAACTCCGTTCTGAAATTCAGGACGTCCCGCACCGCGCGCTCCGGCCCCTCCGAGCAGGCGCGGATGACACCTCCCACGCGTTCGAGGGTCATGACGTCCCCCGCCCGGTTGGAGCTTTCGGTCAGGCAATCCGTGTACAGGAACACCCTGTCTCCCGGTGCGAGCTGCACGCGACCGGACTGGTACTCGACGTTGTCGAAGATCCCCAGCATCGGTTGTTCGTTCACCAGGAGTTGCTCCGGACCACGCGCGGGCACCCAGAGGATGGGTGGATGCCCCGCGGTCACGAACTCCATGGAATAGTCCGGGCCGATTCGCACCATGGCCGTCGTGACAAAATACCGCCGGTCGGTCACGGCGAGGACGTCGTCATTGAGCGCCTTCACCAGAGCCCCCAGCTCACGCCGCCGGTAGGCGTGTTCCTCGAAGTACTTCTTGAAATGCGCCTTTACGGCAATCGAGATGAGACTGGCCGCGACTCCGTGACCCATGACGTCCCCGAGGACCCCGAGAAACTCACCGCCCGCTTCGTGGAATTCCCACATGTCTCCGCCGAGGTCTTCCATAGCCTCGTAGTAGCCGGCCGCCTTCACGTGCTGGAACTGGCTGAAGTCCAGGCGAAACATGTGTTCCTGAACTCGGTGGGCAATCACCAATTCCTGTTTCATCGTGTTGCGCTGCTGTTCCAGCAGGCGATTCTGCTTTTCGATCACGGCCAGGGCGTCTTCCAGTTCTTTCGTAATACGTATGAATTCGTCGTAGCCCGCCTGAAGGGCGCGCGCGTCTTCCTGGATCTCGGTCAGGTCCTGAAGGGCGATCACGGCCACGCCCGGCTCGTCGGGTACGGCCGCCCTCAGAAAGCGCACGTCCAGTTTGCGGCCGTCGGCCGCGCGCAGTTCCAGAACGAGATGGCGGCGAGTATTGCCCCGGGAGAACTGCGTGAAACGTGAGTAGGTCCGCGCCTCAAAGAACTGCTCGAGGGAGCGCAGCGCGGTCAGCTCCGGCTCTTCCATGCCCAGGAGCCCGCAGCAAGATCGGTTGGCCCGGAGTACGCGCGTGTCCGCCGCGTCGATCTGGACTACCATCTCCGCCGCCGGAGAGTGAGTCCAAAGTGCGTCCGCGGCAGGCAGCATCAAACACCCCTAACGCGTGTGAACTGCGACTTGCGGGCGATTACATCGAGGGCTCGGAACGACGCGGTCTGCACTTTGCGCGAAGCGTCGTAGATGAACTCCGAATCGATCTCGTCTTCGGCCAGACGACGCAGGAGCTGGATCAGCGGCGGTATGCTGGCCGAATTCATATACTCCAGCCCCGTGAAGTTGCACTTGAGAGCCGCGCCCGAGCTTCCGAGTTCTTCCAAGAGCTGATCGAAGAACGGATCCAAGATCTCTTCTGGATGACTCGAATGCAGGGAGCCTTTCCAGTTCAACTCCACCGTCTTTTCCGCGCGACTCACTTCGATTTGAAAATCGTCGTCTCGTAGGTTATCAACCGCCATACACACTTCCCAGTTAGGCTGCAATCGGTCTGCGGGCGCGGAGCAGCACCTCGCCGTCATTGCCGACTTCACCTTCCAATTTGTATTCTGCTTCGTACGCGATGCGCAGGAGCCCCATCCGGCTGAAACCGTCGGGGTTGTCCTTGAGCTGTTGAAGCCGTTCCACGTAAAGGTCGAACGGGTCCCCCATCCCGAGCTTCCGGAGGCCGGCCTGCAGCGCTTCCCGCATCTCGGGCGCCGCGCAATGGTTGCGCACCTGAATGATCACCTCACCATCCACGATGTCCATGGACAACTCCACCGGATGGCCGCGGTCCGAGTACTTCAGAGCGTTCTCGGCCAACTCGATGGCGACCATCCGCGTGGCATCCAGGAAGTCCTTCCCGCGCGCGATGATCTCGGGATCCTTCTCCACGGCTTCACGGATGTCCTTGATGATGTTCCATTCGGGGTTTATCGTGTACTTGAAAGACATAGTCCACCGCGCCCGATCCCACAACCATGCTCTTGTCGGGCGATGCCCGTCAATCAGAAACCCCCGAACCTCGGGTGCGCGGTCCCTGGGCCTGCTACCGAGTCCGGAGCGTCCCACAGGCGGGTTTTTTTCGGTCAATGACGCCGGATCATCGCAAAGGTTATGTCGTCCCGGGCGGGCGTCTCGCCCATGTGTCCGTACAGGTCGTCGAGCAGGTTGTTCTTCAGTGACTCCAGATCGTAGTTTCCGTAGCGTTGCAGCACCTCGACCAATCGCTCTTCGCCGAACATCTCGCCGGCCGCATTGACGGCCTCCGTGATGCCGTCTGTGAAAAGAAACAGCAGGTCCCCCGCGTGCAGTTGGAAGGAAACGTCGGAGGTGATCGCCTCGATGTCCTCTTCCACGCCCAACCACATCCCGTCGGACGCAAAACGTTCCACTTTCTTGGAGCGGCCTCGGTAGATCAGGATGTCCTGGTGCAGTCCGGCCGTGAGAAAACGACCCTTCTCGTCCCCGCGAAAGAAGCTGGCCGTCATATACTTGCGCTCCCGTAACCGGTTAATGTTGCCGAACAGCACGCGATTCACGGCCGCCACCGATTCTGCGGGTGTGAGGTCCGGTCGCAATTCGAGAGCGGACTGGATTGCGGTCTGCGCCATGAGCATCGTCAACCCGGACTGCAGGCCGTGGCCGGACACATCGCCGACGAAAAACCAGTAGTGCGACTTCTTCTTCTCGATGACCTCGATGCAATCGTAGTAGTCCCCGCCCACTTCGTCGGCGGCCTGCATGAAGCCCATGAAGCGATAGGGACCCACCTCCCCGTCGGGGGGAAGGACCGCCAACTGAATCCCCTTGGCGATTTCCAACTCCCGCTGGATACCGGCCTGCTGCAACTTGATCCGTTCGTTCTCCTGACGGTGTTTCTCGGCTTCCTGCAAGCGCAGCGACATCTCATTGAAGTGGTTTGCCAATTGGCCGATCTCACCACCCGTGTGGATGTTCACCTGGACTCCGAGGTCGCCTCGCGCGATCTGCTCGACCGCGTCTGCCAGACGTGTTATCGGCCGGCTCAGACGCAGCGACAACGCGAAGCTCACCGCCAGCGCCGCCACGAGAAGCACAAGCGCCACCTGAATCGTTCGCTGCCGCATCTCCGCAATCGGTCCGTAGATCTGCCGGCGATCGAATTCGAACACGCCGGTTCCGACCCGCAGCGGTCTTCCCTGGTAGTGAATGAAGATGGGATAGGCGAACCGCAACACCGGCACGCCGGAGAGCTGAACCTCCTGATGCGTCAGTCGCGTCAACGCCCGGTAGCCGGAGGCTTCCTGTGCGGAGGCCTCCAGGCCGATACGGCCCTCGGTGGTGTGGGCAATGATCCTGCCGTCGATGTTGATGACATAGGTGTTCAGGAGCCCGGTAACGACCTGGTCCCCGCGACCGTCCGGCCGATCCACCCGCCGGAGTTGGCTGACGGCCGTCCGCGTAGCGTCGAAGATCTCGTTGATCAGCAACTCTTCGCGCGCCACATTGGCAATGTTGGCCGAAAGGTTGCGGCAGACATCGAGCGTCTTTTCGAGAACGACCGTCTGAAACCTGTCCAGGGCAATCGTCGAAAGAAAGGCCACTGTGACAAAGACGACGGCCGAGCTGAGCAGCATGATGCGCCACCGAATAGAAAAGCCCCGCCGGATCCGCGCAAACACCCCCATGCAGGTATTCGGAGGTGCGGCCGAAAGACGGGCAATCTTTTTCCGATCACCGTCGGTTCGCCGTTGACGAAAACCATGTCCGCTGCCAGAATACGGTCCGAATGAGGTTGCGGCTCTACATCCTGGGCGCCGTCTTTCTGTGCTGGGCCCATTCGCTTCGGGCAGCTCCTCAGGAGGTGCAAATCCTCCTGTCGTCCGACACCGAGATCTATGCGGCGGGCCTCAACGGGATCCAGAGTGCCATGACGCACCCCGTTCGCATCCAGTACCTGGACGCCCTTGCTCCCGACGCCGAAGGATTGGAGACATATTTCCGGGATCTGGAAAAGGCGGGAAGGACCTCGCTGCTGATCGCCGTTGGCACCCGAGCGGCTCGCGCCGCTCTGGAACACTCGCAGAAGATCCCCGTCGTTTTTTCCATGGTGAGCGCTCCACGAACCCTGGGCGCGGAAGTGAGTCGCAGCTGCGGAGTCAGCATGGACGTCCCGGTCGAGCGCTTCTTCGAGACCCTCAAGGAAGTGACGCCCGGCGCGCGCCGCGTTTCGGCCCTCTACAGCACGCCACAGGGCGAGCATCTGGCGGGAGAAGGCGAGTACTCAGATTTGCGCAACGGGCTCTACTTCCAGAAGATCCGCGTGGATGATCGCGGAGACTTGGATACGGCTCTGGAGAAGCTGCGCGGCAAGACAGACGCCCTCTACATCGTGGCGGATCCTCTCTATGATCGCGCCCGCTTTCGCCAGATCTCGGAGTTCAGTCGCAAGAACCGGATCGTACTCATGACGTCGTTTGCTTCTCTGGTCCAGGCTGGCGCCACGTTCGGACTGACTCCAGACTACTTCCGTCTCGGAGTGCTCACCGGGGAGATGGCGCAACGCATCCTTTCGGGCTCCAACTGCCAGCGTGAGGCCGTCCGCTACGGCGACCGTGTCTCCCTGTACGTGAACGAGCGCTTCGCCGCTTCCTCAGGCGTGACCATACCGCCGGAGGTGTTGAAGCGGGCCTCCATGACGCGTCTGATCAATGCGGGCATCCGGCTCTTCAACCAGGGGAGGCATCGCTCCGCGCAGAAAGTTTTCGATGCTGTCCTCGAACGAGATCCCAACAACCGCGCGGCGCTCACCTACCGAGCCCGAATCGTCGAGCAGGTCACAGGCGCCGAGGCCAAACGACTGCTCGAGAGTGCGGCTGCGCACACACAGGCCGGTCGCTTCGGGGAGGCGCTTTCGGACTACGATCGAATCTTGAAGCTGAACCCGGAACACCGCGTGGCACAGAGGCTGCGGCAGGAAACAGTTCGCAAGAAAAGCGAATCGGAACAGGCGGCGGGCCAGCGGGCCGCGGCTCAGGGCGACTACTTCCACGCCATGCGGATGTACCGGGCCGCGCTGAACACGTTGCCGGAAAATCAGGCGGCTGCGCGCGAGATCAATCGCCTGCGTGCCGCTCAGAGCGCTCGTGTTCCGCAGTTGTTCTCGCAGGGGATGGCAGCGTACGCGGCCCGCCGCTATGATGAAGCCATTCAGAACTTCGACAATGTGATCCTCATCCAGCCCGGGCATCGACAGGCCGTCGAGTACCTGCGGCTTTCTCGCAAGAAGAAGGAAGCCATCGAGCGGTTGCTGCGCCGTGAGCGCAAGCGCTGACCCTCCGCGCCGCGCTGACGCTTCGCGCCCTGCCGGCAATACTGTCACGGACGCGAAATCCCAACCGAGGTCAGTTGAGCCGTAATGCTGCCGAGGCGGATCTTCGCCTTGACCAGGAGCGGCCACCGACCTGCGTCATCCGAGATCCAGATTCGTGTTTCGCCGCGGGCGCGAAAGATTCCGCTGGTACGAATGTTGGGGCGGACGACGATCGTGCGGAACCGCCGCTCCCGACCGTTCACTCGCAAAGACAGTTCCTCGCGCGACACGATATCCATGCGCATCCGAACGAGTCGTCCGTCATCGAACACCGGCAGTTCGAACGAAGTGCCCGGACGACCGCGCTGGGGATGGAGTCTGGCGTAGTACACGGCCGAGAGCATATCCACCACGGGGTCCGGCAGATTGTCGGCGCGCCCGCTGCGTTCCCTCCAGCGCGCATCCTTGCGGGGAACGCCGGCGCGGTCCGTGTTTCCGGAGAACTCTCGCTCCCGCCACGTGGCCGAACGCCCGAGCGGCGAAAACCACACCTCGGCGATGCGATGGTAGCGGCCCTCGTTCAATTCCTTCCGACCCCAGTGGGTCCGACCGGTGAGCGGGTCCCAGTGGCTCACGATGCGATCGCGAACCGGAAAAACGAGACTGATGGGGCCCGAGCTGCGAGCGGCGCTCTCGAGAACCCAGCAACGTCGGTCGCCACAGGACGCCCGGCCGAGGATGCTCAGAGTGGAGGTGCCAGCTTTCACAAAGCCCCATCGGATTTCGTAGGAAAGCACTTCGCCGGGTGTCGGGCCTCCTTCCCCTCCCTTCTCAGACGCGACTCCGCCGGCCAAGAGGACGGTAGCCACCAGCAGGACGCGCTTGGGCAGTCGCATGAAAATTCCTTGCCTTTCGCAAAAGCCTCGTAGTTCCGTCAGGAAAACAGCCGCCGCCTTTCGTCCAATGAAAACGTGCGGCCGCCGCAACAATTTCCCGTGGCCGGCTGGGCCGTGGGGATTGCGTTTGGGTTCTGTAGGGCATGCCAACAGTTCTTGCCATAGATGACGATCAGGATGTTCTCCTGTACCTGGGAAAGGTTCTGGAGCCGACCGGTTTCAAGACCGTTTCGGCGGGAACGGCCGCGGACGCGTACCGCTATTTGGAGCGCGCCAGGCCGGACATCGTCCTTTTGGACCGCAGCCTGCCCGATGGGGACGGGTTGCAGATGCTCTCCCGTTTGAGGCGGGAGTACCCCAACCTGCCCGTCGTGATGATCACAGCCGACACCCAACCAAGCACCGTTCTCGCCGCGCGCCGGCTGGGTGCCGTGGACTACATCCGCAAGCCCCTTCACTTTGACGTTGTTCGACAGAAGGCGCAGAGGGCGTGGCGGATTGCCCAGATGGAGCAGGCCATGCGGGTGCAGCGCAAGGAAGGACGCGCGGTACTCAAAAGGGAGGGCGGACTTCGCATTCTGAAGCTCGAAGGTCCTCTATCCGAAGCGGTCCTCAAACAGATCAGCGACCTGCTGCCACCCGGCACCCAGTTACCCGAACGGTTCGTCCTGGATATCGTCGAGCAGCCCGAACTGGGGGCCGAGCAGTTGCAGTGGGTCCGTTGGATCCTTTCCTTGCTCGCAGCCAGGTCCGCGCGCTTGCCGGCCGTGATCGCCGGTCGCAACTATGTTCTGCTCATGGACCTGGGCCTAGATCCGGAAACTCAGTTGTTCCTCATGCTCGAAGACGTCCAGGCTCACGAGGCCCTGCAGCCCAAACATAACCCGCTGCTCGAAGTCGTGAACTGAGCAGGCGCCTCGAAACGCCTCCGGGAAAATCAGGCGACTGCCCGGGATCCATCAGGCCATTCCACTGCACCGGCCGACGCCCGGCTCACGTCCACAGCGAGTCTTTGAATACGGCCAGGATCACGATGCCGATCATGAGCAGGGTGGGCATTTCGTTCAGGATCCGGAAACGACGCGACGGAAACGATTGGCCGCGAAGCAGTTGGAGCCGGTAGTACTCCGCCATACCGTGGTTGGCCATCATCCCCGCGACCAGCGCGAGCTTCAGCCAGATCCAAACCGACCGGGCGTAGCCCGACCACCCGGAAATGAGCAACGCGAGACCGAAACCGATCGCAAAGACAGAGGCGGGCCGCATGATGTAGCGCATGAGCCGCGCCTCCATGATCGAAAGCTGGTCCCTTACCTCCGGCAAGGTGCTCTCAGAATGGTAGACAAACAGGCGCCAGATGTAGAAGATCCCGGCAAGCCACGCGATGACGCCAATCAGGTGTAGTGCTTTGAACCAAAGGAAGGCCACGATCCGATGTGCCTGCCGGGAGCCCGCCCGGAAAGTCAAAAGCGGATCCGGGTGCGGAAAAATGGGTCATGACGATTCTCATTGATGCGTTCAACCTGATCTACAAGTTCCCCGAACTCGAGGAACACATGTACCGGGGCCAATTGGTCGAGGCACGGCGCGGCCTTCTGGAACGCATGGTCCGTGTACGGAGCGCGTGGAAGCGTCCGCTCGAGATTCACCTCTTCTTCGATGGTAAGAAGAAGTCCGGGGACGAGACGCGACGCGAGACACAGGGCGGCATGCAGGTCTACTTCAGCTGCGATCTTTCAGCCGATCACCTCATCAAGGAGTTCATCAAGCGATCGCCGAACCCCGGCCAATTGACCGTGGTGAGTTCGGACAAAGATATCCTCTTTGTGGCGCGGGGGCACAGGTGCCAACTCAAGACGTCCGAGGAGTTCGCGGCCTGGGTAGAAGGTCTGCTTCAGCCCCAGACATTGCCCGGTCCCGAGAAGTCGGAGGACCCGGCGCTTGCGCCTGAGGAAGTCAGCGACTGGTTGCGCATGTTTCGGAAAGGGCGACCGGATGGTGGCGGCTGAGCAGCCGGCAGATCAGGGCTTCTTTTGTAAATAGCTGCGCCGCAGACTCTCGGGAAACTTCTCTATGGAGTAACGCAGCATCGTCCGCGGCATGGTGGCCGCGTGCTTCCGGAGAAATCGCTCCAGCGGCGCGCGGTCCCGTTCTCCCAATTCCCGCAACATCCACCCCACGGCTTTGTGAATCAGGTCGTGCTCATCCTGGACGAGCGCCTCTGCGATGCGCAAAGGCAGGTCAAATGACCGCTCGCGGATGAACCAGAGAGTGGCCAGGGCTGCGATGCGGCGCTCCCAGACGATGCGCGAGCGAAGCAGACGCAGGAGCACGCTTTCGCTCACCAGACCGGAAAAAACGTGCGCGCCCACGATCGCGGGCGCCGACGTATCCACGAGGTCCCAATTGTTGATGTGTGTCTTGTGATCCAGGTAGAGTCGGAATATGGCCTTGCGCTCTGCCTTTCGATCCCCGCGCGCGGCAGCCTCATAGGCATCCACCAATAGAAGCAAGGCGATGAGCCGCTCCTCATGATACGCAGATTCCAGCAGTCTCCCCGCATCGAGCAGCGAAAGCCCGCGGAACCGGCGCGCAATGCGTCTTTGCTCGGGCACTCGAATGCCGAGAAATCGATCACCTTCGCCGTACCCGCCCGGACGCGCCTGAAAAAACCAGGCCGATTTCTCCGCAAGCTTCGCGTTGGCTGCTGCGCGTACTTCGGCGCGGATCCTCGAGAGCGTGGGCTTGGCGGGCACCAAATCCGCCTCGGACTTCCGAGGGGTGGCGCCCTTCCGTCCTACAGGTCGTGCTGCTTTCGGAGAGCGGCTATTTCCTTTTCGAACTGCTTCCACAGGCGAGCCTTGCCAGGATGGAAAGAGGCCATCACGCCCTGACGTACGAGGTCCACCATTTCACTTACGGTGAAGTCGAGGTGTCGGTAGAGCTTGAAGTACTCTTGCGTCAGGTCCACGCGAAAGATCTCCGGATCGTCCGTGTTGATGCAACACACCAACCCCTGGTCGTAGTAGTGCCGCACAGGGTGATTGCGTTCCTCCCGAACGTATTTGCCGGTGAAGATGTTCGACGTCACGCATATCTCGATCGGCGTTCCCTTCTCCCGCAGCAACTCCACGAGGCTGGGATCTTGGATGGCCGAGATACCGTGCCCAAGTCGTTCGGCCTTGAGAATCTCGACCGCGTCACGCACGGACCAGGGTCCGTCATCCTCACCTGCGTGAGCCACGGCGTGCAGCCCTTCCGCGTGAGCCTGGGCGAAAACATCCTTGTAGTCTCGGGCCGGACCCATCAACTCCGCGCCACCCAATCCGATCCCGATGATGGTGTCCGTCTTGGCCTCCAGGATCCGCTCCAGGTTCTTGCTTGCGTTTTCGACACCGAAAGTGCGCGAAACATCGACGAGGAACCGCACATCCGGACCGCCCGACAGTCTGCACTCACGCGCCTCCCGCTCCAGGACCTGAGCTATCTCTTTGAAACTCAGACCGTTCTGGATCATCCTCGAAGGCGCGTAGAACGCTTCGCAATAGCGGACATTGTTGGCTTCCAAATATTGCCTGAGGTTGCGGAAGATGAAGACGAAGTCGTCCGGCGAGATGATCGCATCGAGTATGAACAGGAACAGTTGCACGAACTCCTGGAGGTTCTTGAAATCGTACAGCTTCGCAATCTTGGCCTCGTCGATCTCCTGCTTGTTCGCGGCCATCATCTCCATCAGTGTCTCGCGCGAGATACAGGCCTCCATGTGCAGGTGCACCTCCGTCTTCGGAAGGCTCCGTATGAGCTCCAGGACCTTCTGCTCCCGCTGCGTCGGCTCCTTCTCGGGAGCGCGACGGTCCACGCGAATACGCGTGGCGGTAGCCAGATCCACCGAAACGATGTCGGTAACCAATTCGTCCGGCGGGTCCTCGATCTCCAACTGTTCGAGCTCGATACGTTCGTTCAGCAGTTCGTTGATGTGGCGGTCGAATGCCAATTGGATATCGTCGGTGAAAGACCGGTTGCCCGGAATCCGTTCGCGATTCCGCCGCAGTTCGGTCACGTCTCGATCGATTTCCGCGATGCGTTGAAGCAGTTGTTGAAAACGAACTACCATGAAGGGTCCCTACTCCTCTGCCTCACCGCACATGGAAGTCTGCCACGGACTCCTGAATCGAACGAACCAGATCGAGCATCCGCGACAGGCTCGGGTTTTTTGGGTCCGTTTGCTGCATCTCCTCGATAGAGCGGAGCGCGAAGTCGCAGAATTGGGTGATGCGAATCACGCGGGCCTGTACGGATTCTATGGTTCGATTCAGGTGCCGGGTGTGCTCCTGCAACTCGTCGCGCTGGCGCACGCGCATGCGGACCGTGAGGTCCCCCGCGGCCATCTCCCCGAGTGTCCTTTCGAGCTGAAGTAGCGGCCCGGCCACCCTCGACGAAAACAACCACAGACTCCAGAGCACACCACCGGCCCCAAACAGGAAGACGAGGGCGAGCCCGACCAGCCCGGCCAGACGGAGCTGTCCGCCCGAATAGGATTCACCAGGCGTGAACAGAATCAGCGCGGCACACAGCGCCAGACACGAGACCAGCAGCGGCGTCACCGCCCGACGCAACATGCGCAGTTGGAAGCCGCGATTGATGAAGATGCGCGCAAGGCGGCGGTGGCGGACTTCCTCCGTCATGGTTCTGGTGGGACTACCGCAGCGCGCCGCTCAGAGCGCGGGCCTGTTCGTTTTCGGGATCCTTCTCCAGCGCGAGGTCCAGGAAGCGGCGCGCTTCCGGCATGTTTCCGAGCTTCTGGTGGAGGTCTGCCAACTGGACGAGATTCGGGATCCGATCCGGATTCAGCTCGAATACGCGGTTGGCCGCCTCCAGCGCCTGTTGGTGGTTGCCGATGCGTTTGTGGGCAATCGACAGATAGAGCCAGAAGTCCACGATGGCCGGATCGTCGCGCAGGTAGCTGCTGAGTATGTCCACCGCGGTGCGGTAGTCCTTTTCTTTGAAGGTGAGCACCGCCAGGATCTTGTTGAGGGCGGGAACGTCCCGGCGCAGCTCATAGGCCCGACGCAGAAAGTTCAGGGCCTCGTCGTTGCTACCCGTACGGGCAGCTTCGCGGCCTTTCTCGAAAAGGTCCTCGAACAGCTTCTCCTTTTCGGCCAGGTCCTCGGACTCCACATCGATCTCGATTACGACCCGCTCGCCGGAAGGAGCTGCTGCCCCCGCCGTGCGGGAGGCCGTGACATGCTCGTGAAAACCGATGCGCACCAAGGAAAGGTCGTCCGTCAAATCCCCCTGGCTTTCGAGACCCTCGACGATCTTCGTAAGGTCCCCGGCGGATTCTTCGACACGCTTCAGGAACAGATACTCGTCGTCGTTGATGGTGCGATATGATTCGTTGGGCGTGAGGTCAATGTCGTCACGGCCGTCCGAGCCCATGATGACGATGTCTCCCGGTTCCAGTTGGAACTTGTGCACCTGGAACGGGAATTCGCCGTCGAGGCCGATCTTGCGCAGCGTCAACTCTTCCTCGATGAAGGAGGCCCGGCCGTTGCGCAGCAGCACCTGGAAGGGGTGCTCGGCGTTGAAGTAATGCATTTCTCCCGTTTCTTCTTGGATGAGGGCGAGAGCTGCGGAAATGACCATGGAGCCGTTGAATGCCAGGAAGACTCCGTGCAGTTCGTCGTACACCTCCTTCATCCATTCTTCGGGTGTACGATTCAGGATCCGGTCCCCTTTGGCTGACCGGGCCATGATGGTGTTCAGGACGACGCCCATGACCAGAGACCCGCCCGCGCCCTGCATGGACTTGCCCATCGCGTCGCCGTT
>CAZPFB010000044.1:0-43297 GCA_964585735.1 uncultured Leptospiraceae bacterium
CTCGAGATGCGCGTAGCGGTCCTTCATGCGCGCCACATCCTCGTCGCTCACGAGGCCCAGTCGATGTCCATGACCCATCAGCCGCAGATCGGCGTTGTCCTGCCGCAGAAGCAGACGATGCTCGGCCCGACTCGTGAACATCCGATACGGATCCTCGACACCCTTATGCACGAGGTCGTCGATGAGAACGCCGATGTACGCTTCGCCGCGGGTCAGTACCAACGGCTCCTCTCCGCGAGCAGCGAGGACCACGTTGATCCCGGCCATCAAGCCCTGGGCGGCCGCTTCCTCGTAGCCGGTCGTCCCGTTGATTTGCCCGGCGAGGTACAGTCCCGCGAGCTTCCTCGTCTGGAGGTCAGGCCCCAACTCCCGGGGGTCCACGAAGTCGTACTCCACCGCATACCCGGGCCGGATGATCTCGGCGGATTCCAGTCCACGGCAACTGCGCACGATCTCCCACTGCACTTCTTCCGGCAGGCTCGTCGAAACCCCATTGAGATAGACCTCGCCCGTCTCCACGCCTTCCGGCTCGATGAAGATGTGGTGACGGTCCCGGCCGGCAAAGCGCACGACCTTGTCTTCGATGCTCGGACAATACCTCGGCCCGGTGCTCTGGATCTGTCCGGAGTACATCGGTGAACGACTCAGGTTCGCCTGGATGACCCCGTGCGTGGTGGCGTTCGTGTAAGCCACATAGCAGTCGATCTGCGGACGGGTGATCCGCTCGGTCGCAAAAGAGAACGGTTGGGGGTCCTCGTCCGGAGGCTGCACTTCCAGTACCGACAGGTCGATGGAGCTGCGTAGAACTCGCGGCGGAGTTCCCGTCTTGAGGCGGCCCATTGCAAACGAGAATCTTTCCAGCGCCTCACCGAGTCCCATCGCTGCGGACTCCGCGATGCGCCCGGAGCGCGCCTGGTATTCGCCGATGTGAATTTGCCCGCGCAGAAAGGTCCCGGTGGTGAGAATGACGCGCGGCGCGTACAACTCCTGCCCGCGCCCGGTGACGATGCCGACGACGCGATTGCCTTCCAAAAGAAGCGACTCGACCGTGTCCTGTCGGAACGACACTCCGCGCGTGGCCTCGAGGGTCCACTTCACTACGTTCTGGTAGGCCCGCTTTTCTGCCTGCGCGCGGGGAGCCCAAACCGCGGGACCCTTGGAACGGTTGAGCATCTTGAAATGAATGCCGGTCCGGTCGATCACGCGCCCCATGAGCCCGCCGAGCGCATCGATCTCCCGGACCATATGTCCCTTGGCGATGCCGCCGATGGCGGGGTTGCAGGACATCTGCCCAATGGTGTCCAGGTTCATCGTAACCAGGAGGGTACGCAGTCCTCCCCGGGCACAAACATGGGCGGCCTCGGCACCCGCATGTCCGCCCCCGACCACCAGGACGTCAAAATGGTTCGGTACTGCGGTGGGTTTCAGCATTTGGAAAACCTTTCGAAAAATCTTCCGATAAGGTAGCGAGGAGTGGGGCCGGCAACGACTCTGTGCCTCGAATCGCGCGCGGGGCATGGCCGAAAAGGACAATCCCGCAGTCTGGGAGGCAGTTTGTGAAAAAGACCATTGTCATCATCGGCGGCGGCATCCTGCAGCTTCCCCTCATTCGAACCGCCCGGTCCATGGGGCTGACCACTATCGTCTTCGACATGGCCGCCGAAGCGCCCGGAATGCTCGCGGCCGACCGGCGCGTCATCATGTCCACCCGCGACATCGAGGGCTGCGTGCGCGAGGCCCGCCGACTCCGCGATAGCCGTGCGGTACACGGAGTGCTTACGGCCGGCACCGACGCCAGTCGCACGGTAGCCGCCGTGGCCGCCGCGCTGGACCTCCCCGGCATCCGCTACGCGGACGCCGAAGCGGCCTCCAACAAAGTGCTGATGCGTCGCCGGCTGGCCGAACATGGCGTTCCGATTCCCCGCTTCCATTCTGTTTGGTCGCTTCGGGAAGCCCGCGAAGCCATGTACGAGCTGACCTTCCCTCTGGTGATCAAGCCCGCCGAGAACATGGGTGCACGCGGCGTCGTCAAGATCTCCGACCGGGCCGAAATGCAGGCCGCTTTCCGTCACGCCCGCAAGCATTCACCAACCGGCGAGATGATCCTGGAAGAGTACATGGCCGGCGCTGAGTTGTCGGTCGATGCCCTTGCCTGGAACGGTCACATCGAGCTGACGGGGATTGCGGATCGGATCATCGAGCGCGAACCGTTCTTCGTCGAGGTTGGCCACAACATGCCCTCGGCCCTCCCGCGCGCTATCCTCGACGAAGCCGCGCAGGTCATGCGCGCGGGCATGCACGCCCTCGGTATCCACACCGGCGCAGGCAAAGGCGACCTCAAGGTCACCGCGGACGGCGTGAAAGTCGGCGAGATTGCGGCCCGACTGTCGGGGGGGTTTATGTCTTCGCACACGTTCCCCCTCGCGACGGGTATCAATCTCTACGAAGCCGCCATCCGCATCGCCCTCGGCGAAGAACCCGGCGACCTCGAAGTCCGCAGGCACCTCGTGGCGATCGAGCGTGGAATTCTTTGCGAACCGGGAAAACTCACACTGCTCCGCGGGCAGGAGGCGATGGCCGCCGTCCCTGGCGTGGCAGCCGTGTTCTTCACCAAGAAGCCAGGAGATGTCATCCCCGCCGCGACGAGCAACCTCGACAAGGTCGGTCACATCATTGCCAGCGCGCCGACGCTTGCCGAAGCTGAACGTATCGTGAGTGAGGCCCGACGCTTCCTGGAGATCCGGACAGATCCCGTCTTCTCCGTGGATTGGAAGGAAGTGGAAGCAGTGGCCCGTCAGCGTTTCGGCGATGATGTGTGCTGGGTCTGCAAGCGATGTGATGGGACCAACTGCGCAAGCGGCGTCCCCGGCATGGGCGGCGTCGGGAATATGGAGACCTTCCGCGATAACTCGTCCGCGCTGGCCGAGTACCGGATCGTTCCTTCCTACATTCGCGACGACATCGACGAGCCTGACACGACGCTCGAGCTTTTCGGGAGGCGATTCGGCACGCCCGTGCTCGGCGCACCTATGACCGGCGCCCGCACGAACATGAATGACGCCATCGACGAGTTCCAACTGGCGCTCGACTTGCTGCTGGGTTTTCGCTCGGCGGATTCGATTGCTTTCGTCGGCGACGGAGCCTCACCGACCAAGATTGAAACGATCGCCGAGGCGCTCGCGCGCCTTCAGGGCCACGGCGTTCTGATCTGCAAGCCGCGCGCCGACACGGAGGCCCTGCTGTACCGCTTCGCACTCGCCGAGTCGTTGGGACTTGCGGCCGTTGGTGTGGACATAGACGCGGTCGCCTTCAAGACCATGGAACTCTCCGGCCAAAAGGGCAGGGCGCGGTCCGTGTCCGAATGGCGCGAATTGCGCGACCGTGTGAAGCTGCCTTTCATCCTCAAGGGCGTCATGAGCGTGCCCGACGCGCTGGCCGCCTGCGAGATGGGCGCGGACGCCATCGTCGTCAGCAACCACGGCGGTCGTGTCCTCGACCAGATGCCGGGCACGGCCAGGGTCCTCGCGGGCATCGCCGAAGCCGTGCGCGGCCGCGTCCGGGTCCTTGCCGACGGCGGAATCCGCTCCGGTGGCGATGTCCTCAAGATGCAGGCGCTCGGGGCGGAGGCGGTCCTCATCGGCCGGCCGGCGGCCATCGCGGCGGTGGGGGGCTCCCACGTGGCAGTCAGCTACCTTGCCAGACAGTACACCGGTGAACTCCGCGCTGCCATGCGCGTGGCGGGGGCGGCATCCCTCGGCGAAATACACGCCCAGCAGATCGAGCGGGTCTCCGTGTCCGGGCACCCCCCGGCCGGCTGATCCTGTTGTGATTGACAAAGTTGTCCGGTCCCGGATGCTTCGGGGGTCTTCCCCATCTCCACCCATGAGCCAGTTGCTTACCATACGAACTGAGGCAGGAGCCCTCGTGGTCGAAGTGCATGCCAACGAGCTGGACATGTTCATGGTCCCCGAAATGCGGGACGCGGTCAAGGCCCCGATGGCGCAGAACCCCCCGGTCGTCGTCGTTCGCCTGGGGCAAACAGACTTCATGGACAGCTCGGCCCTCGGTTTTCTTTTCCAGATGTACCGGACCGTCGATCAGTATGGTGGCCGCTTCTGCCTGGCCGAAGTCAAGGACAGGATCAACCAACTGCTCACGATCAATGGCGCGCAGAAGTATCTGAAGACCTACCCGACCCTTTCCGACGCCATCGCCGGAGGGTAACAAACGCCGCCAGAATCGCTGCGACCACACCGCTGATGGTGACCGCAGCCAGGCGAATCAGATAGGTCCGCTCGGAAATCGCGGGCACCTGCACTTTGACGAACCGCCCGGCGGACAGGACGGCAGCCAGTTCCCGAGCCGGGTCCTCCAGCGCGCCCGGCACCAGGGCAAAGTGGTACTCAAAATCCCGAACCGCACAATAGGCGTGAAGCGTGTCCACCTTGCTGCCCGCGCTGATCCGGATCTTGCGGTACGACACGCATTGCCCCGCGCCTGCCAGCGAACCTTCCGATAGAACGCGAACTGCCGTCTGAAGCGCATCCTCAGCGCGTGGATGGATCCGCCGCCGATCGAACGTCCGGCGAATGTTTTCCTGGCACGTGACGATGAGCAGGCTGCCGCTCGTGCCTCGGACGCTGACAAAGCGTGCTCCTACTTCCGGCGCGTGCAGGCGCGAGGCCGACGGAAGTTCGAGCGACAGAGCGCAACCGTCTAGTACCACCTCTTCAGCCGCGGCCTTCTTTGGCGCGGCGCTCCCCATGGACGCAACAAGGATCCACGGGCCTGCCAGAAAAAAACGCAACGAAGCACGTGCGAGAAACCCCACCCGGATAGCAACCAAAGGAGGGTCGCATATGGCAATCGTGATCGAAGGAATCCTCAAACGCAACGGCGGCAACCGCGCCTATCTCATCTTCCGGGACTCTCGGGGCCAGTCGCGGATCGTTCGGATCCGGCCCGTCCCGGACCTCCGCAGCGGTGAAACGGTGACCGTGGTGGGACGATTCGCGGACCGCGAACTCGTGGTGGAGCGCATGCATCGCCGTATCTTCCCGCGCCGGCAGAGCGCCTGACTGCGGGTTCGGCGAGGACGGCGGAGGAGCGGCAGGCCATGCCCCTGTCATGCTCGGCGGTCGCATTATTGTGATTGTGTCGCGCGGGCAGACAGGCGAGGCCTGCCCTCATGGCCGAAGGTTTCTATTGGGAGCTCAAGCATCCGAACTACGAGCGCGAGAACCTCCGCTGGTACGAGTGGGGGGCCGACGGCCACGACTTCTTTGCTCCCGCCCTGTTGCCCCCAATCATCGCCTACGTGGCCGGAGAGGTGGGACTGGCCGGCGTTCGCCGCCAATCGGTCCCCCCCCTCGAAGACCTCAGCGTCCGACCTCCCCGCCTATCACGCGGCCAGCTCTCCGAGTTGGAGAAACTCTGCGGCCCACGCAGCACAACCGCCGACCTTCGCGAACGGGTTTTCCACTCGGCCGGCAGGAGCTACTTCGACGTCCTTCGCCTGCGCCGAGATGAGCTCCCGGACTATGTCGACGCCGTGGTCTATCCCACGACCGAGAAACACATCGAGCGGCTCTTCGAGTGGGCGGGCAAACGGCAGGTGGGGCTCATTCCCTTCGGCGGCGGCTCGAGCGTCGTGGGCGGGCTCGAGACTCTGCGTGCGCGCGGCCACCGCGCTGTGCTCAGCGTCGATGTCACCCGCATGCGCTCGCTCATCGACCTCGATGCAAGCGATCGGACGGCCACTTTCCAGGCCGGCATCTATGGACCCATGCTCGAACGAAAGCTGAACACGTCGGGCTGGACGCTCGGCCATTTCCCCCAATCTTTCGAATACTCCACCCTGGGCGGCTGGGTGGCGGCCAAGAGCGCGGGCCAGCAGTCCAACCGGTACGGGAAGATCGAAGAGCTGGTAGTCTCCGCGCGCCTGCTCACCCCGGCTGGCGTCATCGAAACAGAGAACGTCCCGTCGGCCTCCACCGGACCCGATTGGAACCAGATCATCGCCGGCAGCGAAGGAGTTCTCGGTATCATCACGCAGGTCCGCGTTCGTATTCACGAACTGCCCGAGGAGCGCCGCTACTTCGGAATGCTGTTTCCGTCGTTTGCCGCAGCCACCGGATTCCTGCGTGATGTCATTCGCCACGAAATCCCCACCGCCATGGTGCGACTCTCCGATCCCGAAGAGACGCGCCTCCTGCGCGCCTACTCCGCCATCGGGCGCGGCGCTGGCTGGCGCTCGCGGCTGAAGAGCGGCATCGAGCAACTCGCCATGCGCGCCTTCGGCGTCGGGAAGTCTCCCACCATAGCGCTGGTTGGAATCGAAGGCGAGCGGCGCACGAACGACCGGCATCACTCGCTCATCCGCGGCCTGATGAGATCCCACGGCGGCATGTACGGTGGAGAGAAACTGGGCCACAGTTGGATGAAGGGTCGCTTCAACATGCCATTCCTGCGTCGGCATTTCATGGACAACGGCATCGGTGTGGACACATTCGAGACGGCGGTGGAGTTCTCCCGGGTGGCTGCGGTTCACGATCTCGTACTCGCGCGCTGCCGTGAAGTACTGCCGGGGAGCCGCCCGATGTGCCACATCAGCCACAGCTACCACGACGGCGTTTGCCTGTACTTCACGGTTCTCTTCGAGATGGACGCGCGCCGCCCCGTGGAGCAGTGGCTGCGCTTCAAGCGGTCCGTCAGTGAAGCCGTCGTCGAAAGCGGCGGCAACATCAGCCACCACCACGGCATCGGTCGCGACCACCAGAAATGGTACCTTGCCCGGAGCGGGCCGCCGGCCCTCGAGGCGCTGCGCGCGATGAAAGCCAAGCTGGACCCGGAGGGATTGCTAAATGTTGGCAAACTATTCGATATATCGAAGTAATTGGCGGCCCGGGCTGTGCCGCCGCTTGAGCGTGGCGCTGGGTGCGGCCCTATTGGTTCTGGCCGGCTTCTCCTGTCAGCGCGCCGGTCGCATGATCATCACGATGTTTACGCCGGAGTACAAGCCGGAAGGCATCCCCGACCGTCCGCCCGTGTACGAAGGCCCGGACGCGAGCCGCCCGCGTTTGGACGTACGACTGGTGCCCGTCGCCAAGGGGATCCAGCGCGTCACCGACATCCAGTTCCTGCCGGGTTCGAACGAAGCCATGCTCGTTCTCGAAAAGGACGGACGCCTCCTCTTGGTGTCGGTCAAAACAGGCGCGCAAGCGGTCGTGGCCACGATTCCCGTACTCACCGAATCCGAGCAGGGACTCCTGGGCTTGGCCTTTCACCCGGCATATCGAACAAACGGACTCATGTACCTGAATGTGGTCCAACGTCAGGGCGGGGCCGACCTGACGCGCATCGTCGAGTACCACGTCGCGAATCCGGCGAATCCGGCCGGGGGCAAACTGACCCAGAAGCGCATCATCCTATCGGTGGAACAACCCTTCCAGAATCACAATGCCGGTCAGTTGCAGTTCGGACCCGACGGAATGTTGTACGTGGGCCTCGGCGACGGAGGTCTTGCCGATGACCGGCTGGGCCACGGTCAGAACACATCCACCCTTCTCGGTGCGATGCTCCGCATCGCCATCGGAAGCGGGGACCGACCCTACGACATCCCCTCGGACAACCCCTTTGTCGGTCGGCCTGGATTCCGGCCCGAGATTTGGGCCTACGGACTTCGCAACCCGTGGCGGTACTCGTTCGATCCGCAGGGCAGGCTCATCGTCGCGGACGTGGGGCAGAACAAATGGGAGGAGGTCTCCATTGTCGAGAAGGGCCGCAACTACGGCTGGAACGTATGGGAGGCCAACCACTGTTTCAAAGACAACGAGCTTTGCAAGAAAGCCCGGTACACGCCCGCCGTTTTCGAGTACGGGCGGGAGGACGGTGGCTCCATTACCGGTGGCTATGTCGCCACGGGACCGCGCGCGCCCTCATTGCGCGGCAAGTACCTTGTCGGTGACTTCATGAGCGGTCGCATCTGGGCCCTCGACCTTCCGGACAAAGTCGACGGGACAGCCAAAGCCTACACCCTGGGCAAACGCGGTTTGCTCATCTCGACGTTTGGACGCGACGCCGAAGGAAACGTGTACGTGGGCGACTACGGCGGTGGAGTGATCTACAGACTGGAGGAGTGACCGTCAGGTCCGCTGATCATTGATCGCCCACGCATCTCTTTGAGAAATCATGATAGAGGGCTGGCACATCACCGTAGCAGTGCTCGGTCTCTTCGTTCTCGGGCTGGTTCTTATCGCCCGGCGATTCCGCGATGCGGTTCTGGACAAGATCGCGCTCGAACCCGGCGAGGAGGTCCTGTTTGACGATGAACCGGTACTCTGCGAGTTGTTTCCGGACAAAGAACGGATGTTTCGACCCTACATTCGCGCAACGACCCGGAGGCTGCTCGTGGCGCAGGGGGCCATCTTGACTTCCAGAAAGGCGATGCGCTTCTCGATACGACATGCGGAGAAGCGCACACACGATGGAGTCGGCGGCGGTGCTCTTCAGCGCGGCTACGTCTCGTTCAACGCGGCGGTGGCGGTCCACGACGGAAGGAATGGCCCGCAAGTGGAGATTCGACCGGAGCACCCGGCTGCGGTGGCGGACCTGACATCGTGGGGCATACCTGGTCTGCTTCGCATTCACTCAGGAAATGTGGATCGATATCGTGAGCTCGCCAACTGAATGCAGTTGCCGCGACATCAGGCCAGTCATGAAGCGGAGCGAACCCTCCGGGAGGAAGCGCCGAACCCCATGGCTCCTGCTCACGTTACGGGCAGCTGAGACTGCCGAACACAGCCTGAGCGGCCCCCAGCGCATCCCGACCCGTCCCCATGACCAGGGCCATACGCATGCGCCCTTTGTGCCTCACCAGAGCCTCGAGTGAGGCGGCCGGGGCCCGCGGGCCTTCGGCGCCGCGCGAGTGACCCACCTGGATCCGCACAGGGACGCGCGTGCCACAGATGGTTCGCTGCTCGGTCCGGCTGGTTTGCACCTCCATGCCCCGGTTCATCCGTTCCTGAATGCTCCGTCGCACTTCGTCCTCGCGGTCGGCGGGAAGCTGCTCCGGCAACAGCGCGAGCACGAGGGTTGCTTCCGGCGGCGTGGCGCGACTCTGGATCACGAACACGTCCACACCGAACATCCCGATCTTCATGATTCCCTGCGAGCCCTGGGGGAACTTGTAGACCATCACCTGTTGCGCGGCGGTTTCGACCGCTTTGGGATCCATGACCACGCTGTCTTTCACGTAGAAGTAGCCGAACAGGATGACGCCCCCAACCAAGACGACAACAGCCACGATGGGAATCAGACACCCCAACGCGATCCACCGACCTTTGCCCGACTTCTGCTCGCTCATGGATTTTCCCCGTTTCAACCGCGGCGTACGCGGCTGTGATAGATGTTGAGTATGTCCGTATACCGGATGTAGCCCAGAACGCGCTCGTGCTCTACAATGGGGGCTTTGTCCACTTCATTTTCCAGAATGATCTGCAGCGCTTCACTCAGCGCTGCCCCGGGAGCCACGTGCGCAATCCGCGTGTCCGCGTCCTCGAGTGTAACCAGACCGCGAACCGCTTCCAGGTCCTTGGTCAGTCTGACGCGACGCAGCGACACCATGCCGTGATAGCGACCGTCCGCAGTCGTCACAACGAAGTCACTGGCCTGCAGATCCATGGCCTTCTGCTCCAACTCGGACAGAAGCATGCCCTTGGGCACGACCGCTTCGGTGCGGTAGTCCCGGAAGTCCCGTCCGATCGTGAGACTGTCCAGAATGTTGAGGTTCATGTCCCAGTAGTGAGCCGGAGACTGAAAACGATTCGTGACCTGTCCCAGGTAGATCGAATAGCGATGTGAAAGAATGACCGCCAGCACCGTCACCACCATCAGGGGAGGCAGCAGTTTGTAGGAGCCGGTCATGTCGGTGAGCATGATCATCGCCGCAATCGGAGCGCGCGCCACTCCGGCAAAGAAGGCGCCCATTCCCACGAGCATGAACGAGGCCACGGAGATCGGTACCCCCGGGAAGAAATAGGCGGAGAAGGTCCCCACCGCGCCTCCCAACATGGCCCCGATGAACAGCGAAGGACCAAAAATTCCTCCGCTGCCGCCACTGCGCACCGTCAAAGACGTCGCCACGATCTTTCCCGCCGCCACCAACAGAAAGAATGCGCCTGCACCCAGCGCACCGGGCGATCGGGCGGCGCCGTCCGCAACGCGCAGGGACTCACGCAAGAAACCGAACCCTTCCTGGCCCGCTGCCTGGGGCAGCAGCAGCAGAAAGCCGCCCATACAGGCGCCACCAATGGCCGGCTTCACGAAGATGGGCACGGGAAGCCGCGCAAACAAAGCACCGACCGCGTGGTAGAATCGCACGAAAACGTAGCCGAACGAAAAGCACATCACCGCGAGCAGGACGTAGAAGAAGAGCTCCCGGTAGTCCGCGAAGCGCACGCCAGGCACCTCATAGATGGTCCCCTGCCCGGTGATGGCCGAGTAGATCAGGTATGCGGTGACCGACGAGATGATGCAGGGGATGAGCGAATCGCCTTCCACATCCTCCTTGTAGATGACCTCCACGGCCGTCATGGCCCCGCCGAACGGCGCGGTGAAAATGGCGCCGAGACCGCCTGCCGTGCCCGCCAGCATGAGCGTGCGACGGGCCCGCGCCCCTGCCTGAAGCCAGTTCGCAATGACCGAGCCAACGCCCGCGCCGATGAGAGCCGTCGGACCTTCGCGACCGGCGCTGCCCCCCGTGGCGAGGGTGAGAATCGTCGCGATGGACTTGAAAAAGGGCGTCCTTGGTTCGATGCGGCCTTCGCGCTCGTGGTACGCCTGGATCATCGCATCCGTTCCGGCGCCCGCGCTTTCCGGCGAATGAGATTGGATGATCCAGCCCACGATCAGTCCGCCTAGAACGGGAAGGGTGAACAGCGCAACGCTGTGCCACGGAAAACCCGATCCCGCGCTCCAGGCGTGCAAAGCCGGCATGGCGATTTCGAAGACGACCTTCTCCGCGCCGTGCAGCAGGCCGGCGAACAGCGCGGCGCCGCACCCGGCGAGGGCGCCAATCAGAAGACAGAAAAAATAAACAGACTTGCGGCCCTGGATGCGCAGCAGCTGCCTCCAGGGGCTCAGGGCCCGTCTTTCGTGCTGTTCAGTAGCTTTGGTGGAGTCCATGCGCCCCGCGACCGGCCAGCGGTGTGTACTCCGGGCCGGGATATGCCTCTCGGAGGGCCTCTGTCACCAGATTGGCGACAGCAAGCGCCGTGTGCATGCCGCTGCCGAGATCGTTCGAGCCGGCATCCACGACGAACCGTCGCGGTTCTTCCCCCTGCGCGCTGACGATTTTGATGTGCCCGCCGTGGTTCGGCCGAAACGCAAACGGCTCGCGCTTCAGAGAAGCGAGGGTCTCGAGGTGCGGCTTCGTTCCAATCGAATAGAAGCGCGGCTGACCGGAGGTCTCCTTGGGAATGAAGGCCACGTACGTGATGTGTTTCCCGTCATCGAGGGAGTTCAGCAGGTCCAAGAACCGCTTTGCGCCAACGGCTTCCCAGTCGACCGTCTCCTGAAACTTCCCAATCTTGAAGCGCTCCTGCACGGGCACGAAGAGTTGCGCGAGGAGTTCGTTGCGCTTGAGGTGCAGAAGGTGCCTGGGACTGTAGCTCGTGCGCACGAAATCCAGAATGGCACTCTGCAACGACCGGTGCTCTCGAAACAGGACCCACTCCCGCACTATCTGCAGCGCGGGCGCGTCCTCCGTCCGTCCACTGAAGCTGTCTTCGAGAACGAACAGCCTATCTTCCGATCCGGGCCGCACGATCCCGGCTTCGGCCACGAAGCTCGGTGTATGCAGATTGACCACTTCCGCCACGATGGCGCCATCTCCTGCCTCCGTGAGTCCGCGGACGCCACCCTGGATCACCCGGTCCGGAGAGATTCGGCGCAGCACCTGCCCCGCGACCAGAGCTGTCACCACCTCGATCGGGCGCAGGAAGTCTTCTTCCACCGACCGAGCGTGCCGAGCGCCCTCTCGAAAGTCAAACCCTATCCGCGGTTGATTGTGCAGCGGCCTTCGAAGACGACGCCTTCTTCCACGACCAGGCTCCGCGTGATCACATCCCCAAAGACCTGCGCTGTGGAAAGCAGGGTCACCCGTTTGGCTGCATAGATACTGCCTGCAACGGTTCCTCCCACGACCACGATGCCGGCCCGGATGTCCGTGTCCACCCGACCGGAGCGCCCGACGAGCACCTTGCCTTCGGTGAGAATGTTGCCCTGGAAGTAGCCGTCGATGCGAATCAGATCGCGGACACGGAACTCGCCGCGGAACTCGGACCCTTCACCTATCAGACTGTTGACGACTAGGGTTTCGGTGTGATCAGCCATTGATCCTGGAGGTGATTCAAGAAGGAGTGAGGGTTGTACGCCACCGTTCCAACGTGGACCTCGTAGTAAAGCATATCCACGGCGGCATTGCCGGTCCTGCCGACGAAGCCGATGACCTGACCTTTCTCGATCTTCTCCCCCCTGGCGATCCGCACACTGTCCAGGTGAGCGTAGTGGGTACGCATCCCATAGCGGTGCTCAATAACGACGACAATACCGTAATTTTCGTCGAAGAAGACGTTGCGCACTTCCCCCGGGGCCGTGGCGTAGACTTCGGTGCCTGCCGCCGCTCCGATCTCAATGCCGCGCTTGAACATAGCCTTCCCGAGCACCGCGTCCGTTTGGCGCCCGTACGGACTCAAAAGATACCCGCGCGTGGGCCAAATGCTCGGAGTATGCTTGAGGAGGTTCTGCTTTTCCCGCGTGCGCAACTCCGCGAGGATCTTGTCGGAAAGCTCTATCGAACGGCGCAAACTCTCGTTGTCCTGCTTGCTCAGGAATATGACGCGCCGAAGCATCTCCTTTGTGAGATCCTGATCGCAGGCGTCCTTGTTGGACTGACAGCGCTGAATCAGCTTCTGCAGTTCTTCGAGCTCCCCGTCTATGACGGCCTGGCTCATCCCGCCGCGACCTTCGTCCTCTCCGGACTGCCCGTCCACTTTGATGTGCAACTCGGAGATGGTGTTTGCGTAGCGATTGACGATCTCGTGCAGGGGGAGCATCTCCTCAGCCATTTTGAGGCTCTGCAACTTGAACTGTTTGTTGTCCAAGCCCATACCATAGTGGGTCAGGTCCTCTCCAGACTTCCCGACCAGGCTGATCACCGAGATCAGCATCACCAAGGCAACAGCCCCGATGACACCCGAGATCGTGAATACACTCAGGTGAAAGTTCAAGATCTGCCTTTCGGTGTGCGGGATGACCATGATGGTCAGCCGCTCGCGGCCCTTCTTGCGGATCTTGACCCGCAATTCTTCAAGGCGCTCGAGCAATTGCCTCGCGTACGCCCGTATCTGAGCGCCGCGCCCGGGCGGTGCCGTACGGGGACTCGGACCCAAGGAAGGGGCGGGAGGCGGAGAACTACGCTTCGGCTGTCTACCCATGGGTTTGTCCTGGGCGGGCTGTTCCCGGCGACCGGGAGTAGCACCTGATGTCCGGTGGCGCTTTTGTGTACCCGGGTCAATCATTTTGCACTGCCCATAGTCCTTTTTCGGCGCCGCAACAAGACCCTGGCAGAAAAAACTATTGCTTTCGTCGGGGCACCACGTCACCGGAGGGCATGGCAGACGAGACCTCTTCCGAGGCCGTGACCCACGCTCCGTGGCAACGCGAGTTCTTCAAGAACATCAAGAGCTTCATCGCGGCGGGCCTCAGTGAGGACGAGTCCAAGGACATCCTGGTCCGGTTCCTGAAGCTTTCTTCAACCACGCCCATGCCGGACGTGATGCAGAGTTTTCGGGACGAGGCAGCCCTCGAAAAGCACGGGGTTCACACCAAGCGCCGGCCGGAGATTCGGGACTTCATGGCCCGGTTCCTGGGACCCCTGCTCAAGAACTTCCAGGTGGAAGGCAAAGAGAACCTCAAGTACATCCTGCCGCTCATGGGTCGATTTCCCATGACTCTCATCTCCAACCACCTCAGTCACATGGACGCCGCGGCCATCTATTACCTCCTCTACAACGAGGGCGGGGATGCGCGCAAGCTTGCCGACAGCCTCACCTTCATCGCCGGGCGGTTGGCCTTCGAGCCCGACTTCACCCGCCTGGGGCTGTACATGATCGATTCACTCCTGGTGTGTTCCAAACGGGACATGTCGGAAAACCCCGGTCTTGCGGATCTCATGACGCGCATCAACATGCGGTCCTTCCGCCAGTCGCAATCCCTCCAGAAAGAGGGAAAAGTCCTGGTCATTTTCCCGGAAGGAACGCGCAGCCGCACGGGCAAGCTCGTAAACTTCGTCGATACGGTGTACCACTACGTGGCCAACAAGGTCATCATCCCTTTTGCCATCGAGGGCAGCGACGAGATCCTCCCGACAGGTTCGTTCATGTTCGTTCCGGCCAAAGGACGAATGGTCATCGGGCGGCCGGTGCTCGTGGGCAAGCTTCCTTCCAAGCAGATGGAGGAGCTTCCTGATTCCGTTCAGCAACTCGAGATACCACCCGGCTTTCAAGGAGACAAGAAGCAGTTCGTCATCGATCAGTTGGCTTCGCTGATTGGAAGCAACCTCCATCGCCACCGGCACGGGACCTATCGCAACCTCTACCTTTCCGAAACCGGTCGGACGGAAACGAATATCCTCATCCGCCGTCCGGAGAGCCCGGTAGAGAACATCGTCGTCATCGGCCATTCGACCTACGGAACGGCGCTCGCCTCCGTTCTGGCCAACAAGAAAGTCAACATTCGCGTCTACGTGCGGGACGCCGAGAAGGCCGCCGCCTTCAACGAGAAGTTCCTGGACGCGGATCACTACCCGCTCTTCAAGCTGCCCCCAAACGTGCAGTTCACCGCCGACCCCGCGGACGTTCGTGGTGGCACGCTTTTCGTGCAGGCCGCTCGCCCGTGGGAGCTCGAAGACTACTATGCGCCACTCAAGGATCTCATTCGCGCAGCCACCGGCCCGATCGTAAACGTCACCAAGGGCTTCACGGGCTCGGAGCACGGACTGATCCTGGACGACCTCCATCATGTCTACGGCCTGCCCCGCGAGCGACTCGCCGTGCTGGCCGGAGCAAATTACCCGGACCAGGTGATGGAGCGGAAACTGACCGGGTACGAAGTGGCGGCCACCAACCCGGATGTGGTCACGCATTTGGCCATGCTGTTCAGCACCGGCTACGTCTTCACGCGTCCGGCCATCAACGCAGACGATGTAACCGGCGTGCAGTTGGGCGGGGCCCTCAAGAACATCTACGCGCTCGGGGTGGGCCTGCTCGATGGCTACTACGAAAAGAACCTGGGAGGCAATAGCGACAATTCCCTGTTCCACGTGTCCAACCGCATCTTCAAAGAGCTCACGCGCCTGGGGACCGCGCTCGGTGGGAAAGAGTCAACCTTTCAGGGACTTTCCGGCATGACCGACCTCATGCTGAGCTGTTTTGGCCAGGACGCCCGCGATCGACAGTACGGGCACGATTTCGTGTACGGCAACGCTGACCCCGGAAAAAGAACCTCGGGTCTCTTCGGCCTGCAGATGCTTCCGCGCCTGGTCGACCTGGCACCGGACCGTTACCCGGTCGCTTACGCCATCCATGCCGTTATCTTTGGTGGCGTGGACTTGGACCGCGTGCTCGAAGAACTCATCTACCAATTGCGAAGGTACTGAAGTGGCAGATCGCAACAACAAGGTTCCCGGAAGCATCCCCGGCCGCTACTACGTGGACCGGTCGTGTGTCCCCTGTAACCTCTGCGTGGATGAAGCGCCCGCTCTCATGCGCATGGGCCCCGACGAAGATCACGCCGTGTTCTTCAAACAGCCGGCCGACGAACGCGAAGAGAGCCAGGCGCGCGCAGCCCTCGAGATTTGTCCCAGCGAGGCCATCGGGGACGACGGCTAGCGGCTCGGTACGCCGGGTCTTTTCAATTCTTCCACGAACTGCGCCAGCGAAAGCAGCTTCGCGCGAAACTTGGCCGGGAAGTGCTTTCGGTAGGGTTCCGGCACGACCAGTTGCACTCCGGCGCTCTCCATCTCGCGCAGTTGCGCTTCTGAGATCCCCTGCTGGAGCGTGAAAAGGTGTTTGATGCGGATTCGCGCAGCCTCGCTCAGAATCTGTCTCCAGCGATCCTTGCACGTGGTCTTCACGCCCAGCAACCGCAGATCTGCGTCGGGAAAGGAACCATCTCTATAGTGGAGAATACTCGGGAAGATGAAGTCCGGTCGCGCCCGACCCTCGGTGGTCTCCTGATGGGAAAAGGAGCAGAGCAATTTCGTGAACAGGTGTGCGAGATGATTTTCCAGCGCAAGCCCCGATCGCGCTTTGCGGCGATTGAGAATGGTATTCGCCGTGTCGATGAGGCTTTCCACGCTTGCAAACGGCCGGTCCAGGTAGGTCCGGTACCGCTCGAGCTCCACCCGCTTGAAGAGCCGGAACTCTGCGTCGAGATATTCCAAGAGCAGCCGATCCGGATCGTCTACGACTTCCGTCCCGCGCCGGCGGTGGACAAACTCCCGGGCCCGCTCCGAGAAACGACGGGCATCGGGGAAGGTGTTCGGCGCTTCTCGGGCGAGCCACTCTCCGACGAATTCCTCCAGCAAAGCTTCGCGGGCGGCCTCGGTTTGCTGCAGCCGCGATTGATCCTCCGGCGAAAGCGAGAAGGCCTCGAAGAACTGCTCGATGTCTTCGTCCCGCGACAAACGAAACCCGGTGAACCGTCCGCGTGCCTGCCGCACGAGGACGAGAACATCGCCGACCGTATCCTCGGACAGGAACGAAAAGCCGTTGGTCAGCCTGTACTCCGATTTCGAACTCGCCCGGCCGTACCAAATGAAGCGCGAACGCGTACGAGCGCCATCCTGCGGCCATTCCACATCGATCCAGCAATCCCGGTTCTCACCCTTCTCCCCGGGCCGATCGAAGAATAGCGACCAACTTTCGCGCGGCATGTAGAAGCCGGACTGATGGGCGCCCGTTCTTCCCGCGTCGTTGGCCGAGATGTACTTGAAGAAGAAACCCTGCGATGCGGCGGCCCGCGAAACCAGCTCGGCAACAGTTCCGTCGCTCATGTTCCGTCGCTCAGGGGGCGACCCGAAATGCGGGCGCGGCTTCCACCGGGACCGGTCCGGCCTCTCCCGACCGGCAGGCATGCAATGCTCGAACGATCTCCCTCGCGATGGCCTGCACGACGGGCACGACGACCGAGTTGCCAAACTGACGGTACGCCTGCGTGTCCGAAACGGGTATGGTAAACGAATCGGGAAAACCCATGAGTCGCGCACATTCCCGCGGGGTAAGGCGACGCGGGTTTCCGACCGATTGCCTCACGAGTATTTCCGCACCATCCTTGTAGTAGCGCGCGGAAAGCGTGCGAGTCGTCGAGCTCTCATCCACGAGGCCAAACCCGAAACCGTTCCCCTGGCGGCGGTGCTTCTCTGCGTAGTTCTGATGCCATTGCCACAGGTGATCGGAGAGCACGTATTTTGGCGGTACGCTCGCCTCCAACACGCTGCCCAAGCTTGGCCCGTTCGCCGGAACGATAGGGAAACGAAAATGCTCCGCGACGTGGCGGGCCTCGGGCGAAAAAGCCACTATGTAGATCCGCTCCCGATGTTGCGGAACGAAACCGCGGGCGTCGAGGACCTGCGCCTTCACCTGGTAGCCGAGTTGTTCGAGGGTCTCCTGAATCACCTGGAACGTTCGACCCCGGTCATGGCTGCGCAGGTTCTTCACATTTTCCAGGAAGGCCACGCGCGGCCGATGGTGTTCGAGGATTTCGGCGATCTTGAAGAAGAGTGTGCCCTGCGTGCGGTCGCGAAAACCGTGCTCGCGACCGAGGCTCAGTTTCTTGGAGACCCCGGCGAGTGAGAAAGGCTGACAGGGAAACCCGGCGGTCAGGATCTCATGCTCGGGAATCGAATCGATCGGAATGGCGTGGATGTCCCCCCGGGGCTCTTCACCGAAATTGGCAGCATAGGTTCGACGACTGAACGCATCAATCTCCGACGAGAAAACACAGCGACAGCCCACCTGCTCGAAGCCGCGACGAATTCCGCCGATTCCGGCAAACAAATCGATGAAGCGAGTGGTCTCTGCGGCCATGGTTCCGACCTCGGCCTCGCGCATGCCCGCCGCGGAGGCGCCCCCAGGCGCGAGGTACCTTTCCCAGCTCGACCTCGGCGCGATCGCGTGTCAACCTCCATTATGTCCCTTGGGATTGCGAAAATGAATTGACTCACCCCCTGTTTGCCCTTCATCCGTATAGCTATGTCTGCGCCCTCACGAAACGTGCCGGCCGAGGGTCGGGGCCGTTCCGCACTTTCCAATCCGGCGGGCCGCTTCGAGGCAATCCACCGCGAGCCTTTTCGGGAAGACCGCGCCACGAACGGACCCGGCCCCGGGGAGGATCCCTTTGGGGACGTTCGCTCTTCTCCCAAAACGCAGCTGCGCTCGGAGCGCTCGCGGAGCGTCCTCACCCGCAACGCTTCTCCCGATATTCTCTTCGATCAGAGCCTGAATCCTTATCGAGGTTGCGAACACGGTTGCATCTACTGTTATGCGCGCCCTTCGCACGGGTACATCGGTCTTTCGTCCGGACTGGATTTCGAAACGAGGATCTTCCACAAGGAGAATGCGCCCGAAGTCCTCACACGGGAACTCCGGTCCCCCCGTTACCAACCGCGATTGACCGTGATCGGAGCCAATACGGATGCCTATCAGCCCGCGGAAAAGCGCCTGCTTCTGACGCGGCGGATCCTCGAAGTTTTCTTCGAGTATCGCCACCCGGTTTCGATCATCACCAAGTCCGCCTTGATCGTGCGCGATATCGACATCCTTTCCCGCATGGCCCGCGAGAACCTCGTCGCCGTTGCCGTTTCGCTCACTACGCTCCGCGCCGACATTGCGGCTTCCATGGAACCGCGGGCCGCCGCGCCACACCGACGCCTCGATGCCATTCGCGCCCTTTCAGCTGCCGGCATACCGGTCCAGGCCATGGTGGCGCCCGTGATCCCCGCCCTCACCGATCCCGAGTTGGAGGCCATTCTGGAGGCGGCAGCGCAGGCCGGCGCGCTGCGCGCCGCCTACATTCTCCTGCGCCTGCCTTACGAACTGCGGGATCTGTTCCGGGAGTGGCTCGATGCACATTTTCCGCTTCAAGCGGATCGCGTTCTGCAGCAGATCCGCAGCATGCGCGCCGGCCGCGAAAACGATCCCCGCTTTGGAACGCGCATGCGCGGAACCGGTGTTCACGCACAACTCCTGGCCCGCCGATTTGCGCTGGCCGTTCGCCGCCTCGGCCTCAACAGGAATTCCTTCGTGCTGGACTACGATCGCTTTCGTGTTCCGGGTAGCGCTGTGCAGCAGGGTCTCCCATTTGGACCCTGAGCACCGGGCGCAAATCGGCAGGCTCACGGAATGGACACTCCTCACAAACGCAACCATCGGCGCCGTATCGTGCATGTGGACATGGACGCGTTCTACGCTTCAGTGGAGCAGCGGAACCATCCTGCTCTCCGGGGAAAGCCCGTCGTGGTCGGCGCCGACCCGGAAGGAGGTCGCGGGCGAGGGGTGGTCTCGGCGGCCTCGTATGAGGCCCGTCGCTTCGGCATCCACTCCGCGCAGCCGATTTCACGAGCCTATCGCAATTGCCCGCACGCCCTGTTCGTGCCCCCGGACTTCGAAGCCTACGTCTCCGAAAGCAAACGAATCATGTCCATCCTGGGTGAGTTTTCGCCGATCGTCGAACCGATCAGTATCGACGAAGCTTTCCTCGACTGCTCGGCCACCGAAGAACTCTTCGGCTCCGACCTGGCCCTGGGGGAAGCCATTCGTTCGGCCGTTTTCTCGCGAACAGACCTGACCTGCAGCGTTGGTGTGGCGCCCAACAAGTACATCGCCAAGGTCGCCTCCGAACTGAACAAGCCCAACGGCCTCGCCGTCTGCCCGCCCGAAAGGGAACGCGAGTTCTTGGCGCCACTGCCCATCAAAGCACTGTGGGGCGCGGGCCCGAAGACGGAGCGCATCCTGGCAAGCCTGGGATGCCGGACCATCGGCGATGTCGCTCGCCTGCCGCCAGCCTTGCTCGATCAGACCCTCGGGCGCTCCGGTCGCCATTTTCGGGAGCTCGCCCTCGGTGTCGATGAGCGACCGGTCGAATCCGGCCACCAACGCAAAAGCATCAGCGAAGAAAGGACGTTCGGTACAGACACCGCCGATCCCGCGCGCCTCCAGAAGCGACTCCTCGCCATCGTCGATGAACTCTCCCGCCGCATGCGTGGCCTCGATATTCGTGGCCGAACGCTCACCTTCAAGATCCGCCTCGAAGGATTCGAGACGTTCACGCGCTCGCGGACCCTCCCGCTTCCGGTCAATGATCGCCCGACGTTGTACGATTTCGCGGTGGAGGAACTGCGTCGCTTCGACCGACGGGGCCGTCGGGTGCGACTCTTAGGCATTGGCGTGAGCAACCTGGCTTCCTCGAATGAGGGGGAGCAGCTCGGCCTCTGGGGCAGCACAGCGCGCGCCGCGGACAACGTGCTCGACTCCCTCAAGCAGCGATTCGGCGAGAAGCTCTCCCGAGGTTCCCTCTTGGGCGTCCGCGAACGCTTTCCGGTCCCACCCCCACTGGGCGTGGACGAACGAGGGGAGCCGTGACAAAAAGTGCTTCCCAAAGCCGCTCCTAAGAGCATCGTTCGGCAGTCCCGCGCCCGTCACGGCAGGGACCTTTCAGGTCATCCAAATCCCAGGAGTACTCCTTTGGCCGAGAACAACAACAAACGACAACGAGCGCCCGGACGTGAGATCTTTGGCTGGGCCATGTTCGATTTCGCCAACTCTTCTTATACAACCGTCATCATCACTGTCGTCTACGCGGTCATCTTCACGAAAGTCATCGTGGGCGATGCTCCTGATTACAAGCAGGGCAACTTTCTTTGGAGCTTGGGTCTCACCATCAGCTACCTCTTGGTGGTCGTGACAGCTCCCGTGTTTGGCGCTATCATGGACTTCACCGCCGCCAAGAAGAAGTTTCTCTTCGGCAGCTACGTCATCACGGTGGTCGGTTCGATTCTGCTTTTTGCCTCCACGCCGGGTCACTACTTGATGGCCATCCTGCTCATCGTGATTTCCAACTTCGGCTTTGCCACAGGAGAGAACTTTGCAGCCAGCTTTCTCCCCGACCTGGGTCCCGCCGAGGACCAGGGGAAAATCTCGGGCATGGCCTGGGCCTTGGGCTACTTTGGGGGCCTGGTCTCCACGGCCCTGTGCATCTTCCTGCTCGTGAAACCGGGCGGCGGCTACGTGATCCAGAACTACCCGAACCTGCGTCTCGTCGGTCCCGTTACAGGCATCTTCTTCTTGTTGGCCGCGATACCGACGTTCCTGTTCCTCAAGGAAAGGGGCAAGGCCCGCACGCTAGCCCCTGGCCAGAACTTGCTCACCGTCGGTTTCCAGCGCCTGGCCACCACGATGCGGGAGGTCCAGGACTTCCGGGACCTCATGGTCTTCCTCGTTTCGGTGTTCTTCTCCTGGGCGGGGTTGAACATCGTGATCAGCTTTGCCTTCATCTACGGCGCACAGGTGATCAAGTGGGATGAGTTCACCGAAGTCATCATGTTCGTGATCACTCAGTTCACGGCGGCGGGTGGCGCGTTCGCTTTTGGCTTCATCCAGGACCGGATTGGCGCAAAGAAGGCATTCAACATCACCCTGCTCCTCTGGATAGTTGCGGTCGTCTTGATTTGGGGTGCGCCGGGCGTGACTGCCTTTTTGAATCAGCTCTTCGGAACCGCCTGGCAAACGCAGACGGTGTTCCTATTCATAGGTTCCCTGGCCGGGCTTGGCCTGGGTGCCACGCAGTCCGCCAGCCGGGCCCTTGTCGGGATCTTCTCGCCACAATCCAAGGCGGCGGAATTCTTCGGGCTCTGGGGTCTCTCGGGAAAGCTGGCCGCGGCTGTGGGGATCTTCGGATTGGGGGCCCTTCAGGCGTGGCTCGGACTTCAGAACGCCATCCTGCTTTGCGCGGTGCTCTTCTTCTTCGCCCTGCTCACGAACATCTTCGTGAACGAGAAGCGCGGACTGGATGCGGCCAACGCACACCAGGGTGAGTGAGTCGATATCCTGACGCCCCGCGCTTCTTGCGGGGCTCTGTCGCTACGGGGCGCTCTTTTCGGGCAGCGTCGGAAGAGCGCCCCCCGGTTGCCACATCGGGACCCGACAGAGAGCCACCGAAGACCTAACCGGTTTGGCCCCCGCCTCCACCTGCACCCAGCGCCCGGGCTTGCGGTCGATGATGTAGATTCCTCGCTGGAAGGCACGAACCTGCACCGAAGCGCCGGCCGCCAACTCGGCGATAACCTCTCCGGAAACCTCCGGCGATTTCCGGAGCCATCAGAGCCTTCGCCGGTGCCCGCAGCGCCCTTGGACTCGTCGGCCGCTTTGCCCTCGGCGGGGGTGTTTCCCGGTCAGGCCTGCGCGTCGATGCGGGAGCCGGTATCCCCGGCGGCCACTTTGCTTTCGGCGCTCATGCGGACGAGTTTGCCGCTCAGTTCCTGATCAGCGGAGACTGCCATCTTCAGAAGCTCATTCATCACCTGCGTGGTCTGCGCAACCTGCTGAGCGCCTGACGAAATTCCGGAAATTCCCATAGTTCTGCCTCCCGGGCAAAGCCCTGATCCGTCCATCGACGGCGGTGGACGAGCCCCTTAGGGGCCGAGACAACATTTTTCCAACGCTGTCAGTTGGATCAGAGGCGGCGTGCCCGCAGGTACCTCTGGCGGCCCGTGAAGTCCAGCATAGCCTGCACAGAGAGTCCGGCCGGCGCTTCGGCGAGTATCCTGTCTATCCACAGTGGCGATGTCTCAAACAGGACGAACCCTCCGCTTTCGAGCACCTTCAGGGCGCCCTCCAGAAGAAATCGATACAGCGCCGGTGGATCGGGATGGAATAGCGCGCCCTCCGGCTCAAAGTCCCTAACGTCCGAATCGAGATCCGCGGCCTCGTCGGGATGTATGTAGGGAGGATTCGAAACGATGATGTCGAACCGACGATCACCCAAGGCCGAAAACCAGTCACTTGCAAGGAGCGTAACCCGGTTCGCTTGTGGCCCGAGGAGATGCGCGCGGTTCTTCTCCGCAATCTGAAGTGCCCCAGCCGAAACATCCGAAAGCAGCACGTTCCAAGAGGGCCTCTCCAATGCCAGAGTGAGTCCAATACAACCACTGCCACAGCCCAGATCCAAAACCCGGCACGCCTCCTTCGGCCCCTCCTGGAGAGCTAAGTCGACCAGCCCCTCGGTTTCCGGGCGCGGGATCAAAACGGCTGGCCCGACTTCGAATCTACGACTGAAGAACTCTTTGGCCCCCGTCAGGTAGGCGACCGGCTCGCCCCGCGCGCGACGAGCCGCCAGCTCGAGGGCAACCTTGGCCGCTTCGCTCGAAACGGACTGTTCTGGATATGCTGCCAGCCAGGTGCGATCGACACTCAGACAGTGCGCCAGCAGCACCGAAGCATCGGACCGATTGCCTCCCAGCACCTCGGTCATCTGAGAGAGCAGGGAAGCGCAGTTCAGAGGCGCAGCTTCAACCGCCCGATTGGCCGTAGTAGGAATAGTTTGCCTTGATATAGCTTTTCCACTTCTCCGGGACCTCATCCTCAGCGAAGATTGCCTGCACGGGGCAGACCGGTTCACACGCCCCGCAATCGATGCACTCTTCGGGATCGATGAAAAGCTGTTTTCCTTCCAGCTTGCCCTCCGCATATCCTTTGGCGCCCCATTCTTCCTTCGTGGGATGAATACAGTCCACCGGACATACGTCCACGCACGCGGTATCACAGACTCCGACACACGGTTCGGTGATGATGTAGGCCATCGATCTTACTCCTTGGGATGAGAGCAGCTTGCTGCTTCGGCCACTCCCGCCCGGCTTGGACAAAAAGTCAAACTCATACCGCGAACTGCTGCTTCTTGTTGGCTATGAAATCCACGAGAATCATCTTGTTTAGATCTCCCGGGTGGGGGTAGAAGATTCGACCCATGGATTTCTTGGCGAACTGCAGAATGAACGACTCCTCACCGAAGTAGTCCATTTCCCAATCAGATGTCAGCAGGAAAGTGTTGATCACGATCCCATCGTCTGTGCATGACTTCACTTCGCGCAACGCCGCTTCGAAATCCGCCGGGGATGGCGGATAGTTGATGTGAAGTACCGACTCCTCGAAATGCGCAGTGGGCACGCCATCGGTGATCAGAATGATCTGCTTGTTGCGCAGCTCGCCACTTCCGAGCAGGGTGCGCGACAGCTTCAGACCCCTCTGTAGATTGGTGAAGTACAGCGGCAGAAACTCCTCCGAACCCTCCGACCGCTTGGCCAGGTCCAGACGCAGGCGAATATGCGGATTGAACATCGTTACGGGAAACGGCTGAAGGGTGGCCACTTCTGAGGGCTGATACACCCGGGCCAGACTCCCGAACCCCACGATTGTCAGACGGTCATCCCGGTAATCCTGCCGTATGAGTGCGTCCAGAGCCAGAACGACCTTCTTGGCGTTGTAGAATCGATCGGCCCGCTGCATGCTTCCCGACATATCCAGGAGGACCACGGTGGCGCCACGGGCAGTTCCGCGGCTATCGAACACCATCAAGTCGAGAAGCCCGGGCCGGGCGGAACGGCGTCGAGAGAGGGAATTCAGGATGCTTCCCGTGACATCCAGGTTGGAAATGGAGTCTCCATGCTCCATGTTTCGCGAAACGGCAGAGGTATTGTCGCTTTCGCCGACTCTATCCGTCTGGTGGGTGCCCCCGGTACTGTCAGCGCGCATGTCCTTGAAGATCTCTTCGAGGGCGCGTCGGCCGATGCGACGGATAGACTCGGGAGAGAGTCGAGCCTCTCCGGTCTCTTCATCCCGGACAACCGCGCCCTGCTTTTCCATGAGTTCGCGGAGCTTCTCCAAGATCTGCTCCCGCCTCTCCAAGAATTCTTGGTAGGACTCCGGACCGAGGTGTCTGGCGAGATTCTCCAAATTAAAGTTGAAGAGGTCGCCATTGCGCAGCGCCTCGTTGAGGGCCTCTTTGAGCTTCTCCAGGTCGTGCAGATGCTCCAATACCTTCAGCGCTTCTTCGAGCGTAAGCGGTTGTTCTCCCCGGAAGCGGTAGCGCCGATCGCCCTCCTCGACCTTTTCCAAGTTCTCGAGGTCACGAACGACTTCATCAAACCGCGCGGCCGTCTTCCCCATCCCTTCACGTCGAAGCAGATCCCATTTCAGACGCAGAACCTGGTCCACAGAGCGACCGGCCAGGGCGTCTTTGAGTGCCTCGCGGGTTTCGGAATCCTTGCGGAGCTTGCTATCGAGCTCTTTGGCGCTTCGGTGCAAGCCCTGCTCCGCCTCGTCGAGGGCATCACGCAGGTGGAACTGCGATGTCAGAAGGTCTGCCTGCTGTTGCAGACGACTGGCAAAACCTTCCAGCAGATCCTGCATCCCCCCAGTCTTCAAAAACAGATTGACCGGGAGTCCGCGGTTCAGAAGCATCCGGAGGGCCTCGTCGAGGGCCACATCGTACTTCATGACCATGTCGGAGAGGACGCTCATGAGGCGCTCGAGGTTCCAATGGCTCTCGTCGTCGGGATTGTATGGCCCGTAGCGGTACGTTATCATTGATGCAGCCCGGGGCAGGCGCCGCCGGTTCCCGTTTTTGGTTCAGTATAACCAGGGCCGTTTCGCCGCGCCACATTTTCCCGGCCCGCCGGCCGACTTCTCACCCGGGGCACGCATGCGGCTGAGCATTCTGACGTACAACATCCACAAGGGGATTGGAACGGATCGTCTCTACCGACTGGACCGCATCATTGAGGTTTGCCGCGAGCTGCGACCGGACCTCATCGCCATGCAGGAAGTGCCCCAGGCCTTCCGCAAGCTCCGCAACGAGGACTCCGCCCGGATCATCGCCGAGGCCCTGGGGATGGAGTACATGCTCGGCATCAACGTACGCTTGCGCCGGGGCTCCTATGGAAATGCGACGTTCTCGCGGTTCCCCATCGAACGGGGCCAGAACCTGAACATCACCTGGTCGATCAAGAAGCCCCGCGGGTGCCTGAACTCCGTCATCCGCCTCCCGAACCGAACACAGCTCGGCTTCATGAACTTCCACCTGGGGCTTGCCGGAGTCGAGCGGCGGCGTCAGATTCGGTCCATACTCAGATCAGCGTTTCTGGAGTCCCACGCGGATCTCCCCATCTTGATGGTGGGGGACAGTAACGACGTGTACAATCGCCTCTACCGCTATCTCCACCGGGCTGGATTCGCGGACACCACCTACCGCGCAACCGAGGCGCGCACGTTTCCTTCCTACGCCCCGCTCTGGAAGCTCGATCGGGTGTACCACAATTCCCGTGTGCGTGTCCACGATTACCGGGTGATCCGGACTGGGCTCACGCGAGTGGCGTCCGATCACCTACCTATTCTGGCCGACATCGAGGTATCGACCGAGCCGCATTAGCGCCCGCGCCAAATGGATTCTCTTGCGGAACGCAAGCAGAAACTCCGCGCTTTATCTCAGCCAGAGCAACCAAGAGCCCGGCCCCTTCAGACCCGCATCAGCTCGGGGTCCGCTTTCTCGATATCCCCAATCAGATCCGCCAGCTCTTGTAGGAAGGCGTCGTACTCCGGTCCATTCGTATCCGCTTTTCGGGATAGCACGCGCCCGCGCACGTCTTCCAGGATACTGTAGACTTCTGCGAGTTTGGCTCTATGGTCCGCCGGGAAGTCCCGACGGAGTGACGTGCGCACTCCAACGGGGTAGACGTCCCGGATGAGCTGGCCCAAGTTCTGACCGAACTTGCCCGGCGCGAGCAATAGAACAGCCTCCTTCTTCGGCGAGTTGTGTTTCGCGTAACTGATCGGGAAAGAGAACAATTCCTTCTCGATCACGTCGCGCCGCGGATCGAAATCCCAGTCCCGCTTGTAGATGGTCCACTTCTCCGGAACGGTGCAGCGGTCCAGGGGCTTGGTCTTGAGGTCCTGTTCAGCCGGGGGGGCCAGCGGCGCAGCCGGTTCATACAGCTGGAAGTGTGTGGAGTAGGACTCGACTCGGGTCTGTGCCGAAAGCCGGAAGGCGTCGAGATCGTGCTGGCTGGCCAGGAACAAAGCGACGCGACCGGCCTTCGGCTCGGGCCGGGAGCCGTCCACGGCGCGACGGTCCGGGTGGCGCCTGAGCTCGCCCAAGTCCATGATGGCAAAAGGCGTGGTGGGATCCCGCTTGTTGGAGAGCAGAACTTCCAGCGGCCGACCTGTTTCTCCCGCATTCAGGACGTACACGACTACGTCCCCGCGTTCCGGATGTGTGAGCGCGGAGAGCACCGACTCCTCATCCGTGATGAGCTTGCCCCCGGCCGCCGCTTTCTTCGATTGAAGCGTGGCGACGAGGCCCAGCAGGACGTGCTTGACCGCGGTCAGATCCTCATGGCTGAGTGACGAAAGATCCTTGGACGACATTTGACTGCTTCAGCGCCCCCCGTGATTGTGACAGGCAGGCTTGCGCGAACGTACGCACGAGTCAATCCAATTGAGCCAGAGCGGTGGGCGCCTGCTCAATCCGTGAGCAGGAGGACCGCGTAGCAGCCCTCGACTCCGGCCACAACGGCCGCGCCCCCGCGGAGATAATTGACGCCTCTCATGTTCTCTGACTCCAACTGTCGGCTCTTCCAAAAATCGAGAACGGTCTGAACCACCTCGACAGTCGGGACGCGGGCCAAGTTCTCACCTACGGATTGGCGGCGCAGGCCAGCATTGCGAACCGCTACGGTAGGACCCCCTTCCAGACCATGTTCGAGGCGGCGTGCGCCCGCCATTCGCACGGCGCGGTTCCTGGCCACCACGGAAAGGTGCACATCGCGCTCGATGGGTAGGAGGGAGTTGCGGCGTCGGATTTCGTTGATCGAACGCAGAATGGAGCGCTCGAATTCCGCGCCCGAATCACAACCCCCATAGCCGGCACGCTCCACGGCGCCAAAACTCGCGCACGACCACAGGAACAACCAGGCGACCCAGGACGCTCTCATGGATCGACGCCGGTCATGCGTCCCATGCCGACATTGACGCCATCCGTCGCGTAACAATGTCGGCAACCGTAGATATGCGCCTGCCGTCGACCCAAGGAGGGCGGGGCCTCTGAAAAAGAGGCAAACAAATAGTCCGTTCTATCCAGGACAGTACCACAGAGCGGGCAAACGCGCAACCTGGGGTGTTTCGTCTCGGCGGTTTTTTGAAGATGACGGCGCACATTCACCCGAGGAAGGTCGGGCGCGTTGGCCACCTTGGCGTTATGGCCGCCCGCATTGATCAGGTTCAGGAACACGACCACGGCAATCGCAATACCGGCTATGGAAAGAAGCGTCAACACGTAGGTCACCCGATCATGAGGATACCTTCACATTCTCGGTCCGCACAGCTCGAATCTGCAGGCTGCGAATGAAGCCGCAATCCGACAGCGCGCGGATCCCCGCCAGCAGCTCCGTGCTGCGCAGAAGCAGTTCCTGCCCGAAAACCGGATGGGCGCATTCTACAACCAGCCGCTCCGCAAGCACACGCACCGGCTGGCTGTGTTCCGCCAGGTCCCCGGCAATTTCCCTCCAGTGAACCTGACAGACAGCAAGAGCGCGCTCTGCCGGAGCGGGAATGCCGTCGGGAAAGACGGCCCCCAGCAACACTTCCCGCAGCGCTGAAGCCGCGCCGATCCGAGCCTGGCGATCACCCCAAGCCATTCGGCGCTCCTCGGCCTGCTCCAGTTCCCGCCATCGCATCACTGCTACCCTGCGAAAGCCTGAGGCTCTACAACGCCCTGGTCAATCACTTTCAGGATCAGCGCCTGCTCCCGCAGTTCGGTGGGAAATTCACGCAGACCGTCCAGGTCAGGCGTCGTGAACAGGGCCTGCGCCGACTCATGCAGCAGCTCAATGAAAGCGTGTCTGCGGTTGGCGTCGAGTTCGCGGAGCACATCATCGATCAACAGCAATGGTGAAACCCCGAGAGCCGACCGGAGGTAGCGGAATTGTGCAATCCGGAGGGCCAGAACCAGCGTTCGACGTTGGCCCTGGCTCCCGAATGTGATCACGTCACGCCCATCGCTCTGAAAAAGAAGATTCTGTCGGTGGGGGCCAACCGTCGTGTAGCCGAGAACGCGATCCCGCTTCTCGTTACGCGAAAGCGCGGATGCAAAATCCTCGAACTCTCCTTCCTGGGATGGGGCGAGCGATAGCTGAAGTTGGTCTCTGCTCCCCGAAATGCGCCCCAGCGCCTCGGTGAACACCTCCGCGAATTCGGCCACGAACTCGAGTCTTCGATGCGTGACTGCCGCCGCCATTTCTGATAGCTCCGCGTTCCAGACCCCCAGATCGGCGGTGGAGCGATTCTGGCGGGCCCTCTTGAGAACCGCATTGCGCTGCTGCAACGTGCGATTGTACCGCAGCAGATTCGCCAGATACTGTTCTTCACGGCTGCACAGGACGAGATCCAAGAAGCGGCGACGCTCGGCCGGGCCTCCTTCGACAATGCTGATGTCTGCCGGGCTGAAGATGACTGTCGTAAGCCGACCGACCAGAGCAGCCCTGCCGTTCACCGCCCGTTCGTTGATTCGGATGCGGCGACGCAGCGGTCCGGAGACGTCACATCCCACTTCGATAATGTTGCGACGCCCCTGCCGGTGGAAGACGCCCCGGACGAAGTAGTCCGTGCACCCGTGTTGCACCAGGTCCGCATCCGAGGCGCCTCGGAAGGACTTCCCGATCGAAAGGACGCTGACGGCTTCCAGGATGTTTGTTTTTCCTGTGGCGTTGTTGCCGATGATGAAGGTCAGCTTTTCAGGGAAGCTCAGATCGAGTTTGGCATACGTCCGGAAGTGGGTTGCATGAAGCTGCTCGAGGCGCACGCGTGATCGTTCCGGCTCGAAGCATCAGATCTTCATGGGCATGATCACTGCCACAAACTGGTCGTCCTTCGGATCCCGGATGACGGCCGGAGCGCTCGGTCCCGTGAACGAGAAGCGGATCTCCTCCGAATCCAGTACGCGCAAGATGTCCATGATATAGCCGGAATTGAAGGCGATGGTCACCGGTTCCCCCGAGTACGGAATCTCGATGACATCGTGGCTTTCTCCCACGTCCGGTGTGGAAGCATCCAACCGAAGCAGACCGGACTGGAAGCTGAAGCGCACCTGTCGCGAGGTTTCCGAGGCCATCACAGCCACGGTCCGCAGCGAGTGCTCGAAGTCCGACCGATTCAAGTTCAGGTCGTTCTCCAGGCGACGCGGAATCACCTGCTGGTAGTCCGGGTACTGCCCTTCGATCAGCTTCGTGATCAGATCCACGTCCCCAAGTCGAAAATGGACCCGACGCTCTTTGTCGTCATGCGCCACTCTTCCGTCCGAACCGGAATCCAAGAGCTTGTGCAGCTCGCGCACAGCCTTGTTCGGCAGAATGATGCCTCCAGAGAATGGTGGCTCCTCGGCAAACTCCCGTTCCACCTTGGAAAGCCGACGACCATCCGTCCCCACGAACGCAACCCGCTTCCCTTGGCTCACCACGTATAGGCCGTTGAAAACGTAGCGAGCGTCCTCCTCCGCCACAGCGTACCCCGTCTTGCGAATCATCTCCTGTGCCACTCCTGCCGGAAAGGGCGTGAACTTCTTGTCGGGCAGGGTCGGGATCCGGGGATACTCGTCGGCCGGGGCGCCGATCAGGGTGATGTGAGCCTTGCTCTTTTCCCCCACACCAAAAAGATCGATGCGGTGGTCGTCGTCCATGGCGAAGCGGATCTCTTCCGAGCGGAATTCCCGGATGGCCTGGCTGAGCTTCTTGGCCGGGACGGTAACCTCTCCGGGCTTTTCCACCTGAGCAGGGAGAGACGTCTTGATTCCGATTTCCAGGTCAGTCGTGGTCAGGATGATGCGACCCTCATCGGCTTCGATGAGAATGTTGGAAATGACCGACCGGATTTCGCGAGCGGAGATGATGCCGTCTACACGGGAGATGGCTTTCTGGAAATCGCTTCGGTGTACTTGGAACTTCATTTCTGTACAATCCTGTACTTTCGTGTGCTTTTGTACCTGCTGTTTTTGGCAGGGTGAAAATGTCAAAACCTTGTGCGCATTGCGCGAAAAAGGCAAGACCGGGGGCGTTAGCATTCATCCGCTTGGGGTGAAAGCAGCTCAACCTGTGTGGCATTCGTCCTGGCGTGTAGTGATTGTTTTCGATTGTTTTTCACAATTCGCCAGGAGTTTTTCACAGGAACCAAGAGTTCGTGCCGCCGGTGAGGCGGCGCTCCATGGCGCTCATCTGCGCACGAAAGTCCGGATCTCTGGCCAACCGCCGCGATACGTTCTTTTCCGCGTTGATGACTGTGGAGTGATCGTTGCGCTTGAAAAAGCGCGCCACCGCCGATTTGTTGAGGTCCGTCAGCCGCACGCAAAGAACCATCCCGACATGGCGAGGCAACGTGAGACGGGCCCGCCGGGAATTGCCGAGGATGTCAGCCGGTGGGACGCCGAAAGTGTGCGCGACCAGATCGAGAATCTGCTCGGGCCCAACCAGGGCGGTCCTGTCCGGCGCTTCGGGCAGGAACTCAGCGAGGGCGGCCGAGAGGTCGCCTGGTTGCGGCAGGGCTTGGTTTTGCGCGAGAAAGAGGAGCTTCCGGGCCACTGCACGCAACAATTCAAAGTCCGAGGGCAACAATTGCAGGACGGCCATCGCGGTGGTCCGGGGAAGTGTCATCCCGGCCGTTTCGAACTCGAGATCCAGAAATCGGCGTGCCAGGGTCGCATCCGGCGCGGCAATGAAGATCTGGATTCCGGAAGCGAGCAACTCCCTGTATTCGGAAGCCAGGTCGCTCTTGGCCAGACGCACTCGTCCCAGGGCCACAACCTGTCCCCGGCGCTCCGTGCAACGACGAAGTGTGCCCAGTACGCGCGCCTCCTGCCCACGGGCCAGGAGATTCGTCTCCAACACCACGAGATCCGGCTGACCACGGGCCGTTCGCTTCTCGGTCCCGCCAAGCCAAAGGACCCGTCGGCCCTCGCCTGCAGCTTCTTCTGACATAGCTCGGGCCAGATGAGACTTCCCGGATCCACTGGGACCGTAAAGGTATAAGGGCCCGTGACGACCCGGTTCGGCCAGCGCCGCCCTCGCGGCCTTCAATGCCATCCTGTTTGAGGGTCCCTCCACGAAGGTGGCGAAACCCGCGGGCTTCGATGGTCTGTGCGGTTGAAACTCGATCTGAACCTGCCGGCCCATGAGGCTGGCCAGCCGGAGGCGCATGGCCTGTTCATAGCGGTTTCGCAGGACCGGAATCAGGGTTTCGTCCGGAACGCCGAAAACGAAGCGCGTGCTGTTGCGTCCCTCACGCACCGAGAGCGGTCGCAGCGGGTCCAAGAGGGACTCGGGCAGGTCCGGTTCGAGTGCGCGCTTGACCTTTTCCCACGATTCCTGCACTGCCCATTGCTCCAGGAAACTTGGACTCCGCGTCCCGCGGCAGGTACGCCAAGTCAAAAAAGGAGGCGGTCGGAGAAAACCGAGCTTCGCACGAATACTTGACGCCTCCCCCCGACTGTCGAAGCATGGTCGACCGAGCAATTCTGCCGCGGGACGCTGCTCATGAAAAGAACCTATCAGCCAAGCAAGCTGAAGCGAATCCGAAAGCATGGATTCCGGGCCCGCATGGCCACACGGAATGGCCGCAAGGTCCTTTCGCGCCGCAGGCGCAAGGGCCGGGCCATTCTGACCGTTTCCGATTCCGTGCATCGGAAGTAAGCTGTGGGGACGGCAACCGTCCGCTCCCGGATGCTGCGCGACCGTCGAGGTTTTACGTCGCTCTTCCAGGATGGCACCTTCGTTCGGGCCAGGGGAATGAACCTCGTTTACCGACGCCACGACCAGTCCGGACACGTCGCCATTTGCGTGAGCAAGAACATGGGGACGGCTGTCACCCGGAATCGCCTGCGGAGAATTGTCCGGGAGGCACTTGAGCCGCAGATGGAAGCGCTCCCGGAAGGATACGATCTGGCCTTCCTTCCGGCTGCATCCTTCGATCGGCAAAGCCCCCGCGAGCGGGTGGCAACGGTGGGAGCGCTTCTACGCAGGGTGGTTGAGTGATGAGAAAACCTATGAGCCATCTCGCGGTCGGGATGATCCGGGTCTATCAGCGCGCCATCTCGCCGTGGCTACCGGGCCGGTGCCGCTTCTATCCCTCGTGCTCCGAATACGCCGTACAATGCTTTACGCACTACAGCTTTCCGCGGGCGATGTTCAAAAGCGCCTATCGCATCCTGCGCTGCAACCCGCTCTCGGAAGGCTACTTCGACCCGGCCGTTCCCGAGGCTTCCGGCGAAAGTGAAGTTCCGGAGAGTGCAAATCCAACCGCGGCCGGCCGGTGACAGAAGCCCCAACTAGGACTTATGGAAGAGAACAAAGACAAAGCCCGCAACCCCCTTTCCTCGATGCTTCCCCTGATACTGATGTTCGTCGTCGTGTTTTTCGTGATGAAACAGTTTCAGACACCGGAGCCACCGAAGACGGGCACGCCCGGACACCAGGCCCCCAAGCAACAGAAAACAGGCAGAGCGGTTGAGGTCAAGGACCTCGAATTCGACCGCGCTTCTCGCGCAGCCCGTTCCGTCCTCGTGCACACGAAGGCGTTCACGGCCGAACTTTCCGAGCGCGGAGGTCGCGTGCCGCGCTTCTACGTGCGGAGTCATGACGAACTGCAACTGCCCGCGCTCGTGATGGCCGCCTCCAAGGATCCCACCGAACGCGAATTCAAGGCGCTCGAAGTCACCAAACACAACGGACTCGATTTTCAGCCGCACCTGTACTGGCAGCACCCTAATACCAACAATTACTGGCAGATTGCCGATCCTCCTCTGAACGAGGGCGGCTTTCGCATGGAAGGACCGACCAAGGACGAGAAGACAGGGATTCAGCAGGTCACCTTTCGGATTCCGGTACGCTTTCAGGGTCACCGCCTCGAACTCACGAAGGTGTTTCGCTTCTTTCCGCGGGAGCACTTCTTTCGCCAGATTACGATGCTTCGCAACCTGGAAGCACGGCCCTTTCAGGCCCTGTCGGAGTACTCCATCTACTTCAAGACTTTCGGAGACATAGGCCCCAGCGGCGAAACGGCCGACTCCCGAATGCCCGCCACCCGGTTCTATCGGTACGGTGGCGATCTGTTTCAGAATACGATGACCGGGGAAACCGCGGGTTGCGGTTTGGGCTGTGGCTCGAAGGCGATCGTTTCGCAGGGCAAGCCGAACTCTCTGGAGTTCGTGGGTTCGACCAGCAGGTACTTCTTTGCGTACGCCCGCTTCCTCGCGGGTCCGGACAGTCCCACGAACGTGCCCGACGGATTGATCTTGGTTTCTCGTCCGGATCCCTCCGGGAAAGAGGCCGGAACAACATACTTTCAACAGGTCCAACTGGCGGCGGCCCGACCGGGTGCTCCCGACCTGGGCGGTCCCGGACGAAATGTCGACCAGACAGGCAAGATCAACAAGACCACGGGCAACGCCGCCGTCCTGAATCAGACGCGCGCCTCCCGCCCCGACGCGCTCATCGTCGACACCCAGGTATTTGTGGGAGTACGAACGGACGAGTCCCATTCCTTTCGAGATGTTCCACTTCTGGAGGCGGAATTCGCTGCTGACTGGCCGAACAAGGAGGCGCGAGAGGCCCTCTTCTCTTCGAGTTACTTCAAGCTCTTCTCAAAGATCAAGGACTTCATCGTTTGGTTGATGCGGCATGTCTACCGCTTCACCGGCAACTATGGCTGGGCGATCATTCTCATCGCCGTAACTTTCAAGCTCATTACGTGGCCGCTGAATCAAATGCAGGCCAAGAGCATGAAGAAGATGTCGGCCCTCAAGCCGGAGATGGACGCGCTCAACGAGAAGTACGCGGATGATCCGCAGGAGAAGCAGAAACAGTTGATGGAGCTCTACAAGAAGCACCAGATCAACCCGGCCAAAGGCTGTCTGCCGATTCTGATTCAAATGCCTGTCTTCGTCGCGCTCTTCAGCGCTTTCTCGGAGGCCATCGAGCTTTGGAAGAGCCCCTTCGTTCTCTGGATGACGGACCTCTCGCAGCCGGATACGGTATTCATCCTGCACACGGGCCTGCCCTACATCGGAGATTTCCACTTCAACATTCTGCCGCTGCTCATGGTTGGCTCGCAGATCCTGTATCAGCAGTTCACGACGATGACCGCCGATCCGCAACAGAAGATGCTCATGTACCTGATGCCGGTGATCTTCATGTTCATGTTTTGGTCGATGCCCAGCGGCGTGACCCTCTACTGGACTCTCCAGAATGTTCTCTCGATAGTCTGGCAGATCGCGGCGAATCGCTTCTCCAGCGACGAGGTCGTACCAGCGACGCCTTCAGCTGAAGGCAAGAAGGGACGGGGGCGAAAGTAGGGCAGCTCAGGAGAATTTGCATGTATATATACGAAGGCGAAGGAAAGAACAGGTCTGAGGCCGAGGCCGACGCTCTGCGGGCCCTGGACGCAAAACCGGAAGACGTGACGCTCGAACCGGTGTCCGGTGCGACCGGGATTCTGGGTCTTGTCAGCCGCAAACCGGCCAGCGTACGAGTCTTTGCGCACGAGAACACTCCGCGAGAAGTTCGGATCCGGGGCATCGTACAGACTCTCATTGCGCGGATGGGCTTGGATGGTTCGGTGGTCGGCATCCGACGCACTGATGACAACACGGTCGTGGAACTGAAGTCAAAGGACACGGGCATGCTGATCGGCAAGCACGGGCGGACTTTGGATGCTCTCCAGTTTCTCGTGAACCTCCTGGTCAACACCCGGCAAAAGGAACACACGCGCATCATTCTGGACGTAGAATCGTACCGCGCGAAGCGCGAGGAGAGTCTCACTCGCCTTGCGCGAGGCGTGGCCGCGCGCGTCCACCGCTCCCGACAGCCGATCGCGCTGGACTACATGAATCCGTACGAACGGCGCATCGTTCACCTTGCGCTGGAGGAGGATGAGCGCGTCTACACCAAGAGTGACGGCAATGGCGTCTACAAACGAGTGCGCGTCATCCCCGCTTCGTACGAAGACCGCGACGACTTTGGCGACGAGGATGATGACGATCGCTTCAACACCGGACCGGAGGATGACCGGGACTGAGGCTTTCGGCCCGCACAGCGGGCCTTCCCAGCGCGCCGACGACACGATCGTCGCAGTGGCCACTCCGTCGGGCCACGGGGCCATCGGCCTGGTGCGGATATCAGGACCGGGAACGCTGCGACTCCTGGGTCGTTTCTGTCGTTCGGTTCACGAGCCGACGCAATCAGGCGAGCAGCTCACGGTCCACCTGACGCGCCACCCCCGCCGCGCGGTTCTCTGTCGCCTTGTGGATGTTCAGGGCCATGCTCTGGACGAAGGTCTGGTGGTTTTCTTTCGCGGGCCGCGCTCCTACACAGGCCAGGACGCGGCTGAGATCTCGCTGCACGGAAATCCGCACCTGCTTCGTGCTTTCGTACTCGGCGTCCTGGAGAGCGGCCTGGCCCGGTCGGCCGAAGGCGGCGAATTCACCCGGCGCGCCTTTCTGGCCGGAAAACTGGACCTGACGCAGGCCGAAGGAGTGCGTCGGCTCATCGAAGCGCGGAGCGAGTATGAAGCACGCGCCGGTCGCCGGCTTGTGGCGGGCGCTCTGAGCAGGCTCGTTTCACGCCTGCGCTCGGGCCTGGTGGGCCTGAAGGCCGAGACGGAAGCCGAGGTGGATTTCTCCACAGAGGATCTCACCTTTGCTTCGATGGAGGAGCGACGCGCGCGCCTCGACCGCTTGGTCGAACTCATCGACGAGATCAACGAACGCGGGCGCGCAGCAGGTCGCGTCGTCTCCGGCCTGCAGATGGCTTTGGCCGGTGTGCCCAACGCAGGCAAGAGTTCTCTGCTCAATCAAATTGTAGGCTGGGAGCGTGCTATCGTCTCCGAGGTTCCGGGGACCACGCGCGACTTCCTCACCGAGGAGTTGCACATTGGTGGGAGTGTCGTGCGGATCATGGATACGGCAGGATTGCGGCACACGGAGGAAATGATCGAGAAGGAGGGAGTTCGTCGTTCGCGGCGCGAGATCGAAAAGAGTCACATTATCCTGCATGTGATCGACGGTTCGCGTCCTGCGTACCCGGAGTTGGATGAGTTTTGCGGCAGACCGGAAGTCATCAACATCATCAACAAGTGCGACATTCTCCACTCAGCCGCGTGGAGTGCTGTGGTGGGAGAAGCAGGCCCGCCCGGACCGGCGCCGGACCCTCAGGGTCCGCGAGAATCCGAGGTTGCGCCGGTCGTTCGCGTGAGCTGTCGTACAGGCGAGGGCCTGGACGAATTGCGAGAGCGAATCGCAAAGCGTGTCCGCGCCAGTTATCCGACGGGGGATCCCATTCTCCTCGAAGACCGGCATCGGGAACACCTGCTGCGAGTGCGCGGTGCGCTATTGCGGGTGCGGGAGCTGTGGGATGAGGCGGCCCCTCAGGAAATCGTTGCCATCGAGCTGGACGCGGCCCTCGAAGAGATCGGCAGGATCTCCGGCGGTGTTACGACCGAGGAGATTCTCGGTCGCATCTTCTCGGAGTTCTGCGTGGGCAAGTAGAGTCGAGAGTCGCGAGGCTCATGCCGTCGACCGGGATGCATGCCATCCACCGGGGTGCGGCCGTGGAGTCACGCGTTGGCGTTGAGGATGACCGACTCGGCCCGTCGCCGTCCTTCATCTCCGCGCGGCCGGTAGGTTTCGGTCTGGCCCGCAGCTTCCGTGAGCCCCTGCAGCAAACGCCGCAGAGATTGTCCGGCCAGTCCCAGCAGCCGTGCGTTCTCGGCCACCTGCCCTTCGACTTCCTGGACCTGAACACGAAAGCGGTCCGCAATCGTTTGCAGGCGTTCGGCTTCGTTGGCGCCGGCCGCAAGGGCAGCATCGACGACCTCGCGCAATGTGAGTTCGCGACCCACCTGGCCCGGCGCGATGAGTTCCCCGGCCAATTGCGACCGCCGCCCGCCGAGCGCCTCCTGCTCGGCGAGAAGAATCTCCGATTTCCGGGTCAGGTCATGCAGCTTTCGACCGTTCGCCGACAGGATGTGCCTGCGCTTCTCCAATTCCGTATCGGCGATCGAGCGCAGGAGTAGTGTCTCCTGCTCGAGCAGGTTGCAGACTTCACCAAACGACACAGCTTCCATGCTTGGAAGATCGGCCGTTTGGCCGATCCCATTAGCAGGAAATCTCCCTCAACCCTTGTGCCGGCCGGGCACCGTAGTTTGGGCTGGAATGAGCCGCTCCCGCGCGAATTGGAGCATTTCGTACATGGCCGCCGCGCTGCGGGAAGCAGCGCCCGCCCGTCCGGTCATCTCGTGCAGGAGGGCCAGAAGTCGCTCCTTCTGGGCCGGGCCGCCCGCGCGTTCCGCCACGGCCAGTGCCACCGTGATCTGCTCGACCGCCTCCTCCAGTTTGGACAGGAACAGAATCTCCCACGTCGACGAGGGGTTCAGGTTGCGAATTTCCCGCCGCAGCTCCCGGATCCGGTATTCATCCAGAACGGCAAAGTATTCCGTCACCGACCAGGGGTGCCTGCGGCCCTGATTGAGGCGATGCAGGACGAACGCATCAGGGAGCACGTCCATTCTCCGAAACATCCCTGTCACCCGTTCGCCGTCCTCCGCCGAAAGCGAACGCAACGTTCCTCGAAGTTCCCGTCGTACCCGGAAGGTTGAATGAGGCATACATTCTTCCAAGAGCCGCACGAAAGCAGCTGGATTCCCCTCCGGCGCGCTTCGTCCCTCCTCCAGGATGCGACGAAGCACCAAGAAGAGCTGCTCTTCGAGAAGCATGATGTATTCGTAGTGGAGTTCGGCCGGCAGCCACGTAGGGTCGGCGCTCCGCAGCTGCGAAATTGCCAGGAAGTCGACCAAGCGCATGTAGCCATCGGCTATCTGCTCCACCGGTCTGCCGGTTCGCATGAACATGCGTTGATAGAACGCGATCCCCGCGTGGTTGACCGTTTCGTTGACCACCTCGGTGATGATGATCTGCCGTTTGAGTGGATGCCTCAGGATGGGGTCGCGGTACGCGCGCACGGCCGCTGCCGGGAAGTAGCGCAGCAAGAATCGATCGTACCACTCGTCGCCGAATCCGGTCGACGCTTCGAACTTCTGGGCGAGGTACAGCTTCGAGAAGCCCATGAGGGAGGCGAGCACGGGGCGCGCCAGGCGTCGTGTTGTCTGCTCGATTCGCTCCAGGTCCGCCTCGAAAGGAATGGCGTCCTGCTCCCGCGAGAGAATTCCCTCGCGGTTGAGAAATCGGATCAGGGCGCGAAAGTACGTGAACTGTGAGGGGACCCTGCGCTCATCCACCGAGAGTCCGAGATTGTTGAAGTAGTTGTGAGCAAGGACCAGGCGGACCATCTCCGGCTCGTACTTTCGGATGAGGCGGTTCCGATCGGCGGCGCCGGAGAGCTTCTTCTGCCGAACCAGACCGTTCAGGAGAACCTTGAGATTCACCTCGTGGTCCGACATGTCCACTCCCGCCGAGTTGTCGATGGCGTCGGTGTTGAGTCGCACATTGTGCGCGGCCGCTTCAATCCGGGCTGCCTGGGTCAGGCCCAAGTTCCCGCCCTCGGCTACGACGCGCGCGCGTATTTGCCCGGCATCGATCCGGACGCGATCGTTCGTAGCATCGCCCGCCTGATAGTGGCTCTCTGCCTGCGCCTTGACGTACGTTCCGATGCCGCCGTTCCACAGCAGATCCACAGGAGCGCACAGGATCGCCCGAACAAGCTCCTCGCCGCTGCAGGCCGGTCGATCGATTCCCAACGCTGCGCGCACTTCTTTCGAAAGTGCGATCCGGCGGGCCGCGCGGTCGAAGACGCCGCCGCCTTTTGAAATCAGCTTCGGGTTGTAGTCGTTCCAGTTGAGCACACCACGGAAGAGCCGCTCTCGCTCCACGTAAGAGGCCTCTGGATCTGGATCGGGATCGAGGAAGATGTACAGATGGTTGAAAGCCGCTAACAATCGAAGCGAGCGCGAGAGCAGGAGGCCGTTGCCGAAGACATCCCCGCTCATGTCGCCGATACCGACGACACGCACGGGGTCGCGCTCCGGGTTGATGCCGAGCTCATGAAAGTGACGACGGACCGCCTCCCAGGCGCCGCGAGCCGTGATCCCCTGGACCTTGTGGTCGTAGCCGTTGCCGCCACCCGAAGCGAAAGCATCGCCCAGCCAGAAGTGATTCGCCTCCGACACCTGATTGGCTATGTCGCTAAAGGTGGCCGTCCCCTTGTCGGCCGCCACGACGAGGTAAGCATCATCGCCATCCAGCCTGCGCACACCCCGCGCCGGAACGATCCTGCCGGTGGGAGAGAGGTTGTCTGTAAGATCGAGCAGACACTGAATGTACCGGCGATAGGACTCGACTCCCGCCTGGCGGAAGGACTCGCGGTCGGGAAACGTGCGATTCTTCAGTACGAAGCCCCCTTTGCTGCCTACAGGCACGATGACCGTATTCTTGACCATCTGTGCTTTCATGAGGCCCAACACTTCGGTGCGGAAATCGTCGGGGCGGTCCGACCAACGGATGCCTCCGCGCGCGGTCATGCCTCCCCGCAGATGGATCCCCTCGAGGCGGTGCGAATACACGTAGATCTCGAAAAGAGGGACCGGGCGCGGCATACCGTCGATTTCGCCGCTGCGAATCTTAAACGAAATCTCCTCCCGTCCGAGACTCAGGTTGGTCCGGACAACGGCGCGCGCCACGGCCACGAAAGTGCGACACACGGCTTCGTCCAGAACGGACTCGAGCTCGGCGAATGTTTCCATCAGGGCGCTCTCGGCGCTGGCAACGACGTGGTCTGTTCCGGCAGGGTCATGCCTCGCGAGAAGGAAGGCGAGCAGCGCCGCGGCGAACTTTGGGTAGCGAAGCAGAGTCTGCTGGAGATAGAGTCGGGAGTAGGAACGATCGATCTGGAAGATGTATCCGGCGAGGGCTTTGGCGATCTGGAGAGAGCGCGCGTCGAAACCGGCGGAAACGGCCAGTCCGTTCATGGCCTCCGAGGTTCCCTGGCCGTTCAGGACAGCAGCGACTGCCGCGCCGACGCGTCGCCTGCCATCCGCGTCGATTTCCGCATGGGGTACTGAAAAGGAGTAAATGAAAGCAGTCGGGAGCCCCTCTCTACGAAACGGAAACGTACGCTCGGTATTGATGACGAAGCCGAAGTTCGTGAGCACGGGCACGAAGTCGCTGAGGTTTGACGGGCGGTCCGTGTAGACCTTCACGGTATCTGTGCCGCCGGCTCCCGGTTGGTAGTGGACCGAGTACTCGCCGGGGTGCATACGATCGATCAGGTGCAGGTCGTGGAGCGTCTCCTCGGGAGACAGATGGTTTTCGTAGTCGGCGTTGATGCCGTAGAAGTAGCGCCGTAGATGATCGTGGATGGCCTCGTCTCCTACGAACCGGTTGGAGATGGCCCGTCGGAACCGGGCCGACCAGGACGAGAAGAAGAGACCTGCCGCTCCTTCGATTTCCTCCTGAAGGGCTTCCGGCGATTTGGCGGGAGAACGCAGCGCCAACAGGACGGCGACGTTGCGTCCCATCTCCGAGCGCACATCGTGTTGCACCTCGAGCTGTTCCGTGGAAGCAAACTCCCAGAAGCGGCGGGTGGGAACATGCCCCGAGTCCCGCTGCGGAACGAGCCCCACGATCCAAAGCAGGCCGTAATCGGGATCCAAGAAGTAGGAGAAATCAGCCTCGTCCGAGTAGACCGAAGAGACGAGCCTGCCGAGCAATCGTCCCAAGAGATCGACACTCCGACTGGCCAGCACCGACAGAGGCAGAATTTCGGCGCACTTGAAGAGCTCTTTGCGAACGTGCGACTCCGGCGCGGCGCGCATGGCGGCAGCGACATCCGTTAGCTTCCTCTTGATGCTGGGTACATCGTCGCGAAAGGAGCGCCGCGCGCGGTGCGTGAAGTGGCCAATGAGGAGCAGGCTCTCGGTACGACCCCGCAGCGCCACCAACTGCAGGCGCTTGCGTCGGTTCACGTCACTGGAAATGGAGGTTTCGACGTACTGCACAACCGGCCCGTGCAACTGGAGGTGATCTGCTTCCGACTGGACTGCTGTGCGCATTGGTTGTTTGCGCAGCAGCCCGTGGAAGGGCGGCTGTGGTCCCCTCCGCGGATCGTCGAAGCCCGCCGTCCCCAACATGACGAAGTGTTCCGCGAGCCAGCGCACTTCGTCACGTTCGTCGCTTTCGGCGAAACGCAGGGTCTCCATGGACGAGAGCATGTGCGGGAAATCGTGGACTATCGTTTCGAGATCCTTGAGGTTGGCATGTATCTCCGCGGAGATGTGCCTGAGTTCGCGCGGCGTCTTGCGTGCAATCTCCAGGTACACGTAGGACTCGTCCCGGCCTTCGGGCTCGATTGCGCCCTCCAGGGAAAAGTCCACGCGCAGGAGGCGTCCATTCTGGCGGACAGCCCGGAGGACCGGGTGGATGACCATGTTCACCTTGATGTCCTGCGAAGCGCAGTAGTCCAGGATGGTGTCCACGATGAAGGGCGCGTCCGGCATCACTGTCTCGATGACGGAGGAGTTGATGAGCCAGAAGAACTCCGGTCCGGGGTTGTGAACGTCCAGTCGGATGCCGTCCGTCGCCTGGCTGAAGAAATCGAATCTTGCGCGGAGGAAACGCTCCAGGTCTCCGGGAGCATAGAACGCGCGAACGTGCTCCGGAATGTAGAACGTGTACACCTCAGCAAAGGAGGCGAAAGCTTCAGGCGCTGGGCGGGACGACACGGCAGCTCCCCTTGGACACGGTTTCTCCCCTCTGGTTGGTCCAGAGGATCTTCATCTCGACGACGCGCAGGCGATCCTGCTTGCCCGTTACTTCGACGCGGCAGGTGACGGTGTCTCCGAAGTACACGGGATTGCGGTAGCGTTGCGTCACCTCCAGGGCAACCGTCCCCAGGCCCGGCAGCTTCATGCCCAGCACGGGCGCAAGCAGGGACGAGGCCAGACCGCCGTGCGCGATGCGCCGGCCGAAGTGAGTCGTGCGCGCGTACTCCTCGTCGACATGGACGGGGTTGAAGTCACCGCTGATGCCGGCGAAAAGGTACACGTCCGTCTCCGTGATCGTTTTCGTGAAGGAAGCGCTGTCCCCGATTTGAATCTCTTCAAAAGTCTTGCCCCGCTCGTACACGCGCCGAGGATGTGCC